>CAWABQ010000001.1:0-13311 GCA_963780265.1 Candidatus Bathyarchaeota archaeon
GTCTGAATCAACGAACCGAAAAGAAACAGCCAGAACCTTCTAGTCTATCCACCGTAGAGGTAACACCACCATTGGAACTTCCTTCCTGTGAGTGGTTTGCGCCATAGCTTGCAGGAATTTCCGCATACACCTAGATACACGGATTTGGCTTTTCGCACTCATGATGTTAATTTTTGAAGGATTTGTGTTCGCTTACCTTTTCATTAGTTGGATGAAAGAACCGGCCTAAACGCAGGGCCTCTTCGCACCAAACGCAGGCATCCCTCTTCCTCCAAAAGAGTAGTTCGTACGTCCCTCTTTTCGACAAGAAACTTAGGCTCCAGGCGTTCATTTTGTGGCCTAGGATAGTTAAGGTTCGAAATCTTTTGTGGGGGCGACGAGGGCGCTGAAGGTCAAATTCTTACATTGTACAGAATTCATCAGCTGCCGGAAGGCTTGCATGGAGATGGGGATTCTTTGCCGCAGGAGTACACCAATTCTAAGAGCGTTCAGAGATTGGTTAGGGCTACCGAATTTCTGCTTCTCCCAATAGGTATCAGAATTGAGTTGTTTGAGCAAATTCCCAAGATCGAGCACGCGGCTTCTGTCGCGCTTTGTGTCCTGAACTGCTTTCTTCTCCGGCGGTCGAGATTCCATTGATTCCTAATGGCTAATCGTCCAAGGCAGTTGGAAGTCGTCGAACGCCCAAGAATTGGAAGAATTCCTAGGGAAGATTACTATGCTGAACGGCAGAAGCGATGGGTATGGATTTTCCCCAAGATCGACAAGCATTCGACAATAAATCAGATTGTGGACCTCGATAGCTTCTGTACGATACTCTTCCCACACAGCATCAAAAAACAGGGCGTTGCGAAGGCAATAATTCAGATCCTGGTTGAAGAGAAGCGGCCGATGTACCTCAGAGATCTACACCACAAGGTGCTAGAGCGAATAAAGATCAGCGCCCAGACTCTCAGCGACACGTACAAAGCAATGCTCAGAGGCGGGCTTCTGGAGAAAAAGTACCGGAACGAACCGACAAAACTCAGCGTGCAGTTTGCAAATCGATTAAGGGACATAGCATCATACTGGGACAATTATTTGGTCGCAGAAGAAAGCGAACTAGCCCATCCAATTTTTTGGAGAGTCTCGGAACACTCCAATTTATTGGACTAGGCTGTGTACCGCGTGTCACCCTTCGTTGGCTGCGTAGTGGGGGCTTGTGGCTGTGGAATCGGCGGTAAAGGCGGCGGAATATTGAGGCTTCTCGAAATCAAGATTGCATCAGCAATAGCCGCGTTCGAAACTGCCTGGACAAGTTGAACGGGCGGCGGCTTCTGCGCCTTGTGCTCTTCAACAATCTTCTTCGTCTCCTCACTTTCACCCGAAATCTTCGCCTTTCCCTTGATGCTAATCTGGGCGATTGAAGGAGTGAAATTGACGGTGAAAAGGAAGGGCGCATCAAGCGTCCCATCGGGGCGTTGATCGATGGCTAGCATGTTTATGTTTACACCAATCTGCACCTGTGCCGGCATAGGCCTATCAGTCTCCCAGAAACGCTCCGCAGACATGCTCGTCACAAAAATACTCACATGTATCAAGGCTCGGGCACGACAAATTTCACCCGGACTGTCATTTCCTCTTTAAACATTGTCACCGGGGGCCCTGAGACCATGTCGCCGTGACGCGCAAGATTGACTGCTTGATGCCTATAACTACTATAGGTACTTTCCGTCAGAAAACACAACCGAATTTGAACCCGAAGTGACGACAAATGAAAGAAGCGGTAGCAAGTTTTGTCGTAACAAAAAAGAGAATGCAGAACGGACGGATTTACGAATCGCCGCGAATTTACCTGCCTACAAAGCTGACAACGGACTCGAACTTTCCGTTCGCAAAGGCTTCCTTGAAGCTGTATGTGAGAGTTGCAGGTAAGAGGCTAGTAGTCGAACGAGCGCCGAATACGGTCCTTAGACGATTCGGGCGGCTCCCGAAACGTCGCCGCCCCGCCAGAACACGAAGGCGTTAACCCTCCACTGAAAAGTGCAGCCGGAAAGCGAGGTTGGGCATCGGCTCCGCTCTTATGATTGAAAGTTTTCCGATTTCTGAGATATCAGCGACATGTGTGCCGCCGCATGGAATCGGGGCACAGCCAGCTATTGTTACGGTTCTAATCTCATCGAGATCAGGAAGTCTCTCGAAATTGGGTGCGTTTTGAAGAAGCGCCTTACCTTGGGTGGGCGTCAGAAAATCGATTTTGACCATGCCTCCCACCGTGATCATCCTATTTGCGTTATCCTCGACAAGGTGCAAGATTTGTTCGTCGGGAACTCTTCCCGTGTAGCCAACATAGCATGGTTCTTCCAGCCACGAGTCCGTCGTTTCAACAAGGCTTGAGGTTGCGGTAGCTAGGCAGTGGTCGAGCAGGTGGGCCGCCGTGTGCTTCCTCATGACCAAGTACCTGAACACCCAGTCTATCTCGCAAATGGCAGACCCGGTCGTAGGCGTTCCTTTGAGAATTTTTCCCCAATGGACGACGATGCCTCGGTGGTACAGGACTTTCCTAACATTAATTTCAAATTGGGATGTGCGTATGACGCCGTGGTCGGAAGGTTGTCCGCCTCCCTTCGGGTGGAAAATTGTTCGATCAAGCATAAGGTACGCATGAGTCCGCTTTTCAGGGACGAGCTTTACGATGTTGGCTTCATCGTGGCCCTTTTTCATTTCCCTAAGGTAGACGAGCTCGGTCCTTTCGACTCCGGAAGCTATTTCATCAAGATTCAAGGGGGCCACCGCAAATGTCTTGAGCGGTTTCCACCCGCAATGAGACTTTTAAGGAAACGTTCTGTATAGCGCGGGCGCTGATGCACCATGAATTCAAAACAAGTCATTGCCGCAGTGTCAGTAGTCGTCCTTCTAATCATCCTAGTCTATCCTGCACTCTTAACCGGAACTATTTCAGTGGCTATAGGCTCGATGAAAATCGACAACGCGGATCACGTCTACCTTACAATTAAGGGCATATGGGTTCACGAAAAGGGACAGTCGAACGCGACCGGATGGAAGTCAGTATACAACCAATCACAAGTCGTCGACTTGATCTCCCTTGAGAATTCAACTAATCCACTTGCAACGAGTAAGATGTCAGTAGCTAGCTACGATTCTGTTCGCGTCGTGGTGTCGAACGTTACCTGGGTGTTCAATCAAACAACCACTAAACTGCTAACGGCTTCACCGAACTTAGATTCAAACATCGAATTCACTGTTGCTGCCAGTAAGGATTTGTCAATAACAATTCTCCTAGGTGGCCACCAGGAGACGGTTGGGGGCTTAAAGTACTTCGCGACCATTGTGAAGGTAACAGTCGCTGAAATGTCTTAACCCTGATAAAGCCAACCCAAAAATAGCGAACCGTAGGTTAATTCGCAGGGATTTGACCATTGGCCGTCGCAGGAAGAGATCAACTCACTAATCTAATTTCGACTTTCAAATGTATCCACCCATTCGATTACGCACTTCTGGACGGCGACGGGTACGTTCTCACGTTGCGGGATGAGACGACACTACATTACCTTGAACACCGAAACGTCGTATCCTATGAAGTTGTGTTCACGCCTCCCAACTATGTTTCACATTTGAGTGCAAAGAGCAAGTATGGGAGAATGGGCTTGTCTTTCCTGAACGCTGCTAAGGTTCACAGCGGCTTCGTGGGTCGGCTTGCGTTAGAACTTGTGAACTTGAACAACACACGCCAACCTATAACCATCAAACGTGGTGACCCCTTGATGCATATCGAATACATTTCAAGGGAAGGCGAACCATCCCCCTATCGTGGAGACTACATGTTCCAATACATGAGCGATGATGAGGTTGCCTTGTACGCAGGTATCTTGAAGGAGCGTTTCAAGGGCGTTTTTGATCCTGCTGAACTCGAAAAGATGGCGAAAGAGAGGATTCGCGGTTAAAGCTTACCATCGCGCAACCTTGACATATTTTTTCCTTTTAGCCCTGAAAAATAGTTGCGCAATAATCCCGAAAATCACAGTTAACGTGACAATGCCCGCCATAATCCATTCCTTTTGACCTGTCCCAACGTCGAGAAGAAGAGTGTCACCATGAGCACGAGCTATCCCTTGAACGGTAATTTCTGCCCCGTACCCATACCTTGCGAATATGGTCGTCGTCAAGTTCAAGCGTTCAATACCTATTGATACGTCAAATAACTGAGGCGGCGTGTATCGCCACGTCGTTGTATTGTTCGACAGGGTGTAGGTGCGATTCCAACCTTCAAGAGGGACATTCAGCGCCCTGAAATCGAAAAGGGTAAAGTTGCCCACATAGTCTTCCGCTGTGGTTCCGCTAACGCCTGTCTTGTTGACCAAGAAATTGACCCCAGTAATGGTTGAGTTTGGTCGGCCCACGAATTTGCTGGCGTTTGTGTAGAATACTGCAACAGGCCTGAGGGATTGATTTCCTATAGTGTTGTAGCTAATATTTCCGGCGCGTAGGTCGGAGGAGACGTAGAAATCTTTCCATGTCATGTTGGCGGACAGGATATCCCCCTGTCGCTTCGAAACGCCTGAGACTGTCATCGTTGCGCTAATGTTTAGCCATGTTCCCTTGGAGACAAGGTTGAGTGTGAGGTTGGATGGGGCGGCGCCTGGAAGTGTTTTCATCAAAGCGTCTGTGAAGCCGGATGACAGTTTATCGTCCGACGCCATGTTCATCGTGCTTGTCTGGGTGGCCAGCTGAGTCATGTTCTGTTGAAGTGAAAGTGCAAGCTTTGCCCTTACTTGCTGATTTTCTATGGTTATTGTGACATCCGAGGCAGAACCTGGAACAACGAACAAGGAAACCATGATCAAGAGTAAGATTATGAATGCTGCGGGACGCAATATCCAGCACTGCTCGTCTCATTGTTACGCTGTAGCGCAACCAAAACGACGCTTACTATTTAAAGTTCAAACGAAAGCGTCACTGACGGGCCGTGAAATCCTTTCCAAGCAGCTCTCGGGCCACGATTATTTTCATGATTTCAGTAGAACCTTCAGCTAGCATGTATGAGCGGACGCCGCGTAGGCCCATTTCTATAGGGCAGTCTAAAGTGTACCCGAAGGCGCCGAACCATTGCAAGACGTCGTTTATGGTTTCGAATGCGACTACCGGCGCTAACATCTTCGCTTCGGCAATCGCTTTGCTCACCTCAAACCGATCGAATGCATGGTTTCGGCGCTCCTGCTCGTACATCCAAAGTCCTCTGTAAGCCAGCAAACGAACCGCGTCTACGCGTGCGTAGTCTTCAGCGAGTTTGAATTGCACACCCTCGTATCGAGCGATGGGCTGAGTGAAGGCCTTGCGTTGTTTTATGTACTCTATGCCTGCTTCAAGTGATGCCATAGCTGCTCCTATGCAGACTACGGCGATGATTGCGCGTGCGTAGTCGAAGCCTTCCATTGCATAATAGAATCCTTTGTTCTCCTCTCCTAGCATATACTCTGCGGGGACATGAACATCATTCATCAGGAAGCCGCCCGCAGACATACCTCTCCGTCCCATTTCCTCCAGGTAACTCGGCGACAGACCTTTCGTGTTATTGAACGGTACGTAGAAGAACGACATGCCTCGGGTTCCCTTTGCGGAATCAGTCTTAGCCAAGACCAAGTACCCACTCCCATCCGGCATCTGATCTGCGGCTTCGCGGATACCACTAATGTACATCTTTTCACCGTTCAATACATACTCGTTACCCACTCGTTTCGCGGTCGTAGTCATGTTCGCTAAATCAGATCCCACTCCAGCTTCAGTTGTCGCGATGCCGAGAAAACCTTGACCTGCAGCAATCTTCGGCAGCGTCTTTTTCTTCAATCCCGGTGAACCGTACTTAGTTAGGACGTGGCTCCAGGACACGGGCACCAAGTAAAGCACAGCGGTCGCGCAACTTAGATCGGCGCGGCCGATCTCTTCGCCTACTATGCCGGCGGAAATGGCGTCAGCATCAGAACCGCCGTATTCACGAGGAATCGAAAGCCCGAACAAGCCCATCTTGCCAAGACCCTGAATTATCGAATCGGGCATGCGGGCTTGTCGTTCCATTTCCCTGGAGTGTGGCGTGATTTCTTTGCGGCAAAATTCTCTAACGGTCTTCCGGAACAACTCATGCTCCGGGCTGAAGTTGAAATCCACCATTCGTACCTCTATCGCGCAAGGGTGGATGGCGAGAATATGATGGCTTAGTTCATAGAATAGCGAGATTAATGTCTGTACTTGTTTAGAAGCCTGTTCTCTTACGGAGTGAGTATTGTCGCCTGGGGAAATATTACTTCCTACAAGGAATAGGCTTAGGCATTAACGAACCTTTGTTCCAGGCGGAACATCGTCTTCCACTGTAGCCCAAACTGGTTTTCCTTGCAAGTCTGCTGCGAGTAACATGACTTCGGATTTTACACCGGCTATGGTTTTCGCTTCCATGTTCGTTAGGACAATAACTCGTTTTCCGATGAGGTTGCTTGGTTCGTAGAACTCTGCGCCACCTGCAATCGCCTGTGCAACCCTGTCGCCTATGTCCACCTGTACTTTGAGAATCTTCTTCATACCAGGGATTCTCTCTGCGGCGGTAATCTTGCCAACTCGAAGGGCCAGTTTCTCGAAGTCGCTGAATGAGATGCTCATGTTTCTAAGCCTTGGGTCAAGTTCTAATGAGACTCCGTTACTTGCTTCTCAATGCACGTATCAATTCTTCTGCGACAATTGTGCTTTCCAATCGCTGGGATTCAACTGTCTGGCCGCCTATATGAGGCGTGCAAACGACATTTGGCAGGCTAACGAGTTCCTTCTCCCAATCATCAACTGGGGGCTCTTTGTGAAACACATCCAATCCAGCGCCTAGAAGATTTCCTGATTTCAAGGCTGCGAGCAGAGACTGCCCATCGACTATGTCCGCTCGCGACGTGTTGATCAATATGGATCCTTTCTTCATGCTGCTTATTGCCTTTTGGTCGAGCAGGTGGTGAGTTGATGGCAAATATGGGACGTGGATGGAAACAATGTCAGAGTCTGATAGAAGCTCAGTTAGTTGACCGACGGCTCGAAATCCAACTTGGCGGGCTTTCTCGGTTACATCGATGACATCGTAACCAATTGCTTTAGTTCCGAATCCTTCAACTAGAATTCGGGCCACCTCGAGGCCAATGCGCCCGGCTGCGCCGACCACGCCGACGGTTCGTGACTTCAATTCGGAGCCCACTAACTCTGCCTTAGCCCATCGCCCTTCCTTCATCGCTCTGTCAGCGAAAGATATCTTCCGAAGGACCGCAAGCATCAGACCAATTGCCATCTCAGCCACGCTCGTTGTTGGCGCTGCAGGTGTAGAGATAACTTGAATCGCTCTCTTTCTAGCGGTCTCCAAGTCGATATTATCTAACCCTACTCCGGCGCGTGCGATGGCTTTCAGTTTGACGCCGGCATTAAGGACGGCACCAGTAATCTTAGTGCGGCCGCGCACAATTACAGCATCGAATTCGGCAATTCTCTTCTCCAATTGATCAGGTGTCAGGTTAGGGTTTTCCTCGACAGCAAAACCTGCCTTCTTCAGCATGGCAAGGCCGTCTTGTTCAATGGGATCGCAAACGAGTATCTTAACGGGCATTTGAAATCAAGCGGGTTTCGTGTTGAGCACTAATATGACCTTCCCATAGATTTCAAGGATGAATTAATCAATCACAAGCCGCCTAACCAGTTGGCGCCAATGTCATCGTCAGATGATGATTTGATTGCGAAGATACTGGGTTGGAAGACGGTCGCGGTAGTCGGGCTGTCGAAGGACCCGTCTCGCCCGAGCAACGATGTTGCCACCTACTTGAAGTCTCATGGCTACAGGATCGTGCCAGTCAATCCTACGGTTGACGAGGTCTTGGGCGAAAAATCCTACAAATCTTTACTCGACCTTCCAGAGCAACTGAAGCGTGAGATTGACGTGGTTGACGTATTCAGGCGGGCAGAAGATTTGCCACCGATAGTGGATGAGGCGATTCAACTTCACAAGAGCCTAGGCAGACCGAAGGCTATCTGGATGCAGCTCGGGATTGTGAACGAAGGTTCCGCCCGGAAAGCGAGAGAGTCGGGCCTAGACGTCGTAATGGATCGCTGTATGAAGATCGAGTACGCGCGACGGGCTGAATCGTCCTCTTGAACGCCTGGTTGCAATTGCTCTCTTCTTGAACCTGTTTTGCGCCTTGCCGCGGTCTCATAGAAGCCAGAGTAGCTGGAACGTAAGCGTTGGAGCCGAATATAACTACCTCCGTGGGCTTATGAGTCAAAATGGATGCCAGATAATCGGAAGGGACCTTTTTATTCAATGCTACGAGAGGAGTCCGCTGATTGCAGATGAAGCCTACAATGACACCTTTCTTACAGAAAGGAAAAGGAATCTTACTTGCGTATGACCAAGGGTTAGAGCACGGACCATCAAAGGACTTCAACGAGAAGAGCGTCGATCCAGCTTACATTCTCGACATTGCCGAGAAGGGCAATTTCACTGGCATCATCTTCCAGAAAGGAGTCGCTGAGAAATACTACGATGGAAAGAAACCACTCATCATCAAGGTCAACGGCAAGACAAGTCTACCTAAAGGAGAACCCATTGCAAGTCAGATTTGCAGCGTCAAGCAAGCAAAGGCCCTAGGCGCCAAGGCCGTAGGGTACACGATCTATTTGGGAAGTGCCCACGAGAATCTAATGTTACATGAGTTTGGAATGATTCAACAGGAAGCGCACGAATTGGACCTTGCCGCTATTGCATGGATCTACCCGAGAGGCGAAGCCGTGACCAACGACACAGCACCTGAAATAGTGGCCTATGCGGCAAGAGCCGGCCTTGAAGTTGGGGCCGACGCCGTCAAAATCAAATACACAGGCGACCCCGACAGTTTCAAATGGGCCGTGAGATCGGCCGGCGCCGCAAGAGTCTTCATGTCAGGAGGCCCCAAAGCTCCAACTGATGAAGCCTTCCTGAAGCAAGTCAAGGGAGCAATCGACGCAGGCGCCTCCGGTCTAGCAGTTGGGAGAAATGTGTGGCAACACGAACGTCCTCTAGAGATGGCAGCAGCGTTAAGGGAAATAATCCTTAACGGCCAAAGCGTCGAGACAGCACTCAAGAAACTCGCCCGGTAGCTAGCCCATGCCCAAAACGAGCCTCCTCGAAGTACTACAGAAGGAGGACCAAAGCCTTCGCAAACTTGTCCTCCTTCTCGCTGATCTCAGTCTGTCAATAGCAGCAGAAATCCCGACGGCTTTGGGCGGAACCAATCGATTCAATGTATACGGCGAGAAACAAGCAGAAATCGACGTACGGACTAACGACCTACTTACCAAGAAACTAGCCAAAAGCCACTTAGTGAAGCAGATCGCATCAGAAGAAATCGAGCAGCCACTAAATCTTAAGCAAGGCGAGTTCTCCGTAACGCTAGACCCGCTGGACGGTTCCTCAAACATCAAGAGCAACAATCTGATGGGAACCATAGTGGGCATTTACCGCGAAACTAGTCTTCCAGCGAAGGGGAGAAATCAAATCGCGGCAATGTACTTCCTCTACGGACCATACACGCAGGCGGTAGTCGCACTCAACGATGGAGTTTACATCTTCGTACCCACCGGAAAAGCGTCTGCATCGAGACGATACTTTTCTAACGGGACTTCGCATAGACTTCCAGAGAAAGGAAGCGTCTACGGAATCGGAGGCCTAAAACAGAAATGGACGCCCAAGGTTCAGGAGTTTGTTCAATCGCTCGAAAGCAGAGCAATGAAACTGCGGTACGGCGGATCGTTCGTGGGTGACTTCAATCAGGTTCTCTACTACGGAGGAGTCTTTGCTTATCCAGAGCTAGTCGACGCACCTAATGGGAAGCTTAGACTGCAATTCGAATCGAATCCAATTGCTTTCATTACTGAAAAGGCTGGCGGGAAGGGAAGCACTGGAACAACATCTATCCTTGATATGGAACCAACAAGCATTGACCAACGTGTCCCCACATATGTAGGCAACGTCGACCTGATTAACGAACTCGAACAATCAATGAAAACTTAGAAATCAATCAGCGCCTCTCATTGCAGACCTAAAACTAGCGAGTATGCTGCTTCTGTGGGTCAATATCTAATCATGCCGCGGTATTACCATGCCACTCTTTGCATCAAGTCACCTCTAACACATTGGCTCCCAAAGTTTCATACGTACGATTCACGAATATGCGAACGAGCGCCTTTGGCGAATCAATCTGAGCCCATCCTGCTGATCAACTTCAAGACCTATCTAGAGGCAACCGGGAAGAAGGCAGTTGAACTTGCACGCAAGATGGAAATGGTTGGTCAGGAGACCGGCGTGAGGGTGGGCGTTGCCCCTCAGTTTTGTGACATCGAGCAAGTTGCTGCCCACGTCAAGATACCGGTATTCGCGCAACACCTAGACCCAATCACTCCGGGCGCTTTCACCGGTCATGTGCTAGCTGAGTCAGTAAGTGCGGCAGGAGCGACAGGAACGCTCATTAATCATTCTGAAAAAAACCTGAAGCTTCCCGAAATCGAAAAGTCGGTTGAGCGCGCGCGGGAAGTTGGATTGATAACAGTGGTTTGTGCTGGAACAGCAAGGTTGGGCGCCGCAGTAGCTCTGTTCGAACCTGATATGGTTGCCATCGAGCCCCCTGAACTGATCGGTTCAGGACGCGCTGTTTCAAAAGAGAGTCCCGAGATAATCACCGAATCGGTAAGAAGAATCCGCGCCGTAAATGGCCAAGTCAGAATCTTGTGCGGGGCAGGAATAACTACCGGGGAAGACGTCTACGCCGCATTGAAGCTTGGGACACAAGGCGTCTTGGTTGCGAGTGGCGTCGTTAAGGCATCCGAGCCCGAGCGAGTGTTGCGTGATTTCTGTGAAGCCGTCCGGAAGTACACATACAAGTAGCGTTTCTAGGGGCGTTGGTCGCTAGCTAGCATTTATAACGGCTACTGCACTCATTCGCCTAAAACAGATTCGTGGAGCCGGATGAACGACTTCCAAAGACTGCTCGACGAAAAGCGGGCTGTCGTTAACAAACGACTCGACGAGCTGCTTTCAACTGGTTTTGAGCAGAGCGAAGCAAACGAACTTGTCAAGTACACTTTCAGAACCGGTGGGAAGCGACTCCGGCCCATATTGGTCATGTTTGCCTGCGAGAGTGTAGGTGGAAAGTCGGAGCATGCTCTAGACGCCGCTGTGGCGATGGAGTTTGTTCATGCAGCGTCCTTGATATTCGATGATCTTATCGATAAGCACAGGTTGCGGCGGAGTTTGCCCACAAGTCAGCATGCCTTCGCGGACGACAAGGCGATTAGCGCTGGGCTGTTTCTGGCCTCCAAGGGGGTGCAGATACTTTCCGAATACAAGGATCCGAGGATAACAAGGCTAGTGGGTTGGGGACTTGTTGACCTTAGCAAGGGTGAGATATTGGATACTTTAACGGAGCTCGCGATTGATATCGATCATTACCTAAACATCGCCGACCTGAAGACTGGTTCGCTCTTCAGCGCTGCGGCAGGGATTGGCGGAGTGCTTGGAGGTGGGAGCGCGGATGAGGTCAACTGTTTGTACAATTACGGAAGAGCTGTAGGCATAGCCTTCCAAATCAAGGATGACATACTTGACCAATCGGGGGATCCCGAGAGGCAAGAGCGGGTCAATCTAGTTGTCATGCACTATTTGGACGAAGCAACGAAACGGGAGCGAGTAAGCAACTTACTGGACGATAAAGAGAAATTGGACGATAAAGAGAAATCCGATAAAGTCGAGATAGCAGCGCTGTACGAGAAGGCCTTGCAGTTTGCACTAAAGAAATCACGAGCAGGTCGGTAAAGCAAAAGCAGAATTGAAAGGACTTCGCGAACCCGCTGGTAGCAAGCTGCTAGAGGATTTCGCTGATTACTCGCTCGAGAGGTCTTTCTAGCCGCAGGTTATGCTTCTGTCAAGTAGTCGGTCCCGCATGAGCTGCATTTCCATTTCCACAACACCTTTCCTTCTTTGAAGACTAACTCAGACTGTGCAGGGACCTGTTTCTTGCATTTGGTACACCAGAAATGAGTTGTTCCTGCGGAATGCCAAGCCATTTTTCTCTTCCTTCGTGTCGTTGTGATTCAAGCGGTTCTCGTACAGTTGGGGATTTGAAACGCTGAGTAATATTTGTGGTGACTTAAGAAAATACCTGCGGAGACACCAAGCATTCGAACGCGATACGATGTGAAGCATTCGCATGATTTATATGCGGTTGATTTCAGTCAGACAGGAACTCGTTCACGTCTCGTGCAGGGATTGATAATGGCGTTAAACCCCTGGCTGGCAATAATTATCTGGGCCATTCTCATCGTCATCCTCACCGGCCCATTGTTGACTTTGCCAATGTTTTGGTCCAGGCGAAAACCCGACCCTTTTCTGACATGCCATTCGAATCCGGCCAAGTTCCGCAAGGGGAGGCGAGAACACGATTGGTCATGCAGTACTATCCGTACCTGCTCATGTTCGTTGTTTTTGATGTCGTCGGAATGTTTCTGTTTGCATGGGGAATGAGTTACAGGACGATCCCCCTCGATGCTTCATTTCTAGTGCTACTCTTTCTATTTCTGCTGGCAGCGCCCTTAGGCTACGGCTCCATTTGGCACTTCACCGGGAGAACTGGTAGTTTGGTAAATCTTCCCGCAACACCCGCCGACATACTTCCCTTCATCATCGCTGTTATCACTTCGCACACATTCATCACAATCGTCCTCTTCCCAGGATTCATTCACCTGATGTTAGTTGTCATGTTCCTGACATGGTATGAAAGAAAAGTCTTGGCGAGGATTCAGCTCAGGATTGGCCCGCTGTACGCCGGCGGGCCCGGAGGAATACTGCAGCCAATTGCGGACGGAGTCAAACTGATCTTCAAAGAAGTTATGATTCCCTACAAGGCGAATAAACCACTTTTCATCTGGATTCCACTTGCGCTAGTCTTCTTCGCCGCGGTACCATTCGCAGTGATTCCATTTGGGCAACATTGGGTAATCGCGAACTTGGATGTAGGATTAGTGTTTGTGTTCGCTTTGACATCCCTGTTTCCTAGCATGATACTGATTTTTGCTTGGGCGAGCAATAGCAAGTATCCGTTCCTGGGAGGGCTGCGGTCCCTATTTCAGCAGGTGGCTTATGAAATTCCGATGTGGATTTCTGCCCTCAGCGTCGTCTTGCTCGCCGGTTCACTCAGTTTGGTTGACATTGTGAACGCACAGCAAAAGATCTGGTTCATGGTTCCAGCATTTCTATCATTCGTTGTTTTC
>CAWABQ010000002.1:0-77608 GCA_963780265.1 Candidatus Bathyarchaeota archaeon
GTTATGATTTTGTTATCGGTGGCGTTTTGTCGAAAAGTTGGCTATGATTGGAAATCCTACTATCCGAAGACTCTAGTGACCAAATTCATGTGGGCAGAAGAAAAGCAGCAGGATTACGCGATGCCGTTAGCCAGGGCCTAGAGCGCGGCTTCGTCTACATTACTTTGAGCGAGAGCCGATGCGTCCTTGTGCGAAGTTCACGAGCACTAGTTTCCTTAGTCGGGTTTTGCACTGAAGCCATAAGGAGAATTCGACATTCTTCCGGAATGTGATGTTAGGTTGGAAATCACTGCCCAAGAAGCTATCAGAACTCTGCGCAGCATGCGACGCCTCAAGAGTGATCTAGTGGAACCAGAGAAAATTCAAGCAATTCTCAAGGCGGCGGGAATGGCACCGTCAGGTGGAAATTCGCAACCATGGGAGTTCATTTTGATTACGGACTCCACCGTCAAGGGGCAACTGCGCGAACTTGCGGTTCAGGGGCTTAGAACTTACGCGGAGTCTAACCTGCGGATTCCGAAGGACACTATCTCAGAATTCCTATCCTCCACGAACCCAGTAGCCTGGCTCGCCCAGAATACAGACAAGGTTCCGGTCCTAATCCTCGCATGCCTCAACACGAAACGGGCAAAGCGGCTTACGGATGAGTGGGCGTGGCTGGAGGAACAGTCGAACTGGGCTTCCGTTTTTCCCGCCGTACAGAACCTTCTATTATCGGCCCGAGCCTTAGGCCTAGGCACCGCTGTCTCGATTTTTCCAATATTTCGAATTGCTGAACTGAAGCGGCTACTTCAACTCCCCGACTACGTAAAGCCAGGAATCCTCATTTACGTGGGCTATCCTACCACGCGATTTAGCGAACCCAAACGATTGCCCATTCAAAATTTCATCCACGAAAACAAGTGGTAGAAGGTCGATAGATAATGTCGCAGACTCATGAACCGTCGGACATGATAACTAGATTTGGCACCCAAATAACGAAGGTAGGCGGTTACTTTGCCGTCGTCCCAGACCTAGCCGCTGTCAGAGACTACGTAGCTAAGCTGGCCTTAGCGGCAAAAGCGAACCAGGTCGTGGTCTGTGGCCCTGGAATAACGTCCGACCTCTTCCCCTCTGGAGCCCAGATGCCCTTCAAGGTCGCAAGCTCCTTGAATATGGATAGGAGGAGTTTCTTTGAGGCGTTACAGTCAGCGGAGATCGGAATTTCCACGGCTGATATTGGCGTTGCGGATACTGGAACGTTGATCATTTCGACTTCGGATGAGTCGGACCGGCTCGTCACGGCCCTGCCGATAATCCACGTCGCGGTTCTTCCCCGTTCCAAGCTCGTGTTCTCGCTTGAGGATGGGGGGCAGTACATTTCGCAAATCCTCATGAAGGATTCCAAAGCGGTTTCTATTTCGCTCATCTCAGCCTCAAGTAGGACCTCTGATATTGGGGGTGTCACTATTTTGGGCGTGCATGGGCCGAGAGAATTGCACGTTCTACTCCTCGATGAAGAGCTTTCTGGTGAGACATAGTCTTGGATAGCACCGGCCTCGAAGCCCATGAGCGACTGGTCGGCAAAATCCGAGACGGTATTGCTGACAAGCGGCGAAGAGCCCAACTGTACCTAGGGACCGAGGAGGATCGCGAAACAAGCGAAAAAGCGTACGCCGCGCTTCCTAACGCAGACTGGTTGCTCCAAGAAGCGAGGAGAATTAAGCGTCAATCAATAGACGACTTGGACGTTAACTTCAAGAAGTTCACTCACGCCGCAGAAGTGTCTGGCGTGCATGTACATTTTGCGCCCGACGGGACGGTTGCGGTCCGAATCGTCACAGACATAGCGCGGAAGACAGGAGCCAAGTGCATAGTCAAAGCAAAGTCAATGACGAGCGAGGAAATTGAACTTCGCCAGCATCTCGAAGAGCAGGGCCTAGATGTTGTAGAGACAGATCTTGGCGAAAGAATAATTCAATTCGCAAACCAAAGACCCTCCCACATCACGGCTCCGGCACTTCACATGACCGTGGAAGAGATCACTGAAATCTTCTCAAAGAAGTTAGGCAGGCCGCTGCCCCCGGACCCTGGAACGATAACAGCCGTGGCGAGAGAGTCTCTTAGAGGCAAGTTCCTTCAAGCTGATGTTGGAATTACTGGCGCGAACTTTGCAATTGCTGATTCGGGTGCAATAGTGATTGTGAGCAATGAGGGTAATGCCCGACTCGTCACAGCTCTTCCACGCGTCACCATAGCCATTCTGGGGTCAGAGAAGATCGTGCCGAACGCAACCGACGCGCTTACGCTCGTGCAAACGTTGATTTTGAGTTCAGCGGGTCGAAAATTAACTAGCTACGTCACTATCGTCAAGGGCGGAAGTAAGCTCGCTCAGACGAATCAAGCGCAGGAGCAGCATGTTATCGTTATCGACAACGGTCGTTCAAAGATGCGTGCCGACCCGAACTTCAGCGAGGCCTTGTATTGCTTGAGGTGTGGGGCTTGCATGGATACGTGTCCCACCTTCAGACTCTTCGGTGGCCACGTGTTCGGCCACATTTACCCTGGTCCTATCGGGATTCCTTGGACCGAGTACACTGCAAACCCGGACGCCGCAGGGGAGTTTGCGCCTCTTTGCATCTCGTGCGGCTTATGCCAACGCGTCTGCCCAGAGGACATCAACATACCCCTACTCATAGCCCAGGTCAAAGAAAGATACACCGAACGGCACGGGCAGTTATCGATAAACAGAATCCTCTGCAATTATGAAACATTCGTCGGCTTCGCAAGCGCCACAGCACCAATCTCCAACTTTCTAATGGGACGTAAGGCCTTCAGGCGCATGCTACAAACCCTTCTCGGCCTAGATGCTCGACGACCTTTCCCAAAGTTCACCCAACACACGTTCAAGAAATGGTTCAGTTCACGCACAAGCAATGGTTCAAAATCAGTAGCCTATTTTGTTGACACGTATGCCGACATGTGCGAACCGGACATTGGCAAAGCGGTCGTCGGAATCCTAGAGTACAACGATTACAGGGTGACTGTTCCAAAACAGGTCGGGAGCGGAATCCCAGCCTTCCTTTATGGTGATGTGAAGAGAACGGCGCGTGCAGCTGAATTCAATGTTTCCCAACTTGCCGAGGCCGTCAAAAGTGGCTGTGAAATAGTTTCTTCCGAGCCAACGGCAACCTACTGCCTGAAAGAGCTCTACCCTAGGCTGTTAAATTCCAATGAAGCCAGACTGGTCGCAGCTCGTTCTCACGATCTTTTCGACATGCTATTAGAATTGTACAGGGAGGGAAGGCTGAGACCCTTTCCAAGAGCCGACATGGAGCCAGTCGCGTATTATTCCCCCTGTCACACGAGAAGTGTTTACGGAAAATCCAACGCCCTAGAAGTTCTGAAGCTCACTGGGTTAGACATACGCCCTGTGAGGTACAACACATGCTGTGGAATCGCGGGGACTTTTGGGTTCAAGGAGGGCCCCGAAGGGTACGATGTTTCTATGGCAATTGGCGAAACGCTCTTTGAGAGGCTGAAAGCCATGGGCCTTAACCGGGTCATAACAGAGAGTAGCGTTTGCAAGATGCAGATAGAGCACGGCACGTCGCTCCCAGTCATCCATCCCGCCATCGTACTATGGAACCTATGTGAATCCTGACATTTTTTTGGTGTAAATCTTCAGCCGAGACAGCACATTATATGAGGGTTCTAACCTTTCAAGAAGAAAACGCTGAAGCAATTGTCGAGCGCCGAGTTCCTACGACGATTGCTTTGCGCCACAGTAGGAACAGGTCATGCTCTCAGCGGGCAGTTGCGCACCGCACTGAACACAGTACCGCACTTGGCCAGAAAGCCCGGGAGCAAAGGTTGAGTGCCCCATTGCGGGTAGTTCTAGTTCTTGTCTGGTTTGAATGGTTTTCATTAAGTCGCCGCGTGTGACGACACCCAGTAGTCGATTGCCCTCCGTGACGAGAAGCATTTCAACTCTCCCGCGAGCCATTCTTTGTAACGCGTCTAACGCTGATACTGTAGACTTAACTATGGGTGCCTGCTCGAGCGGGACCATTGCCTGAGCCACGGTTTCTGTAACCCTCTGCTCCTTCGGAATCGCCGCGCAGACTGCAACGTAACCAATCCCAATAGCTGGCCATCTTTCATCACAGGGTATCCACCGTGGGGATGGACAAGGAAGTAGTCAGACACTAACTGTTGCACAGTGATGTCAGGGGGCACTGTCAATACTCCCCGAGTCATTATGTCTCCAACCGCCACTCCCATCAATGTCTCGCCGAGAAGTGTCTGCCTCAGACTCGTCTCGGCACCGGATTTGATGAACCAACCCAGAACCACGATCCAAATCCCATCGACAAAGTCTCCGAAGATTATCGCAACAAAACCACCAAACATCATGAGAAGGGAGAACACTTCACTAACCCGTGTAGCCGTCCGAGTCGCGCCAACAAAATTCTTGGAGTGTTTCCAAAGGCTACCGCGAAATACTCGTCCGCCGTCCAGCGGGAACGCTGGCAGTAAGTTAAACGCGCCCAGAACCGCGTTGATGAGGGCTCCATACCCAACCGTTGCCGTCACGGCGATAGGTAAAGCCGCCGACTGTGCTAGGTACCAGAACCCCCCCAACACGCCCGCAATCAGGAAGCTCATCAACGGCCCGGCGGCTGCCATGCGAACTTCCAAACCCGCGTCCTGCGGTTCCTCAGTCATCTCCGACACACCGCCAAAGAAGAAGAGGGTAATCCTGGCAATCGGTAAGCCATTCTTTTTCGCAATGTACGAGTGGGAAAGTTCATGGACCAGCACAGAAACGAACAGGACTATTGCTGACGCGATTCCAATCATCCAGTACGTGACGGGACTTAGGCCGGGGTATTGGTGGGGCATGTAACCATAAGCCAAGGACCAAGCGATCAAAATGAACACTAACCATAACGTGTAATGAATCCTAACTGGAATTCCCATAATACTACCGAGTCTAACCGACAATCCCTACAACCTCACACTACACACGCAAGATACGAATCGAAAACGTGGCTGAAAAGCCCTTCTAATTGACCTCGGCGGGTCCTCAGGAAGCATGAATGCCACCCGCGGGATTCCTAGGAAAAGGTTTTCTGTGAACGGCCTATTCCTCGCGAGGGAGTTGGAGATTCGGACTTGGAAACGAAGCAGTTGATCATGTTACCAGGGCCAACAAACATTCCGACGCGTGTCGCGAATGCGATGCTGCGGCCTATAATTAACCATCGTGGGCCGGAGTTTCGCGAGCTTCATTCACGAATAATCGACAACGCGAAATACGTTTTCGGGACGAAGAACGACCTATTCGTTCTAACAGCATCTGGAACGGGAGGTGTCGAATGCGGCGTCCGAAACATCTGCTCGCCGGGCAGTAAGATCATTGTGCCTGTGAATGGAGTTTTCAGCCAGCGTTTTCGGGAAGCCGTGAAATTGCTGGGCGGCGACGGTGTCGAGATACCTGTTGAGTGGGGAAACGCCGTAACCATTGGGCAGGTTGAGGACGCCCTCAAAAAGAATTCCGCCACGACCGCCGTGGCGATAATTTACAATGAAACGTCTACGGGAGTAACTACACCGGACTTGAAGCAAATCGGCGAAGTCTGCCACAAGCATGGCGCACTCTTTCTCGTTGACGCGATATCCATTCAAGGCGGCGTTCCACTTCCAGTTGATGAGTGGGCCGTGGATATCTGCATAACTGGCAGCCAGAAATGCCTCATGACCCCGCCAGGCCTCGCCCTGATCTCAGTGAGCCAGAAGGCGTGGGAGGTGATCAGGAATACACCGCGCTCTTACTACTTCGACCTTCAGCTCTGCAAACAGTTCTGGGATGAGAATAAGGAAACTCCCTATACTCCCGCCGTGACTCTTTTCTTCGCCTTGGACGAAGCGTTGCAAATGATCCGCGAAGAAGGCCTTGAGAAACGATTCAAGAGGCATGCAACTTGTGCCAACGCCATGTACGCTGCAGTAGAAGCCATGGGCCTAGAAGTGTTTGCACGAAGGGAAGTTAGGTCGACAACTGTCTTAGCGATCAAATATCCCGGTGGCATAGATGATAAAACCTTCCGAAACACTTTGAACAAAAAGTACCGAGTGGTAGTTGCTGGCGGCATGGGCAAGACGAAGGGGCATTTGTTCCGCATCGGAGTAATGGGAAGCGTTTCGGAATTCGAAATTCTAGCCACGGCAACGGCGGTCGAATCCGCACTAATCGAACATGGTCACAAACTCAAACCGGGAGAGGGCGCGGCAGCAGCACGTGCAGTTTTCGCGAAAGCCTCCTGAACCTCATTGAATGCAAAGTTCCATAGACGAAGACCTAACGGTGGGAATAGCGTTGAAGATACTGGCTTTCACGGACTTTCATGGCAAGCAAGAGGCATATCAATACGCGAAAGAGCTGATTGCGAATGAGAAGCCGGATTTCGTGATAGTCGCTGGCGACATAATCAATTACGACTCCAGCCAAGCCAAACTACTACTATTCGACCTAGCAGCGGCTGGGTTTCCGGTTTACTTTGTTCCAGGGAACATGGACAGTGAAGAGCTGGGAAACTGGGCAGGAGGCGAAAACGTTCACGCACTCCATGGGCGATGCGAAAACAGGGAAGGCGTGTCCCTAATAGGTCTGGACGGTTCCCCGCACGGCCCATTCAAAACGATCTTCGAGTACAGCGAGGAAGGAGCCGCAAAGCTGGTCGGGGCGGCGGCTAGAGGTTACCGGCTAGGAAAGCTGATACTCGTGTCACACTGCCCACCAAGGAACACGAAAGTCGACCGAGTCTCCAGCGGCGAGCATATTGGAAGCACAGCCGTTCGAGAGTTCGTTGAAAAGAGGCAACCCGCGTTAGTTATTTCCGGTCATGTACACGAGGCCCAAGGAACCGACACCCTCGGTCCAACAATTCTAGTCAATACTGGGCCAGCCCAACGCGGACACTATGCTCACATAACCCTTGGTGACAATGTCACAGTGAACTTTGGAAAACTCTTCTAGATCAGATAATGAAGTAAACTCTCCATACAAAGAGACGGGTTGTGTAGTCGCAGTTTTCCAGCTTAATCAACAGCAACTTATTATGAGCCTCATTCCTAATCGAGCTGAAACAAAATACGGAGTCTCTAACAGTGCCCAGGCGAGCACGTCATCGAAGGAAACGAGCTATTCAAGTGGTTCGGCGAGAAACCCTTGCGGTTCTCTTAGTGCTCATCATAATCCTAGGCTCGCTTGCTGTATACTATGGCCTGACCCTGAGGGCGAACTCACCGAGCCTTGACCCGGCACAAATTTACGCCAACTCAAGTCGTAGCGTCGTAACAATCCAAGGAGTAAGGCTCGAACTCGTAGATACTGGGACTGGCCCAGGAGAAAGTTGGGTCGGCATATACGCCTCGGGATTCGTCGTAGAATACTCAGGGTCCTATTACGTTGTAACTAACTTTCACGTAGTTGAATCCCTTGTCAATACGACGGTAACTTTCTGGAACGGTGATGCTTACCGGGGAAAGGTTGTAGGTTTGGATGCTTATGCCGATTTGGGTTTAGTTGCTACGCAGGCTCCTTCTCAAGAGTTTTACCCATTGGAGATTGCTTCATCATCTTCTCTCAAAGTTGGCCAGCCCGTGGTTGCGATCGGAAACCCCTACGGATATGCGGGCACCATAACATACGGGATAGTTAGCCAGACCGGGAGGACGATAAGCTACGATACCGGTTCCGGTTCCATAGGGTACCCCATCGCTGACGCGATACAATTCAGCGCGCCGATAAACCCTGGCAATTCGGGAGGCCCGCTCCTGACTGGTGATGGGAAGGTGGTTGGAATCACAACGGCTGGAATCACTGGTGCTGAAGGCCTTGGTTTCGCAATACCCTCCGATACAATCGTACGCGAATTCCCCTCTCTCTTGGCAACCGGCAAGTATGACAGACATCCGTACTTGGGTATCGAAGTGACGGATATGAGTTATGAACTCTCGAAAATAGTAGGAGCCAGTGTGACGTATGGTGTGTTGATTGAGAAAACTGTTGGAGGTGGCCCAGCAGCACAGTCCGGCCTCAGAAGCGGGACGAGCAATGTTGACATCGACGGCCAATCATACCTCATCGGTGGAGACATTATCGTATCGATTGATGGAACCAGGATTGTTAACTACGACTCGCTATCAACGTTCTTGGAGAGAAATATGCTCCCGGGGCAAATGATTCAGGTCGGCATAATTAGGTCAGGTACCTACATGATAATTGATGTGGTATTAGGCGCAAGGCCGCCGTCTTGAAACAATCTTATTTCCTTTGTAGCTTGTAACCGAGAGTTCGACATTGACGCGGCCAAGTACGCTTAAGTTAGTGACTCTTTTCTTCGGCAAGAGTCATAAGGCATGGGACTGCGATTCATTGGTCTGAATCCAATTTGATTGACATGCTTGCGGTTCTACTGATTTCGGTTCTTGCCGGGTTCCTGGGCGCCTTAACTGGCTTAGGCGGGGGGAGCATCATGATTCCAGTACTGGTTGCATTCAATATCCCAGTGAAGTACGCTATCGCTGCAAGCATGGTGACCATCATCGCCACATCAAGCGGTTCATCGGCCTCATATGTGCGGGAGCGCATAACTAACGTGAAGGCCGCATTCTACCTAGAAATGTTCACAATAGTCGGAGCAATCATCGGGGCTACAATAACATCGCTTATCCAACCTCGACTCTTATACTTCTTTTTCGCAGCTTTTCTTCTAACTTCCTTGCTCGGGCTGTCGGGGCATCTAAACGAGGAATTTCCATCGCGAGTAAAACAGGATAGGTTTTCAAAATGGTTGGAGCTGAAGGGCAGTTACTACGATGAGGCCGCAAAAAGAAAGTCAATTACGTAATGAAAAACGCGGCCTTGGGGGGTCCGGGGATGATGATTGCAGGCTTAGCTGCTGGAATGCTGGGCATCGGTGCCGGCGCCTTCAAGGTTTCAATTCATGAACTGATCTTGAAGATGCCTTCCAAAGTCTCTAGCACAACCAGCAATTTCATCATTGGGATAACCGCACTGGCCGGTGCAAGTGTCTACTTCGAGTCGGGGCTACTCTTCCTTGGCCTAGCCGCGCCGATGGCTGTAGGGGCAACTATTGGTGCGCTGGCAGGAGGGAGGATCTTGAACCGTTTACCCAATCGAATGATAAGATCCCTCTTCCTGGTAGTTGTCCTCGCGCTGATTGCCCAAATGTTCTACAAGGGGATAACTTCACCATGAAGTGGGTCCTAGGTGAAGACAAACTCGATTTGGCGATAAGCTATGTTCTAATCTTGGGCGTGCTGGCGAGCGTCGCGGCCGAAGCGTTTGGGATCGCAAGCTACTATTCGTCAAATGGAAACCTGAACATACTCTTCCAGCCTAACTTTGCGATGAAAGGAACAGACTTCTTCAGTTTCACGGCGAAGCTGGCGCAACAACTTTCCGTGGGGGCATGGACGCCGATGCATTTGCTTGGTTTGGGGGTTGTTTTGTTGATGATAACACCGTACTTGAGGGTGGTGGCCTCTGTGGTCTACTTTGGGTTCGCCAAGAATCCTAAATATTTGTTCATAACCCTATTCGTTCTAATAGTCCTGACCGCGAGCCTCTTGGATCACTGAACCTTGAGGTTAGCGCTGTGCACCCTTTGTGTTGCAAGGTCAACGATTAGTTTAAGCGTGTTTCACATAAAGGGTTCAGCGGGACAGTTGGAGGTGAAACTATGGGAAGGACGGAAGAGAAACCAACTGCCGCCTTCATACTTTCGTCGCTGGCGGGTGTCTTCATCCTTCTCGGTGGAGGTACGATAACCATGATAGGTTCGTGGTTAGGCAATTCCGGTATGATGGGTCAGTATGGCAGGTGGGGCGGAATGATGGGGACGGACTTCGGAATGATGCGATTCGCGTTCGGCGCTATGGGCGTGCTAGGAATAATTTTCGGAGCGGTCGTAATCATCAGCGCTTTAATGTTGAACAACAAACCCGAGCAGCATCAGACTTGGCGCTCGTTAATCGTGCTCTTCTCAGTGCTCAGCATATTCGGTAGCGCGATGGGTGGCTTCGGCATTGGCCTAATCCTCGGCCTTATCGGCGGCATACTCGCAATAACTTGGAAACCCACCGGGAATGAGATATTCCTTAGGACTCATTTTTCTGGAGGATCGGAGTGTAGCCCCTCGAACCGAAGCGACCTTTTCTGAAAGATTAATGTAGAACGGGCAAATCTACCTTCCGCCTTCATGATTCAAGGTGCTATTGGTTGTCCCTCAAGAATGGCGACTTCATAATCGCCAACTACACGCTCAAGATTAAGGAAACCGGCGAGACCGTTGGCACGACACTCGAGAGCGTCGCCAAGGAAACGAAGCTTTATCGCGGCGAAGAACGCTACGAACCATTCTTCATAATTGTTGGGGAAGGATGGGTCCCGAAAGGGCTAGACGAAGCCTTGACTGGACTGGAGATTGGCAAGGCGAGCACCATAGAACTCCCGCCGGAGAAAGGCTACGGGGTGCGCGACCCGAAGAAGGTTCGATTAGTCCCCCTTCGCAAGTTCACGGCGGAGGGCCTGACTCCCATCCCAGGGTTACAAGTGAATATGGACGGTAAAGCGGCGCAAGTCCGCTCAGTCGGAGCCGGTCGAGTCCAGGTCGACTACAACCACCCATTCGCCGGCAAGACTCTGATCTACGACTTGACAGTAGAAAAAATTCTTGAGACGGACGAAGACAAAGTCCGGAACCTTGTCCACAAACGGATCCCGACCGTGGGCCAAGAAAAGTTCAAAGTCAAAATACAGCAGGGGAAGCTGGAAATCGAAATACCGGAAGAAGCTTTCTTCCTAGAAGGGTTGCAGGTCGAAAAACGAACGGTTACGGCTGATGTAGAGAAGTATCTTCCCAAAATCGAAACCGTGGCTTTCCTCGAAATGTTCAAGAAACCTGTCGCCCCAGCTTCTGGTGCCACGCCTGAAGAAAAAGTGCCACCAACCGCTCAACCAGCCACGGCACCATCATCTGCCTAGAGGACTTCGCGAATCGATTCCAGTCCCTCTTTGGCTACGAAGCCCAATATCACAAATGTCGCAGCGTAATCGATCCACGGAACCTTCCAAACAAAGTTGATCACAAGACCAGAGAGCAAAACCGCAGACATCCAAAAGCAAGTAGCTGACTCCGCCGCATCAATCGTCAGCGACAAACAATTGGAGGCTGCGCCGATGCGTTTCTTTTCATACCACAAAACGGGCATTACTACAATTGCCCCAATGGCAACCATAATGCCGAGCACTGAGGATTCCGGTCTGAGACCGCTCAGGAATGAATAGACCGCAGCAAGCCCAATCAAAGGTATCAGCGAAAGCAAGAGGAGAGCAGAAGTCCACTCAGTTCTCTAGGTCTCGATGTAAACATTAGAGCCCGTCAAACTGTGCTTTAGATGTCGCACCACGGCAAACGATGATACTAGTTCGACTGGGCTATCGCCTCCGAAAGCAAGAAGCGCAAGGATCCAAGTCGCTAGGCCCGAATAAATTGCGACAACGCATTCCACCGTCATCCAAGCTACGCTACGTACTCTATGAGCAATCCACGTTGCAGAAGTCTGAGTCCTGTCGCCACTGTCCCAACCATCTCCGTCGCAGGTGTTGCTTTCGGAAAAGTTAGAAGCCAGAAAAATCCTGGCGGTTCAGGCGGAGTAACTGCTACCTAATTCTTCTGTACCTGTTCAAGGTGTGGGTTTGCCAAGAATAGCCGCGGAGTTTACTGCTGGCACCAAAACCACATGCTGAACAACGTTTCCATCTGATGTGGTATGAGTGTCGGCCGCAGCGTCGGCATCGAATGTGAGTTTTTGAACGTCCTCGTCTGCCGAAGGACGTTGTACCCTTAGTCAATTTGATTAAACCTACGGGAATTTGCTAGCGGTCTTTTACCTCTTCGGTGGAGGAGACACCAGAACCACATTGTCGCCCCTCACAACAATTGTGCCTATGTTTCGCGTGTTCTCTGGGTTGGATACGTCCTCTGCATCTTCAAGGACTAGGTTCATGTGTTGGTCGTAGCTGTAGAGCTTGCCGCGTATTGTGCGGCTGCCTTTCAGTTCCACGAGAACGATTTTGCTAAGGCTCTCTTGGAAGATCTTGTCAGCAACTGCAGACATTGTTCTTTCTGTCCTAGCTTTTGAATGTGGGTTCCCCGTAAAGGAGGAAGCCCAAATTAAGCGTTAGGCCTACATAAACCATAGCCACGACTCAAATCAGCTATCAATCGCATCGGACGGGCCTCTTAACCTTCTCTGGAAATGCACGGTCTTAAGTATGAAAAATGCGTTCCAGATAGTGAAGAATATTTGCCAGAAAAGCGGCGTCTCAAGGACAAGGAAGCAAAACAGCTTCTTAGGGAATTCATTCAGCGTTACCCGACTTCCGAACTATTCCTTCGTTCCGTCAATGATGTTGAGGAACAAGCTGTGGGCACGGATCTAATCTTCTTTTTGAATGGAAGGCCTCTAATCATGCGCACTGAGTCCGGTTTACTTCCATCTCTGAAGTTCGACGAGGTCATCAGTTCGCTGCCCAAGCTCGTCGTCGATATGGGTGCAGTGGCCCATGTTGTGAACGGCGCACACGTCATGAGACCTGGCATTAAAGTGATCCCGAATGATATTAGGAAGGGGGACTTGCTGTTGATAGTTGATGAAAAATTCGGGAAGAACATCGCCTTGGGCAGAGCTGATGTTGATTCAAGCGCGATGAAATCGGTGAATAAGGGTAAAGTGGTCGTGAATCTGCACTATGTCGACGATGAGTTCTGGAAATCGTTCGTAGCAAGCGAGGGAACTTGAGTAAATAGCGACTCAGCTCCAGTGGAAATAGGGCTAATCTAAGTTGCCTCGCCAGCGGATTTCTCTAAACGCGTGAGTGACAAACTGCACACACTTCCCTGAGGGGGTCATACTAGGTCTTTACATGGGCGTGTTAGAACCCCCTGCCTCAGGTGCAAATGTTTAAAGTGCTATCGTTCGAGACAAAACACAATCGAACTCGTGTGGCCTCGATTTGATCAGTTCAAATGAAGAGAGAGACGAAAGGTTCCCCTTGGTGAACCCATCGATTCAGCACCCGATCTACGTCAAAGCTTACCCCCTCCGCGATCCCGCAGATGTGCCCAGAATCAAGGCTGAGATAATCGAAGGCAACATTCTAATTGTCAAGATTACGCCCATCGCGAAACGTAGCGTCGAAGAGACCAAGTCGGCAATAAGCGAACTCGTCGAGTTCATTAAGTCAATACAGGGCGATATTGCAAGGCTGGGGGAGGAAAGGATCGTCATGACTCCGCCAACGGTGAAGGTTTGGCGGGGAAGTGATAACTCCCACCTCGAAATGGCTACGGCTGGCGCAAGCGCGAACGAGGAAATATAACTAATCCGATTTCTTAAACGGGAAAGCCCGCGGCTATTCGGGATGGCCTCGATATTTTCCCTGTTTACCGTAGCCTGAGCTTCTCGAGGTTATCTGGAGCTATCGTTCTCATTTTCAGAATCCTAGAGATTTGGTGTGCGAACAGGTCGGTCTTTCGTCGTTCGCCATGCCCGAGTATGACCCGTGATGGCCTCGGCGATATGTGTTTCAGGAAGGCGAAGAGCTGGTTTCTATCCGAGTGCCCTGAGAAACCCTCCACGCCTTCAACGCGCAAGTTGACCTTCAACGCTTCGACTTTACCGTTCCTGCCCATCAGGGAAACTTCGCGGGCACCATTCTTGAGCCTGTTTCCTAGCGTGCCTTCAACTTGGTAGCTCACGAAAATCAATGAGTTTCTCTCATCTGAGGCCAAGTAACGGAAATAGTCGATTGCAGGGCCGCCCTCCATCATGCCTGAAGTTGCGAGTATAATACAGGGTGGCCCAGCCGCTATCTTCTCCCGTTCGGAGGGGTGGTCTACGTTCGTGAAATAATCTGACTGGAATGGGTTAATGTCCTTGTAGAGGATTTGCTCCCGAAGATCGCGTGCAAGGTATTCGGGGTAGGCGGTGTGGATGGCGGTTGCTTCCGATATCATGCCTTCTAGGAAGATTGGAAGTTCTTTGATTTGCTTATTCTTCATGTAAGCGTTTAGGACAAGCATGATCTCTTGAGCGCGCCCCACAGCCAGAGTCGGAATCAGAACCTTACCGCCCTTCTCTGCCGTTTCGTTTACAATTCTCGCTAGTTTGCCCTCGACAGTTTCCCTATCAGACATGACATCGTCCGGCCCGCCGTATGTGCTTTCCATGATTAAGGTCTCCGCGCGGGGGAACGAGCAAACAGCTGGCTCCAGAAGCATCGTTCTGCCGAATTTGAAATCACCTGTGAATATGACGTTTGTCAGTCCTTCTCCGATGTGGAGGTGGACAATTGAGCTTCCTATGATGTGGCCTGCGTTGTGGAGTGTGAGTTTGATGTCGGGTGCTACGTCCGTGACCACTCCGTACTTGACTGGTATTGTGTGCATCACTACTTCGCGCACATCCTTCTGGTCGTAGGGCGGGTGTCCACCTTCCTTCCCGAAAATATCCAAGTAATCAAGTTGGAGGAGTGTCATCAGCACAGCGGTCGGTTCGGAACAGTAGACTGGGCCGTCATACCCATACTTGTAAAGAAACGGAATGAACCCGCAGTGGTCGAGATGTGCGTGGGAGATTATTACGGCATCAAGTTTGTCGATGTCGAATTCATCGGTGTCTATTCGGGGGAAGGCGTAGAGGGGTCGGTCGGCTCCTGCGCTTATGCCGCAATCCATCAACACGCAGCTTTCCTCAGTTTCCACTAACATTGCGGACCTTCCCACTTCATGGAACCCACCGAGGGTGGTTAAGTAAACGCTGGAGGTTTTCGCGAGCCTTGTGCGGAAAATGCGTTCGCCAACATCCCGGAAGATTCTGCTTCTTTCCTCGCTTTCGGAATGTAGAATATGACGGGAACTCGCGATTATCTTTGATGGTAGTGGCGGGGCGCGGAGGACTCGGGGCCGCCAACTTGTTTTCTTAATGATCTCTTGAAGCGTGGCCCCGTCTTTGCCTATCGCCAGACCAGGTTTCTTGGCTTCTATAACCACCTCGCCGAGGCTTGGGTCGAAGTTTATCTCAGTTATCTCAGCTTCGGCGGGTATGATGCCCTTGATCAAGCGTTCAGATTCGTTTTCAGTAAGGCGGATTGAGGGGTCGGAGCGTATGACAACTCGCTTGTGTAGTAGGTTGACAATTTCTGTGACCACGTAACTCTGTTCAAGTAGAAGTCCGACGTTCTTGACGTAGATTGCGAGGCGTGGCCCTTCAAATTCGATTCGGGTTATTTCGGCTTCCTTGGGCATGTGGGTGACTATGGTTTCGCGTATTCTTGCCTGTGAATCGTCCACTAGTCTGGCCACTGAGGAAACCACCCTGAAATCGAATAATCTAGAATTACTGAGATTCGGAACTAACTGGCCTGAGTGAGTATTCCTTTCTTTTCTTGTTCGTTTAGTTCCCTGTAACCGTCCTTTGAGATTACGGCAACATCGAAGCTATCCCCGCTTGCAGAGTCGCGTTTCATAGCCTCATTGACCGCGCGGACGACGAGCGGTATAGCTTCCTTGACGGACATGCCCTCCTTGTAGCCGGGTTCGAGCACGCCGTAGGCTATTGGTGAGCCAGAACCAGTTGAAACGTACTTCTCTTCAGTAACACTTCCCAGCGGGTCGAGGGCGAAAATGTGTCCGCCTCCATCATCTATGCCCCCGATAATGGATTGTAGGATGAAAGGGAAGAACCTGGATTGGAAGAGAACATTCGCGGCTAAACGTGCAACAGCACTTACTGGTATGGGAAGGCCCTTCTCATATTTGTAGAGTTTAGAGTTCGCGCGCAACATCTCAACCACGGTTTGCGCATCGGCAACGCCTCCGGCTATCGTCATGGCTATGTGGTCGTCGATTGCATAGACTTTCTTCGCCCGCTTATGGGCCACAAATGTGCCTAGTGTGGCGCGGGTATCGGTTCCGAGGACGATTCCGTCCTTGCAGACGACACCCATAGTGGTCGTGCCGGTCATTACGTACTTCGGCATGTTGCTCTTCTCTTGGTGGTACATGGGTTTGTTTTGCCTCCGAGAACAGTTTCCGGAGCATAACGCAATCGCGCTGAAGAAGGTTCGAGCGCGGTCGCATAGACGCACGCACGACAACGTTAAAAACGTTTCCCGAAACTTCCCCACACATTCAGCGTTCGCTCGAAAGTTGGTCAATAAATAGCACAAATTTGAAAGCCGCAGCACAGAACGTTCCCCAACCTCGCTTGTCTGCCTCCATCGTTGGAATGGAAATGGAAAGAGCCTACCAGTCAGAAAATAGGTTGATGGAAGAAGCGTACGAGGAACTGCAGTCACGCCGCGAACTTTCGGCACGGTTGAAGGAAACGCTTGAGAAGACGTTTGGTGAGCGTTTCACTAATGGTTGGGAACTGGCGAATTCAAGGAAGGTTCGTCGGTACGAGTTCAAACCCAGCGGCCGAGCGGTTTGGGTTGTCCAGGGCCGGAAGAGCGAATACCAAGTCATGCCGGACATACCGTTCTGCTATTGCGATGACTATTACTTTCGAGTGATGGACAAGAAGCGAGGCCTTTGCTACCACATAATCGCCCAACACATAGCAGAAGCCCTTAACAAATTCGAGAAAATATCCAAAAATGATTCCCAATACTCTAACGTCACAGATCGGTGGAGGGCCAAGGAAGTAGCTGAGAATTCGAAATGAGCAGTGTTTAAATGGGAACTTGCTTTCTACGCAGAAGGCGAGGGTTAGGAAATTGACAACGGACGAGTTCTGGGGACTTTTCCAGATTGGAATCGTTTTCGTAGCTTTCCTAGCAATAATTCTAATCTTCGTGTACCTCGCATACGAGAAACCCTCCGCCTGATGATGAGAAAGGAAATGTGCCGCCGAACCAATCCTCAAAGAATAAGCACGCACGGCGGCAAAGGCCATGTTTCATGAGTTATTTGAATTGAGGACCAGTCTTTGCTTGAAAACACATTTGCGCAGTTACACCGGCCCATCCGTGCCCACTTGGAAAGGGTGGGATTAGAGGAACCTAGCGACATACAAAGAATCGCTATTCCGTCAATCCTCAGGGGAGAGAATGTTCTTGTAATCGCGCCGACTGGAACTGGGAAAACGCTCGCGTCCGTTCTTCCCATCTTCAACATGTTCTTAGAGCACAGGTCAGCTGGGGAGACGAAGGGTATCTCAATCCTATACGTGACCCCGCTTAGGGCGTTGAACCGGGACATTCTACGGAGACTTACTGATGTAGGAAAGGAACTTGACATCAAGGTCCAGGTGAGGCATGGAGACACACCAACCAGCACAAGGACCATGCAGGCCAAATCGCCCCCTGAGATGTTGGTCACAACGCCTGAGACCCTGCAAGCCATCTTGCCGGGAAAGAGGATGCGTGAGCATTTGAAAGGTGTCAGATGGGTTGTTGTGGACGAGATTCATGAGCTTGCGACCGACGAGCGCGGTGTCCAACTCTCGATTGCTTTGGAACGGTTAGAGCATCTAACCGGCAGGAGCTTCCAAAGGATCGGACTGTCGGCCACGGTGGGTGAGGAGGAGAAGGTCGGGAAGTTCCTCGCCGGAACTGACCGGAGCGCGATCGTTGCGAAATCGGAAGAACTTAGGCAGATCCAGATAGACGTCGAATATGTTCCGCCCGTGGCTGCGGACATGACGGATGCCGACAAATTCGGCCTACCGCCAACAACAATAGCGAGGGCAAGGAAGGTCGCTGAAATTATCTCGGAGAAACAATCGACGCTCGTTTTCACAAATACACGTGAGCAGGCCGAAGCTGTAGGGTCACAGCTTCATGCCCTCAAGCCGGAGCTACAGGTGCTAGTGCATCACGGGTCCCTCTCCCGAGAGATAGCGAGGAGGTTGAGCAAGGGTTCCAAAGCGGTTCAGTGAAAGGTGTCGTTTGCACATCATCCCTCGAGCTTGGGATGGACATTGGCAGAGTTGACTACATTGTTCAATACATGTCGCCTAGGATGTCCACGCGCCTCATTCAACGAGTAGGAAGAAGCGGCCACACACTGCGAGGGCTGGCGAAGGGGACCGTGATCGGTGCTTGGGCAGACGATCTGTTAGAAGCGGCGGTGCTCGCAGCCAATGCTAGGGCCGGGAGAATAGAGCGAACAGCCATCCACGACAAGGCTTTGGACGTACTGGCCCATCAGATTGCCGGCATAACCTTAGATTTGAAGAGACCTAGGCTAGGGGAACTGTACGAGATTGTTCACGGCTCCTACCCGTACCGGGACATTACAGGCGAGGAATTGCACGGACTCGTCAAATTCCTAGACTCAGTGGGAATAATCAGGCTTGTAGATGATGTAATCTCCGCGCGTTTTCCGCGAACTTTTCGTTACTACTATGAGAACCTCTCTGTCATTCCCGATGTGAAACGTTTCGACGTATTCGACTTTTTCAGGAAGCGCAGGATTGGGACGTTAGATCAAGATTTTGTGGCTAGGAAGTGCAAGGGCGGTACTGTCTTCATTATGCATGGCCAAACCTGGAAGGTCATTAACGTTAATGAAGAGAGGCTCTCAGTCGAGGTGGAACCAACAGCACCAACCTTGGACGCTATCCCCAGTTGGGAAGGAGAAATCATTCCGGTTAGTTTCGAAACGGCACAACAGGTTGGCAAACTGAGGGCGGATATGGCTTCGAAGCTTGAGGACCCGATGGGCCTTGGTGAAATTCAGGCGCAACTGCAGCTCTCCGACGGTGCGATCAACAAAATCAATGAAACCGTTCGGTCGCAGCTGAAGAATTTTCCGCTACCCACAGACAAACACATCATACTAGAGAAGTTTGAGAACTGTATAGTAATCCACGCCTGTTTCGGGAGCACCGTGAACGATACTCTAGCAATGATCTTGGGATCCATGCTCGGTGCCAAGTATGGGGTAAATGTGACAACACAGACAGATCCCTATCGAATCGCCATCATATGCCCGTTTAAAATTGAACCAGAAACGGTTGCACTGGAGCTCTCAAAGTTCACTCCGGACGATGTCGAGAAAGTCCTAGTTGAGTCTCTTCAAAACTCAGATCTATTCGCGTGGAGGCATTGGCATGTAGCCCGCCGCTTCGGAATCGTCGAGAGGAAGGCAGATTACAAATCCTTCCGCTCCCGCATGCTCCTCCCGCTATGAAAGGGACACCAGTAAACGTAGAGACTCAAAGGGAGGTTCTCCTCGAAAAGTTCGACCTGCCAACAACGAAGGACATAATCGCGAGGCTACAGGCACGAGAAATAACTATCGACATCGCTTCAGAACGAGCTGAATCCTGCTCGCCTTACGCGACGCCAATAATCGACAAGATAATTCCACACGACCTACTCAGGCCCGCCGTCCCTTCGAAGTCCTTGACAGATATCGTCAGGGAGCGTTTACTCGCAGGGACTGTTCGCCTGGTTTGCATCTTCAATGGGGACTGGGACGGAGTGCGGGTAGTGGGCGAATTGCATGAAAGGATTCGTTGCCCCAAGTGCAGTTCGACGCTAATTGCGGCCACGTATTTGACTAATGACGCACTTCTGGGCGTTGTCAAGAAGAAGAGAAAGGGTGCTAAACTCACACCAGAAGAAGAACATAACTGGCGTCAGGCTTGGCTGAGCGCAAGCCACGTGCAAACCAAAGGAAAAGAAGCCGTAGTGGTCATGGGTGGCCGAGGCGTAGGTCCCGCAACGGCCACCCGAATTCTAAGAAGAGTCCACAGAACAGAAGAGGACCTGTATGTGGATATTCTAAAGGCTGAACGCGAATACGCGAGGACACGACTATTCTGGGACTAAGCGCAATTAGGTCACTGGGATTTGGTCCCAATTCCCTATACCGCGCCACCAGATGAAACGTATTGGAGATTTCTATCGATACTGCCAATCATTTCTGCATGGACATTCTTACGGAAGAAATAATCTGACTCAATGCGATTGGGTTGTTTGTGCCTAATTGTAGGAATTTCTACCAGGTAGAATCATCCTTAATTCTGGAATTCATCCTTAATTCTTAATTCCGCTGTCAAAACGAGTAGTTTGATGGTAAAGTATGAACAGAATCGAACAGTATGCCTGCCTGATCCTCGTGCTCGGCATCATCGCTTCCTCACTTACCTACGCCCACCCTGTCTTTGCACAACCGACTCAGGCCTCGTACACTGTTAACCTGACATACTTGACCGTTCAATTGTCATACCCTTCAGAAGTCATGCCAGGTGACAGCGTCACAGTCAACCTTCAAGCCACAACGAAGAGCTATGTTGACAGCATAAGTCTAACGACGCAAGTTCTCTACGCGGATAACGGCAGCCTTCACCAGCTTGCCTCCGCCACAGTTAGCAACAATAACAACTACTACGCTAACAGCAGTAGCACTCTAAGTAAGCAGATTCAATTCACGGTTCCCCAAGATGCACCAAGGACCTCACTCGTCGCGGCTCTGACTGAAAAAATTCAATCTACCTCTTACAGCTATTACCCCGCATACTATTACCCGGCATACTACGATAGCTCGTCACCGAACTGCTACTACTACCCAGACTACTGGTCTTATGACTACGGTTACTGCACTTACTACGGCACCGCTTACGGGTTCCCCTCGTACTCGTATAACGCTGGCCTCGGACGTAGGCGTCGCACCTTTGTCATACATCAAAGCCACAACGCCCGAATATGTTTCCCTTCAGTCGGAGTATCAGATGGTTCAGCAGCAGCTAGCTCAAAGCCAAACTCAGAATCAGCAGCTCCAGAACACTATTGCACAGAGGGATGCGACCATCGCCAACTTGAACCAGCAACTCAGCTCAAATCAAACCATGATTGGCACGTTAGAACTTGTGGCCGCGGGACTCGCCGTGGTCGCGATCGGAGTTTTCATAGCCTACCTGGGTAAAGGAAAGGGTAGAACTCAAGCAAAAGTCAAAGGAGACACGGAAGCGAAGACATGATAGGCGGGAGTTTACGCCTTTTCTTCCCAGTTTTTTCAATCAGAAATGAGATAGTGAGAGTTCGCAGTGTTAACTGACATATTTGATTCCGGGGGTTGGGGAGTTAGTTATCTTCCTCATCCTTTTGATCATTGGCGCAGCAGAAGATTGTGAACAACACTTCGGGACACTTGGATTCGCTTCAGCGGAGATAAGACGGAAACCCGTTCGCGTGCCAAAGATAGAAATTATGCCGCTACGGTGAACAAGCTTACCTGCGTGAAAGACGGTCCGAAACTCGCTATATTCACCCTACTTTTTCCTCTGCGATGCTCGCATCACTGCTTTCGCCTGATTGAACCAGATCGTGTTTCTCGCGAATGTACCTTACTGCTTCCCTGAACGGTTGCGAGAGGAAGATTGGGTTCAATCTTGCCCCATGAAGGGCGTATCCTTTTCGACCCCTAACGAGGAATACGAGAAACGCCACCGATATGGGAACTAGCCAAAGGTTCGCTAGGACATGCAACAGCTGCAAACGGAGGTTGGGCACCAGATTTATCGCCAAGAAATCTATACGAGACGTGAGTGGTCTAGAAATTATTGGAAACACGTAATGCTGAATGAACATTAGGAGTGAGAGGGTGATTCCGATTACGAGTGTTCTCCAGCTGTATCGTCTGATATGTTCTATCGAACTGATGTTTGAGTACGGTATCTCTAAGGTGCTTCTGGAAAGCTGGCCTTGTTGAATGAACAGTCTCTTGTTTGTGGCGACAAGCTTCTGTGCGCCATGAGACCAGGTACGAGTTATAATCTCGGGTTCTGAAAGCGTGGACCTGACCTCCGTTGGCAATTCTGCCAGGCCGCTTTCCCTCTCAATCTCTTTCGTGATGGCCTGATCCAACATTCCCATTAGCTTTGTGAGAGTGAAGTCGCCCGCCCTTTTTCTGGCATTGGCTGAGTACTTCTCCCTCCTTGAACTATCATCGACCAGTTCAATTATTGCACGGGCCGCTCCTTCCACATCGCTCGGCCCTCTCACGTTCACGCCCTCCTGTCCGTCTCTAACAATCCAAGATTGCCCGCCGACGCCTGAAGTGATCACCGGCACTCCTCGGAACATGAATTCAAGCTGAGTCAATCCTAAAGCCTCCATCTTGCTGAGTAGGATGTTGAGGTAGGAAGCCTCGATGAGTTGCACCTTCTCCTTTTCACTAATCTCACCAAGATACGTGACATTCACTAGGCCCCCCGCCCTCCCCCTCACTTGCTCAGCGTATTCTGAATCACCTGGACCCGCGATGACGAAGTGAATTTCTTTTCTATTCGTCAACTTCTCGGCAATATCGAGAACCGCCATTGGGTTCTTTCGTTCCTCGATGGTTCCGAGGTACGCAACTATCTTTGCATCGCGTGGGAGATTGAACCGCTGCAGGAGGTCTTCTGGGCTTGATGATGCGAAACGCATGAATGCATTATCATCAATTCCTCCCGGGAAAAGAACGCACTTCTTACGAAGGGCGCCCATCTTTACTTTCGCCTGCTCCTCGTACGGAGTTACCACGAGGATCAGGTTAGCGACGCGGAGTATCGTTCTCAATGAGAGGCGGTTCCACGCCATTCTGAAAGAGCGTTCTACCAGAGAGTATCTCCGGGCTGTGGGTTCTTGGAAATGGGACATGTGACAAAATATTAGCGGGTCTTGAAATCCGCCCAGTTCCTTTATGTTGCGCCTCCATTCTACAAACTTCGCGACTTCCTCTGGCCCATTCCACATTGTGCTGTGAGTTATCAATACATTAAGTCGGAACTCATTGACAATTTCCTCCAATGCGTGGACTACGTCCTTTAGGCTAACGCGGCGGGGAGGCCATTTTGAAGTAAAACTGCCTACTCTTATAATCGGGATATCCAATTCACCATCATTCGCTTCAGCATATCCTTTCTCTCCGAGAGAGCTTTCACTGGCCGTCTCTTTTCCATCGTGGTATAGGCTGGTGATCAAGTGTGCTTCGTGGCCAAGTCTTCTAAAATAGCTCACCATTCTTTGAGCCACAAGTTCCTGTCCCTTGGAGCGACTCGTCTGATACATTACAACACCAATTCTTAGCTTCAAGGGAGCTCAGGGGGCACTGCTATGAGCCGCCAGTGTTATAACGACATGTTTGCCGTGTGTGAAGGAGAGCATGTTGAAATGACACAAGTAGAGGCAATTTTCTCCGATTATGATGGCACCCTCTGCCCATTGGAACTTCGGCGGGAGGACGCGTTCATCTCGCTTAGGCTACGACGGGTGCTCACCAAAGCCAGCAAACGAATCAAGTTAGGCATCATTACGACCAAGGACCTTTACTTCATCAAAGACCGTGTACCCTTTGCTCACGGCTACGCCGCTACATCCGGATTAGAGATGCAAGTGGGCGACAGGATCACACTCGACGAACGCGTCCGCGAACCCAACCAGAAGATTGAGAAAGTATACCAAGACACTCTCAAGGAAATTCTTCAAATCCGCGAACCCATAATGGTGGAAAGAAAAGAAACAGAGGGCGGCGACCTGATTGCCTTCTGTATCGACTGGAGGCTCTCGCGAAATTGGGATGAAGCGCATAGAAAGACCGCGCCCGTGCTCACGCTCTGCAAGGAGCAGGGCATGTACGTTGTTGAGTCAAATATCAGCCCTTTCGCGAACATCTTTCCCTTTGAAGTGGACAAGGGTGCGGCCTTTGCTAAATTGCGAACAGAGATGGGCGTGAGGGGTCCGGTAATGTATTTGGGGGATTCGGAGGCCGATGACCCAGCCTTCCAGCTTGCGGATATTTCAGTCGGCATTAAGCACCAGCGGATCATGCCACCGCTAAAATGCAAATACAGGTTGGAATTCTTCGAACTCGAAGTCTTTCTCTCGAAACTTATAGATTCAGATTTCAATTTCCAAGACGGGATGTTGCAGAGGAACACGCAAGGCTAGCAACAGCCCTGAATACGTCGGAGGTGTTTCCACAGTTTCTACCAAGCCACCTCGATTTCTACCAGGTATAATTACAATTAACTGCGCTCAAGCAGAGACACCGCTCCAGGAGGTTCAAAGAAGATGAATGGTATTTCGCCAGTAAAGCATGGATTCGTTGACCTCGCTGCTGTCCTATTCGTGGTCGGCGGCGTCGTAAGCCTGGTCATGAATCTTCTGACAATTCCCATCGCCAGCATCTACCCCTTCACTTTACCATCAAGTATCGGCACTGAATTCCTCGTATTACTGAGCATAAGCGTGATCTGCTCGCTTGGGGCTATCCACTGTTACTCGCTTGCGACCAAACGCATGCTGTCTGAAGCAGGCATCAGAGGGCTGATTTTTGGAGCACTACTGCTAATCTTCAGTTTGGGAATAATGGGGAGCTTCAGTGGATCAAATACCACGACCATACTCACCACCTTAAGCGCTGTCCTGATACTCATCGCGGGCATCATCTGTTTCGCTCTAAGGCATACAGCAGTTTCTGCATCTTCCATAGCGCGTCAACACGCTATCGCTCAACCAGCATTCCAGGCCTAGGGTACGAACCCAACCCATTTTTTTCTTTGCACTAGAAAGGATCCGTCGTGTCCCCGGAATCAAAAGAAAGGTCACAGTTAGGGAAAAGCATCGTCTTGATGCCACTTCGTTAAGCCGTCGGGGTTGACTCGGGTCGAGCGACAGCTATATTGTTTACACCGTACCAACTGTAACAGGCGAGCAGCATCCGCTTGGGATGGAGGCGTAATGGTCGAAGTAAAGAGACTGGCCGAGAAAATACTCGCTTTCCTTCATGAAGAAGAAGAGAGGCGAGGCCACCCTAACGTTCCCCTAGCTGCTCTGTACAAGGCCTTCGAAAATGAGGCCTCATACGATGTGGTTCAAAATGCCATTAGATTCCTCGCTGATAGGGATTTGATCGCATCCTTCAGCTACAGCCTGACTGCGAAAGGCAGACGAGAACATAGCCTAAGGCAGAAAGGTTGAGGCAAGATTCTATTGGAAGATGATGGTTTTCAGTATCGCATTGGGACAGGGTTATTGGTGACCTATTATAGGGTGGGGTTTGTACCCATCCTCTAATCGTTTCATGTCCTCTGCATCAAGCTTCACTTCCACAGAGCCGACGGCTTCTTCGATGTGCTCGACCTTTGTTGCGCCGATTATCGGGGCAGTAACGCCTCTATGGAGTAACCATGAGAGAGCGATTTGAGCAGGTGTCACACCTTTCTGCTTGGCCAATGATTCCACCACATCCAATTCGTCGAAGTCCTCGCCCTTGAAGTATCGGCCTGCTAGGTACTGGTCGGCCTCGTAGCGAGTGGTCTTCGGCGTTTCGCCCCGCTTGTACTTTCCCGTGAGAAAGCCCCGTGCGAGCGGACTCCAAGGAATTAACGCGATGCCCTCCTGCTTGCAGAGCGGAATCATCTCACGCTCTTCCTCGCGGTAAAGGAGGTTGTAGTGGTTCTGCATGCTGACGAATCTTTCCAAGCCTAGCCGATCACACGTTTGTAGCGCTTTGAGGAACTGCCATGCGAACATGCTTGAGGCACCGATGTAATGCGCAAAACCTCGGTGAACGACTTCGTCAAGTGCTCGCATCGTTTCTTCGATAGGAGTATTGTAATCCCACCTATGGATCTGGTAGAGGTCAACATGGTCCGTCTGAAGGCGTTTCAAGGAAGTTTTGATTTGATTCATGATATGCCGACGGGATAGGCCTGAGTCGTTCGGTCCATCACCGGTGGGAAAATAGACTTTCGTCGCGATAACAACATCATCGCGATACCCCTTCAAGCATTCGCCGGTAATTTCCTCGGAACGGCCCGACGAGTAAGAGTTCGCGGTATCGTAGAAGTTTATTCCAAGGTCCACTGCTTTCTTCAGTAGTTTCTGGGCCTGATTGACGTCAAGTTTCCAAGAGGCGTCATTGCCAAATGACATGCAGCCCAAGCATATCCGCGACACCTTGACGCCTGCTCTACCAAGATTCACATATTCCATGAGGAACGCCTGCTGCCTTCAGCCGTGCTTCTCTCGCCATGCGGCGACCTAGGACAGTTAGTTTTGCACTTTCAATGTTATGGTTACGTGGTCGGGGTACCGCGGACGCCCCATTTCTCGGTATTCCTCTTCGGTTAGTGTGACGATCAGCCTGGGTGTGCCGAGTTGTTGGCCTACGCCGGGAAGTTGTGTTAGCACCCTTTGGACGGCTATCGTTACGCCAGCCATTTCTCTATCCATATCAAGCGGCATAGTAACGGGGCCTTTGAGAGGGTCGCCTAGCGTAATTTGAACCATCGTCCTTCCCTGAGAAGATTGAATGGGCGTAACCACCAACACTGTTCCCTCGATAGTAACCTCTCCCATACGTATCACGATACAATGGTGCTAACCGGGTTGCCTGCTATTCTAAGCTTGTGGGAAACGTGGCACGTTCGTTCAAATGAGGATAGGCCTCATGCTCCCAGCTTCACTTTGTAAACGATATCGTTCTCTCGTACACGGCCGGCTACTTTCATGCCGACGTTTTGTCCAGCTTTGCCGTTTACGATTTGTTTATGCTCGATTTCCATTGAGTCAACGGTCTGTTCGATTTTGGTTGTGCTCCCTCGAATGACGATTTTATCACCTTTGTTGAGTGGGGCAGATAACTCGATGATCGCTACATTGGCTTTCGAGTAGAAGTGCGTAATTCTACCTACTTTCTCATATGGAGCTTCCATGCGTAATTCCAGTGTATGAACCGCGGTTTTGATTGAATTGTTTTGCGGTTCCTACCGAAGGTCAAATAATGGCGGTAGGGCGAGGACACGCGACCGTGCGTTTGCACGTTGAGCGTTGTCAACTCGCCTTCCGCGCTGGCTTTGAGGGGCATGGCGTGGGACATATTAATGTTCCGCAAAATGAACATTAGTGTACCTACAGTTTTCGGGCCGAAACTCCGCAATGACAAGACTTAGCTTTCGCTTCCCATAGACTAGAACCGAATTTCGGAGCGGGGCGAACGCATTCCAGTCCTCAATTCAGTCAATTGTGGAGGACATTCTGTCCAAGCGGCCTGACCTCTCCCAGGACCAAGTGCTTGCTCTAATCGAGGAGAAGAGGAAAGAAGGACGCGGCCTACTCTCAGACGAAGGCGCAGCTAGGCTCGTGGCAGAAGAACTTCTGGTCCAAACTCGTGGAACAGAGCTAGGGAGGATGCGGGTCAAAGACCTTGTGAGTGGCCTTAATGACGTAAGCATTTCAGGCCGCGTGCTCTTGGCATGGCCACCGCAGCAATTTCAGCGGCGGGACGGGACCCTGGGCCGTGTGATACGACTGGTGTTGGTTGACAAGACTGGTCGGGTTCGCTGCGCGCTCTGGGACAAGCATGTCGACGTTCTTTCGAGAACTGGGAACATGCAGGGTAGAATCCTCCGGATCGGGCACGCTTACACGAGGCAAGGGCTAGCAGGCGACACTGAGGTCCACGCCGGGGACCGCGCAAGCATAGAGATAGACCCTCAAGACATGCCCACGGCCGACTTTCCCGAATTCAGGGAACTATTCACGCCGCTGGGCAAACTCGCAGCTGACACGTACCAATTGAACGTCGTTGGCGTCATACAAGCGGAGCCGAGGCACTACACCTTTCAGAAAGAGAACCGGCCGGGCAGCGTCCTTCGAACCGCCATCGCAGACGAATCAGGCACTATGCCCCTAGTCGCCTGGAACGAACTCGCCGAAGAGTTGCGGGAGGCCAAGAGAGGTGATATCCTACAGGTTCTGAATGCCAGAACTAGGCTGGACACGAACGGCCACCCCGAACTACATGTTGAAAGCCGAAGCCAAGTCGAAATTCTTCCGACACCACCAGACCACCTTAAGATGCCGGTAACAAAGACATACAAAGTCGCAGACCTCACAGGCCAACTTGCTTCGGTAGACCTGTCAGTTGCCGTACTAGTCAAAGGCCCGCCCCAGGAGGTCAAGAGCGCAACGGGGGAAACCACGAAAGTTGCAAGGCTTATCGTAGCAGATGAAAGTGGAATAGTTTCCCTATCCCTTTGGGACGACAAGGCCGAACTCGTTGACCAACTCACGGAGGGTGAGACCGTGGACCTTCGTGGAATTTCTATTCGCGAAAGGCTAGGGGAAATAAGCCTGAGCCTTGGAAGGTCCGGCGAGTTACAAAAATCGACAAAAAGGGTTGAAGCCAAAAAGGTAACGAAGCTCAACTCCCTGAAGAACTGCGAAGGGCTTATTGATTGTAGAAGGCTCAGTGTCCGATCAGCCTTTGGCCCGGCAGGTCGTAACTGACAAGGGAGAGACAGTGAACCTCGCATCTTTCACACTCCGCGACGAGACCAGTTTGGCGAAGGCAACTTTCTGGAGAGACCAAGTCGCCACGGTTACGCCGTTAAGGCCGGGAGTACGTGTAAGGATCACGGGTTTGAGGGTACGGGCCGGACTTGGAGGGGAGCTGGAGCTAAGTTCAGTCCCAGCCACGAAGATCGAGGCGGTCGATCAACCCGTGGCTGAGAGACCCGCTTGGGAGGACGTCCGACATGTGATTGCGCTCGAGCCGGGCTTGACTACATGGGTAAAGGGCGTGGTCTTGGAGGCCCTTGGCGTCCCGAAACTTCTCGCCTTATGCGAGACCTGCAACTCGCCGCTAAAGGTCTCCAAGAAGAACTTCAATTGTGAAAAGTGCAATTCGGCGAGGGCAGGAAATGTCAGGTTCTCCGGGCGATTCAAAATCGACGACGGAACCGGGGTAGCCGAGGTCACAATCTCCGACCTTGACCCTGCACAATTCATCTTGATGAAATCAGTAGATGCTTTAGAACAAATGCTCAAGGAAGAGCAGCCTCAGCTTGCGCTGGACAAAGAAGAACTCAGCAACATGATTGGAAAGGAACTTGAAGTCTACGGAACAGCCGAGCTAACCGGAACGGAAGCCAAGTTCGAAGTTAAGGCCAAGAAGGTCGTCGTAGTTGGTAAACTCTAGAACCGCACCATTCCAAAAATCTAATAAATCCTTCAAAGGGAAGTACCCCTTGGAAATCGTGATGCGAAGGGAGTTCATGCAGCCCCTATGATGCTGCTTTTCTTCTTCTGAAAAGCCGACCCGAAAGATGCTTTGTAGGTAGATTTCTTGTCGCTCCTCCGCAACGTTATCGGCCCTCATCCCAATTTATCGGATTACATTAACACCATCAAGAACCCGACGGTCAAACAAACCATCAAGAAACGTATTCAGGAGTACCACCCCAAGATCGATGTTATCGACAAATTCTCAAGCATAACCGACCGTTACTTCTTCGTGGTCTTCGCAACCGAATGGAACGCCGAATGCCGCGCCGAGCTCCCGAACCTCGCCAAAGTCTTCGTCGCGGCGAACAACGCCGCCCTGAACATCAAAGTCATCGACTTCGACGAGAACCGCGACATAGCCGACGAAATGAATGTGCTCAGAATCCCAACCATAATCGTCCACGACCGCGCATGGCGTGAGATAGGTAGGTTCGTTGAAAAATCACAGCACGGCGGAACGCTCGAGGAAGAGCTCTGGAAAATAATCGAAAAGAACGACCAGAAGACACAATGATATCCTCCGCGATTTCTTGCTTGTGCAACCAGATGATCAAACAATGGACACTTTCACCTGCATCAGAACTCGTCGCGAAGTTCGAGAATACTTAGACAAGCCCATACCAGACGAGAGCCTGCAGGGAATCCTTGAGGCAGGTCGACTCGCGCCGAGCTCAAAGAACTCACAACCATGGCATTTCATCGTGATTAGAAACAAGGACACTTTGAGAAAGATTTCCGAACTTACCCCAACAGGGGCGCACATTGCGAAAGCACCTCTAGCAATTGCGGTCCTGATGGATAGTGCAAAGTTACCAGAAATTGACGGCACACGCGCAATTCAGAACATGGTTCTCGCAGCCTGGGAACTGGGAATCGGTGCCTGCTGGGTCACTAATTTCTACGAAGACGGCGTCAAGGATCTTCTAAATGCACCGCAGAGGATGAAATTGGTGACAGTGATACCCTTTGGCTATCCAACAGAACCGAAAACTAACCGCAAGAAGAATCGTAAGCCCATACAGGAAATTGTACATTACGAGAGATTCGAAGCCCACCGCTGATTACAAGGCTAGTTTGAACACAACGCCCCGAAGTTTGAATGGTGCATCTAGAACTGGGATTCAACTCTGCTTCAATATGTTGAAAGCTTGATCACGCCGGGAATTTTCAGCATTTTTTGCAGTACTGTCCCGCTAGGTTCCTTTTCGACGACCAGTGTGAGTTTCGGTTCAGGTGTGAGGTCAGGGTCGTCCGCGACCGCCTGTCTTATCGCAATATTCTCCTGCGAGATCAAGGACGCAGCCTGGGCCACAATGCCAACCGTATGTGGGTCGGCGTAGATTTCGATGACACTGTAGCCGAGGAACCTGGCAACATCTGCAAGGAATGGGCCTGCAGGACGAAGTTTCTCGAAGACAGAGTTGAGAGTAGGGTCTGAGGAAATCAGTTGGGCCGTGTCCCGTACTGTTCTTCGGTCGACATGTAAATGTCGGGCTATCTTTACATCGGACAATTCTATGCCGCCACAATAGATCTTGTTTCCCTCCTTGATGCTTAGACCCAGCTCTACGAAGGCTCGAGCAACCTTCTGCCTGCCAGGATATTCTTCCAGCCTGTCCGAGATTTGCCGCCACATATTGGAACACCATCCACTAACGTACAGAAATGTGCAACAAAGTCTTAAATTCTGCTATAACGTTTGCAGCTGACACCATTCCACAGGAAATGCGATCCCATGCCGAAGACAACAGTCGACAAGGAACACGCCGTATACTTGCCCCAAGATGAAATGCCAACTCACTGGTATAACATTCTAGCCGACCTGCCCGAGCCGCTTCCTCCTCCGCTCGACCCGCGCACTCTCAAACCAGTCTCCCCTGAGCCGCTATTGAGGCTCTTCGCGAAGGATCTAGTCATGCAAGAGGTTTCGACAGAGAGGTTCATCAAAATCCCGGACGAAGTTTACGACGCCTACCTGCGGCTGCCGCGCCCCACACCCATTCTTAGGGCGAGGCGGCTTGAGAAGTACCTGAATACGCCTGCTCAAATTTACTACAAATGCGAATACGTGAACCCGACCGGCAGCCACAAGCCGAACTCGGCGCTCGCGCAAGCCTACTACAACATGGCCCAAGGAACCGAACGTGTAGTTACTGAAACGGGTGCTGGGCAATGGGGTTCGGCTCTAGCGATGGCGGCCTCGATTTTCGGATTGAAGTGCAGTGTCTACATGGTTCGAGCGAGCTACGACCAGAAACCTGGCCGTAGGACGATGATGGAGGCCTTTGGAGCTGATGTCACAGCCTCTCCCAGCAAGAAAACCAAATTCGGCCAAAGCCTCCTCGAGTCTGACCCGAACAACACCGGTTCCCTCGGTATCGCAATAAGCGAGGCGCTTGAAGACTGCGTCAGCCACGATGATACCCGATATTGCCTAGGCTCCGTCCTAAACCACGTACTCCTGCACCAGACGATTGTCGGGGAAGAATCAAAGAAGCAATTCGAAATGATTGACGTGCAGCCGGATGTAATCTGCGGCTGTATCGGTGGAGGGTCGAATTTCGCGGGCTTCGCCTACCCATTCATGGCAGACAAGCTGAAAGGAAAGTCAGCCACTGAATTCGTCGCCTGCGAGCCCAAGGTCGTCCCATCAACAACCCGGGGGGTTTACACATACGACTTTGGTGACACAGCGGAGATGACTCCGCTGCTGAAGATGTACACGATCGGCCACAAGTATCAACCACCACCTATCCACGCGGGCGGGCTCCGGTACCATGGCAAGGCACCATCTCTTTCCTTGCTAATCAACAAGGGCTACATGACCTCAGTCGCATACTCGCAAACAGAGGTCTTCGAAGCAGCAAGCATACTGGCTAGGACAGAAGGCATGATAACTGCCCCCGAGACCGCGCACATCGTCAAATATGTTATCGACGAGGCATTGCGGTGCAAGAAAACTGGCGAGAAGAAGATTATCGCCTTCAACAACTGCGGCCACGGACTACTAGACCTGCAAGCATATGACGCATACTTCAACGGGAAGCTAATGGATTATGAGCCTACGAAGATAGAGGTTCCAAAACTAGTTCAGTAATCCAAACTGCAGAGCCCGATTAGCGTTCAACGGGTGTCACCTGCCACGTTTCCCGAAAACCTTTAGATGCCATCGGCTTACACTGATCCCAGATTTTACACTAGACCCTTGGAGGTTGCGAGTCATAGTAGGAGACATCGACACCCTACTCGCCCTAGGAATTGTTGTCGCAGGTCTCCTTAAACGCGCTCACGAGCCTCTACGTCGTGCGACGCCTTCAACCAACTCCGCCAAAGGCCTCTACAGAAGAGGAGCAAGAAGACGAACAGGAAGATGAAGAAAATGCTCAGCCTGGCGTCCCAACCAAAGATGAAATCCTCGCACGCCGAGCACAATTGATTCGCGAACTCGAACAAGAGCGAGGTAGCAGAGTTCTCCAGCTCATTCACCGAAAGGAACCTTGGAGCGCGAGTGATGAAGATCCAGAAATAGTACTTGAAGACTCCGAGGTCATCCTTCAACAAGTTAGGGAAACCCCGCGGGACAAACCAATCGACTTTATCATTCACACAGAGGGTGGGCTTGCCTTCGCAGCGGACCTCATAGCGATGGCCCTAAAGTACCACCCCGCTAAGGTCACAGTCATAGTTCCCTTTTACGCCATGTCGGACGGCACGTACATCGTGCTTGCAGCTGACGAGATCATGATGGAGAAATGCAGTATTCTCGCCCCCTGCGAGCCCATTATAGACGACATGCAGGCCAACTTGATTATGGGAATTCTGAAACGCAAACCCATCGAAACTATATCAGATGGAACAATTCTGCTCGCCGAAGCCGCACGCATGGAAACAGAAAACGCGAGAGAATTCGTGAAATGGCTTTTGGCGGATAAGATGGGTGAGGATCAGGCAACCCAAGTGGCGAGCTTCCTTACAGGTGGATTCATGGCGAGCAGCACACCCATTACGCTAGATGTCGCCCGTGCGATAGGCCTCAACGTTGTTGAAGGCGTCCCTGAGAAGGTGATGCAACTCTTCGACACAATCCAGTTCGGCGGCGGAAAGATACCCGGTAAACAATATCAATAAAGTGAAATTGAGTTGGATATTCCCGAACTTTTTCTGGGATTTGGATTGATCGCTGTTTCGGCTCTCAACTCTGCCGCAGTGATTTACATGGTGCGCCAACGGAAAGACGCAACGGGGGCGAGAGAGGGCCCGAAAGAAGACATAGAGGAAGATACTGGCGAAGGGAAAGCGCAACCTGAAACCGCTGCCGTTCCTGAACGACCAACCACCAAAGCAGAGATTCTTGCCCGGCGGCAGAACATAATCGAGGATCTGGAACTGCAGCGAGGGACGAAGGTCATCACGATGATTCACAAAAAAGAACTATGGACTGAGCCTGGCGAGGACCCTGAAATTGGGATCGAGGATACCGTGAAAGTGCTGATGGAGATTCAAAAGACCCCTCCCGATAAGCCGATTGACATGATCATTCATACCCCTGGCGGATATGCGGTCGCCGCCCAGATGATGGCTATGGCCATCAAATTTCACCCCGCCAAGGTTACGGTTATGATCCCATTCTACGCTATGTCCGGTGGCTCGCTCATGAGCTTGGCGGCAGGCGAAATTCGGATGGAGAAATACAGCGTACTGGGTCCCGTGGATCCACAAATTCCGACGCCTGGCGGCATGTATCCTGCGGGTTCCTTGGCTACTCTCATGAAGACGAAACCGATTCAAACAATCAGCGACAGAATGGTCATCTTGGCTGAGGGTGGAAACCTAGAGATAGAGAATGCCAAAGCGTTTGTAAAGTGGCTCCTGGAAGGTAAGATGGACATGCAGCAGGCTGAGAGTGTCGCGGACTTCCTGGCGCGCGGCTACATGTCTCACGCGACCCCGATCACGCTTGATGTAGCCCGTTCGTTAGGGCTTAACGTTGTTGAAGGCGTACCTGACAAGGTCTATGATATGTTTAGGACCTTCGCGTTCACTGGGGAATCATACAAGGGCCGCTGATTTCCGAAATTGCGGTCAGAGCCCACCTCTTAAGAGGTCGCCATCACCAAAGATATTGTCGTAATGGAGAGGAAACTAAATGAAACATGTTGACGCCAGCGCAATCCCGAAAGAAACCGCTCTGAAACTGTGTAGGCAGGTTTCCAGCGAGAACAAAGGCCGATGGTACAGTTGGGAAGCGTGGCAGTGTAAGGGCTGCGTTAGGTGGAGTAGAGGGGATGAGGATATGTTATGCTTCAACAGCCGCCTTGGCCTTAGGGGCTGTAGCCCCATCAACTCGCGATACGCGAAAATGAGCAAGAAAACGAACTAGTCCGCTTGTCAGGCGTTAGGAAGCCATTTTCCCTATTATCTTCCTTAGGTCAGAGCGGCTTCTTAATCCGCTCAAGCGGTCCCATTCTCTTCCATTCTTGAATAAGACGAGCGTGGGTATGCTCTTGATGTTGAACTGGGACGCTAAGTCTCGGTTATTCTCAACATCGACTTTTGCAAAGATGACTTGGCTCTCGAACTCCTTAGCAAGGGCTCTCAGTATTGGAGCCATAGCGTGGCACGGCCCGCACCAACTGGCCCAGAAATCCACAATGACGGGTTTTCCACTACGCAACAGGCCCGGCAGGTTTCCTATGGTGGCCTGAAGAATTCGCCCGCCCATACCGCAACCCTACGCTGTGGGACCCAATTTCTCAAGCGTTTGAAGTAGACTTTCGGGAGGCAGTGTACTCATGTTCCTCCCACATGTCGTAGGCTGTTGCAACGGAAGCGGCTTGAGTAATTATTGCCAACGCTGTTACGAGGTGAATGAAGGAAATCACTGAGACTACGGGAACGCTCACGCTGAGTCTGAGGTTTGCATAGAGAATAACGCCTAGAATTATTTGAAACGTCGCCAGGATGGCGGTCGATTTGACAATACGCTTAAGCCGATTAGGAGCGCCCGTCTTCTTGATCAGCGCATTGTCGTAGTGTGCTAACGCCAAAATCACCAGGCCTAGCGCGACGTGCCCATCGACGAGGTATACTGTGAAACGCGGTAGGGTTATGATAACTATCTGAAGGAAAGCAAGCCAAACCATCGCGTAAAGTTGCTTCCAGATACTCATTCTCGCTACCCCGCGTTCACGCAGCCGGGCGTCTTCTAAAGAGTTCCGTCCGGTTTTCAGCACCGGCCTCGACCTGCGCGATCGAGGTATTATGCTTCGAAACACGAATGCCTGGGCTTGTATTGCGGATGATGGGGACCACGGCTGATTCTACTTGGTGGAAAAATGGTTCAAAGATTCATAAGATATCCGTGTAATGCTGTAGTGCACGGCGGGGAAACGAGGAAGAGCGGGATATTGAGCAGCACACCAGTTTTGAAAAATGGATTCTTGGATCTAGCTGCAGCTTTCTTCGTTATAGGCGGAGTCATCAGCCTCATAGTGAGCGTCCTTGCACTTCCGATATTCAGCATCTACCCCTTCGTCGTGGTTCCTTTCGGCTTTGTATTTGCGGTGGTTTTCGTAGTCGGCCTAATCTGTTCCTTGGTTGCTATCTATTGCTATAGCCTCACGACCAAACGACTCCTAGCGCAGGCGGGGACCAGAGGAATGATTTCCGGCGCAATCCTTCTAACCCTAAGCTTAGGTCTGATCGGGATGACACACGAGCTGACTACTCAGATAGGCACAGTCAGCGCGATAATCATCCTCATCGCAGGAGCGATCTGTTTCGTCTTGCGATAGTAAAATCTGCCTGAAAGCTGCGGACGATTCGAAAACCAGCCGTTGGGAATATACTTTACAGGCAGTAAAAGCGCGCTGCATAAGTCACGTGTAAGAGAAGAGGGTCATCGGTTGTTCACTCGATGGAATTTACTTCAAAAGAATTACAACCAATACTGAATCAGATGCTTGTTCACGCAACAACCCAGCTTCCAGCTGACATTCTGGGCGCAATCAAGGAGGCTCATGCCCACGAGACCAAAGACCTTGCCAAGAAACAGCTCGAGGCCATACTTACGAGCGCTGGCATAAGTGACGAGCAAAAACTTCCCTTGTGCCAAGACACAGGCCTCGTAACACTCTTTGTATCTGGGGAACTAATCAATCATCTTGATGATGTTGAGAAAGCCCTCACCCATACAATGCAAGGCCTAACGGCGAAGAGTGCCATGAGAGCGAATGTCGTCAATCCTCTCACACGCAAGAATACTGGCACGAACACCGGGTTAAGCCAACCCGAGGTCTTGGTTGACCAGTCTACGAAGAAAACCGCAATGAAGATGATTTTGAAGGGCGCTGGTTCTGAGAATTTCACCAACCTCAAAATGATGGTTCCAACCGCGAGCAGACAGGACATCCTCAAGCATATTCTTCAGGTTGTGATCGAAGCCGGAGGAAAGACATGCCCGCCGAACATTCTTGGAATTGGGATCGGAGGTTCAGCGATCCAGGCCATGTTCAACTCGAAACGGGCCCTGCTAAGGGAGATTGGGGCGCGCCACCCGGACCCAGAGGTTGCCCAGTTCGAAACATCACTACTGAATGCGGCTAATGAGCTTGGAATCGGAACGATGGGATTGGGAGGAGACACGACGTTGCTCGACGTTCACATTGAAACCGCTGGGACACACACCGCATGCTTACCCATCGCAATTTCATTCGGCTGCTGGGCGAACAGGGTAGCCGTGGCTGAGCTGAAAGACCAACGCTTCAGGATGGTTAGGTGATAGAGAAATGACTGAATTCAAACTTAACCTTCCGAAAGACAATTCTCGGATAACGGAAGTTCGGGTAAGCGATGTCCTCTTTGTGACGGGCGATATTGCCATAGCCCGAGACCAAGCGCACAAGAAACTCCTCGAAACATTCATCCCAGAACTGACCGGTCTCCCGATATTCCACTGCGGCCCAATCGCACGAAAGGTTGGGGACGAATGGAAAATTGTGGCAGGCGGCCCAACAACAAGCACTCGAATGGACGCACTTACGCCCCCAATCTTAGAGAAGTATGCGACGAAGGTCATCATCGGTAAAGGCGGTCTAGGCGAACTTGGCAAGAGGGGTCTCGCCAATTTTGGCGCAGTATACTCAGAGTTCACTGGCGGCGCTTCTGCACTGGCCGTGTCGAAGATTGTTCGCGTGAAGAAAAGGCTTCTCGAGGAGCTAGGACCTACGGAACTTGTGTGGATCTGGGAAGTGAAAGATTTCGGGCCACTCCTAGTGACTCAGGATCATCAAGGCGGCGATATCAAGAAAGTCGTTACGATGCAAGCGATCTCCAAACTTGATGCGCTAGTGAAGACATATGCCTAGCTAGCTAAGAAACGGTCAATCGCGAACGCGCCGCCAACTAAGTATTCTTTCTCAATAGAACTCATGACGATACAGAGTGTAACAGAAGTGTGAGCAAGATGAGGATGAGGCCGATTGCGACAAGTTGGAAAGCTAGGCTGATAGATTTCTCGCGGTCAGTCCCATACTGGTTCATGTCGACGCGAGCGGTACTGCCCTCCCTTATGATCGTTGCGTGTTCGCCAATGCCGGAGCCGGCAAGGCCGGCGACTAGTAGGCAAATTACGGCTTCGGTGAAGGTTAGATCTGCCGCCATTTGAATCCAGTTTGTGGTATTCTTGAATAGCCAAAACCCTTGAGCAGGGCCGAAGAAGACCGCGGCCCCAAGAAGGTCCAACATGAACAGCACTAGGGGAGGAAGGATAACTTGCCTAATTCTAACCCTCAGCCACGAGGGTATCAAAGTTCACGCAACCCAAATGGCCTTGACTATGATTTTCTGCTTGGTTAAGAAAGAAAAAGCTGCGTTGATGACGTTTCGACCAACATTATGAGGCGTTTTTCGTAATCCGTTTCCAGCGACAGGCTGTCATCAGCGAAGTCTAAGGCATCTATGATAATCTGTTTGGCCTTCAGACTCCTTTCGAGAATAGGGTTGACGAATACTCGTACTCCATCTATCTCTGCTAGAAGAGAAACTGGCCAGCTGGGCTCGTTTTCTCTCAGCATAACGTTGCTGTTCGAGCAGCAGCTTGTATCGTCGAGCAACAGGGCGAGTTTTTTGTGCTCTTTTGAAATTGTTTGCAGAAGTGTTGCGACTTTTGAAGTTAACCGTATGTTCGAGTGCATGTTCACTGCGGACCGTATACCGTGTAATGCCACGATTTCCGGGCGTCGCCGGTCAGGTCGATGTAAACGTGCTTGACATCTGTGTAGTCATCGAAGGTGTAGAGGCTCATGTCCTTGCCGAATCCGCTCTGCTTGTATCCCCCGTGTGGCATCTCGCTTACGAGGGGTAGGTGGTCGTTGATCCAGACGCAGCCAAAGCGAAGTTCCGCGGCTGCCTTCATAGCTTTGAAAATATCTTTCGTCCAGACCGAGCTGGCGAGGCCGAAGATGATGTCGTTCGATTTCTCAATCGCTTCATTCATAGTCTTGAATGGCAGGGCGGTGAGGACGGGTCCGAATATTTCCTGTTGAACGATTCGCATGTCCTGCTTGGCGTCGGCGAAGAGTGTCGGCTCGTAGTAGAAGCCCTTACTGTTAGGGCTCGGTAAGTTTGGCCGTTTTCCGCCTATGAGAAGTTTCGCGCCTTCCTTCACACCACTTGCAACCATATCTTCGACCTTGCGCCTCTGCGCATCGGAGACTAGTGGGCCGAGGTCGGTTTCGCGTTTTGTCGTATCCCCCAATTTGATTTTCTTCACGCGTTCAACAACCAAGTCAAGGAACTTCTTATAGACGCCTTCCTGAACGTACAACCTGGTAGCTGCTGTGCAATCTTGGCCAGTGTTCACGTAACCTCCCACAACAGCGCCTTCAGCGGCGGCTACGAGGTCTGCGTCTTCGAAGACAATGAAAGGTGCCTTGCCACCCAATTCCAATTGCACTCGCTTCACAGAGCCCGATGCAAGCTCCATGATCCGCCGGCCGGTTAGCGTATCACCGGTTAGGCCGACGATATCGACGCCGGGGTGTGTGACCAATGCTTCGCCGAGTGTCGCTCCTGGGCCTGTAACAACGTTCACGACTCCCTTCGGGAACCCTGCTTTCTCAGTTAGCTTCCCGAATTCCAGCGTGGTCAGCGGCGTGATACTAGCCGGTTTTATTACAACAGTGTTCCCGGCTGCGAGTGGCGGAACTGCCTTCCACGCAAGCATCATGAACGGGTAATTCCATGGCGTAATTGTGGCGACGACGCCGACTGGTTCGCGCCTGGTGATGCTGGTTCCAACCGCGTTATATTCCGTGCTCGCCCTACCTTCGAGGCATCTGGCGGCCCCAGCGAAAAAGCGTATGTTGTCAATCGCGAAGGGGAAGTCGCTGTCGCGGCTGAGTTTGATGGGTTTACCCTGCTGCTGGGTTTCCAGAAGTGCGAGACGGTCGATTTCCTTCTCGATAAGGTCAGCTAATTTCATAACGAGGCTAGCACGTTCCGCTGGGGCCATTCTAGGCCAACGGCCCTTATCGAACGCCTCACGCGCAGCATCCACAGCCCTGGACGCATCCTTCGCGTCGCCCTTCGGAACTTTAGCGATGACTTCAGTTGTGGCTGGGTTGATCACATCATAAGTGGCCTTACTTTCCGAAGAAACCCATTCGCCATTAACGAACATTTGGTAAGGTTGAACTGTTACTTCCAAAGGCTGACCCGCTACTTGTTCGTTTCATTGTTCATAAAGCCCTTCCGTTCTTGCCAGCCGTTTTCAAAAGAAACATTGCCAAGTCTAATATGGTCATAGAGAACTCTAAACGGGGTTTATGAAAAGTACACAGGTCTTCGCAAGAAAATCTTCCGGCCTCATCAGAGTGATGTCACCTTACTCCGCTTTCGCTTACAACGTGTTGAACATCGGCGTAATCTTTCCTTGGGTCTACCTGTTAACTCTCGGCCTCTGGCCTGACGCAAACGTTCCCTTAGGAATCTTGATCACAGGAATCTTCACCACGTTTCTGGCAGTAGCATACGCTGGACTTGCCGCAGCAATGCCTCGCACAGGAGGCGACTACGTCTTCCAAAGCCGCACCCTCAAACCCTTCATAGGCTTCGCGATAGTCTCAACGATGATCATCACCTTCTTCCTTCAATGGCAGGCACTTGGGGGATGGCTGACTGCAATTCTCGGGTTCGCCCCGCTATTCACAGGCCTAGGGTTGACTATGAACAACACTTCACTGCTAAACCTCGGCGTTTGGTTCACAACCCCTCTAGGGATCTGGGTAACAACCGCTGCGGCCTCAACCTTCGCCGCAGTGATTCTTATCAAGAGTTTCAGATGGTTCGTTATGGCCCAATGGGTGATGTGGTACGGGTTCCTCCTCAGCTTCGTCGTAATGATCGCCTTCTTCGTCCTTACACCAACTAGCGTGTTCATCACCCGGTTCAACAGCGCAATGACGATCCTAGCGCCAGGCACACCCGATTACTACCACTACGTCCTCACCCAAGCAACGCAAAACGGCTTCACACCCGTCAGCGGCTTCTCGTGGGCCTCAACACTCTTCGTCCTACCCGTAGCGCTAACAAGCCTAGGCTGGGTCGGTTACGCGCAAGAGCAGGCTGGCGAAATACAAGGAGCCTCAAGAACCAGCTATTCATCAACGTTGGCGGCGGCCTCTTCAGCACTGCGCTGATGATGATTCTCGCATACACCTTCATCAACACGGTTGGACAGGGATGGCTCGCAGCAGCAGCCTACGGTAATTTCATCACAGGAACTGTCGCCATGCCTATCCCGCCTTGGTTCAGCAACCTCGCAGCCGTACTAACTGACAACCCGTTGCTAGTCTTCCTCATGATCATAGGAATACTACTGAACGCCGTGCAGGTGGTATTCAACGTCATCATCGGATGGACTAGAGTTGCAGTAGCCATGTCCATCGACGGCGCCCTACCAAAATTCGTCAGCAGAGTCAACGAACGAACCCACACCCCAGTTGTCGCCCACGTCATCTTCCTAGTCCTGGGAGGATTCGTGATGAGCTACGTGTACAACTTCGTCCCAGGTTACCTGGGGCTAACGCTCGCAGTCACGGCAGTAGCGACAGTTCTCTACATCGGCACAGCCTTCGGCGGCGCAATATTCCCCTGGAGTAGGAAAGAAGTCTACGAGAGCTCACCAATCGCAAAGTACAAGGTGGGAGGCGTCCCAGTGATTACGATCTGCGGCCTCATAGCCACAGCCTTCAGCATTTGGATGCTCTACTACTACCTTACAATCCCCGGTCTCGGAGTCGCGAGCCTAACCTCAGAAGCCATTATGCTTGCAATATTCCTAGGGTGGATCGGCTTCTTCTTCCTTAGGCGCTGGTGGCTGAGCAGGGTCGGAATCAACTTGGACCTCGCCTACAAAGAAGTGCCCCCAATCTAGGGGCGCTCCCTCTTTCTTTTTCAGCCAGAAGTAAACTGGTAGCTTAGCACTTTATCCTTCAACAGGTTGACGATTACCCCGCGCAGAAGTCCAGACGGATATTCTGACCCAGGGTTGATGCACATCGTCCGCTTAATTTGAGACGCGTTCTTTGTTTCATGAATGTGGCCGCAGAGCATCAGTAGCGGCTGCATCTTTTCGATGGTGCTTCGAACCGCGTTGCTTCCCACAGGGATCAACACTTGTTGGCCCCCTTCAACAATAGGTTTGGGCGGGTTCGTTGTCGTATCAAGTTTCGGCGCAATATCCAGATTAGAATCGGAGGGTGGTACATGTACGTTGAAGATGCAGCTTGAAGGAGTCTGTACTTGGCTGGTGAGGGGCGCAAGTTTGATCGCAATCTCATCTTCGTTGCATTCTCGGGGAGTATTCCATGGCGTGAGGTTACTCCAGCCGAGGCTAAGCATTTCATGGCCACTCTCAAGCGTGACCACTTTTCCGTCAACATTCACGAAGTGTTCTGTTGAAGTTACGCTGTCAAGCACCTCCTGCCGGTCATCGTTGCCCCCGGTCCAATAGCACTTGACGCTGAGAGGGGCGAGGTTCTCTTCGGCAAGTTGCGCCCAACGCGCTAGACGTTCAATGCTCAAGTTTTCGAAAAGGCCGGAAACCTTCCGGGGTCAGCTTCAAGCGTCTCATACTCACTCTGAGAGACCCGGTACGGGTACATGCCCGCATTCATGATGCGGCCCTCTAGGTTCTCTAGGTCCTCAGGTGCCACATTATCAAATTCCTGCCCTTGAAAGTTGAAGTGATGTTTTCCGTTGGAACCCTGTACCACAGGGACAAGGGTTTTGCCGGTAATGTCGCCGCCCATCACCAGCGTGTCCGCCTCATAGAACTTGGCAGCGCCGATGAACTTTCTGAAGACAATCTCAGATGCGTGGACGTCAGTTGCGAAAAATATCCGGTGAAACTTCCTTTTGCTTTTCTCTTTCCCCAATTTCAAATCAGACCCAAACCTCAACGGGGTTGGGAAAATAAGGATTTGGAGTGTTCCTTTCTCACCTAATGTTGACTGGCTGCGACTATAATCCCAATCCTCTTATTCGAGGAAATCATGCCTACAACTTCGGTAATGTAGCGAGAGTCGTTCTTTGATGGAGAAGGATTTTGAGCGGTTTAGCGTCTACGGGTTCTCAATGGATTACCCAAAGGATGCTCGCATCGAATTCAACCCTAAGGCCAGACGCGGGGAAGGCGACGTCGTATTCCATTTTCCTGATAAGGTGAAAATTTTCCTTTCATGGGGAGACCTAGAAAAAGCCAAGAAAACTTTCGGAACAGTCGAAAAACACGCTGACCACGGCCTTAACAGAGTTAAGAAGGCTGGGAACGTGAAGAACTTTGAACTGATCTCCCATGATTCACTCAGAATAAACTCGCATGAGGGACCTTACAATCGCGCGAAGTTTGAGGAGGTCGCTGTGGGATTTCTAAGCGGCAAGCGAAGAAACCCACGTGAAGCTCATGCCGTTCACGTGCACTGCGATGAATCGGCAAGGTATTTCGTAATCTACGCGCTGCTGCCAATTGGCGGGATGACTGATTACGAGAAGACCTTTGTGAAAATGGCGAAAACCGTCAAGTGCCATTGAATCAAGATTTGGCCATGCAGGTCAAGGGCCACAGCAAGGGAATTTTCTGCATTCACGTTCCGCCATACGACACTGGTATGGATCTGGCAATTTACTTGGACAAGGACTTGAAGTACCAACACGTTGGACAACCAATCGAAGGGCCTGTCGGAAACCACGCAGTGAGCATGATAATCGCAAGTACCAACCTCTCATAACCCTCCACGGCCACATACACGAATCGCGCAGCTTCTACAAGTGGGGTAGAACCCTGTGCTTCAACCCTGGAAGTGAGTACGGGGAAGGAAAACTTCGCGGGTTGATTGTTATTTTGAATAGGCAAAGATGGAAGCCTACAGTTCACCTTGGGATAAGGCCCCGAAGGGTACAAATAGCGTAGGATAATTCTTCTCGGGTTCGGCAGGCCACTTGCAATTGGAAAAAGTTCATGACGCAGCTAAACTGGATTCAATGATGAAAGAGGAAGGCCCACGCCTCGTCAGGGAAGGCACGAAACGTGGACTCCACATGAGGCTTCTGGGAGCGATCGCGTTCCAGTACCATTGCCCAAAATACAGTTTTCTAACCGAAAAGTTGCACCGGCAACTCTCCGACGTTGACTTCGCAGGCTATAATTCTGAAAGGACTGCGATGGATAAGATGATGCGGGAGTTCGGTTACGCGGATCAACCAATGATATCAGCACTGTTCGGGCACCAGCGAATGATTTGGGATAACAAATCTAATGGGCTTCACGTTGACATTTTCTTCGATAAGCTAGAAATGAACCATGACATACCCTTCGCAGGCCGCCTCGAACTTGAAGAGATGACCATACCGCTCGCCGACATGCTACTTGAGAAAATGCAGATTGTGCACATTAACGAGAAAGATATTGTGGATACGATAATGCTCCTGCGAGAGCATGTCATCGGAAATTCGGCGGCCCCTGAAACCCTTGACGGAAGCTACTTAGCGAAACTTCTTTCAAACGACTGGGGCTTCTATTACACTGCCACAAGCAACCTCAAGAACGTGGAGGACCGGCTTAACGTGTATCCGGAACTAACTGAAGAGGATCGAGCGGACGTTTCAAAGAAGATACATGAGCTGCTCTCAATATTGGACAAACAACCGAAAACGCTGGCTTGGAAACTTAGAGCCCGAGTGGGGCCGAAGACCAAGTGGTATAAGGACGTAGAAGACGTAAGACGTTAAGATTGTAAGAGCTGTTTTCAGATTGGCACTGCTACTGCGGCTTCGAGCTTGACGTAATATTTCTTGATCTCATCTGTACCATGCTTGAATCGAAAGCGATCCACGACTTCAGCGACTTTTGCACCCTCTTGAATGGGGTTGGCGTGAGCAGTCACTTTCTTTCCTTCAGCGGAAACCTCAATCTCTGGGTTTGCTAGCATGTCCTGACACCATCCGGTTTTGAAACCATACAAGGGAAGTAAGTACATTGTTCCACCTTCAAGAACAAGCCAGACAGGCCTAGTAGTGGTTCGGCCTGACCGTCGCCCCTTGACGGTTAGCTCGACTTCAACGGCCGAGTTCAATGCTTCGAGGAATTCCTTGTCAACCATCCGAAACTACCGAATGTTCAGACGTGGTTGTGAAATTTATGCCTGGCTTCGCAACGAATCGCATATAATGCTTGGAGACCTACGTGACTCACGTACAGTAGCTTGAAAACGCAAGTTTACCATGTTTCGGAGGTTGCGGGAGAGTTGAAGGGGAAGAGGAAAAGTTCTGTTCGCTTGCGCAAAATTCGCCTGCTGCTCTTGGTTGGGTTGGTGTGCGTTGTTGTGGGCGCAACTTTCCTTTTGTTCGCGGCCCTTTGGAGCCCGGGTGTACCGCCAGTTAATGTTGTGGTGAACCAGAGCGGTGTCCGTGTGCTTGGCGGGGTCTACTTTGACGAGGTCACGATTCAGAACCATTCTAGACAAAGCGTGATGGCGGTTGTGGTCATCAAGACGCTATTGGATGGTTCGCCGCGCATGTCCGCCCCTGTTACAGTTTGTGGGCAGTGCCGGGTTACGGTGAAGATTGAGGAGGTTCAACCGACACCTGACATGAACACGGATTATTACCAGGGCGCGATTGGTAGCCCTGAATTCATACGCGTGGAATATGCACCTACTCTACTCAGCAGCTTTGCAAACTCAGCCTTCCCATTGGGTTTCGGCGTGTTAGCTCTAGGAATTGTTCTTCTAATCTACAGGCGGACGAGCTAAGATTAGGGGGCCGTATGTTCCTATGTAAACTACGAATAAGCCCGGTACACTCCTACCCTCAACGCAGCTCGCGCCAGGAGAAGCAATGTGAGTACGAATGACCACGTCAACCCTCAAGCTTTAAGCGGTCAACGTAAGCTTCCCTTAGTGCATGATCCAACTGATCCTCGACAAAATCAACAATTCACCGACTCTTCCACAACGTGTGGAAATGGGGCACGGTTTACGGTGATTGGCTGACTAAGACGGGGCATTTGTCTCATTCCTTATAGTCAGCGACGCATGTAATATCCATGAAGGATACATTAATGATAGCCAACGCAAGATGCAAGAAGTGCGGCGCCCCCGTCTACTCTATTGGATCCTCTTCGGGGAATGGTCTCTGCGCAACCTGTGCGCGATTAGAGGCGGCCAAGAAAATGAGTTTCAGCTTAGAGTGAACACGACTAGTTCAGCAAGGCCTGTGTTGAATCTGAAAGCGCTTCTAGTCGAATGCCTTGTCCCACGCACTAAACCGCGTATGGATGAAGTGAAGGACATAGCGAAAGCTGCAGGCTACAATGTGGTCGGCCAAGTTACACAACATCGAGACTTCGTAGACTCTTCCTATTGCGTAGGCGAAGGAAAAATCGGAGAAATCGCAAAGACGGTGGCAAAAGACTCAATCGAAGCAGTAATCTTCACACGACAGCTCTCCGCAGGCCAAATGTTCCGAATCAAGAAGAAACTAGGCGACGCAATCCATGTTCTCGACAGAAATTTACTGATTTTGGAAGTGTTCGAGAAACGCAACGCCACACCAGAGGCTAAGCTTCAAATCGCATTGGCTAGGTTGCGGTACACATTTTCCTGGGGCAGAGAATCCATTCGAATGCGCGGCATTGTTAGCGAACAAATGGGAAGGGGCGGCCCTGGCAGGTATCCGTACGAAGTCTACGAGGCTATGTCCCGCAAACGAATAAGCAGAATCGAACGTGATCTCCGAGATTTGAGGTCAAGAAGTGGGCGCCTGCGAGAGCAACGAGGCAAAGCCGGCTTCCGAATTGTCTCCTTAACGGGCTATACTCAGAGTGGTAAAACTACGCTGTTCAACAGGCTCGCATCAGAATCGAAGGACATAGGTTTAGGACCCTTCACGACGCTTTCTACTTTTGCTCGAAGGGTGTCCACGCATTCAACAGGGCACACCGGCAATTCCTTCATCATGATTGATTCTATTGGGTTCATCGAAGACCTCAGTCCCTTGCTGCTAAACGCCTTTCATACCTCGTTGAGTGAGCTAGCAAACTCGGACCTCATTCTCCTCTTCGTCGATGGCAGCGAAGAGATTGAAACAGTGGCCCGTAAAGTCACGGCGTCACATGAGATAATGAATAAAGAAATCCACGGCGTACCTATACTGATCTGCATCAATAAGGTGGATCTTGCGACACGTGAACACTTAGACCAAGTCCTCGCGGAGACTCGCAAGATATTCGACAAATGTGAGATACTGGAAATAAGCTCGAAAACAGGAGCTAACCTACCAACCCTCCTACAGAAAATTTCTGAGAAACTAATGTTGCCGGTTCCAATGACGCCGGTTGAATGATAGGAAAGCAAAACTGAGTAAAATCGCTCGTAGATGCTGGAAGCAAGCTGCGAGGGAGTCAGGGCGAGCTTTATTCCGGGGTAATACCGCTATCGCTCTCAAGCGGATTGAAAGTCATGAGCCTGGATAGATACGTGAAAAAGCGGCGTTTTACTCGAACGCCCGAGCCGGCTCCAAAGGTGAAGAAAACTGGACGAAATCGGTTCGTAGTACAAGAGCACCACGCAAGACGTTTGCACTGGGACTTCAGATTGGAGCTTGAGGGCGTACTGAAGAGCTGGGCAGTACCGAAGGGGCCGCCTGAGGAACCTGGGCTACGGAGGCTAGCGGTTGAGGTCGAAGATCATCCCATCGATTATATCACATTCGAAGGTACAATCCCAAAGGGGCAATATGGTGCTGGCACTGTGAAGATATGGGATAAGGGAAGTTTCAAACTAAAGCGACGAACGAAGGACATCTACGAATTTTGGCTCAAAGGCAAACGGTTATACGGAAAATACAGTCTTGTTCGATTCAAGCAAAGAAACTGGCTAATACTGAAGTCTAGATCGGAGAACTAGCTGCTCAACATTGCTCTGAATTCTACCGCCGCCTTCGCCGCGTCGTCGGGCTCGTCGTGCTTGAAGTAAACGAAACAGTCGCTATCAAGATCTAAAGCCGGGGGCTTGACGAATCTGATGAATATTCGCGGTTAAGGCGCTAGTGTCTTCCGGGTTCATCTCACTAGCCTATCAACAAAATTCAGGACGTGTATGTTGAACTCGTCAGAGTTCTCCAGGTTACTCAGGTGTGCGGCGTTAGGGATCACATGAATTTCAGAATTAGGAATCCTGCTGTGCATCTCCTCCGAGGCTGAAGGAGGAGTAAGCAGGTCATGTTCGCCCACTAAAATGAGCGTTGGGACTCTGATGCTCGAAAGCGCTTCAGTTGTATCCGTCCTACTTGCTAAAGCTAACAATGCTCCACATATGCCGAGCGAAGAATTCGCCCGAATTACCTGCCTAATCTTCTCAACCGCAGCCATGTCGCTCGTAAAGGTCTGTGGGGCGAACACAGACTTCACGAAGGCCTCTGCGTAAGCATTGACGCCGTTAGCTTTGACGGATTTGATTGCGGCTGCGCGCTTCAACTTCGCTTCATTAGAATCTGCCTTAGCCTGTGTGTCAGCAAGGATCAGCCCAATAACCCTCTCCGGGTTCCTCTCAACAGCCCTCAGCGTTATGTAACCGCCCATCGACAACCCACAAAGCACAGCTTTTCCAATTTTCAGGTAGTCAAGCAACGCGAGGAGGTCGTCAACAAAGAATTCAAGAGTATACTGCCCATCGCCTACACCGCTTTTCCCATGCCCGCGAAGGTCGTAAGCGATAACTCGAAACCGTTTCTGGAATGCTTGGATTTGTGGGTCCCACATTTCGTGGCTGAAAGGAAAGCCATGAATCAGAACGATGGGCAAGGCGTCTGGAATGCCAACATCAAAAAAGCTAACGTCAATCGCGTTGACAGTCGTCTTCATTGAAACCTGTAGCACCTAAGCAATTCTAATGATGGCGTCTCCGACTTCGAAACCGTAGCCCAACAAAGACCTTTTTCAAATAACCCTTTCTATGAGTACTTCCGGTACGCGCGCATGTCGCGTGCGTTACCGAACTTGAAGGGATTCGATTATGCTTGCAAGCGCCCAAACTGGAGGGGGGCAGGTTGCTCAGGGTCATAATGCATATCGACATGGATGCGTTCTACTCCTCTGTTGAGCAACGCGAGAATCCAGACCTCAGGGGCAAACCGGTTATTGTGGGTGCAGACCCGAAAGGAGGAAAGGGAAGAGGGGTAGTCGCTGGTTGTTCTTATGAGGCACGGAAGTTCGGCGTGCATTCCGCTCAACCCATCTCCATGGCTTACAGGCTCTGCCCGAGCGGCGTGTACTTGAGGCCAATTTTTCTTCTCTACGAACAAGCTTCAGAGCAAGTCATGGAATTGCTAAAGCAATTCACACAGAAACTTGAGCCGATGAGTATCGATGAAGCATTCATGGACGTTTCGGACAAGGTCACGGGCTTCGATGAAGGCACAGCCCTAGCCGAGACAATAAAGCGGGAAGTTAAGCGGAAGGCTCAGCTCACCTGTTCAGTCGGCGTCGCACCGAACAAATCAGTCGCCAAGATCGCATCAGACTTCATGAAACCAGATGGCCTAACCGCAGTCCCGCCAGGGAAAGTCGTGGAATTTCTGGCTCCATTACCGGTTGGGAAAATCAGCGGCATCGGCAAGAAGAGTTCTGAAATTCTCGGGACACTGGGTATCAAAACCATTGGAGATTTGGCCGCAACGCATCCCAGCAAGTTGACTGAGGCCTTTGGGAAATACGGGACGCGGCTGTGGCAAGTGGCCAACGGCATAGACGATGAGGAGGTGAGAACCTCCTACTCAATCAAATCGATCAGCTCCGAGACCACGTTCGAAGAAGACCTCGCCGCCCGGGGGAAGGTGATGGAGGCCTTCGCTTCCCTAGTTCAAGATGTCCACGCTCGTGTCCTTTCGGAGAAGGTCCTTTTCCGTACGGTCGGTATCAAGGTGCGGCTCGAAAACTTCACAACATTCACGCGGGCGAAAACCCACACGAAACACACCAACGATATAACCGTCATGGGAGAATATGTGAAGAAACTCTTTTCTGAATTCGAAAGCTCCCGGGAGAAGATTCGGTTGGTTGGCGTACGCGTATCTAACCTTAGGAAGATTGACTCGGGACAGGAGACCATTTTGAACTGGGCCGCGCGCTAACGTGCTCAATGCTTGACTTTCGACAGATCCATCTTCTCCAACCGGGCCCGCAATTCCTCCAGCCAAGTCTGAAGTGACATGACCCTTGGGCATACAATGCGGAGGCGTCCATCGGGGAGAAGTGTGACGCTCCCGTTCTCTTCTGTCCCAAGCGGGATGAATACGGATTCTCGATGAATGTTGAAGGAGTCGGTCAACTCTAGGATCCTAAGGACCTGATCAGGGCGTAAGGCACTCAAGGTTACTTCAGGCGCGTATGTCGTACCAGTGCAGTTGAATTGGGACCTGTGCCAGTAGCCTAGCCTCGTTGAATAGGTCTATGACTCGTTGGACGGGGCCGCTGTCGTCGTTTATGCCGTAGACGTATATGGGGCCGTAACTTTTCATGTGCACAAGGTTCGCCGCGATTAGCTTGCCCAAATGTTTCCGTATAATCTTCCTATCCAACCCGCTGAACTTCGCAATCTTATAAATCGTCAAATCCTCAGCCCGATTGCGGGCGAGAACCAAAAGTATCCTCAACCGGGCTTCACTGCCCAAAGTCTTCAAGAGCAGAGGTCTCAGCGGCAAAGTGTCTCACAAAAGGATAACTGACACCCTGCAAAAATAAACTAGAGAGTTAAGTGAAAGTATGGAGCCTTCAACGACCTGAGAGAGACAGAGGCTATGATGACCAAGGAATGGAGGTTAGTCGAGTAAGATCCGAGAAGAGGATGCACTAGCAAAGCCCGAGCTTCTTGAACTACGCACACTAGTCGCTTACCTTATCCATCAAAATGATTAACTGCTCTGAGGAACTCATTTCATAGCCGGTACGACGCCAAGGGAAATGTTGTGGATTTGGACTGTGTCTTTTGCGGCATCATAAACAAAACTGGCGATTCGTATATCGTCTATGAAGACGAAGCGTACATTGCCTTCCTAGACAAGTATCCAATCTCTGTCGGGCACACGCTTGTACTGCCCAAGAAGCACTTTGCACGCGTCAACGACTTGTCCCAGAAAGAGTTCTGCGCATTATACGCCCGAGTTCACGCTCTAAATCGACACATAACTTCGAAGCTGGGGGCACAGGCATCCCACATTTCAATAAATGATGGCGCAGCCGCAAACCAGCTCATACCCCACGTTCATGTCCATATTATCCCACGAAGCGAGAACGACAGCGCTGGCTTCACTGCAAGGAAACTCATGCGCCGAGACGAAATGGAAGAAATCAGAAGGAAACTAGAAACGAAGGATCTAGGACTTACTTCCTGATCTGGGCCGCGACCATTCGGCTTAGCTCTGGTCCGACCTGTTTTGGTTCGGTTATGGGTGCTGTACAGGCTGTTCCCACGCATACGTATGCGGTCGGCTGTTCCGTCATAGCGAAACCTAGGGCCGCTATTGCTTCAGAGTCTTTTTTCGGGTCCAGGAACTGAACGACTTTGCGTGGCTCATAGATTCGGTGCGCTTCCGCCATTAGGCCTTTCGTTTCCGGTCTCTCAGGTGAACCCACAATTCGCACAGTTGTAGGCTCTTTAAGGAAGGCGTCGACGGCTATCGCATATTCAGCGCCCATGAATCCGAACTGTGGGTAAATCTCAACGAAACGCTTCAACGTGCCCTCGGCTTGTGTTCGGAAGTTCTCCTTCCCAGTCAAATGGAACAGTTTCGTTAGGACGAGGGCGGCGGCGCTGTTCTCCTCAAGAGGTTTCGCAGGTTTACTTAGGAACCCCGGCGCGTTGGGATCCACAACCGTGTCGAAGAAACCACCATGCTCGGAATCATACAGCTTTCCTGCCGTTTTTTCCATTAGTTCTTGAGCCAATTCCAGAAACTTTCCGTCCCCTGTGCACTCGTAAGCATGGCAAAGAGTCCATGCAGTCTGCACTTGGTCGGCCAACTGGTTCTGGAGTTGGGGTTGGCCGTCGTGGTAGTGGTACATGCCTTCGCCTGGTTTGTAGTTAAGTGCCAGCAGTCTACGCAAACTCTTCAGAGCGTATTCTCTAGCGGGCATATCGTTGAGGACGAATGATGCCTCAAGGTAGGCGGAGGCCATCATGGCGTTCCAGTTCGTGTAGATATGCTTGTCAATGTAAGGTGGTTTTACTTTCATGCGCTCAGATTTGCTGAGGTTGTAGTACTCTTCATCAGCATCTTGGCTACCGTAGAAGCATCCGTTCTCCTGATCGCTCAGCCAAGTGTTCACATAATCGATAACGCCCCTCGCTATACCCGCATAGAACGCTTCACCCGTAACTTGGTACGCGTGCAAAAACAGCTGCAACCACTTGGCATTGTCTTCACACATCTTCTCAAAGTGTGGAACGCTCCAGTCTCTCAGCGTAGAGTACCGGAAGAAGCCCCCCATCTCCTTATCGTACGTGCCGCTGCGCCCAACGTTCTGAAGCGTCACGGCCACGAAGCGAAGGAATTCGCGATTGCCGCTGTAATGGTACTTCAAGAGGGCGAGTTCATGAGCTTCGGTGCTGGGGAACTTGGGTTGTGAACCGAAACCACCGTAGATAGGATCAAAATTGTTCGCAATCTCCCCAAGAATCTCATCGACGATTAAGGGCGACAGTTGGCCGATTGGTATGCTTTCAGGTTCGGGCATCTCCAGCTCGGGCGCAGGCTTTCCTTGAGATTTCTCCCAAAATGATCTGATGTCTCTGAGAACTTGGCGCATCCGTTCGGGCGGAATGTATGTTCCACCGCCAAGGACGCGGCCGTCAGGCGTAAGGAAGGCGGTCGTTGGCCAGCCGCCCATATTATACCGCCGATTGATGTCGGGCCGCTTATCAGTGTCCACCCGGATTGGAATGAAATTGCTCTCGACATACTCCGCAATATCTGGAACGGAATAGGTGTCATGGTCTAATCTGTGGCACCAATGGCACCACACAGCGCTGATGTCGAGAAGAACGGGTTTGTTTTCCTTCTTCGCCCGCTCAAAGACCTCATCTGTCCAATCTAGCCATTCTATTTTCGCTGCTTGGTTCTGCTGCATTCACTACACTAGCCGCTAGCTTCGTCCGTATCAAATGTGCAATAGATGTCTTCTACATACGGGGGGGTGGCGGCCTACTGGGCAGCTTCTTCCTGTACTCTTCTAGAATTTTGTCGTAGAGTCCCAGGGTGTACTTCAACGCTTCCTGGGATTTTCCATGGCAGTGTTCGTCAGGCTTTGCGGTTGAGATGCATTTCTCCTTTGCTTCTTCTGTTCGCTTGAGAGCTATTTCGAAGTCTGAGCCTTTCTCAAGCTTGAGAACTGCGATGAGAGAATTGTACGCGGCTAAGTGCGCCCGTTTGCACTCTAAGTGACTCTTGCCCTCCCTCTCTTGGTAGCAGAGTTTGCAACAGTCCATTGCCGTACTAGCTTGGATCCAGGGTTGAATGAGGAATACGGCTTCCATGAGTGGGGAGGGAGGCTCGGTCCGATTTATTGATTATGCAATTCAGGCGAGGCATAAGCTATAGCTTTCCATGGCTGATTCAACAGGTTGATCGGCTTTGGAGTACTATGAGAATGTTCTCAGCTTAATCGGCAAAACGCCACTGGTTAGGGTAAACAAAGTCACTAACGGCGCCCGGTGCCTTATCCTCGCGAAACTTGAGTACTTGAATCCCGGAGGCAGTGTGAAGGATCGCATAGGGGTCGCCATGATTGATGATGCCGAACGAAAGGGATTGCTGAAGCCTGGTGGCACAATCGTTGAGCCAACGTCCGGAAACACGGGCATGGGTTTGGCTCTTACTGCCACCATTCGAGGGTACAGGGCTATCTTCACGATGCCTGACAAGATGAGTGAGGAAAAGAGGCGCCTACTTCGTGCTCTCGGCGGACGGGTTGTAATTGCACCCACAAATGTGCCTCCTGATTCGCCAGAGAACTACTACAATGTTGCAAAGCGAATCGCACGAGAAACGCCGAACGCCTACATGCCTGACCAATACATGAACCCAAACAATCCATTGGTCCATTACAAGACGACGGGGCCTGAGATTTGGAAGCAGACCGACGGGAAGGTGGACGTCGTTGTCGTCGGAATGGGGACAGGTGGGACCGTCACTGGGGTAGGCAAGTATCTGAAAGAAAAGAAGCCTGAAATTAGGATCGTGGGCGTAGACCCAGAAGGTTCGATTTTCTATCCGCGGTACTACAAAGTCGAGGAGCCCATTCATCCCTACAAAGTCGAAGGCATCGGTGAAGACTTCATGCCCAAAACTCTCGTTCTTGACTACGTTGACGAAGTCATATCCGTTAGCGACAAGAATTCGTTTCTAACGGCACGACGTTTGGCAAGGGAAGAAGGGCTCTTCGTCGGCGGTTCAGCTGGGGCAGCTATGTACGCAACGCTTCAAGTCACTGCCAAACTCCCGCAGGATAAGCTGGTTGTAGTGATTCTCCCAGACACCGGCCGCAACTATCTCAGTAAAATGTACTCAGACGAATGGATGCTTGAGCTGGGCTATATTGAGGCAGAAAGGACGGAGAGGCTCACAGTGGAATTGATACTGAAAGCGAAACCTAGTGGGGTTCCATCGATGATTTCCGTGACGCTAAATGACGCATTGACGAAGGCAGTTGAATTGATGCGGAAGTTCGACGTATCCCAGCTACCGGTAGTTGAAGAGGGCCATGTTCTGGGTACGGTCCATGACGATACAATAATGAAGAAACTTCTAACGAAGGAGGCTTCACTAACGCAGTCAGTTCAGGAAATTATGGATCAGCCCCTTCCCACAATCGACGCTAAAGCCGAGATATCTGACCTCTACAAACAACTTACTGGCGAACACAACGCAGTGGTTGTTGTCCAAGATGGGAAAGCGATAGGTGTCCTCACGAAGATGGACGTGATATCCCACCTCTCCAGGAGAGAGGTTTGAGATTTCTGAAGTCCGGCCCTACTATGATAATGGCGAAGGTCATTGCAGCTATTAGGATCACGAGACCCGCGTAGAAAAGGCTTGAGAGGCCGTACCGGTCGAGTAGGTACCCGCCAAGTAATGGCCCTATGATCGTTCCCAAACTTATCACCACGCTGTAAATGCCCATCGTCGTTCCACGGCCCCGCTCCGGAGCAAGGTCCCCAAGCGATGCTAGGGCTGCGGGGGCAAAAGCAAAGCTTCCAACCCCAAAGACGGCTAAGAAAGGTGCGACATACAACAGAGCCAAACGGCGCCTAAACATCGTGATCACCGTTGCGAAAAGGCCGATAAGTGAAACCATTCCCAGCATCATCAGCCTATCCCGGCCATACCGATCTGAAAGATGGCCGAAGAATGGTTGCGAAAACGCTAGAATCAGGACCACGCCCGCGATCAAGAAACTTGTGAGAAGCGGCGAAGGCCCGAGGCGAGGACCGAATGTCAGTGCCATCCCGATGAACGTCGTCACTGACAACCATATCGGAAACATCGCTGCCGCGCGCCTATCGCTCAGAAGAAGTCTGAACGTCCGGATCGGAGACAACGCAGAATGCCTGCTGTGAGTCCCCCTTTCTTTAACTCTCAAGTAGGCGAAGGTGGCTCCAACCGCTGCCAACGCTGAGGCGAAGTAAAACGGAGCGACTAGCGAGTGTGTTCGCACGAGAACTCCCGCTGCAAAGATACCGACCACGTATCCACCGAGGTTGGCAAAATCGTATATTCCCATTTCGCGGCCACGGTTCCCAGCAGTGCTCACGTCGGTCACCATCGTCAAGGTGCTGACGACGATCATCGCTGCGGCCAACCCTTGAATGGCGTGTACGATGACGAGATAGCCTACCGCGGTATTCAGCGTGAAGGCAAACAAAGCCAAGGTTGAAAGCGTCAACCCAAGGTAAATCCACCTTCTTCTCCCAAACCTATCCACTAATACTCCGATTGCCGGGGAAGCGATAATCTCGGTAACTGGATATGCGGCTGCAATGATTCCCACTACGAAGTTCGAGAACTCCTGTTTGGGAAGGTAGATTGGGAGTGTGAAGAGGACTAGGCCGAAGCTGAACCTCATCAAAAAGACCGAAACGTAGAGTGGTGAGATGAAAATGATTGAGCCAGCACTCGAGATTCGCCTCGAATAAGCTCTAGCCAACTTCTTTCCCCCCACGCGTGAACAACGGGTGGTCGTTCGTATAAGGAAATTTTTAAGCGTTTAATTATATGTGAATAGAAGCGACGAACCATGCCGTTGAAGACTCTTCAGATTTCTGTTCTCGGCGGCAGCGATGACCCAGTTCTTGTTGGGCTCAGAAACTTCCCCGCTCATAAACTCATCCTAATCGCATCCCTCGATTACGCAACCCAAGCAAATGCCCTTTCGGGAAAACTTACAGACACATTGAAACTCCTTGTCGATGTCGTGCAAGTGAAAGACGATACCATACCCACTATGCTTGATGCGGTGGGTCAGATCGTGCGCAAAGAATCCGAAAGCTACGAGGATTTCATCATAAACGTCGGCTCCGCAGATAAGCATATGACGTGCGCCGGTGTCACCGCAGCATTTGTTTATGGAATCAAAGCATTCGACGTAATCGGTGAGCAGCCGGCAGTCCTGCCGGTAATGAAATTCAGTTACACGCAAGTAGTCACCGAACCTAAAATGGAAATACTGCGAGCCATCGAGCAGTCAGGCGGCGATGTCGAGAGCCTGGAGAAGCTCCGCGGAGTGTCGAAGCACGGAAAACCGCTGCTGAGCTATCATATTAGGGGTTCAGAAGACAGCCAAGGCTTGGAGGAACTGGGCCTTGTTGACGTTGAGCGCGGAAAACGCGGAAGGCTCAGAGTAAGACTGACTCCACTCGGGCGAACAATACTATCGACGGCGCAAGTCATGTAGCTGTCTTGGCTTCTTTAGCGGGAGTATTGTTCTTTTTCTTGTGCATGATCTTCAGCCTGCAGAATACCGGGTCGCCATCTTTGATTTCGAATATCTTGCGGATTTCTTCGGGTATGGTTATTCTGCCGCCCGCCGTCACTTCAGCAAAGAACGGTATGTCCTCATCTGCTATTTCTGGCACTAAGAAGCCACCGACTAATGCAGTCAACGCCTTTCGCTAAAAAGTGTTGTTAACGCCAAAAATCCGTTGATTAGTGCTACACCGTGCTGCTCGGACACCATTCACTCACCGGGCAAATGGCGCATCGCGGCCTTGGCGCCTTACAAATTTCGCGACCAAATGCAATAACCGACAGATGCAACTTCACTCGGTCCTTCGGAGGAATCAACGCCTCCAACGAGGTCCGCGTCTTCTCGTAATTGGCGTTGGCCGGAGCAATCCCAAGCCGTTTAGTAACGCGGGCAATATGTGTGTCAACTGGGATCACTGGGTTCTTTGCCACGAATGCAAGCAGAATGTCAGCCGTCTTCGGCCCCACTCCAGGCATCGCCATGAGCTTCCCCTTCGCCTCCGCGTACGGAAGGTTCAGAATCGGTGCGAGTCGCCCGCCATACTGCTCCTTGACGATCCTTGAAACTTCCTTAATTCTGGGCGCCTTAGACGTGTACAATCCAGCAGAGCGAATAAGAGGAATGAGCTCCCTCACCCTAACCTTCGATAGCACTTGTGGGGTAATCCTGTAGCGTTTCCGCAGTTTCCTCATAGCTGCATCGCTGTTTCGGTCATTCGTGTTCTGCGAGAGTATCGTGTGAACAAGCGTTTCAAAAGGGGACCCAGCTTTCCAAACTTTAACTGGAAATCGCCTGCCGATGACCCTTACCATCATGATTTGGGTTCGGGAAGTCGGGTGTTTCATCGAGATTGTTCCTGATTCTGCCACGAATTCTTTCGGTCGTAACCTCGAAGCACACTTTAAAGCAAGCTATCTTCGTACCCACATGGAGAAGCCGGGACATGCGGTCTTTCTTTCTGATTGGGGTACTGGCATTCGTCCTAGTGGCGGGTCTACAGCCCGCTGCTTCGGCGGCTCAGGGAAGCGTTCTCGTTGTTCGCATAAGCTCCGACATCTCAGGCCCAACCACAGAGCTAGTTGCCCATTCGATTGCGGAGGCACAGGCGGGTGGCGCTCGGCTCATAGTCTACGAGCTCAACACGCCTGGGGGCGATTTGGGTTCTGTGACAAACATCATGAACGCCTTCAACTCCTCCCCAATACCGGTTGTGGTTTGGGTTACACCCTCAGGCGCTGCAGCTTGGAGTGGCGGAACTTACATCCTCATGGCATCGCACATCGCAGTGATGGCTTCCGGAACAACAATTGGTTCAGCGCAGCCCGTTACGGCTACGGGACAGACCGTTAACGAAACCAAGATCATTAACGCTCTCACCGGTTTAATGCGGGACAATGCTCGGTTGCATGACCGAAACGAAACAATTGCTCAAGAATTCATAACCCAAAACATCAACCTCGGGCCGGAAGAAGCCTTGAGGGATCATGTGATAGAGTTCGCAGCTGACAGCCTCGATGGCCTACTATCCCAACTTGAGCCTTACACTCTAGTTCTTTCCACTGGGGAGATGGGGACATCAGTTTGGAAGCTGGTTTTGACTTCTTCAACCGGCGCTGTTGCTTACACGAGGAGCTACGATTTCTCAGGCATCTCTCAAGCGGCGCAGTACAATTACCAGCCAGGCATCAGCATTGCAGTACTTCAGTTTCTTTCTAACCCTCTGATTGCAACAGTTCTGTTTCTGGTGGGTATGTATGCGGTAATAATCGGTTTCAAGACGCCGGGCTATGGGGTTGAGATAGCTGGCGCACTGATGGTATTCCTCGCGCTAGTTGGGTATGGAATCATAGGCATCAATATTGCCGCAGTTCTCCTATTCATCCTAGGCATCATTCTAACGCTGATTGAGATTAAAACGCACGTTGGGATATTCGCCCTCGCTGGCATCGGGATGATTATTCTCGGCAGCTTCTTGATGTTCCCGTTACCAGGCTGGGAGTTGCTTGCCGCACAATCTGTTGAGCAAGCTAGGGAGACCTTGATTGCTGTTGCGCTTGTGATGTCTGGGATTTTCGGTTTTGTCGTCTACAAGGTTGCGCAGGCAAGGCGGATGAAGGTGAAGATGGGCCCCGAGCGACTCATGGGCAAGACAGGCACTGCTGTTTCAGCTCTTGCCCCAAGGGGTGAAGTCAAAGTGGAAGGCCAAACCTGGAGGGCGGAAACACTTGGCGAAAACATCAAGGAAGGAGAAGAGGTTGAGATCGTCCGGAGAGAGGGGCTAATCTTAAAAGTCAAGCCGAAGCAAGCCCAGAAGTGAAGGCCGAATTAATGGCGTTAGAGGACCTACTGACCCCTGAATTCATCGCCGGAATAATTCTCGTGTTATTTGTTGTAATCCTCGTCGCATCCGGCATTAGAGTCATCAAGGAATGGGAACGCGCACCGGTTCTCCGCCTAGGCCGCTTCACAGGCCTCAAAGGCCCTGGCATTTTCTACATCATCCCATTCATAGATAAGATTCCGAACATTGTTTCTATGCGCGTTCAAACGATTCCGTTTCGTACCGAGCAAACGCTGACGAAGGATAACGTCCCCGTAAACGTTGACGCAATAATGTTCTTTCAGGCCGTTGACGTGGAGAGGGTAATCTTGAACGTCGAGAGGTACCTCGACGCAACAACCTGGGCAGCACAGACAACGCTCAGAGAAGTCATGGGCAAAGTCAGCCTCGACGAGTTACTCGCCGAACGTGAGAAGGTAGGAGTTGAGGCTCGAAATATTATCGACGAGAAAACGGAGCAATGGGGAATCAAGGTCAGCTCCGTAGAGGTTAAGGACATAGCGATACCCCAAGCGCTTCAGGAAGCGATGTCGCGGCAAGCCTCTGCCGAACGCGAGCGCAGGGCAAGAGTCACGCTGGCCATGGCGGAATTCGAGGCAGCACAGAAAATGGTAGACGCAGCGAACCTGTATGATAAGAATATCCGTGCCCTGGAACTACGTTGGATGAACATTCTGTATGAGCTTGGGCTGCAGAGCAAAGGTACCCTCATGCTCGTCCCGACGAACACGCCCACAGCCGGAGTTTCAATGGGATTCCCACCGTTAGGCATAGCCAGCATCCAAGATATTACAAAAGATAAGAAGGACCAGAAGACCGGCTAAATTCCGCCATAGGTTGCGATGCCACATCAGCTTCTCGTCAGTCCGCGGTGGCTGACGTGCTAGCCAGCTGGGTGCCTCTCAACTGATTTTGCAGATGAAAATACGAGGAAACGTCTTGGATTGGCTGCTGGAACCAGATCAGCCAGCCATCCGGTACAGCACACTATTGCATCTAGTGGATCATTCGAAAGAAAGCGAGGATGTCCGAAAAGCTCATTCCAACATTCCGAAGGTCGGATGGGCGCTTGAAATTCTTGCCGCACAAAGGCCGGGAGGATACTGGGAATCACGAAAGGATCTCTATCGGCCAAAGTATGCTGCAACCATTTGGAAGCTCATTGTTCTTGCCGACTTGGGGTTGACCGCGAAGGATGGTGGAATCAGAAAAGCATGCGAATTTTTCCTGAACGAATACGCTCAGCCAGACGGTGGTTTCGATACGCCAGGCGAGTCGTCTAGGAGTGAGCTGTGTATAACAGGCAACCTAGCAAGGACGCTTCTCGTCTGTGGGTACGGCGAAGATAGGCGCGTGCTCGCTGCCTTCAACTGGTTAATGGAAAACCAGATGGATGACGGTGGCTGGCATTGTTTCTACGAACGGGCTCATGGCAGGGGCACCCTTGATTGCTGGGAGGGCCTCAGCGCATTCGCTGCCCTCCCTAGGAAAAAGTGGACACGACGGATCAAGCGTTCGGTCGAGAGGGGAGCAGAGTTCTATCTCGACCGGGAACTATTCAGGGAGGGTCCTCGCCGATATTTGCCATGGTTTCGGTTTCATTATCCCGTCCACTACTACTACGACTTACTCGTAGGGCTAGATATCATCACCAGCCTCGGCTATGCAGGCGACAGGCGCCTAAGGGCAGCCCTGAAAATACTGGAAGAAAAACGCCGTCCAGATGGCACCTGGGCCCTCGACGCTGTACATCCGGACCTAGGGGTAGGAGCGGGTTATCGGTTCAGAAAACGACCGAAACGATTCGCACTCGAAAAGGAGGGGAGACCAAGTAAGTGGATTACATTAACTGCACTGCGCATCATGAAAAGGGTTGAGAACGCAGAGTTAGAACTAATCGTGACTAGCGGTGAGTCTCAGCCAAACGGATTAGTTGGTTGATTCGGTCGCGGATTGGTGGGTGGCGGCTCGTAAGAGTTGAGCCTGCACCCAGAATCGAGAGCGTCCCATAGGATCGCAGTTTACTCTTAGGAAACGCTTCGTAAATTTTCAATAAGGCAGACGCAAGCGACAATGGCCTCTTTGTCGATAGGGCAGCAGACTCATCGGCAACCATCTCCCTTTCTCTGTGGAAGGCTGCTTCTACCAACCGTATTAATGGGTCGTGGGGCAACGCCGTCTTGTAAGCTGTAACCAGTGCCTTCAACATGGTGTCTGAGTTCTTCACGTGCGCAAGCTCGTGTGCCATGACTGCTTCGAGTTCATCTTTCTTCAGGAGCGAGAGAAGGCTTTCAGATATTACAATCAGCGGTTGGCCCGCGTCGACAGCGAAGGAGATCGGCATACTCGTCTTTGAGAGTCGGAGTTGCGCGGCTGGTACCCCCATTACTTTCCGTAGTGCTTCGAAAGATTCTGCAATTTCACCGCGAGCTGCGGTAAGGTTTCTGGCTTTTCGGAGGACGATTTTGGGTGATATGTGCCGCAGCAAGATTGCGAGCGGAAGGCCCGCGGAGATTGCGATCAGAAGGGCACGCCCGAAAACAGTCGTTACAGCGGCTTCGAGTTCGTATTCATAGGCTTCCGAAGAAGCGTAGCATAAGGCTAGGCTGAGGCCTAGAAAGAGCCAGAGAAAAATCGAAGAAACCAGCATAAGGCCCAAGCTCCAGGAGCGCACCCGCGGGCTGTGTGTCCTTCTGAAGAACAGGTATAGGCACAGCATGCTAGCCAAGGGGATTGTGATGGACGCAACTGTTCTCGGGTCTGAAAAGTACGCGCCGTAAATTCCTAATTGCAATCAGTGCTACCTTCGGGCTCTGCTAACTTTCCTTTTGAGTTCCTGAGCCTCTTCCTTTGAGATTTGGTCGAGGCTATCATAAATTGTGGGAACGACGGATGGCCCAAAGGCGCTGATGAGCTGGTTCAATGCTCTCTGAACCAAGTTAGCCCGCATATCTGCAGGCGCGGCGTAGGAGTAAACGTACCTGCCTCCGCCCCTGCCAATCACTTTTGACCGTTTGACTAACCCCTTCTTGTGTAGGCGGTCGAGGACTGTGCTTACAGTTGTGTAAGCTACCTGCCTCTGTGCGCCAATCTCTTCCATAACCTCCCTTGCAGAAGCTTTTCCAAGCTTCTGAATCGCACCCAAAACGTCTGCCTGCAGGTCACCGAGCGACATTGCCCATCAGCAAGTTACTATGCTTGTAGTACCTAAAAACCACACGCAACCCCATGGAAGAAGGCCAGCAATGCCTATCGCAAAGGAACATGGTTTCCACATGAAAAAGCCCCGGTTTCCTATCGGCCATGCGTTGCGCGCCCGACCGTTAGCAGAAAAACATAGTAGCCGTGAAAGGTTTGTTGGGGACTGAGGTTGGAACATGAAGTTTGGCGTCTGTATACCCAATTATGGGGAAAACCTTTCCGTCGATGGTTTGCGGACCGTAGCTCTTGAAGCTGAAAGGATGGGATACGATTCTGTCTGGACGACGGACCATATACTCATGACCGCCCAGAGTGGCACGCCGTACGAGAGAATATTCGAAAGTATCACATCCTTGGCGTACCTTGCCCCAATCACGAGCACCGTGAAGCTCGGTATCTCCTCGTTGATTGTGGCGATGCGCAACCCCGCCGTTGTAGTCAAGCAGCTTGCCACCATCGATAATTTCAGTGGCGGTAGAGTTATGCTGGCTACAAGCAGGGCTGGAACGAAAGCGAGTTTCAGCATCTAGGCTCAAACTTCCACGACAGGGGCAGAAGGCTGGACGAATCAATCAAACTCATCAAAACTCTATGGAACAGCGCCTCTGATGCCAAGTTTGAAGGCAAAAAGATTCCACACAAGTTCACCAACCCGAAGTTCGAGCCACGCCCCATCCAAAGTAAACTCACAATTTGGATTGCTGGAAACAGCAAAGCTGCAATGAAACGTGCTGCTGCGCTTGGAGATGCTTGGCATCCGAACGTCGTCCCACTCGACGTCTTCAGAAACCTCGTCTCAGAATTCAGGAGTATCCCTGAAGCGAAGGACAAGGAGATCTGTGTGCGCATTGGCCTAAACCCGAAGGCTCCAAAATCAGAATACGCAAGCCCCCAGGGGGAACGTAGGCTGCTGCTTTCGGGGAGCATGGCTGAAAACAAGGAAACTGTAGCCGAACTTGGGAAGCTCGGGGTCACTTACATGCTCGTCACGCCCAGCCCAGATGGAAAGGTACCCATCGCAAATCAAGTTCTGAACTTGAGGGCGCTCTCAGAAGCCTTCATCAGAAAATCAAGCTACATCGGCTAAATCCGGCTCCGTCCTAGGCCAAAACGTACCCCAGCTTTAATCAAGGTTTAAATGCGAAACATCTAGCTACGCATCGTAGTTGGTCCCCTTGAATACTTCTAAGGCGTTCGCCGTTCTTGTCCTATTGGACGCGCTTATCATGGCTGTGGGTCACGTGCCACTTATCCGTGCCATCTTCTTCTTTTTCCCGATAGGTGCATACTTTCTCTTCGCTACCGTTGTGTACGTCCTGGGCGGCATTTTCGTAGTGGCAAATAAGCTGTTCAAACTATCAAATGTGGGGCTGATAATTATGGCCGTAGTAGATAATTTGCTTCTAATCTACACGAGAACCATGCCCAACATCTTCTTCCCTCGCACCATACCATGGTCCTGGGATTGGTTCCCGTTGGGCACAGTGCAAGTTTTCATCGGCCAAACCATCCTAATCGTACTCTGCGCAATCCTTCTCTACAAAACAAGAAGCTCATGAAGTGAACCCAGAATCCCATTCTTCCGCAGAAGATTTTTCAGCCGATAAGCCCGAATTAACATGGAATCCGATGGCAGAACATAAACTCAGCCTATTCTATCACACAAAATCACAGTTCTCCGCTGCTTGAACCCTCCATTGGAAAGGAGACAGCTATTCGTGTGCGAATGTATTGGCCTGCATACACATTCAATGTATGGGTGTGATCACCCCGCTGCGGCCAAGCGGAGTGTGAATGTCTGAGGGCTCAGCCTCTCTTAGTTATCTCTCGCTCAGCGATTGAGAGCGGCTTTCCAGTCGCCTTCTTTCTCCGCATGATGATTTCAGCCATCGTGCTAACCGCAATTTCAGCCGGAGTTTCTGCGCCAATATCCAAGCCGATTGGTGTTACCACACGGCGAAGCAAGTCTTCAGGAACCTTCTCCCTCCTCAACTTGCCAAGTATCGCCTTCGCCTTAGATTCGCTTGAAATCATCCCAATGTACGCTGCCTTTGACCCGATAACGGTCCTAAGGGCCAGCTCATCGGATTCGCCGGCGTACGTCAAAATCACGACGTATGCCTGCTCATCGATTGGTACCTCCTTCAGCGCTTTTTCCCAATCATCGACGATTAACTTGTCTGCTTCCGGAAACCGCTCCTTGCTCGCGTATTCGGCCCTGTCGTCGACGACAACTACCCTGAAGCCAAGCAGTTTTCCCAGCGTCGCCATGGGTTGGGCGACGTGGCCTGCCCCGGCTAGGATTAATGTTTCACGGGGTTGGAAGACGTTGATGAAGCACGTTATGACGCCCGCGCAGACGGGAAGGGGCATCTTGACTGTTCGTGGTTTTCCCTCCTTGATTGCTTGAATGGCTTGGTCAATTAGCTGGAGTTCAGCAACGGCTCCGCCAACGGTTCCGATCACCCTTCCCTCGCTAGTTACAATCATTGAAGAGCCGAGGTGGCGTGCGCTCGACCCCTCTTGGCCAATTATCGTTACCCATGCGAACGCTTTTGACGCTTCAATCAATTTGTTGGCTTCTTGAATGATCTCCGCTTCCGACGCGATGGGTACGTGTTTCAAATCTCTTCCCTCCCCCAAGCCTACTCCTCAGCTTCTCGTGCTCTCTTGTAAGCAATCAACACCTTATCGGGTGTAGTTGGTATTTCGTAAAGTCTGACTCCGAGTGCATTGTCAATCGCGTTCACGATGGCTGGTGCCGGCAGAACTATCGGTGGTTCCCCTATCGCCTTTGCGCCATACGGGCCTAGGTGGCCTGGATATTCCACGATTATCGTTTTGATCTCAGGAATGTCAAGTGAGGTAGGGATATAGTAGTCTGCAAGGTTGGGGTTGAGGACGATGCCGTCTTTGTGGACTAGGTCTTCCATAATCGCGTAACCCAATCCCTGCACTGTGCCCCCTTCGATTTGGCCTTCGACGGATAGCGGGTTGATGGCTTTGCCAACATCGTACGCCGCAACCATCTTGGTAACCTGCACCTTGCCAGTTTCTGTGTCAACTTCTACTTCAGCAGTCACGGCCCCATACGTGTATTGCAAGTATGTTGTTCCTTGGCTTGTTTCAGGGTCGTATTCGCATTTGGGTGCAGTGAATGTTCCAGCCTCTTTCAACTGGATTCCGTGCTTGTACGCGTATTCGACCAATTCGCGGTAGGAGACAAAGCGTTGGGTCTTCGATTTTTGGTAGTATTTTGCGTCGGATGATTCGATTTCGCTAGTGGTGCAACCTAACATTTCCGCCGCGATGTCCTTTAGCTTCTGGTTTAGTGTGCCGGCTACCATCTGGGTGGCGCGGCCTCCGATTGTAATTGTTCGAGAAGCAACGGTCGGGCCGGTGTCGTTGCAGAAATCTGTGTCGGGCGGTTCCAGCCTGTAGTAACTCATGGGGAGGTGCATGGTTTCGGCTGCGATCTGGATAAGGCCGGAGGGCGCTCCTGTCCCGTATTCCGTGAGCCCCGTCCTAAACCGGATTGCCCCGTCTTTGTCGATTTGCATGTGGACTGCTGCGTAGTCGCTTCCCTCCGGGCCTAGGCTGTTCCCGTGGTACAGTATGGCAATTCCTAGGCCTCGCCGCTTGGTCCCACTCATCTTACTGAACTGTTCACGCTTTCGATACCAATCCGATTCCTTCGTCGCCTTGCTAATGCATTCTTCAAGTCCGCATGCCTCGTCGACGATTTGGCTTGTCGCCATCAGGCTTCCAGGTCTGAGGATGTTCAACAGGCGGAAGTCTAATGGGTCCATGCTGAGTTTCTTTGCAATCTCGTCTACGAGTGATTCAGCTGCAAAGTGTGACTGCGGTCCCCCGAACCCTCTGAAGGAGCCGGCCATCGTGTTGTTTGTGTAGACGCAGTAAGCGTCCGTCTTCACATTCGGGATCACGTATGGGCCCGTCGCGTGGAAGCATGCCCGGATGACGACGAGTGGGCCTAGGGAGGCGTACGCTCCCGTGTCCGCGAGCATGGTTGCTTCCCAAGCAGTGAACTTCCCATTCTTTCCCACGCCCGCCTTCAACGTCGTAACGAAGGGGTGACGTTTCGTGTGCCCTGTCATGGATTCCTCGCACGTGTAAGCTAGCGCGGCTGGTTTCCGTGTCTTTACGGCGACCAAAGCTGCCATGCCCAAGACATCAACTGGTATCTCATCAGATTTTGGTCCGAAGGCGCCACCCGTCACGGCTTGGATGACACGAACTTGGTCGGGCCGCAGCGAGAGTATCTTGGCTATGCCAGTTTGGACGTGGAAGGGGCTCTGGATTGAGCCGACGCACGTTACTGAACCATCGGGTTCCGGAACCACGAAACCAGCTTCAGGCTCTAGCGGGACGGGTTCCTGGAATTGGCTCTTATACGTGCGTTCAACAATCAAGTCCGCCTGTTTGAAGCCTTCCTCTACATTGCCCTTTCGCAATTTCATGTGCTTGGCTATGTTCCCGTTCTTGTGAATTGTCGGGGCGCCCGGTTTCAAAGCGTCGGCAGGAGAGAAAACTGCTGGTAGTGGTTCGTACTCAAGCTTGACCAAGTCGACTGCTTCCTCGGCGACGGATTGGTCGTAGGATGCGATGGCCGCAATCGGTTCACCAGCAAATCTTACCCTATCAGTCGCGAACAACGGCTTGTCCGGCAAAAGTGCTGTGGACTCGTTAATCCCAGGAATATCATGGGCGGTCACAACCGCGGCAACGCCAGGATATTTTCTGGCCTCCGTAACATCAACCCTTTTCAAAAGCGCATGCGCGACGCTTGATCTCACAACTTTCAAGTAGAGCGCATTTTCTGGAACGATGTCCATTGTGTAGATTGGTTTCCCAATCACTTTGTCGACCGAGTCGAGTCTTTGAATGTTTTTGCCCACAACTAGCAGTTGTCTGCTCTTCGTGAGTTTCTCTACTGCGGCTTGATCATCAACCATTGGTTGCTACTTCTCCATTTCATGAGCCGCTGCCTTCACGGCCTCAAAGATTTTCAAGTAGCCTGTGCAGCGGCATAGGATTCCGCTGGTTGCCCTGCGGATCTGGTCTTCACTTGGGTTAGGGTTCTTGTCGAGGAGGTTCTTTGAGGCCAGAATCATGGCTGGGATGCAAAATCCACATTGAGACGCATTCCATTCCGTGAACGTTCGTTGTAGCGGGTGAAGCTTCTCGGCGGTTCCGATTCCTTCGATGGTTACGACCTTTTTGTTTCTAGCTTGTATGGCGAAAATTAGACACGAGTTAACAAGCTTCTCATCCATCAACACGCCACATATGCCACAGTCGCCAGTGCTGCAACCTTCCTTGGTTCCCTTCAAGCCTAACCTGTCACGAAGAATATCCAGTAAGCGTTCGTGTGATTGCACGACCAAAGCATAGTCTTTACCATTGACCGTGAGTTTCAAGAGGTGTTTAGACAAACATCTTCTCCCCTAACAACGTGTCCGCGCATCTGCCGAGCGCCCGCCTGAACAGCACACCTGCGACATCTGTGCGGTATTCACCAGGGACTCTAAAATCTGAGCTGAGCTTCAGCTCGCTCCTCAACGCAGAGACCGCGTCCTCGACCGCTTCCGCACTCAATATCTGTCCGTGTAGTTTTTCTTCGGTCTTTTTTGCACGTTGAGGTGTCTTTCCGCCCACGCGATTGAAGGCGATTCGAATCTCCTCAACACGTTTAGTCTCTCTCTCCGCCTTGATGTAGACGGCAGAGTTGACAAAAGCTATGATTAGTGAATTTCTCATCCCAATTTTTTCGAAGGCGCATGCAGATTGTTCATCGAGTGCCTTGAACGTGGTCTCAACGAGAATTTCGTTTGGTTTTAGGTCGGTTACCCGTTTGCCCTTCAGAAAATCTTCAAGTCGCATTACGCGTTCTCCTTGTGTACTGCGCATGCGAACTTGGGCGTCAAGAACGAGGAGGACGGGTAAGAGGTCTTCGGATGATGATGCGGCACAAATGTTGCCGCCCACCGTTGCGACGTTAATTATTGATGGCCCCCCGAACTTCGCCGCAACTTCACGGAAAACCTCATGCCGTGAATCTATGACTGGGGAATCGGTAAGGTTGGAGATGGTTGTGAGTGCTCCAATCCTGATGACGTTTCCGTCTTTTTTCACGTAGTTGAATTCCTTTAGGCCGGAAAGGTCGATTAGCGTTTTGGGGTTGATCTGTCGGCGTTGTATTCTGTTGATAAGGTCGCTTCCATTCGCTATCAGGTGTACTCCAGACTGGTGGGTGTCTAGGTAATGAAGTAGGTCAGGCAGGTCTTCCGGGACGTACATGTCAAACCTGCGCATCTACTCATCACCCACCTGCTGCTGCTGGAACCAATAGCACGAGGTCCCCGTCATTTAGTTTCCGAGAAAGGTCAGGTGGATTTTGAACTATGTTGTTAACATAGAACAGCGTGTATCCTCGAAGCTGTCCTTGAGAGTCGAAAAGTAGGTCCTTCACAGCCCCGCTCCTGTTGATGAGCGTCTGCACTACTTCGTTTAGGGTGTTGGCTTGAAGCTCGATTTCACTCTCTCCTACGCTCGCCCTCAGTTCATGGAATAGTCTAACTTTGACTCTTGCTCGCAAAAATGCCAAGTCCTTGTTGCTCTCTAATGGCTTTGTAAACTCGTTCAGGCGTTGCCGGTAGTGTGTAAGACGCGTGCGCCAGTTGCGTCGTATAAGGCGTTAGCGACAACTGAGCCCACGGGAATTATGCCGATTTCCCCTAAACCTTTCGCCCCAAACGGGCCCATCTTCTCGTAGGTTTCAACTGGGTCCACCTCAATCTCTGGGATGTCGCATATGGTCGGGATGATGTAGGTTGTGAAGTTGTTTGTCCTTACGATGCCGTTGTCCATTTGTGTCTCCTCGGTTAGAGCGAAACCTAGGCCTTGGACTATTGCACCCTCGCATTGTCCCGTGTATGACTGTGGGTTGATGATTTTTCCCGATTCAGGTGATAGGAAAAATTTGAGTACCTTCATCGCACCTGTCAAGGTGTTCACCTCTACCAGTGCAACTGCGCTTGCGTACATGTATGACCAGTGCGGAATCTCTAAACTGCCTTCCACGGGTTTATCGACTCGTGGGACATTGAATCCGGCCACAACTTTCGTCTCAGAACCTTCTCGATGCATGTAGTGGGCGATTTCTGCGTACGTGGCAGCCTTCTTAGGGTTCTTCATCGAAATAACTTGAGATTCTTTGAAAGCTAACTCTTCCTTTCGTTGGCCGATAATCTTACCAGCAGCGTCTAGTAGCAGGTCGTTCATCTTCAGTGCTGCAGCCAATATAGCATTGCCACCCCTAACCAAAGCCATGGAAGCTGACGACGTGCCAGTGTCCGGGGCCAACAGCGAATCCGCCGAAGCGATGTATACATCGCCAATGTCGCAGTGCAACACTTCAGCAGCAATCTGCGAGTAGGCCGTAACTGCTCCCTGCCCAATCTCCGGGCAACTTACTCCAACAACGAACTTACCGGTCGGCGTGATCTGGATTGAGGCGGCGCCAAAATCCGGTAACGCACCGAAACCAAAACCCTTGACGGCGGTGGTAACTGCCACGCCTCTTTTGCACCAAGGCGCGGACGGGTTTGATTTGTATCGCTCCCTGTTCCTCCATACATCGGAATGTTCAGCTTTCTGGAGTGTTTCGTAAATGCCAATGCTTCCAAGTAGTTTGTAGCCGAAGGGCCCAATGTCGCCTTCGCGGAGAACATTCTTCATACGAATTTCCAGCCTGTCCACTCCAAGTTTTTCTGCAATAATGTCTAGGTTCGATTCCAACGCAAAGTTAACTTGTGGCGCGCCGAAACCGCGAAACGCTCCGGCCACGCCATTGTTCGTGTAAACTAGGTAAGCGTCTATGTTGATGTTTGGTATGCGGTATGGGCCGCAGGAATTTTCGACCGCAACATCAAGTACTGTTGGGCCTAGCGATGCGTATGCGCCTGTGTCTGCGACTATTCGCACTTGGTTGGCGACGAGTCGGCCGTCTCTGTCAGTTGCAGTTTTCATCGTGACGATCATTGGGTGACGCTTGATGCCTGTAACGCCAGACTCTTCCCTGGTCCAGACCATTTTCACGGGGCGTTTTGTTTTCAACGCGAGCAACGCAAGATGAATTTGGACAGTGTTCTCTTCTTTTCCACCAAAGGCGCCTCCGACGGGCGTCGAAATGACTCGAACCCGTTCAGGCTTTATGCCAAGAGCCCTGGACACTTGCATTTGGTCTCTGTACGGCGACTGCCCTCCTACGTAGAGGACAATGTTTCCTTCATCATCGAGCATACCGACCCCGGCCTCAATCTCAAGAAACATGTGCATTTGCCGCCCAGTGCGGTAAGTATTCTCGACAACCATAGCGGCTTCGCGGAATGCTCTATCAACATCTCCTCCCGTACGGTCTCATGTCTCAATATGTTGCCTTTTTCGTGAACTTTCGGCGCACCGGGCTCCATAGCTTCTACTGGGTCGGAAACGACCGGAAGCGGTTCGTACTCAACTTCAACAAGTTGTGCCGCTCTCTCTGCTGCTTCCAGATTTTCTGCAGCTATAACGGCGACCGCGTCTCCAAGATATCTCACCTTATCCTGACAAAGGACGGGTTGGTCGGGTACGACGATGCCGAACCCATTGAACCCGGGGACATCCTTGTGGGTGAGAACGGCTACAACACCTGGAACTGCTTCAGCCTTCTCCGTGCTGATTTTCTTAATCAGAGCGTGGGGGTACTTGCTTCGGGCGGCTTTAGCATAGAGCATTTTCGGGAATGACATGTCCGAAAAGAACTTGGTCTCGCCGGTAACTTTGCCCGCACCATCTTTTCGGACGACTGATTTTCCAACCCACTTTAATTTTTCCTTGTCAACCGCTACGGTTTCAGTCATTGCAGTTAACCTCCTGCTATCGGCGGTACAACTAGGATCTCATCGCCGTCTTTGAGTCTCGTTGATGGTTTGAGCCTCACTCCTTCCCGAACGATGTATAGGTAGTCTTTGTCTTTGACCGGGATGGATTTGAGCAAATCTTGGGTTGTCGCGTCTTCACCTAACTCAAGCGTCAGTTCCTTGCTCTCAAGCGCGAGCAATGGTGCACCGAATATTTTGACTCGAACATGGACAGTATTACCCATGAGCCTTCTTCCTTCCGTACAATGCTTCATGGAGCGCCTGGTAAACTGATGAAACGACGACATTCTTCCTGTACTCTGCTGAACCACGAATATCATCTATCGGTGCAGCGTCTTCAGCGGCGAACGTTGCAGCTTCCCACAGGGTCTTTTCATTCAACGGCTTACGCTCCAATGCCTTCTCGCTCTTGCGAGCTCGTGTTATTACTGGGGCAACGGCCCCCAACGCGACTCTCGCTTCGGTAAATGAATCATTCGAGCTTCTTCCGCGCAGTGCCACGGCCACATCAGCTATCGAGATAGCATTTGCTTCCCGCAGGCCGAGTTTTATGTAGGCGCCGCGGTCTTTCGAATTCATTGGCTTGAAGTAGACCTCTTCAATGAGCTCGTCAGGCCTTAATGCGGTCTTTCTGTAGGAGACGAAGAATTGCTCGATGGGTGTTTCGCGTCGGTCGGCTTTGCTTCTGGTGACGACAACAGCATCGAGAGCGTACAGTGGAGGCAAGCTGTCGCCGGCAGGTGAGGCATTCCCAAGGTTCCCACCTATCGTTGCCGTGTTCTGGAGTTGGATGGCACCAATCTGCTTCGCCGCTTCAACAAGAATCCAAGCATGCTCTCTCGTCAGTTGAGAATTGATGATATCGCTGTAGGTTGAGAGGGAACCTATGTGAATTTGATCATCCCTCCTCCGAATGAATCTGAGTTCCTCTAAAGACAGTATGTTCAGAAGCTTCTCAGCCTTCATGACACCGTCTCGAAGCTGTACAATCACGTCTGACCCGCCAGCAACAATTCTCAACCCGGGTTCCTGTTTGTGAAGTATGTCGAGAGCGTCGTCCAGACTCTGGGGAGTCAGGACGTCAATTTCGGAACGCATCATGAGCCCTGACGACTCCAATCCTTCGCGGCTTTCTTGACAGCGGTGATTATCTTTGTATAGCCAGTGCACCTGCAGAGGTTCCCTGAAAGGGCAGTGCGAATTTCCTCATCCGATGGCTTCCGGTTGCACATCAACAGGGCTGACGCTGACACAATCATGCCCGGAATGCAATGCCCGCATTGGACAGCTCCTTCCTCAAGGAAAGCTTCTTGAACGGGATTCAGTTTACCCTCTTTGCCCAATCCTTCGGACGTGACGATCTCAGAGCCTTGGGCTTGTGAAATGAGCACCAGGCAAGAGCAGACGGGATGACCGTTCATCAAAATTGTGCAGGCGCCACACTCGCCTTTAGCGCAGTCTTCCTTTGGTCCCGTGACATGCAGCTGCTCGCGGAGAACCTCAAGCAAAGTGTAAGCAGGCGGGCAGTGCACCGTCACAGGTTGCCCGTTAAGTGTAAAACTAATTTTGTGTTCGACCCGCACTCGAAGTAACACCTCTAAATTCTGCTCGGAGAGATTTCGAGTAATCGTGACCCAAGAAAGACTCGGTAGCTCATTCTTAACCGTTCATGAGTTATGGTACAGGACAGACATCTTCACCCAGCAAAACCGAAGATAAGGCTCACCGCTGCCACCGATTCCTACGCCCGTCGTGCGACACATAGATTTGCTGCGCCGTTCATGCCTCATGATGGGAAGGTTGCCTCAAGTCACAAATCAGCCGCTTCATACGCAATGCTATTCTTCAACCCTAGGCTACTGTTCGATCCATGAAACGAGTTGCTCTTTACCTTCAAGACAAGCACTATGTTCGCGAGGAAATGAAGTTCGCACAATACGCTGAGAAGAAAAGGTTTGAAGCTGTTTGGCATGCTGAGTCCCGTCTCGCTCGCGACGCCCTCACCCCTCTGGCGGCGATGGCAGCGGTTACTGAGAAGATTAAGCTGGGCACAGGCGTCATAAATAACTGGACTAGGAACGTTGGACTGACGGCCGTCTCGTTTCTGACGCTGGACGAATTATCCAACGGCCGCAGCCTTCTCGGTATTGGTGCGTGGTGGGACCCGCTGGCCTCGAAGGTCGGAATAGAACGCAAGAAACCGTTGAAAGCTATGCGTGAGTACGTCACAGTTCTCCAGCGCCTTTTCAAAATGGAGAACGTGACCTTTGAGGGTGAGTTCGTAAAAGTTCGGGACATAAGACTGGATGTTGTGTACGGCGATCCTTCCACTCCGCGCAACATTCCCATCTACATTGGAGCTACGGGCTGGGAGATGGTTGAGCTCACCGGCGAAATAGCGGACGGTATACTCCTGAACTATCTTGTGTCTCCTGAATACAATCGTAAAGCTTTGGACCACCTGAGGGAGGGCGCGAAGAAGGCAAAGAGGAAGTGGGAGAATATCGATAGGCCTCAACTTGTGGTGTGTTCTCTGGACGATGATGCTGACAGAGCACTTGACAGTGCGCGTCCCTTAGTCGCCCAATACCTGGGGCAACAGCCTCACATCGCAAAGGCTAGTGGAGTAAAGGAATCCTTGATTGAAGAGGTAAAGACGGCACTAGGAGGATGGCCTGCGAAACCAGGTGGACTAGAGAAAGCGAAAGCACTGATAGATGACAAACTCGTTCAATTAATTACAGCTAGCGGTACCGCTGACGATTGCATGAAGAAAGTTGAGGAATACAATAACACGGGATGCACGTGCCCAATACTCTATCCACTTGGCGACGATGTTGAAGCTATGATTGATGCATTCGAAACGTAGCCTTGCAGAACGCCACCGGGCCCTTCGGCATTTTCCTCTAATCGCTATCAATGAGGGTCCGGGCGTGAGAGGGTAGTCAAGCTCTGGGGGGAGCCCTCCATAGGTTACCGTCTTCGTCATGATAGCATGACTGAACTGCATTATGCGACCATGCAGTTAGTCGCCAGCGACCAACTGCCATGTCGTTGTACACAGGCAAGGTGCAATGCATCCTGTCGAGGTTTTCGGTACACCCGCTCTTCAGATGTACTACACCCACTTATCGGCTGTACCCACCCCCCCTCCAGGTGCTCTGTTGCTTTATCGGGTGGTGGGTTGTTGGTCTTGGCGCTCCTGCTGTTCCCAATATCTCTTGCCGAGGCGAAAGCCCATGGCTGCAAGTAGGAGATATGCAACATGGTAGAGGTAGGTTAGAGAACCTGTCACCATCGCGATGGCAACTATGGCACCTGCCGTAATTGTTGCTAAATCTATGAAAAGCTCGCATATGAGAATCAGGATGACTGCCCGTCGCGAAATTTTCAACACCAAATCAAATCTAGTTTCTGTTTCTTGCGGCCTGTCGAATTAAGTCTAGCCATCTGTTTGTGCCTAACTGAATCGGCACAGCCGCAATTTCGGCTGGTGTGTGGTTCTCTAAGGCCATGTGCGGTCTTACATAGTTGTAGTAGGCTCGGAAACCTTTGAACACTTTTTCGGCTGACTCGGCTTTCTTCAAGTGACGCATAACCTTCTCACGCTCACGCATGGTATTATGCAGCCGTTCTACTCGGTGATTTCCTATGTGGCTACGAATGCCAACATTAGCGATGTGTGCTGGTGCTTCTTTCATCGGCTTGTATTCGGCTCGGTAACTGTCTAAGCCATCCGTGAAGATTACTTTAGGGTCTTTCTTCGCTTGCTTCTTCGCAGCCTCGAAGAAGGCTCTAGCGTCTTTGTGTGTGCGACCTCTTGTCAAGTGACTTGCCACCAAGTAGCGGCTTTGATTGTCTAGGGCATTCCACAGCCAGTAGAAGCGTTCTCCGTTGATTGGTTCCTCGTGCGCCATTTTGGTTTTCATTTCGTCGCAGTTCCACACGCCCGATAATTGAGGAATGAGATTGGTTGTGTATGTGTCTAGTAGTTCGCTGAATTTTCGAACCCATCTGAGAACGGCTGCTGATTCATTTTCATTCCGTAGAACTGGGCCACATGCTGAGTAATCTTCCGAAGCGACGCGCCTTTGTAGAACATGTCCAAACAAAGCGTAACTATCTTCGGGTCGAAGCGGCCTTTCAGAAAACCTTCATCAACTACGAACCGCTTTCCGCAGGTTCGACATTTGAAGCGCGGCTTCTTCCCTGTCGGGTTTTGCGGTAGCCCCACCGCAATAGATCAACAGAGTTGCAGTAGCGGCAATGCTCGAAGCTCAGAACGGTTTTGGGTGCTTCGAAGATGTCGGTTCGTTCTGTTTCTTCCTTCGCTTTAAGCCACAGTCTCAGAGCGTTGACATGCTTGCAATCGCCCACAACCTCATGGCGATTTACGTAGTCAGGACACGAACATGAACAACCAGTGTTATGTTTCGTCAAGCGGTAGGAACCTAAACCCGACTGAGAACGAACCTCATACACGCCTTCGCTGATTCTTCTTGGTTCGTCGCCTTTCGCTATGATTGCGTAACCTCGGATTGTTCGAGTTTGACTAACTTGCGCCATAACCCTATGCCCTTCTACACGGGCATATGTACGTTCTGCTATTTATGCCCTTCGACCCGTGTCCACCCGCTATAGGGATACACACTTATAGGGGCACTGACTAAAGAATCCTCCGTGGCATAGTGATGAAAGAAGCATCGAAAGAACCGAGCGAAAGGATCGTCAAGACCACAATTAATGTTCCCGAACCGTTGTGGCGAGACTTCAGCATAGAAGTCATCCGTGAACATGGTGGCAGAATGAAGAATGATGTAATCATAGACCTGATTCATCAATACCTTGACGAACGCAAGAAGGAAAAGAAGTAATGACATGGACATGCGTTAAGTGCGGCAAAGAAATAGTCTCACTGAATGACTGTACGAAACACATCTTAGAAACCTCTGGACACATAGCATTCAACCCGAATGACGGAACCCCGACAGCGCTGGACATGAGTTTCCTTCTAAGAGGAGCCTTACACAACTGCTTCGAAGAATCACTCACTCGACTGGCGGACTGGACTCTAAAAACACCTCATGCTATGGGCGACATGATGACGCTATCATGCATGGGAATGAGGTCATGCAGTTGCCCCATTGATGGACGCACTGAATGCAAGCTAGACTTTCACGACCACGGAAAGGTGGGATATCACGAGTTCCGCAATATGGGAAGTTCGCACTACTTCAGTCTATATGCAAACTTGCCCCTCATCGAACTCCTGTTCTCGAAAGGATACCCAAAGATTGTTTCATCTATCAGGGAAAAAGTCGAAATTGACGAAAGACAATTCAAAGAATTGGAGAAGCAGGGAAAGGCGTTTCGACTTGAATACATGAGGACAGGAGCAGAGGAAGGCCAATCATGGAATGTCATTGCAAAATGCCGAAAGTGCAACAGGTACTTCCCTTACAAAATGCTGTTGGGGACTGATCCCCAGAAGCTACCTAAGAACCTGCCCAGCAAAGGATTGTGGATGGAAAGGCCAACTAGACCCGTCAGACTTTCATGATTGCGGCGAACTAATGGAAGAATTACTTGCCGCTGTCATGGCTAAATCGGATGAAGATGCGGAAAAGTACTCTGCCTTAGTCGGAAAGGAGCCTATGGGGATTTACGGCTAAGCAATTCCTCAATTTTCTTAACGAGTTCTGGTCTGTCAGGTAGGAGAACGGGCAGAAGGCCTTTTGGAAATCCTTCTCCGTTCTCCAAAGCGGAGAACCCATTGTCATTGTTGACATGATCGCAAAACATCAAATGTAGATGGCATGGCACGAAATCCATCAATAGCCTACCCTTGCGTGTGGCTCTTGTCGCTCGACTAGACACATGACTCTTGCCCATCAGAAAATTCTCTAGACTAAATTCAGTGATACAGCACAAAGGATAACCAGACTCTAACCCCGCGTGAAAGTCTCCTACTAACCACACCAAACGGTTTTTGACATCCCCAAATGCCAAACATAGACTTGACCAAGCCCTCGGAAGCCAACGAAACCTTGAAACAACCTCTCTAAACCACCCGATAAAGCAACAGTTCACCCTCCAGGGGGGGTCCCCCTAAGCTTCAGTCAACAGTGTCATCGTTACCGAAAAGAAGGTGGAAAAGGTCGCAACGAAGGCGAAGGAGACCACCCTGTTGCGGGATTGAATTGCATGAGTATTCCCGCAAATCATCATACAAATTGCCGAGCTCGGTACCGCCTGAACATGTACATGTCCCCCGGCGAATAAGTCCATTTTTGGGTACACCCAATCATCGCGCGGTACCATAGTATCCTCCGGCCGGCGTACTAGCCCTAAGCGAAGCCCAGATTGAGGTGTTGATACAGGATTACTCGATAACT
>CAWABQ010000003.1:0-38878 GCA_963780265.1 Candidatus Bathyarchaeota archaeon
AGCCTCAGTTGGAAAACCTACAGTTAGTGAGAAGGATGGTCAAAAAATACGCTGTGATTGGAGCCATTGTCGTAGGGGTAATTGGCGCATATTGGAGTTGGTACTTGCTTCAATGGTACATATCCGCAACTACTCTGACCGCTTGCATCCTCGGGTCGCAATGTCCAGCAGTATTTCAAACGTCCTTCTCCTATTTCTACAGCGTCCCAATTCACCTACTCGCGGTTGGATGGTTTTCCCTGTTAACCTTACTCGCTGGCATGCGGGCATACGGCTTTCGAAGGGCGTCAACGATTGGCTTCGCCGTGGGAGCGTTGTGCGTTCCCGCAATCATCTACTTGGACTACATTCAAATTGCCATAATACACGCCATATGTTCAGACTGCGAATTGGCCCATGCACTTGGGTTGATTCTATTTGTATTGTTCATCATAATGTACAGGAATGATAGAAGAAGAAGAGAGACAAGGCATGAGCGGGTTGACAGGTCCGTGTGCCTAACGGTAGGACGAGTTATCAGTTTTCCTGTCTGCCGTCCCGGCCGTAACGTCCGTACCATATGACCGTGCCCTTCGTCCAATAAGCGGGTGGTTTGGGTTTTGGTTTCGATCGCATATGTGGCATTCGCATCACACTTTCTTACTGGTTTCTGAATCTCCCAGGCTTGACTAGTCGAGTACGCGTGGGGTTATGTGGATAAGTCTCTCTTAAGGTATGGGTCCGCTTTACCGGCTGAATTTTGACGGCTTTTTCCCGTTCGTTGCGCTGAGCGGGCTCATTGTTACTTCGCCTCGAGAAGTAACTGAGGCAGTGAAATCCTCCTTCCCGCCATCTTCTGTAACGAAGGTTCCTTTCACGACCCAGACGCCCTTCTCATCTGGGCCTTTAGGTTCATCTTCTATCGTTATTGAAGCTACTTTTCCGTGGCGTGACCTTGTTCCGATTATGTATTTTCTTACTACGCTCTTTGCGCCATCTGCACTTTCAATTTGCAATTTGAATCAGCTTCTCAATATCAAAGGGGGTTATTATTAGCAATTGAAACTAAAGAGATGCGGAAACCTGCTTACCTAACCCTTCCGCCCGATTTGCCTTTCCTGTTCGCCATTTTCTTTTGTTTCTTCTGCCATTCAGGTCTAGTCAAACTGAAAACCCACGCTCTCTCAAGCGTTCAATATTCCCGCAAGTTCTGAACCGTGCGCACTTCGACGTTGATTGTAGCCGTGAAAAAGACATTCTTGTCGCTGAGTTTCTTTCGATAATTCCCTGTCACACCTATGTCGCCATTTGGGTCTGGTGTCATTTTTCCCTCAATAGCCAAGTAATCAAAAGTCGACCGTAATTTGGCTTCCAGGTAGTCTTTCAACAGCCGATCAACTTGACCTGAATTAACGATCGTATTCAATGGGCTCCACTCACAATGTGAGTTGAAACACTTAGTGTTTCAGCCTCAACCTGGATCGCGCGGGTGCATTCGACGCTAATGCCATCGCGGGCACTTCAAAGTAATGTCGAGTTCCTTTCGTGTCTTCTTCGTAGTCGTACTTCTTCTGCGTTCGTCTGTCAATGTAAAGGCCCGAACCGACGTGGTCCATTTGTAAACCCTTGTTGCGAGCTGTCAAATAGTCGAGTATGTCCACGTAGTTTCTGCCTTCACTTGGCTTCCACTCTGGAATCGCCTCGGGTTCGCTCATCCTCACAACCTTAACGAAACCGCTCGGGGAACGCGTTTCCTTATGCCCGCTCGGGCAGGTGAAATTCTTCGCACCCATGAAACCATTAAAGTCGGTGTACGATCCTGTAAATTCAAATTCGGCGCCGCATTTTTGGCAGGTACACAGAAAGATTCGTTCTGACATGCAGTATTACGGGCCTACATAGGCGACCCAGTTTATAGGTGTCCCTATGACTCAAATGGCCTTAGTTCGTTGGAAATTGTCGTAGCGATTCTCCGGCAAAGTGACCGATATGGACTACAAGGAGCTTGGGAAAAGCGGCGTCAAGATCCCGTTGCTAGGCTTGGGAACCTGGGGTATAGGAGGTTTCAGCAGCAAGCATTTCGGAGGGGATGATGAGGCGGTGCGGGCTTTGCGTCTGGGTTTGGAAATGGAAATGCGGTTCATTGACACTGCCGAAATGTATCGACGCGGGCATTCTGAAGAGGTTGTAGCCAGGGCGGTGACGGAGCGGGAAAGTGTCTTCATTGCGACTAAGGTTTCAGGCGAGAACCTCTCATACGAGCACGTCCTACGTTCATGCGAGTCCAGCCTAAAACGCCTCCAGACCAGTTACATAGACCTCTACCAAGTGCACTGGCCCAACCCGAGCATTCCTATAGTGGAAACGATGAGGGCAATGAACCGCCTTGTTGCCGAGGGAAAGGTACGCCACGTCGGCGTGAGCAATTTCTCAGTGCAACAAACCCGTGAAGCCCAGACCGCACTGTCGAAGGAAGAGTTAGTTTCCAATCAGGTCGAATACAGCTTGCTGGATAGGTCGATCGAAGCGGAATTGCTTCCCTTCGCCGCAAAAGAACACATTACCATAATCGCCTACAGCCCGGTCGCACGGGGGCAAATTCCAAAAGGGGGGCGCGATGGGCGCTGGCAGGTGCTCGAAAAAATTGCGGCAAAATATGGTAAGACGACGACTCAGGTGGCCTTGAATTGGCTCATAGTAAAAGACCCTGTCGTAGCCATCCCTAAGGCCATTCGTATGGATCACCTTAAAGAAAACGCTGGAGCTGCGGGATGGAAACTAAACCAAGAGGACCAGGTTGCGCTTGACTCAGCCTTCGAATGAGCCGGCCACAACCTGAGATGTGTGCCTAATTGTCCGATTCCGAGTACCTTGCACGGGTAAGCTCACGAATAGTGCGAATGTTTGAAAGCTACATTAGAAACATCAACCCGGAAGAGGAGCGGTTCCAAGCCTTCATTTCAAATTACATCGCAGAAAAAGGCGTGAAAGATATACAGGCTCTTCCGTACGTCGAGCTTTACATAATCATCAAAGAAGGTATCCGCGGATATTTGCGCAAACAAGAGCCGAGGCCACGGTCAGGGAAATGAGAGCTCCTAGTGGTTCTGTGCGCCGAGCAATCATAGTTACTGGAACTCCAGGGACAGGCAAAACAACCTTCTCGAAGAAGCTCGCAAAAGAGATTGGCGCAGGACCACATCCCACTCACACAATTTGTTTCCGAGTACAAATTGTACACAGGTTTTGACCGAGAGAGGAAGTCGAGGATTGTCAACTTAGCTCGTGTACAGGCAAGCCTGCATCGTCTGCTATCTCGAACAAGGCGTCCGATAATCGTGGACACACACATACCTGAAGGAATCATCCCGAAGAACCTAGTAAAACTCGTCTTCGTGCTACGCTGCCACCCGAGAATTCTCGAAACGCGGCTGAGTAGAAAGAAGTGGAAGCCGAGTAAGGTGCGAGAGAATGTGTTGGCGGAAATGCTGGACTCATGTCTTACAGATGCGGTGAAGTGGTATGGGTGGCGCCGTGTATTTCAGTTAGATACGTCTCACGCAAGCGTAACCAAGTGCGTGGATACAGCCAAGCGAATTCTCCGTCACCGAGTGCGAAGAAAGGTAAAGATTGATTGGATTACGACCTTGGACAAAGAACACTCATTGGCTAGATACTTGGAGTGGTGAGTCGGTGCCAAACCCGAAGAAACATTACCTCGTGGTCGCCTGCACCCGCTGCGGTCGACTTCTACTAGCGGCATCAGACAAAAGAACTCGTTCCTGTCCCTACTGTGGGCGACGAGTCAAGATAGAAAATGCGAGACTCATCGCTCGTTCCGAAAACGCCAGGGAAGCAAGACTGGTTCTACAGGAAGCGAAGAGTCAGGAGCAGCACTCGAAACACGAGCAGTGAGGTCGACTGCCGATAATGTTACTAACCCGACGCGCTATGAGTGGGGCGAAATTCAATGTCATCTTTACCAGATCGCAGGTTTATGGAGGAAATCACTGCCCAACTTCAAAAGATGATTACCGTCGTAATCTCGGACGGAAAGAATTACACAGGTATTCTTTCAGGCGTTGATTCCCACTCGCTCAACATCTGCCTAACGGGTGCGAAGGATGACTCCGGGAGAGTTGTTAACAAACTCTTCCTTAACGGGAGCAGTGTGGTGCAGATATTCAGCACCGAAAAGCCATTCAACCTACAAGCCTTGGCGGATCGGTTAGAGCGAGTCTTCCCAAGAATGGTGAGAATGAACGAAGGGGCCGGAATAATAGTTGTGATGGATCGAATTCGAGTCTCTGAGAAGGGAATACTCGAGGGCACCGGGCCTGCAGCAGAAAGGGTCCAAAAGGTCTACGATGAGTTCATCCGAGCCCAAACACAGCCCTAGGCACCTGAACCCAGAGAAAGCACGAATGAACTGAATGGGCGAAGGTCGACTCTGAATGGCCTTCGAGATTCGGAACAAGGACCTTCTAGGCCGAATCGGGTTACTGCGAACGAAAAGCGGCACGGTGGAGACACCGTTACTACTGCCTGTCGTAAACCCCAATTCTCAAATAATTCCAGCAAAAGACCTGCGGGACACGTTCGGGTTTAACGCACTGATAACCAACTCCTACCTCGTGTGGCGTAGATTTCGTGAAGAAAAGGACGTTCCGAGGATACATCAGCTTCTGAACTTTGATGGTGTGGTCGAGACAGATTCTGGTGCCTACCAGATTCTTCAGTATGGGGATGTGGAAGTTCAACCCAATGAGATAGTTCGCTTTCAGGAACGCCTGGACAGCGATATAGCGGTCATACTTGACGTGCCAACGGGGCAGGAGGCATCGAAGGAGCGAGCGGCATGGACCGTTAAGGAGACTTTGCGCAGGGCCGACCAAGCGCTGAAGGTGATCGCACGCCGGGACATACTCTGGGTTGGGCCGATTCAGGGAGGCATCTTCCCTGACCTAGTAGCTCACTCGGCACGGGAAATGGCGAAACGGGATTTTTCAATTTACGCCCTCGGAAGCCCAACCCCCGTCATGCAGCAGTATCGCTACGATATCATGGTCGACATGATCATGGCCGCAAAAACCAATTTGACACCGGACAGGCCCCTGCACTTGTTCGGGGCGGGCCATCCCATGATGTTCGCCTTGGCGGTAGCGTTGGGTTGCGACATCTTCGATTCCGCCTCATACGCGCTGTTCGCAAGAAACGGGCGTTACATGACGACGCAAGGTACAGCGAAGATTGAGGATTTGGAATACTTTCCGTGCAACTGCCCTGCATGTCACAAAAAAACCCCTGACGAAGTTAGGAAACTCCTGCCTATGTACCGTGACCGTTTCCTCGCCTCCCATAACCTACACTCATGCAGGAGCGAGCTGCAAACCGTCAAGCAGGCTATTGTTGATGGGAGGCTTTGGGAACTTGTTGAAACAAGGTCACGAGCCCACCCAGCCCTTCAAATCGCATTCAAACAGATGTTGACTTATGCTGAGACATTGGAAGTAGGTACCCCCATAAGAAAGAAGAAAGGCCCGTTCGTCTTCACCGAGGACTCTCTACGTCGCCCTGAAGTTTCTCGCCACCAGAAGCGGCTACTGGAGAGATACCGCCCACCAAGCCGGGCTAAGAAGCTGATTCTCCTACCCGCATCCCAGCTGGAACCATTCCGAGAATCAGGCCTCCACGAATCGCTGCGAAAACTAGAGAGACGAAGTGACGTGCACATTTGCGCCTACAGTCTCACCTTCGCCATCATCCCGCAAGAACTACTCGACGTCTACCCCCTATCCCAAACAGAAAGCGCCCTCACACCAACCCAAGTAACAATAAACGCAGCGCTGAAACGTATCATCGAGTACTTGAAAACCGCGAAATACGCAAGCTGCTTAATCTTCGTCGAGGAGCCTTGGCAAGCCAAGATTGCGCGAGCAGTTAAAACCAAGTTCAAACGAAAAATGAAAGTTATAATTATTGAAGGAAATGATGTTGACGATCAACTGTTTTCAAGAGCCCTGAAGGCACTGAAATAATGGGATTCTCAAGATTCGAATAAGATAAATTGTGATTCGCTACGCATATTGAGGTTCGGATGTTGAAACCATGAATTTGGGAGAAGTGAAGCGCGAGGTTGAGGCGTTAGGTAAGTCTCCGGTAGCTGAGAAGGTTTACCCGATAACTTCCAACTGGGTGCCATTACCTGACGTGCTTGCGATCATAAACAGGTTCGAAAAGCATTGGAAAAGTTACAAGGAGACAAAGAAAGGTGCGACCGAGGCTAAGCTGATTGCTGAAATTCTCGGAGAATCATAGTTCGAATGCAAACCTCTCGGCACATTTTTCTCGTTTCGTAGGTTTTATTTGAAATAAGAATGGATTAGTGGGTGGACACATTGCGGCGAGAACAAGTTCTCAGGCATCCGACGCGCCCTGTCGAGGTTCAAGCGGAGAAGACTATCAGTCAATTACTTGGAGACATGGCGCTCACCGGATTTCAAGGTCGTAAACTAGGTGAGGCTGCGGATGTCTGGACGGGGATACTGAAGAAACGCGAAGTTGTGATATGGATGGGGCTTGCGGGCGCCATGGTTCCCGCAGGAATGCGTGAGCTAATCACGTACCTAATACGGCGCAGGATGGTTGATGTGCTCGTCACGACGGGTGCGACGCTCTACCATGATGCTTACGAAACTATCGGCGGCAAACACTTCCAAGGAACGGATCAGATAGACAACGTGATGCTGCGGCGTCACAGAATTGACAGAATGTACGACGTGTATGCCGATGAGCGAAAATTCTACCATCTAGATGTAATGATCGAGAAAGACTTCTCATCACATCTCCAATCTGGAAGGCCGTATTCCTCCCGGGAGATTATGCATGAGTTTGGGAAATGGATCTCACGAATGGCAAAAGATAGGGATGGGATTTGCGTAGCCGCATACGAAATGGGTGTTCCCATATTCGTTCCTGCAATGTGCGACAGTGGCTTAGGTTTCTCGCTTATGTTCGCAAACAGGAGGAGGAACCGTCGCATCATCGTTGACCACATGCGAGATGTTGATGAGAGTTCTAAGATCACGGAGAAATCAAGTCACACAGCTGTGATCATTGTCGGTGGGGGTGTTCCGAAGAATTTCATACAACAGACGGCTGTGATAGCAAGCTATCAAACGCGCCACGACCGAACCCATGATTTTGCGATTCAATTCACGACTGATATTCCACAGTGGGGCGGCTTGAGCGGGTCGACCTTCGAAGAAGCGCAGAGCTGGGGTAAGTACAATCGGCACTCCCGAATGGTCCAATGCTTCGCCGACGCGACCATTTCTCTCCCAATAGTCACGCACGCGCTTAGTCAACGCTTCAAGAAGTTCAGGAGGCGCGTGCCCAGGTTCCATTGGAGCGGTCAAAACGGAATCCTACAAGTGACTTACGAATCGGTCAAGCTCTAGCGGGACAGGGTATCAACCGTACTTGTAAGAAATTCCAAACCCGCCTTTGGGATTCTTCCAGCCGATGTCGTAGCAAGCAATCCTGCAGGCTCCGCATTCTACGCAAGCGTCGTATGTGATGGTTATCTTGTTTTCTTCCCACTTGAAAACGTCCGTGGGGCAGACCCTGATGCATGCGAAGTCGAAAGGGCATCGGAGACACATTTTAGGATCTTTGACCCACAGGTGGGATTCTTCGTCGACCTTGTAGCGGTTTCGGTACAGCTTGTCCTCAATCGTCAAAACGCGTTGTGTCATGAGAACAGCCTCCAGAGGTGGTAGAAATCTCGCATCAGGCCAATTCTCGAGCGTCGCTTGAAAAGTGTGGCCTTCATCCGCTTAATCCTATCCGCCTTAAACTCATCGTCGACCACATGCCACATGTAAAACAGTTCGTTGAGGGCTTCAGGGTATAGTGTGAAGAAATCGGGGTTGGACGAGAAGAACTTCGGGATGCCCCTATATTTCTTCAAATCCTTCAGAACGAAGCTTTCTTCCAAACGTTCCCTGTACCTGGCAAGGGTTCTTGAAGAGAAATCATTCTTCCTCTTGGCCTCTATGACGGTTTCTCCTGCGATGATTCCAGAAGTCATCGCTAGGTTTGTGCCTTCCCAGTTGACGGCGTTGACCAACATCGCGGCGTCACCGACGACGAGCATGCCGTCCGTGTACGTGTTGGCTACGTAATCGTATCCGCCTTCGGGGATTAGGTGGGCCGAGTATTCTTTCAGGTCCCCGTCCTTGATTAGCGGCGCTATTGATGGGTGATTCTTGAATTGTTCAAACAAAACGTTTGGGCGTTGCTTGCTCCTGTCCAAGTCGCGCAAGCTGACCGCTATACCAAGCGAGATCGTGTCTCGGTTCGTGTACATGAACCCAGCATGCATTCCAGGTCCCCAACCGACCAGCAACGCCGCAACACCCTCATCCGGTCCGAGGTTAAACCGTTCCTCGATCCTTTGTTTCGGAATCGCGATGACCTCTTTCACGGCCAAGACCACGGCGTCCTGCGGTAGTTCTTCCCTTAGGCCCGCCTGCTTGGAAAGCATCGAGTTGACGCCGTCGGCCGCTATTACGACGCTCGCTAGGATGTCTCCGCGTTCAGTCTTGACACCCACAATTCTCCCATCTTCTTTTAGAACGTCGTCTGCGGTGGTCCTGTTGATGATGACTGCGCCAGCGTCCTCTGCCAGCTTCGCGAACCAGGGGTCAAACTTCGCCCTGTGGATGGTGAAGGCATTGTATTGGTCGTTGAACTTTTGGTTCCTGTGACTTAGAAGTATGTGTGAGTCCTTTGAGAGAAACCAATATTGGTATTCAACCACGTGCCGCTCGACGGGTGCTGTCTTCCAGAACTCCGGGGCCAGCTTCTCGGTGTGGTGTCTGAAGATGACTCCGCCAAACATGTTTTTGGCGCCAGGTTTCTCACCCTTCTCGAGGACGAGGACTTTCAACCCAGCTTTAGCCATCGTGTAGGCTGCCGCTATTCCACCGGGGCCTGCACCTACGACTACTGAGTCGAACTTTTCTGCCATGGAGCCAACTCAGCTAAATGGGCATTCTTGAGCTCTTCAATCAAGGCTGGGACGACCTTGAACAGGTCGCCAACGATGCCGAAGTTCGCCATCTTGAAGATGGGCGCTTCGGGATCCCGGTTTATCGCGATGATGTAATCAACGTTCATTATGCCTACAATGTGTTGGATGGCACCTGAGATGCCAATCGCGATGTACAAGCGCGGTCTCACCGTAAAGCCTGTTTGGCCAACTTGGTGTTCAGAGCTTATCCAACCAGCGCGCACTGCTGCCCTTGAGGCTCCCACCTGCGCATGGATCGTCTTTGCGAGTTCCTCGATTAGTTGGAGGTTCTTGGCTGCCCCGAGCCCTCTTCCTCCGGAAACGATAACCTGAGCATCTTCCAGGCGAACTCCTACCTTCTCGATCGGGACGATTTCCAAGACCTCCGTGTTTAGGTCAGTGGGTTTGAGGTTCACGCTCACGTTGACTATCTCGCCATCTCTTTCTTGCTCTGGTGGCAGGCTTTTCATCACTCGGGGGCGGACACTGGCCATCGTGGGCCTATTTTTTGGGCAGATTATGGTGGACATTAGGTTGCCGCCGTAGTCGGGTCTCGTGCCCATGAACGTGCCAGTCTCCATATCAACGTCCAACCCCGTACAATCCGCAATTAAGCCAGCTTCCAGGAACGTGGCTGCCGAGCCAGCTAAGTCTCGGCCCCTAACGGTCCCACCGACGAGCAGTGCCTCGGGCTTGAATTTCCTTACGGCTTCTTCCATGGCAACAGCGTATGGTTGCGTCCGATAATTCTCCAGCCGCTGATCCTCGACCAGATAGGCCTTGTCTGCGCCGTGAACAAACGATTCCTTTGCTAGGTGACTCACATTGTTTCCGATTATTATTGCGCCGAGCTTAGTTCCATAGATCCCCGCTAGCCGTCTTCCTTCGCCTAGAAGTTCCCATGAAACTGCTGCCGGTTTTCCGTGAAGGTGTTCAACAAAAACCCAAACCTCGCCGTACTTCCCTGAATTTGCAACTGTTCCCCTCTCGTTCGGAGAGGCCGGCAGCGCCTCGGCGGGTTTTGGTTGTGATGGTCCCAATGCATGAACTTGGATGAGGTTCTGCACCAGCCATTTTGCCGCGGCACTGGGGTCCGCGGTTCCGTCAAAGACTTCTCCCTGTTTCCTTCCAGGTGGTGGGAAGACTTTCTTCACGATGGTGGGAGAACCTTTCAAGCCTAGAAGATTGGGGTCAGCGTTTATCGCTTTCTTATCCCAGACTTCGATCTTCGCTTTCTTCGCGTTTAGCATGCCTTCAATCGTAAATTTCCTTGGCTTGTTTGCTTCTTCAGTAATTGTAAGAACGGCCGGAAGTTTTGCTTTGACAGTCTCAATACCGTCGTCGAACCTGTGTTTGGCTACTATTGTCCCCGATTTCAGGTCGACCTGTTCTATTTTCGTGACGTTCGAAATAATGGGAATATTGAATCTCACTGCAAGGCCAGGTGGGACTTGGCCTGTTTCACCATCGATGGCAACTTTGCCACTTAGGATCAGGTCAAAGGGGTTGGTTTCCGCTATAGTTGCAATACTCTTCCAAAGTGTATATGATGTTGCAAAGGTGTCCGCGCCCGCCATCTCCCTATCAGAAACCATCACAGCCCGATCGGCACCCATAGCGAGGGCTTCCCGCAAACCCTCTTGTGCTTGCAGCGGTCCCATGGAAACCGCAGTGATCATGCCTCCAAACTTCTCCCGTAGCCGAATCGCTTCTTCGATGGCGTTGAGGCAGAATGGATTTACTATTGAGGGTACACCCTCACGGATCAGATTGAGCGTAATTGGGTCAAAACGAATGTCGGTAGCATCGGGAACATGTTTCACGCAGACTACTATGTGCAATACGTCTCAACCCTTTCCAGCGAGTTTGTCTACCGCGCCCATTGCGGCGTGGTTTGAATTTTCGTTCGGGAGAGTATAGGCTGCCCTTTTAGTGTTTCCTGCAACAAAGCAGAATTGGAAAGAAGACTCGCTTTATTCTTCGTCCGGTTCAGCCGCTTCAGGAGCCTCAACAGCAACCTCGGTGGCGGCTGCGCGTTCCGCTTCGACAACCTTCAACCTCGTAACGTAGCCTGCTATCCTGTTACGCAACCTTTTGGACTGCGTTGTGACCAGGTCGCTCACGGCCTGCTTGTCAGATTCCCACTCGCCCGTGAAACGTTCAGGGAACCTTCTAAGCACCTCTCTCGAAACCCGCTTCACGGTGTCAGTGCGAACTTTCCCCAAACGTAACCGCCCTGAATTGGAACTGGACATCAGCAAGGCGTATTCAACATAAACTTTGCTAATGGTGGCGCTGTCAAGTCCGCGTCGGTTTCCCCGAAAACGCCGAAAAATCGGCGCTGTCAAAAAGCGTCGGGTATGGCTTATCTCAACAGGCTTTGTCGCACGCTCAGAGCAGACTTTTCAATGTCAAGTCGAGGAAGATAGTAATTGGTTGTTTTGACTATCTCAAGGAACGCTTGGTATGTTCTTTCTCCATTTCTAGCTACGATTGGTTGGGGTCTTGCCTTAGTCATGGGCTCGAAATGGGGGCTCGTCAAAGTGGCTGACCTTACAGGACCTACTCTAGGTTTCGTTTTGTTAGCGGGTTTCGTCGGGTCGATTACGCTAACCATAGGAGCTTTTGCAAATTACTGGCTCAACCGTACTTCTCCACCTTCAATCACCTTGACAGAAGCGCATTTGGAACGAGAACAACAAGTTAACTTGATTCGCATCGAGTTTCCTGAAGATGAAAAACAAAAACCGATTGAGCGTGAGGCGTGTTTCTACTTCATATCAATTCGCAATGAGCATGGCCCAACGGTCACGGAATTTCAAGTCCATTTTAGTGCTATCTCAAAATTTAGAGGTTGGGCTGACCCGTTGTGGCTAATATCACCTAGTGGCAAGAGTACATTCACCATTCCCGCAAGATACGACAATTGCCACCCTACCAACAGATACGCAGTACGTAACGATGCGAAGGCATGGTTCACAACAGTAAACACGAGCAAATACACCAAGGAAAATACCACTCTCTTCGAGAAAGGCCCTGCTAACCACCCCTTCACCTTCGCGCTATTCTATTCCCTCAAAGATACGGGCTATCTGACATTCCCAAGTTGGACTTGGCGATTTCTTGAAATACCTTGCAAATTCAGGTTACGCATTTTCTTCATGGGTGAAGGATTACCGCGCTATCTGCTAAGGTCTATGATGTTAATGTTCCAAAGGTGGAACAAGTTCGAAGTTACGCCAGTAGTGAAATCGGAGGCTGACGATGAATCATGAGGTCTTGTTTTTGACATATTCCCCCAATACAGCTCTTACAGCTTCTGGTACGGTTTCCAGTTTTCTTGCTTTTCGTTCCACTTCTAGTGGAAATGGTTCTGTCAAGTTTGGCAGGAGAACCTTGGTGCAGTTACCCGCGCTCGCTTGGGTCGTGAATGAGATCTTGAAAGTTATTCCAGACAGCTTCTCGCACCGCACCGGTCCCAACGGTCTTAATTTCAGCGACTTTTCGGACTACATCTACAACAAACGAGGGTTGTGTAGGTCGGTCTTGGAAGGGGCCGCGGTATTTTACGGGGCCGTCGGTCTCGCTTAGAATCATGTCCAAGTCTGCATTGCGAGCAACCTCGCTTATTGTTCGAGAGTAGAATACTGCTGGCCCGATTGAGATTTGGTACGCCTTTTCTTTGATCAGGCCGAGTTTGTCGACTGGCCCATCATACCAATGCAACAAGACTTTGGGGATGTGGAAGGCAGACAGGTTTTCTAGTACTCGATCTACAGCCAACCTGGAGTGGACTACGGTTGGCAGTCCGTTGCGTTCCGCCAGGCTGAGGAAGAACCTGAAAACTTCTAATTGCCTTTCCTTCAACTTCTCGTCTTGGGTGTATTTCCCGTCAAGCCCTATCTCGCCGATTGCCTTAACGTATCCCGCGTTCTCTTCTATTAGCCGCTCAAACTTGTCGAGGTGATAGTCAGTGGCGTTCGTAGCTGTCCACGGGTGAACCCCGATCGCTGCGAAGACTTTCGAAGGGTAGCGCTTGGCCAAGCCTATCGTTTCGGTTGATGTCTCGTAGTCCATTGCGTTTGAGAGAAGGTATCTGACATTGTTCTCGTTCGAATCGTCTATGGCCTGTTGTATTCGGCCTGCAAATCCATGGTCCGCTAAGTGTAAGTGGGCGTCGACGTAGCTCAAGGTTATCCCACCCTGTTCCCCGATTTCGTGAGAGTATTGTCAGAATCCCGTATGCTCATGCTCGTCAGAAAGGCGTTTTTTGGAATAAAACAGTTAGCTTCGTTCAATGTAAGCTGAGAAATCCGAAACGCCAGTCTTACGAGCCGAATTACGCCTAAGGTGCAAGTTTTAATAGGTTCGAACCCCACGCGTGAAGAATTGTGTTCTTTTATGCCTCCCGAAGAACTTTCTACGGCCGCGGTTCGTCGACTCATCGAAATGGCCGGAGCTGATAGGGTCGGGGACGATGCCGTTGAAGAATTGGGTAAGATACTGGAGGATTACGCCGTCAAGGTTGGAAAAGAGGCAACCGGGCTGGCTCGCCACGCGGGTAGGAAGACGGTGAAAGCTCAGGACATCCAACTCGCAGTAAAGAGGGTGCCCCAGCCGCAAGGCTCCTAGTCAGAAGCTAGAAGCGGCCGCAAAAAAGTGTCTAGCCTATGTTATACACTAACTAAGGAACTGCTTAATGGCAGGGCTTAGTCTGTGCCATTTCCGTCTTCTGCGCCGTCTTGAATGATAGCCCGCAACCGCAGCTTGCTATAGCGTTCGGGTTGTTGAATTTGAATCCGGATGATTGTATGCTCTCGTAGTAGTCAACCTGCATTCCTTTCAAGAGTTCCATGCTTTTCGGGTCGACAACGATCTTGTGACCGTCGCTTTCGAGGACAAAGTCTTCTGGCTTCACGAACCCCATGGCCATACCATAATTTAGCCCCGCGCAGCCGCCCCCGAAAACGAAAACCCTTAGGGCCTTTCCAACGTTCTCGGGCTTTTGCAATAGGGCCTTCGCTCTTTCCAATGCCTTCTCAGTGAAATTGAGTTCAGGTTGCATTACTGTTGCCATTTTCCGGACCCGTTTATGCCATATGGCTTAGCTACTGAGACCTTGCAGGTAGGGCTCATAATAATCCTTTGCTTCCAACTGGCAGACCCGTTCCGCACGTCGGTCAGGCCGGGATCCAGTAAGTCGTGATTCTGGTGCGAAGGAAGATTGCCAAGATAAGCAGCGAGAATAGGGTGAGCGTAGAAACATAATCGCTTCTCTTGAAATTGACCGTTCGGTACCATGTACGGTTCTTTTCGGCGCCGAAGGCCCGCAGTTCCATAGCGTCCGCCACATCGTAAATGGAGAGCATTGCGTTGATTGCAACCGGGACGATCAGTGGAACAGTGTTAAGGATGCGGCGAATAGGCCACCTTTTGCTTTCACCTTGAAACCTCGAGCCATCTGCGCATTCATCGTTGTCTCTAATTCGTCGACGTAGACTGGCAAGTAACGTAAGGCAAGGTCCACTACGAACGCGCCTTTGTATGGAAGTTTCAGTTTTGCGAGAGCGGGAGCGTAAAGGCCTGGGTCCGTCGTCATGATAACACACAACGAAATTATGGCCAAGGAGAGGAAACGCATAATTGAGGCTCCCGCAAAGAAGAAGCCTTCAACTGTGAACTTGAAGAACCAGAACCTTGCGATAATGTGGGGGTGTGGGACCGAGTACCCAAGAAAAGTGAAGAACGTGTTGATCGAAGAAATGATGACAATGATGGTGAGAAGGAACTTCCAAGTTCCTTTCACTTCTTTGAAAGGAATTCTTGCTGACAGGTAGAGTAGGATGGAGGCGGCAAAGGGGAACAACAAGATCCTGATGTCGAGAAAGGCGACTTCTGAGAAGATGAATAGAATAACAAGTAGGAATTTTGTTCTCGGGTCCAACCTGTGTAGGAAGGTTGTCCCGGGAAAGTACTTGATCCGGATCATTTAGTTTCTGCTAGACTCGCCGTGCCCGCCCAGCTGTAGCCGTTGCGTAGGCGTACAGGAGAATCGGCGTCAGGATTGCTCCGTTTACTGCGTCGGTTGCCCCAGCAGAATAGAATTCGATGAGTGCGGCGTCCATTGTGCTAAGGCCGATTTGGAAGGCCAAATCTGTCATTGCTGCAAATGCGATTCCTACTATTGCTCCGACGATTGCGAGTACCGCGGCCGTTGCTAGAGCTCGTGCCTTGGTCCAATCTGTGCGCTTCACTATGAAGTACCCGATTCCAGGGATTGCGCCGAGTAAGCCATTGCCGATGTCCCAGTTCCAGAAGAATCCGCCGAACGAGATTGCGTCGGATAGTATGTTGCCCAGAAATCCTGTAACGAACCCCGCGAGGGGACCGAAAACAAACCCGAAGAGCATCGGGATCGCGACTGTGGGTCTAACGGCCACTAAGCCGACGCCTGGGATTTGAAGCGTATTGAAGGGAATAGTTAGTGCTGCGTAGAGCGCTGTGCCAACTGCCATTGCGACGATCTGCTTAGCAGAGAACATAGATTCTTTCATTTCTTTCATGCCCAATTTTCTTCACACGCGGCGATTCCATGTTCTATCTATTTAAGGGCTAGCTCTACCGAGGGGCGTGTGCGAGTTCAGCTAGGGTCAACACTGATTTACCACCCGTGATTTTACGCGAGATCTCGATGAGCGAAGTTTCGCGTATAGAGCCCGCAGCAAGAATTGATGGGTCGGCAAGAATATTGCGCGTCTGTCCGTCTGCTATGATGCTGCCATCGTTCAGAACAATCGAACGGTCCGTGTACTCAATTGCTAAGTCCGGGTCGTGAGAGATTACCACAAAGGACTTGACCTGTTCGCTTAACGAGCAGATGAAGTTCATGAAATTGGAGTAGCTCCTGAAATCTTGACCTGCCGTCGGTTCGTCCAATATTATGCACTTTGGTTGCATGGTTAGCACGGAACCTACGCAGATTCGTTTCTTTTCGCCGAAACTGGAGGCGAATGGAGAATTTTCGAGCAAATGGCTTATCGTGCATTGTTTTGCAGTTTCAGGTACGATCTTCGAAATCTCCGCCGGAGGTACCCCTATGTTCTTAGGACCAAAGCTAAGCTCCTCGCGTACGGTTTTGGCAAAGAGCATAGAGAAAGGACTTTGGAAAACTAGGCAGATCGAACGAGCAATTTCGGAGACTGTCAATTTCCTCGTGTCCTTGCCCCTTACGAGAACGCGGCCTGATGTTGGTTTAAGTAACCCCACTAGGCTGAGGGCGAGCGTTGACTTTCCAGCGCCGTTGTTACCGAGTAGCGCTATCCTTTCGCCCTCGCGAATAGTGAAGCTTAGGTTCCTGAGCGCTCTTATTCCTCCGGGATACTCGAAGTTGAGGTTCTCAACTCGAATCAACTCTTGACCCAACTGCTGATGCTTAGGCGGAGCGGTTTCCATCGTGGCGGCCGTAACCTCGCTCTTCGTATGAAGACCTCTGCGGAGGACATATTCAGCTGGAATCTTGATGATGTCCCCGAATTCGATTAGGGCTTCGGGATCTTTCTTATCGGCCACAACGCGGCCTTCGTTGATTATCACAATCCGCCGTCGGGTTGGCGCGTAGAACTTCCTCTGTTCGATGTTCAGCTACGATTATGGTTTTGCCCGACGCGTGAAAACCTCGGAAGATGCCTTGCATGAGCTTGACGCCATTGGAGTCGAGATTGGCCAGCGGTTCGTCGAATAGCAAGATGTCCGGCTCCATTGCCAGTACGTCGGTAATCGCAAGCCTCTGCTTCTGGCCGCCTGAAATTTCAAAAATAGACCTCCTCTGCAGCTGGAGGATATCCATGGATTCGAGGCTGTGCATAACGCGGCGTTCGATTTCAGCCCTTGGGAGGGCTAGGTTCCCAGGCCCGAAAGCCACATCGTCTTCGACAATCGATGATACGAGTTGCTTGTCAGCCTCTTGCAATACCGTACCTACGGTCAGGGAGAGCTTGAGGAACGGAGAATTCGGGACAGGCTGGTCTCTTATCATCACTTCTCCCGAGTATTGGCCCAAGTAGCGGTGGGGAATCAGTCCATTGATGCACTTTAGCAGGGTGGACTTCCCTGAACCGCTAGCCCCCGCAAGGAGAATGAACTCGCGATTATCTATTGTGAGATCGACCTTGTCTAAGGCGGGGTCAGTACGATTCTCGTAGGTGAAAGACAGATTTTTGATTTCGACCTCGTGCAACTATCTCCCAACCCAGATGCTGTCCTAACCCACCTATTTCGTTAACTTTTTAACCAAACTCGGATAGGCCAAGCAAATTGCAATGTCAACGAGTATTATGTTAAGTGGCAACGGAGACCTTTCCTCGCTGCGCATACCGGAGATAAGCCGCGAGGCTGAAGGGAAAGGCTTCGGTGGAATCTGGTTTGGCGAGACAACATTGCGCGATGCCTCAGTGCTCGCTACAATTGCCGCATGTTCAACCAAGGAGATCCCGCTGGGAACATCTATTGTAAACGTTTTCACCAGGTCTGCAAGCCAGTTGGCTCTCTTGGGGGCCACTCTTAATGAGTTCAGCGGAGGAAGATTTACCCTCGGACTCGGTGTAAGCACAGCGGCAATCGTAGAGAGCTGGCACGGCGAACGCTTCCGAAACCCGATTCTGAGGTTAGAGGAAACCGTAAAATTACTTCACCAATATTTTTCTGGAGAAAAATTCAGTTACCAGGGACCATATTATTCGCCTGTTAATGCGAGGCTGAGAACTAGGCCGCCACCCAAAATCGCCTTAGCCGCCCTGAATGACCAGATGATTAAGAAGGCGGCCAAGCTAGGGGACCGGGTGATTCTGAACCTCTATCCCACAGACCGAATCAAACACGCGATATCACTTATGGATGAAGGGTGCCGAGAGGCCGGCGGAAAAAGCCGTCCCACGTTGTCTGTGATGCTGTACTCCTACGTTCTGGGGGACGATAGCAAAGGCTTGGAGGCTGGTAAGGACTTGATTAGCTTCTACGCCAGCGCACCAGCCTACTCTTCGCTCTTCACTAGCTTAGGGTTCACATCGGAAGCAAACGCCATGATGAATGCGTGGAAAGCGAAAGACCGAGAAGCTGTTAGACGAAGCGTGAGCCGTCAGATGATTGACAAGCTAGCGGTTGTTGGGACGGTGCGCAAACTGAGAGAAAGAGTGAAGGAATATCATGAGAACGGTGTAGATGATGTCTTCATTTCGCCGTCACCGTTCGGAGACTATGAAGCTAACGTAAATGAAGTCCTTCACCACTACTTCTAGCATGTTCCTGTACCCTGAACTAATCTCAGATTGACCTGTGGGCCCTAACGGAATGAACCTTCATGCTGCCGAGTATTTTCTTGAAACTCGTTGGCGTCTCTCTACTGGTTTTCGGTGTCTACGACACTAACGTCTACTGGTACGCATTGACCAAGGGAGAGGGGACCTTCGACTTCTTCGGCAGGGAGCTGCCAGCAAAGCATAGAATCGTCAGAACAGGGTTCAGTTCAGTCCTACTTTTCTATTATGCAGTGGGAAGCGTCTTGTTGGTCTTTGGTTAGCTTACGCTTAGCAGCAAAAGCATCTGCGTTGGCCCTATTCTACTGGTAGAGTTCCGTGGCCTTTGACCTCGCAGGGTCATTCTCACTGCAGGAAGCTCGAAATCTCCACGTAGCCAATACTCCTTCACTACCGGCATAGGTTGAATATTCAGTGTTTATGTGTGGCGATGGCTGTTCCTGCGAATAGAAAACATGCACCCAAAACTGTGAACGCTGAGAAGTTCTCGCCGAGCAGCAATATTCCGCCTACCAGACTTACTAAGGGAACCAAGTAGAGTTGCACTGAGAGCCGGGAGACAGCTCGATTGCTAATGAGCGTGTAGAGTATCATGTTGGCAACCACCGTGCTCAAAACCGCGAGATAGACCACAGAAAGCCATCCCGCAACTGAGAGAGCAAAAACCTGAGCGAAGAAGTTCCATGAGATCATTGGCAAAGCGAAAACCGTACCGATTGCTGCAACCCATATCGCTGTGGGTAGTGCACCATACTCCTTCACAAGCGGCTTGGAACCAACTGAGAATATGCTGTACATGAATGCCGCCAATATGACTGCAAAGGGTCCTGTAATCTGCAAAAAGTTTAGATCCGCATTGATTGAAAGTATCACAGCTCCAGCTACTGCTAACGCCAACACGAGCATCAATCTGTTTCCGATCTTCTCCTTCAAGAAGAGAGCCGAGAGTAATACAACAAATATGGGGCCAAAGGAAATTAGAAGTCCTGCAAGACCAGACGACACAATGGTCTCAGCGTAGTTCAGGGAAAGGTGATATCCGACAACACTTGCAAAGGAAACCAAAAGGATTCTGCGGAATGTGTCGTCTCTGAATGGGCTTTTTGGGTCTTCCAAAAACGGGTGCCAAGACCAAGAAGCCTCCAGATGCAATCAACCACCTGAGTATGGTTAGGTTGACCGGGCTTAACTCAAACTCGGCTCTTCTAATCGCGACAAAGGCCAACCCCCAGATTACGCTGAGAGTTATTACAAGACCGTAATTGAAAATCCGGGCTCCAAAACCAGCGGTGTTCGGATTCTTCAGTATCATCTTGGGACGGAGTTTCGTTTTCATGTAAGTCACAAATGCATGCGTCAGACAAAATAAGTAGTTTGACTCCGAATCTTGCGCCAAATCTCAATTGGACGAATTTTTGGTCATGGACTGCACATAAAGCAAATTGCGAAGTGAAAACAAGCAGAAAATCTCTAGTTCTGAATGGCGCCGGGGGTGGGATTTGAACCCCCCGCAGTTCCCGTGCTCGGCTGGATGAACACCGGATGTTCGTCATTTGGCGAAACTTCCTCTCTGGTCAACCTAGGGCACGTTCTTCTATGGTGCGCATCTTGCACTAAATCTTTAGGAGGAGTTAGTCCCCGTTTACCTCGCCTAGGTTCGAAGCCTGCCGGCCCACCTTCAGTGGAAGCCAAATTGCTACTGTGACGAAAACCGCCGCAAAGACTGTTCTGATCAACAAGCCGATGAACAGTAGATTAATAATTGCGTGGTAATCTGTGCAGTTTGTGATGGTACATGTCTCTTGATATGCTAATGTTCTATACGCCTTACCTGGCGTTACTACTCCGAGTGGTTGTAGGAGCATCACTCGTAATGCACGGGTACCCGAAGCTGAAGAATCCTCAAGCGACTCTCAAATGGACCGGAGGTCTCGGTGTTCCGGCAGCCGCTACGGTTGCTGTAATCGTGCTTGAATTCTTTGGAGGAATAGCACTCATTCTCGGGTTCCTAGTCCCAATAGTAGCCTTCTTCATCGCCCTAGAGATGATTGGAAACATCGCCTTGAAGAAGACTAAGATCAAGGCGCCTTATCTTATCGGGGAGAATGCAGCAGCATACGAAACTGATGCGCTATACATTCTGCTTGCAGTGACGATGATCGTTCTCGGCGCAGGCGCCTTCTCGTTGAGTGCCCCATTAGGAATATGAGTAGTGAAGGACACTAAGCCTGACGAGTTGATAATTGACCCAACGTTCTCAGCTGACAGCCAAAGTGAGGAAGGCTTCCTGAGAAATCTTACCAGCTAGGCAGGGACACAAGAGCGAGCGCAGAAAATGTTAGGCCGACTAAACCCGGCGTATAGATGAATCTCTTATCCACGGCAACTTATCAAGAGGAAGCGAAAAGACAAGAATATTGTCGCCCGCATACGGCGCTTTCGACTATGCTACCCAGCATCCGTCCTGGTACCAGGTTATCGAGGAGACTTGGAAGTAGTTCTCTGCGAACCCAAGAGAGAAGAATTATCGACAGGGTCGCTTACCGCTCTATGATGTTCTAGACAGACTCTTCTAACCATCTTACTCCTGAAACTTCACATTGAATCCGCCCAGAGGTTTTGTGGTTTCAAGAAGTTAAAAAGTTAAAAGTTAAAAACTTCTTGGTAACAGCACCCGTCTCGGTACGCCTGTGATTATGCTTTCAAATCCAGTGAACGGCTGAGCCACTGTGATGCCCTGAGAGGTGATGTCGTACTCCCGTAGTGCTTTGTCGTGATCGCTTCCTCTAAGCTTCAACACGACCAACGCTTTCCGCATGGTTGAGTCGATCTCCACCAGTCTCATGAGAATGATGCAGTCTGCAACTCGACTGAGCCCCACATCGGTTAACCACACGCCTTCCCCAATGGTTTCCGGCGCTTCCCAGGTGCACAGCGAACTAATTTGCTTGGTTTTGAAATCGTTGAGGAGTCGGTAAGCTTCCTTTCTGACCTCCTTCTCTTCAATGTACATCGAAAGATTGCTGAGCGAGTCAATCACGATCCTTCGAGGCTTAACTTGCCTGATAGGCTCATCAAGGAAGTGCTTGGTCCCATGGGTTTCAAGGAGAAGCTCTGGTGAGGTACAGATTAGCCTGAGTTTGTTCTCTTGTTCCAGCCGCTTCAAATCCCATCCAAAATTCTTCGCGTCTCGGTAGATTTGGTTGGGCATTTGTTCGAAGGTTACAAAGATTCCGTTTTCTCCGAACTGGGTTGCACCATTCACGAGGTACTGCAAGCCAAGAGTCGTCTTCCCAGTTCCAGTGCCTCCCGCAACCAATACGGCGTCGCCTGAAATGAACCCGCCGCCAAGCATTTCGTCGAGTTGAGTTACTCCAGTCCTTACGCGGTCCACCACGGTCAGTCTGCCCTCCTTTTGATCTGATTCGAAATGATTTCTTGAATCTGTTTGTCCTTATTCGTGTTGAAAGAAACTGCATCCAACTTACCGAACCTTTCCTTTACCAGAAGGCCAAGATCAACCAAGTCTTTCACATCCGCCTCAATCTCACTAGCCGTCCTTCCAATCCTCCGGGCCACACCCTCGATAGTATCACTTAGCCCTGGATTGTTGTGAAAGAGCGCCAGAAGATCCGCCTTAGTATCTGAGGAAAGTAACTTGCTATATATTTCATCCAACTTGCCCTTGCCCCTTCAGCAGTATTTTCTTTGCATCCTCAATGCACTCAACAAACGAAGAATTTTGCTTCTGAACCAAACTCAAACCCAACTTCGCGCATAATCTTCGAACAGTCGCCCGCCCCAGAACGGTACCACCAACGCCGAACACTCCGTCAAGTGTTGAAGAGAGCTCTTGCACGTGTAAAGGAATGTCGTCCCTGGACAGCCCTAGATGATTATGGAAGTAGTAAACGAAAGACTCCTGCGACTTGCTTACTAGAACGGCAATTATGGTTTCCTCAACTGATTCAACAAGTGCCCTATCGAAACTCTCCAAGCTCGGCACTATGGCCTTGTTAGGCGGTAACACAGAAACCCCGGTAGTCTACTGTACTCATTTGTCCCCAATACACTTTTCCTATAGGAGAGCACCTGCCCGTTTCTTCTTGTCTTTTATCATGCGTTTTTGTTTCCTTTATTAGCGGATACACATAGCGGCCTTGCCCACGTCCTTTTCGAGGTGGGCCTTCTTTTCCTGGCACCCTATTGGGATTAGGAGTCTTCGCGCAAGCTCTCAATTCGTTCTCGTCTTTGGGCATCAAGTTGCTAGAAAAGGGAGCATCACGGTGACGGCCTGGTTTTCGTTGTCCTATTCGTCACCTAATATCGCAAGCGGGGAACGTGCCAAAGGACGTGAATACAAGTTACATGTGCGCGCGCACCACTAAACCCAATACATGAAAACAGACCCCAACAAAACCCAACTAAACGTGTGACAACAGAATCGTTATGCGAGCGAAGCGAGCACATGCATTTCGTGGTGCGATAAGAAATGGATAAGATGGCGGGCGAGCTCTAAGCATGATATGAGCCCTGCTGTTTTCGTGAGATTTTAGGCGATTAGTAGCTTAGCTAGGCTTATGTTGTGTTTTTCGTGTGGTTTTGGGAGTTTGTGGTTTAGCGGATTCTGGTTGTAGGAGGTTGGTTTTTCTGGCGACGGATTTCAGCGCGTGGATGTAATATCTTACGGTTGAATGTCTGTAGCCTTGTTTGCGCATCCATAATCCGAAGTTGAGGATTTCGGATAGGGTGTTGGGTTCGATTTGTTGGACGTATCGAGAATCGATCCAGGGGGTGGAGTCAAAGAGCGCCGGGGGCGGGATTTGAACCCCCCGCAGCTCCTACGCGGGACTGCGCGAACAGCGGATGATCTCACGCAATGGGCCTAGGTGCATTTCAGCCCACCACGGTTTGATGTGTTTTGGCAATCCGTTAACCCGCATTTTATATACGAAGCACATGTCCCTGTGGTTTTCCTTGAGCTTCCCCACTTGCTTCCACAGTTGTTTCCAAAACTGTGCCGGGCGGAGATGAGACTGCACCATCGAGGGCCACATCACTTCTTGAAGCCATGGGGTTGGCAATGGCATATGGCAATCCTTCTCCATGATCATCGCCTGTGCTCGCCAATCTTAAGCCGTTTCTCTCAACTCTCTCAACAAGCCCATTTGTCTGCATGCGCTTTATGTGGTATGAAACAGTGTTACGATTCATCGTCAAGGCTCGAGTCACATGTGTGATTTTGACGCCTGGGTTTCTAAGTAGATACTCTAGAATCTTCGTTGCATTGCTGTTTGGGATGAGGCTTGCCGGTCGATTACTTCGGCTATCGATGTTATTCGCATGATATATCAAATATCGTCCGGAATACTGACTTTTGATAAGGCCCATCTTCTCAAGGATCCTTAGGTGCCACGAACCCTCATTGGGGCCGACCCCCACCATCCGAGTTATCCTACGAAAGTGTGAAAATGGAAAGTTGACGACGAAATAGTATATCTCCCTTCTCTTTCTGTTCAGTAATACATTCTTGCGTCTGATTTTTTCACCGACAGCACCCGAGGCGAAGGAGAACCTTTGGATTAGTCCTTCAGGGCTCCACCACGCAGAACTAACTGATGCCGCAACTGCAGGAGACGTGATCAGTAACGCCATGACCGTTGCTTGGACGGTAGGCGTCGAAACTATCTGTTGAACCACATCTGTCTTGTCCTTTGCACCAGCATAACTAGGACCGGTCTTGCCCTTGACGCCAGCATAACTAGTAACCTTCCGATTGTCACCTTCGTTGTTCCTTTCGATCCCATGCCCATTGCTGTTTCCGTTGCCGTTGCCGTTCACGTTGCTGTTGCTGTTTCCGTTGCCGTTACCATTCCCATTTCCTTTCCCGTTTCCGTTCCCGTTGCTGTTTCCGTTGCCGTTACCATTCCCATTTCCTTTCCCGTTTCCGTTCCCGTTGCTGTTTCCGTTGCCGTTACCATTCCCGTTTCCGTTGCCATTCCCGTTCCCGTTACCGCTACCGTTCCCCTTCCCGTTACCTGTAGCAAAAACCATCACGTTAACCAATCCCAAGCACAAAAGAAAGATCAAGATAGCCAGAACTAGTAGCTTGGGCAGATTCTCATCTCCAGAACTGCATCATTCTAATGCAACTGTCATTCTTTCGATCCTTTTCTATAGCTCTTTCTATCCTTTTCCATGAATTTTGCTATTTTGTTTTTCCATGAATTTTGCTATTTTGTTTTTCCATGAATTTTGCTAAATTTTTTCTAAATTTTGCTATGCTGACCTAGCCCATTTGTGACTGGTCACTGACCGTGGCTGCTTGCATCTGAAGAGTCATAGATTGGCAGGAATTCTGTCTTCGATTGAGATGACAGACTCGTAATTTGTCGTTTGAATAGATTGAATACTTGTTGAATCAACCCGGAGAACCCTGCGATTTCCCAGAGCCGAAGAACCCAGAGGCCTTGATGCGAATTCGGTTTGTGCTGTCTCCCAAATGCCGCCTAAGATTTGCCCGGCGCGCCTCCAGATCTGAGAGCTTTCTAACCGATCTGTCTGCAAGCAGCTTAGAATGGCGTCAGTTCAAGGAGAGGACCGAGAATTGATCTCACTCTCCGAATCAGCAATCAAATTCAGCTTACCTCCCATATTCATGAATCAGAGAAGACCCAGAAACATCACGCCCTTGCATGAACACCTTAGGCGTCATGACAAAGTTTGTACCAAAAATCATAGGGTCATGCGCTGCCAATCATAGGGCAGATGGGATGAAGATGAACAAGAGCATACTATTGTCCCCTGTCCATGAGGTGGCTAACGAGAAGCTTGAAACAGGTCCCAAAGAAATGGTCGCCAGCTTATCACTCTACGAAACCAGAATCGCACCGAAGATCGGTGCAGACGAATTCGGCCATTTGTTTATTGAATGCGTTGAACAGACGTTGACCGATCTCTTGGGAGCGAAGGTTCGAGAGGCCCTCCTAGACTATTTGGCGAGACACGACCGACTCGCAAGAGGCGACATACCAGGGCATCCACGTGAACTTTCGATGTTGCTCGACAAAACCTTTGGCAAAGGCGGTATCACGATCGAAAGGCACATCATCAGAAGGCTCTATGCAACTCTGGAATGGGAGTACAAAGAAACATCAAACTTCAACTTCGACTTCAAACTTCAACTGGAGGAAGCCAGAGCACGCTGGAAGACATCTCAGGATGCCACTGCATAGTACAGCTCAATTGGAGACGAATAGTTGTTGGATAGAGAGGGTGGAGGTCACTTGGGAGATCCATAATCCATTCAGAAGCCAGACGTGATTAGATGCGAGCTAGGTATCTGGTCGGCATAGTCGTTGCGGCTTTAGTCACTGTGACTTACTTCTCGTTGCAATCAGTCTAGGGAGTTTGCAAGGCTGGTACTATTCGGGTCATCCGATCGAGCTGATTCAATTCTGGAGCTACATCGGCCTAGCATTAGGCCTGGAGGAGCAAAGAAACGCGCCGATAGTTAGTTGATCCCCCTTGAATGGTCGACAAGACCAGGATTTCAACGCTATCTTGACCGAATCCATACGTGAAACCCTAGCTCAGCTTCTCAGTCCTAAGGTCTCTGAAACCCTCTTTGAACACTTGGAGAAAGTCTACTCAATCAAAAGGGACGAGATACCTTCCCGATTGAACATGCTCCTCTTGGCATTAGATACGACTTTCGGACCGAGAAGCAGCCGAGTCATCGGGAAAGCGATTGCAAGGAGATTTTATTCTCGGTTAGGTCTTGAGTTCTCGGACGATCCGCAAAGAACTCTTGTAGGCTACGTTGAAAACTATAAGCTGACGCAGCAGAAGTGAATTCTTGGTGTGTGTGCGCACCACTATACCCGCACACAAATGACGGTTCAAATTCGCTTGCCCGCACCATTAGACCCACACACACCATTACGTGAACCAGGCTGCATGTTAGTGGGCCGACGGAAAATCTGACGAGCACGGTTGATTAGCTCTCGTGCACTTGAAACCATCTCCCTTTGGTTCTCCCCGTGTTGGGGATAGTACGTACAACACTACGGGGACTTGCTAGGCTTGGTGTGTTCTTCTGCCTGCATCTCTCTGATTCGGGTCTCGACGTACTCTGCGACTTTTGTTTGACCGTATTCCTTCACTTCACGTTGTTTTTCGAGTTGTTGTCGGACCGTTCGAAGGAGTTCGTCCATGTTCAGCGGCTTGACCAAGTATCCGTCGCCCCCCTTGTTCACTGCGTCTATGGCGTTCTGCAAAGCGGGGAATCCTGTCAGTATAATCTTCCTCATTTCAGGAGTCGTTTCCTTCATGACGGTCAGAAGAGTTGTGCCGTCCATGTCGGGTAGACGGATGTCTATGAGGGCAAGGTTGTAGAAGTTGGTTTGGGATTTCTCGATGGCTTCCTTCCCATTGCTCGCCGTCGCTGTTATGTACCCTTCATTACCTAGAGCTGTTGCAACGACTCGGCGTATTCCTTCATCGTCATCTATCACAATTATCCTGCCTTTTTCGCCTTTACTCATGATGGTTCACTTCCATGGGCATGTTCGATTGGGAGGTTTAGCGTGAAGGTCGTTCCCTTTGTTACAGTGCTCGCAACTGATATGGAGCCGCCATGGGCTTCCACAATGCGTTTGCATATGGCCAGCCCGAATCCCATTCCTTTTGCTTTAGTGGTTTGGAGCGGCTTCCAAAGATTCTCCATTGCCTTTTCCGATATACCGGAACCGGTATCAGTAAAAGCAATTTCTATGCTATCACCGGACCGCTTGCTCGCAATTGTGATTTCTCCTCCCTCGGGCATAGCATCGATAGCATTCGTGAGAATATTGATGCAAACTCTTCTCATCCTGTTTAGATCAACTCTGAGTATTGGGTGGTCTTCTGATAAGTCCCTTAGCGTCACACTCTCTGGAACCTTGACCGCCTTTATTGCATCTTGTATGATCGATTTCGGAGCCGCCTCTTCGAGATTCAATCGGATTTCCGCTGAATAGTCCAAAAGGTCTCCTACGATGGCATTTGAATATCTCACGCCATCATCGATAAGTTGAAGCAACTCATTTCTTTCCTTCGGACTCAACGATTCGTTTCTCAATAGATATGCGGCTCCAGCGATTCCTTGCAATGGGTTGCGCAGATCATGACCCACCATACCTGCCAATTCGGCTATAGCCGCCAATCGCTCAGAGAGAAGGCGCTGCTCACTCTGTTTTCGCTCCCTAATGTCCAGAAAGCTCTCGATTAGGTACTTGCGTCCTTCTGTTACCGTGGGAACTACCGTCTTGAGAACCGGCACACGTTCTCCACGCGCATCAATTACGGCACGTTCAGAATTATCTATGCTTTGTCCAATGTCTGTAATTGGACACTTTCCAACTTCTGCTGGACAAATGAAACTATGGCATACCGCTCCGATCACTAGTTCCTTTGGGTGGCCAATTATTTGAAAAGCGGCGGGATTAGCGTAGACAATTCTGTGATTTTCTGCATCAATCATTAGAATTCCAGTTTGAACTGCATTAAGAATGGTCCTTAGGTAGCCTATGTCGTGAAGAGAAGTTGTCTCCAACTCATTACGCTCCTGAAGGTCACTATCCTTTCGATTGACAAGCCGTTAGAAAGCAAGCAGATATGAAAGGTGCTGTGTTACTGCGAATCATCAGAGTTAGTGACAGCTACTAGTTGTCAGCAATGCAGTAGAGTCTCAGGAGTCTCAGGAGTCTCACACACTCCCGACAGGAGAACTTCAGTTCCTCCACGACGGATTCAGGTTCCAGCAAATTAGCGCTCCTAGCTACCAATTTCAGGGCCTGTATGCAATATCGAACCGTAGATTTCCTGTAGCCCTGCCTCTCCATCCATAACCCAAAGGAAATGATTTCCCCCAGTGGAAAAGAGAGTAGTGGGTTAATCAGAAAGCGCCGGGGGTGGAATTTGAACCCCCCGCACTTCCTGTGCTTGGCTCCGCGAACACCGGATGATTGTTTAGATTGCTTATTTGACGCAAGAAAAGGATGGGGTTGACAAACAGACTCATTCAAATGTGGCTTTGATCGGCTTCACACCGCTTAACCTATCCAGTTCGAATAAGAGATCTTTAGCTTCCCGAATTGTCCATTCAAAATCCTTCTTCGTTGGTGCACTCTTCTTATTCAATCCGAAGCCGCTCCCCCAACTCACACATTTATCTCGAAACGTTGCTAGGCGTTTCCGTAGCACTTTCGGCGCAACCGTAACCTGCAACCCGTTCAAGTGTACGCTGGCACCGCTAAACCACCTCTCCGCTTCAATCATGCTATATGTTGCGTGTAATTCCTTCGCAACCGCGGCTCGGTCCAGGTGCTTGTACGTTTGCTTCTCAGATCGGAATCGATCCGCGTGAGCGAGAAATAGGCCGAGGCAGTAGGCTAATCCTTTTCCGAATTCGCTTCTTGTCTCGTCGACCTGGATCTTCATTTCTCGCACCTAATGACTATGCGCTGTTCTCGTCGCCTCATAAGCTGTCTTATCACAGATCTGACTGGCGCCGGGGGTGGGATTTGAACCCACGAGACTCAGAGAGTCATCGGCTCACGGCACTCGTTTTGCGAGTTTAGCAAGCCGACGCCATACCAGGTTGCCCGACCAGGAGACTGGTCTCTTGGCTACCCCGGCAAACCGGCCTCTAGGCTCAGTGGCCTTCTTCTAGAATAGCATGTCGGAAACGTTCGATTGGTTCAGTTAGTATTCTTCCAGTTTGCCTCGTCGTATCGCCAGGATTTCAAAGCCCCTGAAGAGCAAGTAGCCGATGAGTATGCTTGCGACTCCTGCCCCAATTTCCTGCAGCAGGACTGGTCCGAGTTGCAGGATTCCCCAACCTTGAACTGCCGCTCTCGCAGCCATCGTTCCGTAGGTCATCGGTATGGCGTAGGAGAATGGTTGCAGCCATGTAGGGAGGACTGTCACGGGGAAGTTGACGCCGCAGAGAAGCTGCCCTATGAAGAGGAATACGTTTGCAATAATCATGGCGGTTCGCATGAAGAGGCCGACGCTTCCGAGCATTAGCCCGAAGCCAGTCATTGCGAGTGATGTGATTAGAATAACTAGTGAGAGGGACAGGAAGTTGGCATGCGACATGTCGACGCCGAAAATGAACGTGGCATAGAGGAATCCCACTGCTATCGTGGCCATGCCGTTGAATATCTGAAATGTGGCGCGGCCTAAGAAGAGAGGGAACCGGTTTGCAGGCGACGCGATTAGTGGGACCAGTGTTCCTTGCCATTTCTCCTCTGAGGTAAGGTTGCAGACTGCGAAGATGGAACTGAACGAAGCCACTTGCATCGCATTACCGACCGCAATGAAGGCAATATTCGACGCTGCGGGAGCCACGAAGCGGGCTAGGTAGACGAAGAAGGCCATCTCGAATAACGGTAGCGTGAGAACCTGCATTAGCCACATCTCCGGGCGCAGCCAAGAAAACAGGGCCTTGAAAGCAAACTGGGCGCTACTGAGAAATATTCGTAGAGGAGGCCATTCTTGGAAATTTGAAGCCATAGGCTAGTACTCCACCAGGCTAGCGTCCCGCCTTACTTTCTTTTCCACGATTATGAACAGCCAGAACCCTATCGCCAAGTAGATAACGGTTGAAGCGAGCAAAACCAGAATGTCCGTCCAGAAACCGAAGCTCATGCCAACATATGTAACGTCGGCAGCATGTCGCAACGCATCAATTCCCCATGTCGGCCCGAGCGATAATGAAAGCGGATGCGACCAAAATGGTAGCAAGGCTATCGGGAACATTGAACCTGAAGCCACGTAGATCGGCATCTCCAACCCATTAGTCAGCACCGAAGCAGAGCGGGTTAAGAGGAAAGAGGAGCAAAAGAGGACGCCTAATGCAGAAAGTGACGCCAGCGTCAGGACTAATGCCAAGAGAAATGTGATTGGGTCTACGATGCCAAGTTGGGCTTTGAAACCGACAACTGCAACAACGAGCACGGCGAGCGCATTTACGAGTCCCAGAACAGCGGAGGAAGCGGAACGGCCTGCAACGATCCAGACCAGTCGAGACGGCGTTGCCAGAACGTATTCTAACGTGCCATTCCAGCGGTCGAATGATAAGGCAAACCCCGCGCCGTAGAGCGTGTTGCCCCACATACCCATCATTCCACCACCCAAAACCGCATACAAGGCGAGGGAGCCTGAAGCGTTTCTAAAGAAAATCAACGCTACAGCGGTGAATATGAAAGGCGCAATGATGTTTGGTATTATCCACTGAGGGTCGGAGAAGAAATTCAACATACTCATCCTAAAGGAACCCCAGAGAGTCTGAACTTCCGCTCCTCAATCAGGCCACCAACTTCAGGTAAGCATCTTCAAGCGTGGGTTCCTTTATTCTGACTTCCATTATCTTCGCCTTGCTCAGCAATTTGGTGACAGTAGGGATGAATTCTGAGCCGCGGGCAGTTTGGACTCGAATCGTCTGCCTCTCCCCCTCAAGGTTGGCGTTAACAGTGGTAACGTCGGGCTGCTGTCGCAAAGCCGTCAAGTCTGCATCAGCAACTCCGAATGCCTCGACTTCAATGACTGTTACGTCTTTCACGAAACGCTTCAATGCTGAGGGAGAATCTAAAGCAACAATCTTGCCGCCGCTAATTACACCGATTCTCTGGCAGAGCTCATCCGCCTCGAACATGTAATGCGTTGTGAGCAGTATGGTCTTACCCTTCTCAACCAGCCCTTTAATCATGGCCCGAGTCTCCCGGGCCGCCTCAGGGTCCAGGCCGATCGTAGGTTCATCCATGAAAATTAGCTGTGGGTCGTTGATCAGGCCTTTGGCGATGTGTAGCCTTTGCTTCATTCCCCGGGAGTATCCTTCAACCCGCTCGTCCGCTCGGTCAGCAAGCCCCACCATCTCGAGTAGGTCGTTGATCTTTTCTCGCGCTTTGAAAGCGGCACAGCCGTAGAGGTCTGCGAAATATCTGAGGTTCTCTCGGCCGCTTACCCTGTAATATAGGCCTCTTTCTCCGCCGAAGATAATTCCGATGCCCCGTCGAATAGCGATGTAATCTTTGACAATGTCAAAACCAAGTACTCTCGCAGTTCCAGAAGTCGGCGTTAGTAGTGTGGTGAGCATCTTGATGGTGGTGGTTTTCCCAGCGCCATTAGGCCCCACTAGACCAAACAGTTCGCCGTAATCCACGTCAAAGGAGATCCCCTTTACCGCTTCGACAACGTTACGTGTCTTCTTGAATATGCCCCTCGAGCTAGAGTATACCCTACGAAGATCTGAAACCGTAATTGCTTTCTCAGGCTTCGCGGGCAAGTTCTAAGCTCCAATAATTTCAACGCAAGAAAGAATGCAATTTATCTACGTTAGGTCGAATTCACACATGGCCATTAACGCTAGGCGAAGCTCACGCAGCTATAACGAATGGGGTGTATTGACCCCCCCATCCGGAGCTATGAATGCGATGGCTTTGAATAAGTCATAAACCCATATCGCATGGACTCCGCATGCGACGTGGCCGGGCACTCAACCTTTCAGTATTTGTTTTCGCCGTTGCCGTTGTGTCGCTGGCCATATCTCAAACAACACCAGTCCATGCAGCCACATCGCCCACAGCGAAGATAGTCTCCGTCCACCACCCCGACCATGAGTTCCCCGGTTCGTCCCTGCAGGTCGGAGTAGTCATAGAATACTCAGACCGTTTTCTTGCTGATATTGGAATTTGGGATGATGACGCAGGTTTGATGGTGCAGAGTTTGACCTTTATCAGCGAATTTACCAGCGTGGGGCAGACGAGTTTCACCTTCAACCTTACCGCTCCATCTACTGAAGGGGAGTGGCATCTTTTCGCTGTGAACAGAGTTTGGTGGCAGAACGCATGGTATCTAGACCCAAACGGTGGCGCAATGCCATTCAACATCACTATTTCGAAAGCTCCTCTGGCATTAACCTTGAGCACTCGAGGAGCCAATGCCCCGATCAAACTAGACGGCACAGAGTACCAACTAAATGACGGAACCTCAGTTACCCTGGCAGTTCAGGCCGGCACACATAGCCTCAGCGCGCCTAGCATCATCCAAGGGCCGGCAGGAGAGCGTTTTGTCTTTGTGGGTTGGACTGATGGGCTGAACTCCAATCCTCGTCAGGTTTTCGTTGCCCAGGACTTGAGCCTTCAGGCGATTTATCGGACGGAGTATTACCTGTCCGTAAAGTCGGACTTCGGCCAAACCTCGGGCGAGGGCTGGTACGAAAGTGGCACAGAGGCCCACTTTGCCATGGGTCCCAACTACGCTATCCCCGTTCAGTCTGGCTTTCTGAGGAAAGAGTACAAGTTTGTTGGCTGGTCAGGTGATAGTAATTCGACGAGTGAACTTGCTTCACTGACAATGAACGGCCCTAGAAGTATCAAGGCTGTTTGGACGCTTTCGGTAACCGGGGTAGACCTGACTCTACCAATTGACGTATTCTTCGTGGGTTCTCTGTTACTGGGCGGTACGGCCATCATTCGTTACTCTATCCGCCGTTCCAGAAGCCAATCTTCAGGTAGGGCGACAAGAATTGCTATGAACACGTTGGTTCTTGTCCTCATCATCCTCGTTGCTTCAATGATTCTTCCCTCCGGGCGAGCCGCGCCAATTCAACCTAAGGTTTCCATTGTGAAAATTGCGGACGCTCAATGGTACTATTGGAACCAGCCCGGGAGTGACACATGCATTTTGTGGCTTGGAGGGGGGATCTCTGATGAATCGATTGAAGGATACTACTCGTACTGGGTTAACCCGTTTTCCTACGAATCCTTCGGAACGGTCCGATTCATCCAAGACCTCGCAAAGTACTACTGCCTAGTCGCCTTGGAAGTAGGGTCAACGCCAGCCTTCAACCCCACCGCAAACCGAACAATCAACCAAGAACTGATACAATCACAGTCCACAATCCTCGCGCATGTTCACGATTGGATAAAGCAGCAGGGCTACCAGCACACGTACCTCGTAGGGTATTCGGTGGGGGCGCAGGCGGCAGCTAATGATGCAGCCCATACCGATTCTGAAGATTGGACAAGTCGAGATGGGCTGGTTCTCATCACGGTGCCACTCGCGAAGACCATAATCGAGAGCGCACACGAACTACGCGCAAACCTGATGTTTCTCTATGGCGGAAACCTGCCCGACTATCAGGCGACTGGACAACAGTTCTACGATAGCGCTCCCTCAGAGGGTTGGCACGGCACTTACTTCTTCCACAAAGAGTTCCATGTCCTTGAGGATGTTGGGCACGAAGTCTGGACCATACGGCAAACGGGAGCATACGACTCTACGGCCGTCAACCTAATCATCAGTTTCGTAGAGAGGTCAAAAGCCCTGCAATATCAACCCGCTAGGTTTGGAATGGTTGAGAACTCTACCGCGTCCGCAAATACAACGGCTACAGTGACTTCAGTGCAGGCGCCGAACGAAGTAGCAGTAGGCGAACCCTTTGTTGTGGAAGTGAACGTGAGTTACAAATTACCAACTGGCCAGAACACGACGTTAATCGCATATGATTCGACTAACCACACAGTCTTAAGCGCAGGAATCATTCCAGCCGGTTCGGCCGACAGTCGAGCTGTTCGACTAGTAATGCCTCCCTTTTCAAACGCCTCCCAACCGAGGCTATTCTTTCTCCTGTTGGTCAAGTCAAGCGAGACTTGGGTGCCATCATCCAATCCATACCCAGTCAACATAACCGTAACTAATCTCGTGAAGCTATCCGTCGAGACGTCCGTTCCAAACATAACGATATTATTTGATGGTACATCGTACCGGACTGATTCTACCGGGAAACTTCAGATAGACACCGTGCGCGGCTTGCACACTATCAGCGTACTGCCAGTCGCTTACTTGAACAACGTTTCGCGGGTAAAATTCCTGGAGTGGGAAGACTCAACCAACGAAACCTCAAGGCAGGTGGAGTTAAGCAACAATTCCGCTCTCATTGCCTTATACTCCAAACAATACTTTGTAGGTGCGGACTCAGACTATGGTACGACTGAAGGGTCGGGTTGGTATGACGTAAACGCAACAGCCACAGTAATTGTTTCTCCACCAATGATCAGCCAACCTCCGCTAATCTTCACACATTGGGTGGGCGATTCAAACGAGAGCAGCCCCAGAATCCTACTCACAGTAGACTCGCCCAAGGTGGTCAGCGCAAATTGGAGCCTGCTGAACACGTCAAGTCCGGCCGATCTGAGTGAGGTTGGCTGGCTGGCACTATCGATCTTCCTCTTCTGCGTGCTCCTTGCATTGAACCTGAGGTGGCCCGGCCGAAGGAAATCGGCCCATCAAGCCATCAACGAATAAGTTGGTCTCGAATCCCAGTCTTATTTGGCCGGCATAATTCGGTTCAGGTACGGGGAGTTTCTACGGCTGAGCACTTGTTTCTTTCTTCGGTTGCCCTGAGGCAGTGTCCGTGGGATTAGCTCCTACTCCCTAAGGCTGGGAAGGCCCAGGTTGCGTAGGTGAAGGCTGTGACGGTTGATCAGCAGGCGGCGGCTTAACCGCAGGGGGTCCTGGCGCCGGGTGTGGCACTGCGGGAGCTGGTTTTGCGGCAGTAGGCACTGGTGGTTTGGCTGCGGCGACAGGTGGGGGCGGAGCCGGTGGGATGTACTTCAATCCTAGATACTCATACAACAATTGGATGCCCTCTTCAGTGGTTGCTATGAAAATCTGATATTGGCCGTGGAGGTCTTCGGCGATCTTTGCGATTCCCTCCGGTTCAAAACCTAGAGACGAAGTGAACTTAGACCATTTGCTCATCTTCTTGGCAATGACATGAGTGACGCCGTTCCAAAGCATCTCTGAGAGGCCGCGTGGTAATTTTGAGGGTAGGTTTGCAAATCTGGCCATGAGGTAACCATGCTGCTTGACTAGGTCCTCGAGCTCTCCAAAGTCTAAGGGGCGGTTAAACCGAACCCAAAACTGGTCGCCTGTAGGGTAGGGTACATGCTCAACTTTCTCGATGCCTTCAATAAACCTCAGTTCAACTAGTCGACGTTCAAGATCGCCTACCACAAGGCACCGCCCCGAATTTGTCGGGGCTGAGCAGTTTAGCCCTTAAAAATGGAGCGTTTTCACTATGACCGAAGCGTCAATGTCCATTAGAGTGCACTCTGGCCGAACGCATTTGCTTGTAGGTCGCTTTTCGCAGTCCGCAGTATACGCAGCTCATTATACCCAAAGGCATGACGTGGTGGAATTCGTGTTGGTGCAAGTGGTACAACTCGATCACACGAGAATCCGTTCGGCCGTTAGGTAATTAAGGTGGCTTGGAACACTTGGAGCTACGTTAGAAAAAGGAAAATGTTCTACTTTTCTACTTAGCGCCTGTCCCAGAATTGCCGACGTCGTTATGAACTTGAGTTTAGCCTCCAAAAGGTCTTTGTAAAACGACTTCTCGTCGTCATGCATCTTAGCGAGGACTCGGGAAGCCGTTTGCGGGCCGATGCCATAGACGCACTGTGCTACTACGGCCCGTCGTCCGTATGATAAGACAAGGTCGGCTGATCGTCTTGCTCGGGCGAGAGTATCTCGTTCAGCCTCCTCAAGAGACTTGGCCTTAAGTTTCTTCTCCAAGATTCGGGAGAGATAGTCCGTGGACCAAGTGGATACAGCCAAGAGCCCTGAACCACAGGATGAACACTTTGGTTCTTGACGAAGCGCTTTCACTACTTGAGCCTGCATTGATTCCCCACATGCGAAACAGAGCAAGTCAACGGTCATATTGCCGAGGCTGTAGCGCAGTCTGGCGATAGTATCCCTTTCTACAGTTTCTGGAGCAATTAGTTCCGGCACGTCGACGTGTTTGTTTAGAAGGTGAAAGCCTAACGGGGTCGGTTTATCCCCCGCCCTGAAGAGGGCAACTTCCATTTCACCTTCTCTGATCATTCTGTAGATTTCTCGAACACGGGGGTAATCCACATGAAGCATCAGCGCTTCGCGAATTGTTTCAGTGTAAATTGGCGTCATCCTGAAACGCAAGCCCAGCTCCTTTAGGCTGTCACCTGAGAACATCAGTCCCCGCCTCAGGGCTCCAAAACGTTCAGCGATGAATTTCATGTAGTAGCCAAACGGAAAATGCCTATGCAAGACGCCCTTGAACACACCCTCCAAAACGCCCGCCTCAATGCCAAAAATGGTTGAGCTAATTTCCTCCAACGAAAGGTCATCAGTAGTGCTGGTCAACTCTAGTAGGATGCGGTAGCCATCAGACCACCACTCCCTAACTAGGCCTTTCCGGGAGAGTAACTCCTCGTAGACCTCTCCAAGCGTGTTGTTGACGGTTTCGCCAAAGGAGGCGTGGATTATCAGGAACCTATCAAACGCCTCCAGAACTATCCGTCTGTCCGTTGGGACCGGTGCGCCCATTTTTCTATGGTCGTCAATTTCTTCGACTATCTTCCGTATGGCGAAGCGCTCCGTAGGCCATGTGCCACCGAGTTGTGTCACCACAGACGACTGTGTACTGGTTTCAAGTGATTGTGCGACTTCTGCTCGTAGTTGACCGACTTTCTGGGCTAAATCAAATGGGATAGGTAACAATTCTCCGTCCCACCCTGGGACGGCTGCCGTGGGATCCTCAACAGGAGTTACGTATACTCTGGCGTCGTCAGAGATCTGCTCTATCTGCCAGACCTTGCCTTTGACTATAAAGTGTAGTCCCAATTCTGGCTTTCGTCATCATGAATTCTTCCCCTAGAATTCCAACCGATTGCTGGGTTGAGACGTCAATGACCTGATAGCGTCGCTCGTCGGGGATCATGGAGAGATTCTCGAAGTAGTATTGACGAGTTCTGCTTGTGCGAAATAGGAAGTCTCCCTCATTTCTGAGATAACGCATCTGGCCTAGGAAGGCAGTAATCTCTTCGAACTCTGTTTTCGATAGGTTCGATAAGCAAAGGAAGAGTGCACGAGTTGGAATATTTGATCGACCGTGATCCCATTTCGGATTCAAGAACGATGCCAGCGATTTGATGTGCCAGCACGTCAAGTGCTTTCTCATGAACTTGATTGGTTCGACCGATTTTTCTTGGGCTTTCTGAACTGCTGCGACTGATTCAAGAATGTCCTCTGTGGAGACTGCCATAATCGCTCCTTCCGAGACCCGGTCTAATCGGTGCCCCGACCGTCCCACTCTTTGAATCAGGCTTGAGACCTGCCGAGGTGACATGTATTGAACCGTAAGGTCCACATTGCCAATGTCTATGCCGAATTCAAGAGTTGAAGTGCAAACCAGCGCCTTGATTCGACCGTTTTGAAGTCGTTCTCGACACGCACTCTTTCTTCCCTCGGAAGGGAGCCGTGATGGACAGCTATGTTTCGTTTCATCTGATGGAACTTTGAACCGAGGGTCTCTGCGTTTGTTCTTGAGTTAACGAAGATGAGTGTGGAGTCGTGGTCTTCGACAAGTTCCCATATTCTATTCAGTCGAGCTGCCGCCTCTGGAGCAGTGTATAAGCTCTGAGCAATGACAACGTCTTCGTCGGTTGGATGGGGAAATTCGACGAAATACTTCGCCTCTTTCGGTGGAGACACCTGAAGAACTTGAATCGGTTCGCCACCGGCTATGAATTCCGCAACCTCGCTAGGATTTCCTATAGTCGCGGAGAGGCCAATCCGTTGAAAGTTTCTTTCAGTAACCTTTCTGAGCCGCTCCAAACCTACAGTCAACTGTACGCCGCGTCTGTCGTCGGCGAGTTCATGAACTTCATCAATCACCACCCAACGCACATGACGAAGATGCGTTTGCATTCGCCTGCCGGGAAGAACGGCCTGTAGCGTTTCTGGAGTCGTCACTAGGAGATCAGGGGGCTTGATTGATTGTCGCCGGCGGTCTTTTTGCGGTGTGTCGCCATGACGGATTTCTACCGTGAAACCTAACTTCTTGCTCCAGAAGTCAAGTCGTCTGAGCATGTCTGCGATTCAGGGTGCGCATCGGGGTGATATAGATTACAGATATGCCCTGTCGCTTTTCAATCCGCATCAGTTGGTCTAGGATGGGGAGTAGAACTGCCTCAGTCTTTCCAGAACCCGTGGGCGCAACAAGAAGAACATTCTTTCCAGAAATGATTTCTGGGATCGCTATCGTCTGCGGAGGTGTTGGTGCATGGATTCCAGACTCGGCTAGGGTTTCTTGAATCCTCTCAGATAGGCGGGAGAAGACTTGTTCCGTCAAGTTGTGAACCAGCCGAGAACTTGACTATCCTCTAAAGATGCGGCATTCAAAAAGCTTGGAGGAGCCCTCGTTCGCTTTGCAAGGCGGGGAACTGTTCTCTTTTTAAATGAAATTCATAGCTACGTATCGGGTGGTCTCTGTAGATGTTTGAGTATCATGGGGTCAAACTGACTTGGTTGGGACATGACGGGTTCAGAATTCAGAATGGCCAAGTGGTCTATATCGACCCATTCAAGATTGAGGGCGGACAGAAAGCGGACATAATCCTCGTGAGCCACGAGCATTCCG
>CAWABQ010000004.1:0-18782 GCA_963780265.1 Candidatus Bathyarchaeota archaeon
GCGCCTATCATCGCAATTGATGTCCTTGAGAAACGCAGAGAGCTTGCGACTAAGCTTGGGGCATACATGACACTCAACCCTACAATCGACGATGCCCCAAAGAGGATTTCTTCGATGACCCAAGGTCTCGGTGTAGACTACGCTATCGTTGCAACTGGGAATTTGAGAGCCATCGAACAAGCTTTCAGCTCCATACGCAAAGACGGAAAGGTCGTTCTATTCGGAGTCCCACCTAGAGGTCACAACTCCCCCTAGACATGAGCCGCCTTTTCATACGTGAAATCAATTTCGAATCAAGTTACTCAACCTCTGAGACCGAGATGAGAATGGCCCTCGACTTGATCGAGAAAAAGCGGATCAGTCCGTCGAAACTTATCACACACCGGTTGCCACTAGCAAAAACCCTAGAGGCATTCAGACTTGCTGAGCAGGGTGGGGACGCCGTCAAGGTTGTAGTCGAGAACGGGTAAGCATGTGACAGGTCGGCTTAGAAGCCATTGATAGCACTACGTAAGCTCTGTTTTCTCATGCCAAACTCAATGCTCGCAATCCGCTTCTATAATCCCGGGGAATTGAAAGCAGAACAGGTTCCCATCCCAAACCCCGGCCCCGGCGAGCTGATTGTCAAGAGCCATGTCGCCCTGACTTGTGGGACGGACGTGAAGATGTTCAAACAGGCCAAACGGTTGCCTAACCACCTCAAATAATGGGGCATGAATTTGCTAGGACCGTATCGGAAATCGGAACCGGCGCTGGGAACTTTAGGGTGGGCATGAAGGTTGTTTCGGCCAATTCTGCACCATGCAACAAATGCTTCTACTGCTTGATGCATCAACCGAACCTTTGTGAGCGTTTAGATGAGAGCATGATAGGATTCACTTGGCCAGGTTCGTATGCGGAATACGTTAGGATCCGAAAGAATCGTCCGACAGAACACTTTCCAAGTTCCTGATGGCGTGCCATTAGAAAGTGTCGCCAGCTTAGAGCCGTTGGCATGCGTCGTTCATGGTTGGGACTTGGTTGGCCAGGTGCCAGGCGGCACGGCAATCATCATCGGCGGTGGACCCATCGGGTTACCATTCGCAGCTCGCACGTCTTAACGGCGCACGGCAAGTAGCATTATGCGATGTGGTTCCGGAAAGGCTCCGGAAGCCGAGAAAATCGGAGTCGACACGACGATAGATTCTGCGAACGAAAATGTAGTTGAGCGGATGTCGAGTCTCACGGATGGTAGGGGCGCTGATATTGTAGTCGAGGCTGTTGGGCGTGGTGAAACTTGGGAATCGACCATCGGCCTCGTTAGGAAAGGTGGAGCGATTCTTCTTTTCGGCGGTTGCCCGTCAGGGACGATGGTGTCCTTCAAGGCTGAGAAGATCCATTACGGTGAACTGCATGTTCAGGGTGCGTTCCACCACACCCCCGCTGCCGTTGAACGCGCCTTCCGCTTGATAGTTTCTGGACAGGTTTCGATTAAATCACTAATTTCTCATGAAATGCCGCTGGAGAAGACTGAGGAAGCTTTACGTTTGATGGGTGAGGGCAAAGCGTTGAAGGTTGCGCTTCGCCCACCGGGATGAAAGAGCATTTCTTACAACAGAGACTCGGGATCTTCGAGGTATCGTTTCAAATCCTGCAGGAATTTCGCTGCTGGCACACCGTCGACGATGCGGTGGTCAAAGACCAAGGTCAACATAGTTGCAGGCCTTGCTGACACACTTCCGCCCAGCGCAAATGGTTTGTAAACGATGCGCCCCAGCCCGAGAATTGCACATTGTGGAGGGTTGATGACAGGCGCGAAGGACTCTATGTCGTAAGCACCAAGATTCGTTACTGTGAAAGTCCCGCCGGTCAATTCTTCTATCGTTAACCGCTTCTCCGCAGCCTTTTGCGACAAAACATCGATCGCCGAGTTGATCCCATTCAGCGGTTTCCTGTTCACGTTCTGAATGACTGGAGCAACGAGCCCTTCTTCAGTGTTGATGGCCACTGCAACATTCACGTCCGAGTAAGTTGTGATTTCATCTCCTTCAATCGTTGAGTTGATGGCAGTGTGCTTCTCGAGTGCTTTTGCGGCTGCTTTCGCCGCGAAAGCCGTGAAGGAGATGTGGCTTTCCTTCTCCTTCATCACAACAAGTCGTGTTGCATCTGCCTCCATCGTGATCGTTACTGGCACGGCTGTTCTAGCGCTGAAGGACAGCCTTTCAGCCACAGCTTTCCTGATGCCCTCAAGCTTGACTTTTCTCAGAACTGTCGGCTGAAGTACCTTGGAGAATACCTGCGCAGCTTTCGGAGCCTGCTCGACTGCAGCAAGGACATCTTCCCGCAATATGCGGCCGCCGGGCCCTGTGCCGCTAAGAGTGGTGAGGTCTACGTGATGCTCTTGTGCTAGCCTTCGGGCTGCTGGGGATGCTACTATGCGGTCACCCGAGGGACTCTTAGCAGTGAAGGGTGTGGGGCTGGTGTAACTTTGTGGGGAAGCCCTACTACCTTGAACGCCTTCTTGTTGAACGGTTTCTCGTCGTGTAACTGACTGAGAACCTGTGCTAGATTCGCCGATGATTGCGACTGGGTCGGCAACTTGGACGTCGCTTCCAACCTCAACCAAGAGCTTGCTTAGTACACCGCCCTCCGGAGCTTCTATTTCGAAAGTTGTTTTCTCGCCTTCTACCACAAGGATTGGCTCGCCTTTCCGGACTAAATCGCCTTCTTTCTTGAGCCATTCGACGATTTTTCCGTCTGCATCCCAGGGTCCAACCACAGCATAACAACTTCAGGCATTCGCACTCACCGGCCCATTATCCCGTCTACCGCTTGCACGATTTTGTCGGCGTTTGGCATGTACATTTGTTCCAGGCTAGGGGAGAAGGGAACGGGAATTTCAGGGCATCCAACACGCATTATCGGTGCGTCTAGATAATCGAATGAGGCTTCCAGAACCGCTGCTGAAATCTCCGAGCCAACGCCGCCTGATTTCACATCATCGGACGCAATAACCAATCTCGAGGTTCGCTTAACGGATTCAACAATGGTGTCGAGGTCAAGCGGCTGGATGGTGCGTACGTCGATGACCTCTGCTGAAACGCCTTTCTCCTCCAGTTTTTTCGCTGCTGAAAGCGCTTCGCCGACAAGCCTTGAAACTCCGATGATTGTTACGTCGTCTCCCTTCCTCTTCACTTCCGCCTGTCCGAGGGGTACGGTATACTCCTCTTCAGGAACGAGGCCTTTGGTTCGGTAGAGTAAACCGCACTCGATGAATAACACAGGGTTCTCGTCACGGATCGCAGACTTCAGAAGGCCTTTCGCATCGTAGGGTGTTCCTGGAAGAACGACCTTTAAGCCTGGAACTTGGAAAAACAGTGCAGGAAAGAACTGCGAGTGCTGGGAGCCGTGCTGGCGTCCCAAACTGTACTGGGTCCTTAACACCATCGGTACCTTGAGTTGCCCGCCGCTCATGAACCTTATTTTTGCAGCTTGCGTTGCAAGCTGATCGAGGCAAATCGGTAGGAAATCCATGTACATTATTTCCGCAACAGGTTTCAGCCCTGTCAAGGCTAAGCCGACTGCTGCGCCGGCAATGGCTATTTCGGATATGGGTGTGTCCATTACCCGCTCTGGTCCGAATTCCTCCAGTAAACCACGAGTGATTTTGTATGCTCCGCCGAAGACCCCGATCTCTTCGCCTAGCAGGATTACGTCCGGGTTTCTTTGCATCTCCTCGCGGAGGGCTTCACGCAAGGCTTCGGCGTAGGTAATCTCACGCAACTTCATGAGCCTCCGGCGTAGACGTAATTCTTCAAGTCATCGAAGGGTAGGGGTGAACCTTGACTGGCGAAGGCTACGGCGTCTTCAACATCTTGCCGGGCGGTTGCATCGGCCTTGTCGATATCCGCCTTTGTTAGTAGCTTGCTTTCCTGTAAACGCCTCTCGAAGGCGACAATTGGGTCACGCTCAAGCCATTTTGCAACTTCATCCTTCGGCCGATATTCTCCCTTATCGTATACCCCGTGGCCCTTCATTTTGTAGGTAACACATTCAAGGAACGTTGGCTCACAAACACGCCTCGCTCTCTCCGCCGCAGCTTTTGTCGCTACAAAAACCGAGATCACATCGTTCCCATTCACAATCATGGTTTCTATTCCGTAAGACCTTCCCCTTTCAGCGATTGAGGGGCTGGAGACCCGCGGTTTACGGAGTAGACATGGCGTATTGATTGTTCTCGCAGAAGAGTAAGACGGGCAGTTTCCAAAGCGCGATCAAGTTGAGGGCTTCGTAAAACGCGCCTGTATTGACGGCACCATCTCCGAAGAAGCATGCAGCAACCTGCCGACCCTTCTTGTGTTTCAATCCGAGCCCGACTCCGGCCACGATGGGTAAGCCACTTCCAACTATCGCCGTTGCATAGAGCGAACCTGTTTTCGGGTAGATGGCAACGTGCATAGACCCCCCGAGACCCTTGCAGGTACCCGTGGACTTGCCAAACAGCTCGGCCATACAGAGTTTAGCGGGAACATCTTTTGCCAATGCGTGGCCATGGCCACGGTAGGTTGTGATGGTCAGGTCGTCGGGTTGCAGGGCCGCCATTGCACCTACAGCTATTGCTTCTTCACCGAGATAGAGATGGGATGGGCCAATTAGCGCCCCCTTTACGAGGAAGAGTTCTTCAATCTTCTCCTCGAAACGGCGCAGGAGGAACATTTTCTGGAGCATCTGGAGTAGCTTTTCCTTTGTTAGCCCGTGCTTGGCAAACTCGCCTTCTGGAACATCTTGGATTGTTGTTAGGGTCGTCAATGCGAAATCAGGCGCTGTGCTACGCGCACACTCAGCCTTTAGTTCTTCGCAACCAGCCGGCTAAGTCTGAGTGAAGGATTATACTGCGAACCGTACCAAACGATTGACGGGGCGACTCAGCTAGATGGGCGAGACAAGGACTCTCTACGCAATTGCTGAGAGTTGCCCATTCGACGAGTTACTCGTTAGAGATATGAGACGTGCCGTCAACGCCCTATTGCAACTAAACCTGAAAAGATTTAGAGTCCCCCAGAAGGAGCTTGCAAAGTATTCGGCCTTAGACGTTGTCAAGCAAGCCTTAGAGCTTCTGTTTGAATTCTCACCTTCCGAAAAAAATTACCGCGAAGCAATGCGGACGATTCAAGTCTACTCAGAGGGGGATGAGGAGATGTCGCGTACACTGCGGGACAGCTTTCGTTTAATCGCGAACGCCGTGTACAACGCATATACCGGTCAACGCCACGCTGAGTCTCTTGCCCCCGAGATACTCTTCCTACAAGGCGTTCCATTCGAACCAAATGAACTTCAACAATCCTTTAGATTCGTTGGCGTTCGGCCGCCCGATATAAGCCCGCCAAGCGTCAAGCGCACGACCTTTCTCGATGAAGACTTCGAACCTTACAATTTACTCTTGGAAGGAAAGATAACTCCTGAGAAAGCCCAAAAGGGTCGGGAAGAGCGTTGGGCAAGGACCATCAAAGCCACATTGAACAATAGTGGCACCGCCCTAATTCGTGTCGGCGCCGAACACGTGAGCTTACCGAAATCTGCAATAATGAAAATCTTCAGCGGAATTCGACGCTCAGCTACAGGAAACTTGCCGAAGATTCTTCAACAAGAAGGGATAGGAATCACGATCATCCATCGTATTCCAGATGTCAATGAGGTTTATGGAAAGAAGTAGCAACGACGGCGATGGGCGTTCGTCCTATCTTTTCTTCTTCGCGGTGAGTAGGTATTGGTAGACGAAACCGGCTAGTAGGGCTCCGATAATGGGTCCAACCCAGTACACCCAGAGACTTCCGAACGTTCCAGATGCGATTGCTGGGCCGAGCGCACGTGCAGGGTTTGCCGCACCCCCTGTCAATGGCCCCGCTATGAGAATGTCGGCCGTCAGCGTCATCCCTATCAACAATCCTGACGCGCCCACAGGAACCCTATCAGTGTATAATACCGCATAGACTGAGAACATTAGGAAGAAAGTGATAATCAGCTCCACAATTACTGCCACAACATCGCTTTGCCCTATCGCAGGAGTAGGCGCAGGTAAACCAAATTTGGTTAGGGCACCATTTCCGGGCAAAATCAGCTCATGGACCAAACCAGCGAAGGTTGCCCCCAAGACTTGGGCGACAATATATCCGACTCCGTCGTCAACGTCCAATTTTCTGAGGGCAACAGCCGTAATCGTAATGGCTGGGTTAATGTGGCAACCTGAAATGGAGCCGATCGCGTAGACCATTACCATTAGTATTATGCCATGTGCAAATGCAATTCCTATGAAAGAAGCGGCAGGCGATCCAACACCTAAGACTGGAAGGAAGATGGTTACTGAAACTGAACCGAAGAACACCAACGCGAACGTTCCGATGAATTCAGCGACGTATGCTTGCCTTCCCATCTCCATCATCTTTGGCACCCGTGGCCCTGCCTAGCCCATCGCATTGCTATAAAACACTTCAGCTTTCAGCCACAGCCAATATGGATACAAAAATCAAAACAGCGCCCAGCAGAGTAATCATGCTGTACGATTCTTTGAGCAGCAAACTCGACAGAATCATCGCAGCAACAATCTCTAGCATACCCACAACAGACGCTATCGTTGCCGTGACTGACTTCAAGGCCAGCACCCAAAGGCCGTATGGCAAAACAGTGCCAATGAGAGCGGTGTACGCGACCCACTCCCATCCCACCAATGGAACTGCTACGAGATCAAGGCCACCGAAGAAAATCGCCATTGGCGCAAGAAGGAAAGCCGTCGCCAACATGACAACAGCTGACATTTCAATTACATTTCTGTCACGGCGTAGGAGGACGCGTTTGTGTAGTACAATGAAGAAAGCCCAGATTAGACCCGCCGAGAAGACTAGTAGATCGCCAACCAACTCTCCGTTAGCGAGTGTAGAAAGGTTGCCGTTTGTTGTGATCAAGACAGCGCCCAATACGCCGAGAATCACTCCGACCTTTTTACGGTCCGAACGATTCCTGAAAGACCTTCCAACTTAGGAGCGCGACGACAATGACGTTCAAATCCACAAGAAGAGCGGTCTTGGCGGCGGTTGTATAGAGTAGACCAACAAATTGAAGCGAAAACGCAATCCCATTCAGCAACCCCAAAAGCCAAACAACCCTCTCCTTGAGGGCCGGTGCTCTGAACTCGCCGTGTAGACCCAATGCGGGTAGCAGAATGAGCGCTGCGACAGCCAGCCTTAGGAACGCAAAATTGTAAGCGTTGAGGTATGCGAGCCCAATTTTGACACTTACAAAGGTACTGCCCCAAAGGACACTTGAAATTATTAGAAGCACGAATGCTGATTCTTTGCTCTCTCGAACTGGCTGTCGCAAGTTAGTCATTTAGGAGTGGTAAATGCCCCGCATGTGGCTAGAGTTGTTGCCCGATCTGATAGGTGTAGATCGTGTGCCCGAGCAACTCATCATAAACTCCAACAGGTTTCCATCCTGGCACTTTGAAGTCATGCGACACCACGCGTGCACCAGGCTTCAACTCTGCCTCCAATTTGGGCCTAAGCCGCTCGTTTGCACTTGAAGTGAGGTAGAGGGTGATTACGTTTGCGTCTGATATGTTCACGTCAAAGAAGTTCCCCTGAATGACCTTCACTTTGTCTTCGAGGTCCAATCTCTTGATCTCGGTCCTGGCCCGCTCCACCAGGTCTTCCCTCAGCTCGATGCCAGTGGATTTGGCGCCGATATCTTTCGCTGCCAAAATGATCAGCCGACCGTCACCACATCCAAGATCGTAAAGAACCTCGCCCGGTTTGACTTGCGATAAGTCCAACATTTTCTTCGCAACCTCAAGGGGAGTTTGAACAAAAGGTGCAATGCTCATGAATTCAACCTTCCCGAACTTCGCCTTGACTGGGTGATTTATGCGTATCGTCTCTCGGTATCGGGACGTTCGACCTTGGGCGCTTTCGACCCCATCGGTATGCTCTTCTCTTTCTTGCCCGTCCACTTCACGTCTTCTTCTAAGAAGCGAAGGCACACGTCTTTGAACTGCTTGAAAATTTCTTTCAGTTCCTCCTCTGTGAACGTGTCAATGAATGAGGGGTTCCTCAGCCAGCTGTCCCACCCGCGAACGCTCTCAAAAAGTGCTGAATTCAGCCTGATGATGGAAGCGTAAAGTCCCAAGCGGTCGGCGGGGTCAAGCTTCTTAATGTCTTCGAGCGCCTTTGTTCGTTCTTCAGTCCACGACAAACCCTTCGGGGCACCTTCTAATCCCCGTCCACTGCCCTGACCGTAATTTAGCCTTATTCCCGAAATGAAGTCGGCTCGGACACCTCGCCACCTCCACACGGAAGAGTGTGAATAACTGCCACCATCTAACCAAACTTGTTCCATGCGCTGAAGTCCGCACTCCTCCCGTTCTTGCGAAACCTAATTCAACAGCGAAGTCCCTCATCACCCCCAAGAAAACACTGCGAGATAGTGGTTCGAGTATGACTCGTATTGAGCCCAAAGTCATCAAACTCGCCGAAACTAAGCTCGACCAAGACGGCGTTGAAAAGTTGGCGGAACACTACGCCGCCACGGAATGGCTAGACAGGGCAAAGAAACTTCAAACAAATGAATCGGAATTACTTATCAAACTCGCGGGCGAACCTGTTACAAGAGTTTCGGGGTCGGCTTGAACCCAAACGTAACCAAAATTCGTGACAATCCCAAAGATTACCTCGCCAACGTGTTGGAAAAGGGCGACGGAAGCATTCTGGAACACGCAACCGTAACCTTCGCCTTCCTTGACGTTAGTCGAATTTTCACCCACGAATTAGTCAGACACCGCGCCGGCACCGCGATGAGTCAAGAGAGCCTCCGATACGTGCGTCCCCAAGAAGTTAATGTCTGGATTCCGCCCGATGTGGAACCAGTATCGAAGAAGTTCGTCGAAACAGTTGAGGACATTCAGAAGCACTACCGCGATCTGGAAGCTAGTTTTGACTGGAACAAGATGACATTCGAACAGAAGAAACGGGTGACGTCGGCCTTGCGCCGTATCTTGCCGAACGGTATCGCGACGAACATAATTTGGACTGCTAACCACAGGACCATTCGATGGGTGATAGAAATGCGCACAGACCCCAGCGCTGAGGTAGAGATCCGGAAGGTCTTCGGCCAAGTCGCTGAGATTTGCATACGAGATTATCCGCTCCTCTACGCGGACTTCTTGAAGACGAAACTTCCTGATGGCACATTCCAATATGCCCCGAAGTTTTCAAAGGTGTAGCACCTAAACCTACCAATTAGGTCAAAGACCTTGTCCGAACCCTTCTGGAAGACCTCAATCTCGAAAGTCGAACCAAACAAGATCATAGTCCGCGGCTACAACCTGATGGATCTTGTTGGAAACTACAACTATGCTGACCTGACATATCTTCTTTGGCGCGGGGAACTTCCATCCCGCAACCAATCTCGCATAGTTGTAGTTTCCAACAAGGATATCCATCAGGTTGTAGCTCACGGACTATGATCTTGTTTGGTTCGACTTTCAAGATAAAGGTCTTGCAGAAGGGTTCGGACAAGGTCTTTGACCTAAATTGGTAGGTATAGGTGCTACACCTTTGAAAAATTCGGGTCATATTGGAATGTGCCATCAGGAAAAGTTTCATCTTCAAGAATTCCGCGTAGAGGAGCGGATAATCTCGTATGCAAATCTCAGCGACTTGGCAAGAACTTCTCATATCTCTACCTCAGCGCTGGGGTCTGTGCGCATTTCTATCACCCATCGAATGGTCCTGTGGTTAACAGTCCAAATTATGTTCGTGGCGATACCGTTCGGCAAGATACGGCGCAACACCAAGACGTCACCCGTTTCTTCTGTTCGAATGTCATCTTGTTCCAGTCAAAACTAGCTTCCAAATCGCGGTAGTGCTTCTGAATGTCCTCAACTGTTTCGACGAACTTACTTCGATACTGGTTCACATCGGGCGGATGCAGACGTTAACTTCTTGGGGACGCACGTATTGGAGGCTCTCTTGACTCATCGCAGTACCGGCGCGGTGTCTCATTAATTCGTGGGTGAAAATTCAACTAACTCAAGGAAGGCGAAGGTTACGGTTGCGTGTTCCAGAATGTTTCCGTCACCCTTTTCAACACGTTGGCGAGGTAATCTTTGGGATTGTAACGAATTTTGATTACGTTTGGGTTCAAGCCGACCCCAAACTCTTGTAACAGGTTCACCCCGCGAGTTCGATAAGTAATTCCGATTCATTTGTTTGAAGTTTCTTTGCCCTGTCTAGCCATTCCGTGGCGGCGTAGTGTTCCGCCAACTTTTCAACGCCGTCTTGGTCGAGCTTAGTTTCGGCGAGTTTGATGACTTTGGGCTCAATACGAGTCATACTCGAACCACTATCTCGCAGTGTTTTCTTGGGGGTGATGAGGGACTTCGCTGTTGAATTAGGTTTCGCAAGAACGGGAGGAGCGCGGACTTCAGCGCATGGAACAAGTTTGGTTAGATGGTGGCAGTTATTCACACTCTTCCGTGTGGAGGTGGCGAGGTGTCCGAGCCGACTTCATTTCGGGAATAAGGCTAAATTACGGTCAGGGCAGTGGACGGGGATTAGAAGGTGCCCCGAAGGGTTTGTCGTGGACTGAAGAACGAACAAAGGCGCTCGAAGACATTAAGAAGCTTGACCCCGCCGACCGCTTGGGACTTTACGCTTCCATCATCAGGCTGAATTCAGCACTTTTTGAGAGCGTTCGCGGGTGGGACAGCTGGCTGAGGAACCCCTCATTCATTGACACGTTCACAGAGGAGGAACTGAAAGAAATTTTCAAGCAGTTCAAAGACGTGTGCCTTCGCTTCTTAGAAGAAGACGTGAAGTGGACGGGCAAGAAAGAGAAGAGCATACCGATGGGGTCGAAAGCGCCCAAGGTCGAACGTCCCGATACCGAGAGACGATACGCATAAATCACCCAGTCAAGGCGAAGTTCGGGAAGGTTGAATTCATGAGCATTGCACCTTTTGTTCAAACTCCCCTTGAGGTTGCGAAGAAAATGTTGGACTTATCGCAAGTCAAACCGGGCGAGGTTCTTTACGATCTTGGATGTGGTGACGGTCGGCTGATCATTTTGGCAGCGAAAGATATCGGCGCCAAATCCACTGGCATCGAGCTGAGGGAAGACCTGGTGGAGCGGGCCAGGACCGAGATCAAGAGATTGGACCTCGAAGACAAAGTGAAGGTCATTCAGGGGAACTTCTTTGACGTGAACATATCAGACGCAAACGTAATCACCCTCTACCTCACTTCAAGTGCAAACGAGCGGCTTAGGCCCAAATTGGAGGCAGAGTTGAAGCCTGGTGCACGCGTGGTGTCGCATGACTTCAAAGTGCCAGGATGGAAACCTGTTGGAGTTTATGATGAGTTGCTCGGGCACACGATCTACACCTATCAGATCGGGCAACAACTCTAGCCACATGCGGGGCATTTACCACTCCTAAATGACTAACTTGCGACAGCCAGTTCGAGAGAGCAAAGAATCAGCATTCGTGCTTCTAATAATTTCAAGTGTCCTTTGGGGCAGTACCTTTGTAAGTGTCAAAATTGGGCTCGCATACCTCAACGCTTACAATTTTGCGTTCCTAAGGCTGGCTGTCGCAGCGCTCATTCTGCTACCCGCATTGGGTCTACACGGCGAGTTCAGAGCACCGGCCCTCAAGGAGAGGGTTGTTTGGCTTTTGGGGTTGCTGAATGGGATTGCGTTTTCGCTTCAATTTGTTGGTCTACTCTATACAACCGCCGCCAAGACCGCTCTTCTTGTGGATTTGAACGTCATTGTCGTCGCGCTCCTAAGTTGGAAGGTCTTTCAGGAATCGTTCGGACCGCGTAAAAAGGTCGGAGTGATTCTCGGCGTATTGGGCGCTGTCTTGATCACAACAAACGGCAACCTTTCTACACTCGCTAACGGAGAGTTGGTTGGCGATCTACTAGTCTTCTCGGCGGGTCTAATCTGGGCTTTCTTCATTGTACTACACAAACACGTCCTCCTACGCCGTGACAGAAATGTAATTGAAATGTCAGCTGTTGTCATGTTGGCGACGGCTTTCCTTCTTGCGCCAATGGCGATTTTCTTCGGTGGCCTTGATCTCGTAGCAGTTCCATTGGTGGGATGGGAGTGGGTCGCGTACACCGCTCTCATTGGCACTGTTTTGCCATACGGCCTTTGGGTGCTGGCCTTGAAGTCAGTCACGGCAACGATAGCGTCTGTTGTGGGTATGCTAGAGATTGTTGCTGCGATGATTCTGTCGAGTTTGCTGCTCAAAGAATCGTACAGCATGATTACTCTGCTGGGCGCTGTTTTGATTTTTGTATCCATATTGGCTGTGGCTGAAAGCTGAAGTGTTTTATAGCAATGCGATGGGCTAGGCAGGGCCACGGGTGCCAAAGATGATGGAGATGGGAAGGCAAGCATACGTCGCTGAATTCATCGGAACGTTCGCGTTGGTGTTCTTCGGTTCAGTTTCAGTAACCATCTTCCTTCCAGTCTTAGGTGTTGGATCGCCTGCCGCTTCTTTCATAGGAATTGCATTTGCACATGGCATAATACTAATGGTAATGGTCTACGCGATCGGCTCCATTTCAGGTTGCCACATTAACCCAGCCATTACGATTACGGCTGTTGCCCTCAGAAAATTGGACGTTGACGACGGAGTCGGATATATTGTCGCCCAAGTCTTGGGGGCAACCTTCGCTGGTTTGGTCCATGAGCTGATTTTGCCCGGAAATGGTGCCCTAACCAAATTTGGTTTACCTGCGCCTACTCCTGCGATAGGGCAAAGCGATGTTGTGGCAGTAATTGTGGAGCTGATTATCACTTTCTTCCTAATGTTCTCAGTCTATGCGGTATTATACACTGATAGGGTTCCTGTGGGCGCGTCAGGATTGTTGATAGGGATGACGCTGACGGCCGACATTCTCATAGCGGGGCCATTGACAGGGGGTGCGGTAAACCCTGCACGTGCGCTCGGCCCAGCAATCGCATCTGGAACGTTCGGAAGTCTCTGGGTGTACTGGGTTGGACCCATTATCGGAGCCCTACTAGCCGGTTTCGTCTACCAATACCTACTCACCGCGAAGAAGAAAAGATAGGACGAACGCCCATCGCCGTCGTTGCTACTTCTTTCCATAAACCTCATTGACATCTGGAATACGATGGATGATCGTGATTCCTATCCCTTCTTGTTGAAGAATCTTCGGCAAGTTTCCTGTAGCTGAGCGTCGAATTCCGCTGAAGATTTTCATTATTGCAGATTTCGGTAAGCTCACGTGTTCGGCGCCGACACGAATTAGGGCGGTGCCACTATTGTTCAATGTGGCTTTGATGGTCCTTGCCCAACGCTCTTCCCGACCCTTTTGGGCTTTCTCAGGAGTTATCTTTCCTTCCAAGAGTAAATTGTAAGGTTCGAAGTCTTCATCGAGAAAGGTCGTGCGCTTGACGCTTGGCGGGCTTATATCGGGCGGCCGAACGCCAACGAATCTAAAGGATTGTTGAAGTTCATTTGGTTCGAATGGAACGCCTTGTAGGAAGAGTATCTCGGGGGCAAGAGACTCAGCGTGGCGTTGACCGGTATATGCGTTGTACACGGCGTTCGCGATTAAACGAAAGCTGTCCCGCAGTGTACCCGACATCTCCTCATCCCCCTCTGAGTAGACTTGAATCGTCCGCATTGCTTCGCGGTAATTTTTTTCGGAAGGTGAGAATTCAAACAGAAGCTCTAAGGCTTGCTTGACAACGTCTAAGGCCGAATACTTTGCAAGCTCCTTCTGGGGGACTCTAAATTTTTTCAGGTTTCGTTGCAATAAGGCGTTGACGGCACGTCTCATATCTCTAACGAGTGACCCGTCGAATGGGCAACTCTAGCAATTGCGTAGAGAGTCCTTGTCTCGCCCATCTAGCTGAGTCGCCCCGTCAATAGTTTGGTACGGTTCGCAGTATAATCCTTCACTCAGACTTAGCCGGCTGGTTGCGAAGAACTAAAGGCTCGGTGTGCGCGTCACACAGCGCCTGATTTCGCATTGACGACCCTAACAACAATCCAAGATGTTCCAGAAGGCGAGTTTGCCAAGCACGGGCTAACAAAGGAAAAGCTACTCCAGATGCTCCAGAAAATGTTCCTCCTGCGCCGTTTCGAGGAGAAGAGAATGGAAGAACTCTTCCTCGTAAAGGGGGCGCTAATTGCCCCATCCCATCTCTATCTCGGTGAAGAAGCAATAGCTGTAGGTGCAATGGCGGCCCTGCAACCCGACGACCTGACCATCACAACCTACCGTGGCCATGGCCACGCATTGGCAAAAGATGTTCCCGCTAAACTCTGTATGGCCGACTGTTTGGCAAGTCCACGGGTACCTGCAGGGTCTCACGGAATAAGACGTCGCCATCTACCCAAAAACAGGTTCGCTCTATGCAACGGCGATAGTTGGAAGTGGCTTACCCATCGCTGGCCGGAGTCGGGCTCCTATTGAAACACAAGAAGGGTCGGCAGGTTGCTGCATGCTTCTTCGGATATGGTGCCGTCAATACAGGGGCGTTTCACGAAGCCCTCAACTTGATTGCGCTTTTAAAAACCGCCCGTCTTACTCTTCTGCGAGAACAATCAATACGCCATGTCTACCCCGGTCACCCGCTACTTTCAGCCCCTCAATTGCTGAAAGGGGGAGGTCTTACGGAATAGAAACCATGATTGTGAATGGGAATGATGTGATCTCGGAATTTTTGTAGCGACAAAGCTGTGGCGAGAGAGAGCGAGCGTGTTTGTGAGCCAACGTTCCTTGAATGCGTTACCTACAAAATGGTAGGGCGATGGGGTATACGATAAGGGAGAAAATCGGCCGAAGGAGAGTTGCAAAATGGCTTGAGCGCTACCGAATTGTCGCCTTCGAGAGGCGTTTACAGGAAAACAAATGATTAACAAAGGCGGATATCGACAATGCCGATGCAACCGCCCGGCAAGATGTTGAAGACGCCGTAGCCTTCGCCAGTCAAGGTTTACCCCTACCCTTCGATGACTTGAACAATTACGTCTACGCCGGAGGCTCTGAAGTTGCGTGAGATGACCTACGCCGAAGCCTTGCGTGAAGCCCTCCGCGAGGAGATGCAAGAAACCTGGACGTAATCCTGCAGGCGAGAGATTGGGGTCTTCGGCGAGCATACAAAATCACTCGTGGTTTACTGGAGGAATTCGGACCAGAGCGGTAATGGACACACCCATATCCGAAATAGCCATTGCCGGCGCAGCAGTCGGCTAGCCTTCATAGGGCCAAACCTGTTGCGGAAATAATGTACATGGATTTCCTACCGATTTGCCTCGATCAGCTTGCAACGCAAGCTGCAAAAAAAAGGTCCATGAGCGGCGGGCAACTCAAGGTACCGATGGTGTTAAGGACCCAGTACAGTTTGGGACGCCAGCACGGCTCCCAGCACTCGCAGTTCTTTCCTGCACTGTTTTTCCAGTTCAAGGCTTAAAGGTTGTTTGATAGGAATACCAACGATGCGAAAGGCCTTCTGAAATCTGCGATCTGTGATGAGAACCCGGCGTTATTCATTGAGTGCGGGTTTACTTACTGAACCGAGGCCTCGTTCCTGAAGAGGAGAAGACCAAAATGTCTTGCAGGCGGAAGTGCAGAGGAAGGGAGACGACGTAATAATTATTGGAGTTTCAAGGTCGTCGGCGAAGTGCTTTCGGCAGCGAAAAGGCTTAGGAGAAAGGCGTTCAGCAGAGGTCATCATGTACGCACCATCCAGCCGCTTGACCTCGACACCATTGTTGAATCCGTTAAGCGAACCTCGAGATTGGTTATTGCGTCCGATGATGTGAAATCAGGCGGCGTTGGCTCGGAAGAATTCAGCAGCGGTTCTCTGGAAGCCTCATTCGATTATCGGAGACGCACCGATAATGCGTGTTGGAATGCCCCGAAAATCTCCCGTATCCTCTTTTCCCCTAGCCTGGAACAAATGTACATGCCAAACGCCGACAGAAAAATTGTGCAAGCGGTAGACGGGATAATGGGCCGGTGAGCGCGAATGCCTGAAGTTGTTATGCCGTGGTTAATGGGATGAATACGGGAAAAATCGTCGAATGGCTCAAAAAAGAAGGCGATTTAGTCCGGAAAGGCGAGCCAATCCTTGTGGTAGAAGGCGAGAAAACAACTTTCGAAATAGAAGCTCCGGAGGGCGGTGTACTAAGTGAGCTCTGGTTGAGGTTGGAAGCGACGTCCAAGTTGCCGACCCAGTCGCAATCATCGGCCAATCTAGCACAGGTTCTCAATGAGTTACACGACGAGAAACCGTTCAACAAGAAGGCGTTCAAGGAGCCAGGGCTTCCCCACAAAGCGGCACCAGCCCCACATCCTTCACTGCTAATATTCTCGGGTGACCGCATAGTAGTCCCGCAGCAGCCCCTTGAAGGCTAGAGAAAGAGCATCAGGGAGATGGTCAACGACTCAAAGCGGCAGGAAGGGCCGCTGCTGCCTATTGCGGTGGAGACGTCCTTGCTGCAGTCGAGCAGGCTCCGAAAGCTGCGCAGGTATTCTCCAAGGTACTTCAGCCGACAGTTCTGAGAAAAGTCAAGCTTGAGGGCTCTATCAGGAAAGCTGTGGCTCCAAGGCTGTCCTTCAGTGCTACAACAGTCCGCGCCAAGTGGAACAGATCACGATGGAGGCAGATGCAACACGACTTGTCGCGGATGAAGGAGAAGGAAAGCCACATCTCCTTCACGGCTTTCGCGGGGTGAAACCAGCGGAAAAAGCACCGATAGAGCACACTGCCATCAACTCAACGATTGAAGGGAGATGAATATCCCAAACGCTTGCAGGATGTGAATGTTGCAGTGGCCATCAACACTGAAGAAGGGCTCGTCGCTCCAGTCATTCAGAACTGGTAACAGGAAACTGCTGAGTTGGGCATCATTTAGGTGATCGATGTATTTGTCCCCGCAAAAGGCCTGCGGAGAAGCGGTTAACGATAGAAGAATTGACCGGCGGGACTTTCCAGGAACGAATCTTGGTGCTTACGACATAGAGTCCTTCTCGCTGTCATCTACCCTCCACAATGTGCAATTCTCGGGCTGGGGCGATCGTTTAAAACCATTTGCGCTGGGCGGGGGTGTGTCAGCAAGGCCTGCAACTATGTTGACCTTGGTCTTTGACCACCGCATCGTCGACGGTGTGCCAGCAGCGAAATTCCTGCAGGATTTGAAACTATACCTCAAGATACCGGATTCTCTGTTGTAAGAAATGCTCTTTCATCCCGGTGGCGAAGGCAACCTTCAACGCTTTGCCCTCACCATCAAACGAAAAGCTTCCTCAGCCTTTCCCAGCGGCATTTCATGAGAAATTAGTGATTTAATCGAAACCTGTCCAGAAACTATCAAGCGGAAGGCGGGGTTCAACGGCAGCGGGGGTGGGGCGAACGCACCCTGAACATGCAGTTCACCGTAATGGATTTCTCAGCCTCGAAGGACACCATCGTCCCTGACGGGAACCGCCGAAAAGAAGAATCGCTCCACCTTTCCTAACGAGGCCGATGGTCGATTCCCAAGTTTCACCACGCCCAACAGCCTCGACTACAATATCAGCGCCCCTACCATCCGTGAGACTCGACATCCGCTCAACTACATTTTCGTTCGCAGAATCTATCGTCGTGTCGACTCCGATTTTCTCGGCTTCCCGGAGCCTTTCCGGAACCACATCGCATAATGCTACTTGCCGCGCGCCGTTAAGACGTGCGAGCTGCGCATGAAGTAACCCGATGGGTCCACCGCCGATGATGATTGCCGTGCCGCCTGGCACCTGGCCAACCAAGTCCCAACCATGAACGACGCATGCCAACGGCTCTAAGCTGGCGACACTTTCTAATGGCACGCCATCAGGAACTTGGAAAGTGTTCTGTCGGACGATTCTTTCGGGAATCCTAACGTATTCCGCATACGAACCTGGCCAAGTGAATCCTATCATGCTCTCATCTAAACGCTCACAAAGGTTCGGTTGATGCATCAAGCAGTAGAAGCATTTGTTGCATGGTGCAGAATTGGCCGAAACAACCTTCATGCCCACCCTAAAGTTCCCAGCGCCGGTTCCGATTTCCGATACGGTCCCAGCAAATTCATGCCCCATTATTTGAGGTGGTTTGGCTAACGGGTGGCCCGTTTGAACATCTTCACGTCCGTCCCACAAGTCAGGGCGACATGGCTCTTGACAATCAGTTCCCCCGGGCCATGTTTTTCGAGATATTGGGGACTTGCTCTGCTTTTCAATTCCCCGGGTTTGTAGAAGCGGACTGCGAGCATTGAGTTTGGCATGGGAAAACAGAGCCTTACGTTGGGCTATTAAATTGGCTTCTATGGCGGCTTGTGATATGCTCACTCGTTCTCGACAACAATCTTGACAACACCCACGCCTTTCTGAGCCAGGCTGAACGCCTCTAATGCCTTTGCTAGTGGCAACCGATGTGTGATAAGTTTCAACGGACTGATCCGCTTTTTCTCGATCAAGTCGAGGGCCATTCTCATCTCGGTCTCAGAGGTTGAGTAACTTGATTCGAAATTGATTTCACGTATGAAAAGGCGGCTCATGTCTAGGGGAAGTTGTGCACCTCTAGGTGGGGCTCCGAATAGAACGACCTTTCCGCCTTTGCGTATGGAGCTGAAAGCTTGTTCGATGGCTCTCAAATTCCCAGTTGCAACGATAGCGTAGTCTACACCGAGACCTTGGGTCATCGAAGAAATCCTCTTTGGGGCATCGTCGATTGTAGGGTTGAGTGTC
>CAWABQ010000005.1:0-7601 GCA_963780265.1 Candidatus Bathyarchaeota archaeon
CACCTCTCACCTCTCAGTTTTCGCGCAAGTCGGTCTTCTGGTGAAAAGACGTTTGCAAGAAGTGAGTTGACGTTTCGGAAGATTCCCATAGCATCCTACCCAGAGACAGCTCATCTGCCTATGTCACTTTCGGAATTATGGACGGCCCCCGAGGAGCGACTGAGACTCTGTCCTTTTCGCTCAGATTGCATAATTCGCTTACCATTATTATGCTCGAACCATGATGCAGGTCCTGTTCAGGAACAGCAGTTGTGCCGTCTGTACACTCTCCCTATGAACCCGACAAAACCAGCACTAAGAGGAAGATACGTGGCTTGACTTGTATTCTCTAATGTGCGTTTTTCTCTAGCCACGATAGAGATTGATCAGTTAGGCCTACATTACTATGGGCATGAATCGTTCTTCGTTTACTGAGTTGCTCAAGTGGCCTACGATGGGGATTTCGTTCCCGCAGTTTGAGCAGCGGTTTTGGTTGTCGAGGTGCCATCCTGTGATGTCGAAACCGAGGCGTTCCACAACCACCGCTTTGCATTCCGGGCAATACGTGTGTTCGAAGGGATGGCCTGCAACATTTCCGAGGTAAGCATAATTCAATCCTACCTCCTTGGCGACTGCGTGGTGCTTCTCTAGGGTTTTGATGGGTGTTGGTGGTAGGTTCTTCATCTTATAGTCTGGGTGGAAGCGTAGGAAGTGAATTGGCGTATCAGGGCCCAGGCTATCATACACCCACGAACAAAGCTTCTTAGCCGCCCCCAAATCGTCCCCAACCTCCGGAACAATCAAGTCCGTGATCTCAATGTGGACCTTCGTCCTATCACGCAACTCCAGCAGCGTCTGAAAGATTGGCTCAGCGTTCGCGATGGCAATATACTTCCGCACAAACCCGGTCTCTCCGCTGCCCTTGAAATCAACTGTGATGCAATCCAGGAAATCCCGCATCAACCCAACCGTCTCAGGCGTATCATATCCGTTCGAGACGAATATGTTGATCAGCCCAGCCTTCCGCGCCTGAACCCCAATATCGTGGGCGAACTCGATGAAGATCGACGGCTCATTGTAGGTATAGGCCAACCCCTCACAACGATAGCGCTTCGTCATCTCCACAATCGTTTCGGGAGTTGCGTCCAGACCTTCGATTTTGCGCCGTTGACTAATGTCACTATTCTGACAGTAGCTACAGAGCCAATTGCAACCGGTTGTTGCGATTGAGAATATCTTGGTTCCGGGCATGTAGTGTGTTACAGGTTTTTTTTCGATTGGGTCTATGTGGCCGGCGATTATTTTGCCGTAGACGTAGAGCCAGAGTTTTCCGTTTGTGTTTCCTCGGATTCCGCAGAGGCCTACCTTTCCTTCCGGAATGTTGCAATACCGGGCGCAGGCAGTACATCTCACCCTGTCATGTGGGAGTTGTTGGTAGAGTGTTGCCTCTTTGCCGACAGTCATAGCTGCGGCCTCAACTTGGCAGGGTGTTGCTTTGGTCGGAAAGTCATCTAGGTTGTTGCTCGTTATGGTCTTCGGCCTAGCCTCGGAATAAACCTATCCTCAGAAATTCGTATCAGAGGCCCCTCTCAACTAAGTAGTTAGTCGCCGGCGACCAACTACTTAGTCGCTATCTACATGCTCGTTGCAAAGCATGCGTGAATCGCTAATAAGCCGGAGGGAATTGGGATAGCGTTTGTGGCGCTTGACTTACTCGCTCGTTTGGGAGGGAGTTGGGATAGCGGTTTTCTGCCTTGAAATTCTAACCCACAAAGAATATGATAGAAGATTTGGGTACAGAACGACTTAGCGTACGCTGACGCTCTTCGCTAATGCCTTCTTTAATCTGGCGTTATCGGGGAAGACCCAAACGATCTCACGGTCGTTCAGAATTATCTTGTTGCTTGCTAGTAAGTAGTCTATGATGCGGTTGAAGGTTTGGTACTGCACTTGCCGTGGGAGGCTCTGCCAAAGAGCCTTCTTGGTTGGGTAGTTCGACGCTCTCCTAATTGCCTTCTCCACCATTTGAATTGTTCCGAGCGTTGGGTCATGTCCTCCTTTGCTGACCGTATTCTGTTCCTCCCTCACATTCTATGAGCAGCGTACTTAGTTGTGATTATATAAACTTATATAATGTATTAACTTATACAATACTTAGAATGAGAGAACGTGACACTTACACTGTTTGTACCCTGAGTAGGTCTGTTGTTCCGCCTGGTGTGGAGGGGTCTCCGCAGACCACGACAATCTTGCCGTCTTCACTAACCGTCCTGCTATGCCGGGCTGCGGCCTTTGCGGCCGAGAATATTTCAGCCGTGGTCGAGAGTTTCTTCACACGGTAGGGGTACACGCCCCAGAGCAACGAGAGCCTGTTCATCACCGGGACATTGTATGTCAGAGCAATGATGGGAACCGGCGACCGAAACTTTGACACTCGATGTGCTGTAAGGCCGGTTCTCGTATGGGCCACTATGCAACCCGCGCCCAATCGGTATGCGACTACGCAAGCCGAGTAACTAATCAAATCCTGAACGATCGGTCTCAGATGTCTGCGCTTACTGTTGAGGAGTTTACTGTAGGGTAAGTTGTTCTCAGTCGCAGAGGCGACTCGCTTCATCACGTTTACCGCCTCAACAGGGTATCTTCCGACCGCAGTTTCCTCTGAGAGCATGATAGCGTCTGTTCCGTCAATTATGGCGTTCGCAATGTCAGTTACTTCTGCTCGTGTTGGGACGGGGTTATTGACCATGGATTCCAACATTTGGGTGGCTGTAATCACAGGTTTTCCGGCAGCGTTAGCCTTCGCAATTATTTCCTTCTGAAGAGTAGGAATCTCCTCAAGCTCCATCTCGACGCCGAGGTCACCCCGAGCAACCATTACTCCATGTGCCTTCTGCACAATTGCATCAAAGTTCTCGACCGCTTCGTGCTTTTCGATTTTCGCAATAATCCACGCCTTAGATCCGGCGTCTTTCACTAGTCGTTTGGCTTTAGCAACTTCAGCCGCGGTTGTCACGAATGATAAGGCTACAAAATCCGCGCCATTTTGAACGGCGAACCGAAGTAGGGCAATGTCTTGCTTGGTCAGGGCGCCAAGCCTCAGCTTCTTCCCAGGTAAATTGACGCCTTTTCCTGAGGAGATGTGGCCCCCTCTAACAATCCTACAGGTTGCTTGATCCTTGTTCGCCTGCAGAACTGAGAGCTGGACTATGCCGTCTTCAAGGAAAACTCGGTCGCCTTTCCTGAGCTGCTTCAAGATCGAAGGGTGGCTGAGAGATGCAGCCCTCTGGTTGCCAATGATCCTCCTTGACGTTAGGGTGAACTGTGCACCTTCTCGCAGCTCCACCGGTTCCGGGAATACCTTACCAACTCGAATCTTCGGCCCTGGCAAGTCAAGCAAGATTCCGAGCGAAGTCTTCAACTCCCTCGAGACCGAGCGGATCAAACGAATTTGGGCGGCGTGCTCATCTAATGTTCCATGGGACAGGTTCAGCCTAGCAACGTTCATTCCTGCACGCGTTAACCGTCTCAACATCACTCTAGAAGACGTTGAAGGGCCAATCGTGCAAACGATTTTGGTCTTAGTTTTCTCGGGGACCACTGTGGAGACCTTATCACCCATGCAGTTCCTAGCTCGAATGAATATATTGCGGGCGTCACGATACCCGCCGAGTGTCTGAAACTTGCGAAACCCGATCATGTACGTCATCCTGGACGGCGTAGGTGACCTGCCATTCCCAGAACGCCGAAACCAGACTCCATTGGAGGCAGCGAAGACTCCAAACCTAGACAAGCTCACCGCGAAGGGAATGATGGGCACAGTCTACACCGTGAAACGGGGAATAGCCCCTGAAAGTGATGCGGGCGTTTTCTCCCTACTCAGCTACGACCCGTCCAAACTCGACCTTTCAAGGGGCGTTGTCGAAGCGCTAGGTTCAGGAATGGAGTTCGAGAACGGGGACTTGGCGTTGCGGTGCAACTTCGCCACCGTCCAAGACGGGCAAATAACCGACCGGCGAGCGGGCAGAAACGTCTCCACGGATGAGGCACGTGAACTTGTAGAAGCTGTCAACGAAAACTCGAAACTGAAAGCCCTAGCTAACTTCGAACTGAAGGCGACGATTGGGCATCGTTGTGCGCTAATCTTTCGAACGGGTCGCACGGCTTTTTCAGGATCCGTCTCTAACCTCGACCCAGCTTATGCTCGCAAGGGCAAGGTTACGATTGCGAAATCCGGCGTCACACTTCCAACCCCCATACCCACGTGTGTTCCACTCAACAAAACGAAAGCCGCCGCACAGACGGCGCAAATGCTGAACCAATTCGCAGCGGAAGTCCACGATGCCCTAAAGGATCACCCAGTCAACATTCGGAGAAGGGAACGCGGAAACCTCCCAGCCAACTTTCTCTTGATGCGCGATGCCGGAACCAAAACGCCCAAAGTGAAAACGCTAAATGAAAAATTTGGGTTTAAGTCGGTAGCCGTAGCTGACATGCCTGTTGAGCTTGGAATCGCTAAAGTGGTTGGAATGGACGCGGACGTATTTCCGCTCGACAGGTCGCTTGAAGGTTACAGTCAACGAGCACAAAAGGCTCTGGAACTCACCGCCAAATACGACCTAGTCTACGTGCATCTGAAAGGTCCTGATGAACCTGGGCATGATGGAGACTTCGATGGAAAGACGAAGTCGATCGAGGATATCGATTCAGGTTTCTTCGCCGGACTTCAGGAACTAGGGTCGAAGTTGCTCTGCGTTACCGCCGACCACTCTACTCCGTGCGTTACAAAGGGCCACAGCGATGACCCAGTGCCAATCCTCGTTACAGGGTTGAATGTCAAATCGGACCGTTCAGAGCGTTTCACGGAGAGTTATGGAAGGAGAGGCAGTCTGGGAACGATTAAGCACGGCCACGAAATCTTGAAGATGCTGAAAAGGTTCGCGCGCTAAGGATTAGAAGATGATTCTGCAGTAGTCGGTGCCGCAAAAGTCCATTTGTCCTTGTTGACCAGCACTTCTCTCAAGATGTTTGTCGCCCTCTTTTCATCCAAGGCTAGTAGAAACTTGCCGAGGTGCTTGCACATGTTCTTTGAAGCCATGTTCTTGCGCCAATCTTGACAGTCGTGCAGTACCGTTCGGTTCTTGAGGTCAATTTCGACCACATACTGCTTGACCTTCCCTAGGATATGGTCTGAGGCTGAATCAGAAACCGTGACAAGTACATCATCAATTTCCTTTGCACGCTGAAGGCGCGCTGCGCCCAAGAATAACCGAAGCAGTTGCTCCAAAGTTAGCTCATCGGCCTTGCGGGAAGGTACCTTTGGTGGGGGGCGTCGCACACTTGTCGACGGCCCGGATTTGGCGAACTTTTCCAAGGCTTGGTTGATCCGCCAGTCGATGTAAGCCTGTTCATCCCGAGTGTATTTGGCTCGGTTTGAGGAGTCGTCAAAGTAGCGGCGTGCGGCCTTCGCATGCCAAGGCGTATGTAGCGGGTACCGCCAGTTCTCGGAGTCAGCGTAAACGGCCTCGTCCTTTGGATACCCTTTCGGCGGCCCCTCCCTTCCAAAAGGCTTCTTGTCAGGTTTCGTACCGACCATGGCATTTTCAACTGCTCGTACCGTATTTAGACTCCTTCGGGCGGCCTATACAGTAGTTATACTAAATGCCAAGAATCTTTCTTCGGGTGGCCTTAGTTGTGGATACGAGGAACAAAAGTCAGGTTTTGCCTTTGAGTCATGAATTCTCAGTCGCCCCCGAAATGTACCTAAAAACCATCTACAACCTTGAAGCGAAGACCGGAGCCGCACGAACCGGAGATATCGCAAAGATACTGAACATAACGCCGGGTAGTGTGACGAACACCCTGGAAGTTCTGGAAGGGAAAGGACTTGTTGAACGAGAACCGTACAAGGGTGTCAAGTTGACAGGGCAAGGGAGAAGCGTCGCCCTCTCAGTATTCAGGCGGCACAGGCTCGCCGAGAGGTTGCTGACCGACGTTTTGCATTACGATTGGACAGATTCACACGAGGAAGCATGCAAACTTGAACATGCCATAAGCGATAATCTAGCCAATTCCATTGAAAAGACTCTTGGGAACCCGGAAACCTGCCCGCACGGAAACCCAATCCCAGATGAGAAAGGGTACTTGGCACCAACAAAAAGCGAAGCCCTATCCAATCTTAGCCAAGGCCAGCGCGGTGTCGTGAGCGAGATTCCTGACGAGAACACTGAACTCTTACGCTACCTCGCCAACCTAGGGATGCTTCCCGGCGTCGAGGTGAAGGTTGAGGAGAAGGCTCCGTTCAAGGGCCCGATCATGGTAAAGGTGGGCGCAAACTCCTACCCCCTGAGCTTGGAAGTCGCAGCAGGCATTTACGTAAACAAACAAAAGTAGACGCTCGCTCAGCCCACAACGTCACCGAGCACAACTGAAGTAAGCCCCGAGTAGGCTGAGTTCCCTAGAAATCCACCCGCGAGGCCACCCAAAACCCCCGCTGCCAGCAGTAGCTGCGGCGAAGATGACCAAGGAAACATGCTCAAAGTGAACGGATAGTACGTAGCCCAAGAAAACAGCCCAATCACCGTTGAAGAGACAAGAGCGGCCGTTGTGATGTTCATCACTCGCTTCAATGCTAGAATCAAGACTTCAAACGAAGCGATAGGAAGTATGCCCCACGGAACATAGGCCGGAACCTTTGCGACTGCTACGAGGAAGAAGTAAGACACCGCATTGAATACGACGCCAATCGAGAGGGCAGCACCAAATCTCGGTAACACTCGCTTTGCTGGAACCAGAACAAGCTGCACAACCAGTGCGAGCAAGACTGCGGCCACCAAGTTGAGGGGAAAAGCTTGGAATGCATTCGCTGTGAATAAGAAAACGCCAGCTGCCATGAGCCAGATTGAAGCGAATGCCAGGATAACACAAACGAGCGTTAGCCAACGCTTGAACGTTGAAGCGGCGACAATCGCCCGCCTAATCATTCCATACTCAATCGCCAGTCCGACGACCATTCCAAGGGCTACGGCCAGCATGCCAACCGTCAAGAGCGCGAGGGGGAAGGGCGTAATGCTGGTTTCAGTAAACAAGAATTGTCGAGCCGTTTCATTCCATAGCAGAGCGATAATCTCGATTAGTGAACCGGCACCCGCAAGTTTGAGCCCGGCCACATTCACAAAACGAATCGGCACAGTGGCGGCCGGTAAAATCCGAGGAGCCCGGAGGCCTCGCCAAGCAGCAAGAACAACTATTGCGAACCCCGCATAGAGCACGATGCGAGTTAGGTCCGACCAAGGATTAGTGGTGGCAACTTGGCCGTAAGAGTACCTGTCCCACCAGACCGCTAAGACCTGGAGAAATGTCCCCACGGTCCCGACCAAGTAGCTCACCTGCCTCGACGCGTAAGCCAATTCTCTGTACGACCTATCCAGTAGGCTACAGGAGCCGCAAATCTTCCTTGACCGTAGTCAACACAACATGCGTGTTTGTTCGGTCCACGAAGGGCATGCTGAGGAGGTTCTTCGTGAATTTGCTCAGTTCTTCTCGAGTGTGGAACTTTGCAATCACGAGAGCGTCCGTGAGCCCTGTAACATCGTAGACAGCGCAAGTGTTGGGGAGCTTCC
>CAWABQ010000006.1:0-66008 GCA_963780265.1 Candidatus Bathyarchaeota archaeon
AGTTTCCCTGCCGGAAATCGTTAATACCTAACGTGTGGTACGGTGTGGTACGGCCTCCACTTTGGGAGTCAGCGTTCAGCGCAGCTGGATTGAAGAGTTCGCTCAGAAGCTGCGGAGGAAAGGAGACGATGAATCCTCAGTGGAAAACCATCATATAGAACTCACCCGCCTACGAGACCAGTACAAGGTCGACCTGGTATCAGTCACCCGAGACGCGACCTGCTTGAACACTTGAACTCATATCGGAAAGCACAAACCAGGCGGCTACCGATTACACGTCTATTGATCCGCCACGCACTCAAATTCCTAGGCCGAAAAGAACTACTAGAACAAGTAGACGTACCCAAACGGGCACCGACCCCGCAGCCACAATTCAAACTCTCACACCCGAAGAACAAGCACCAACTAATCCGGCAAGCCCCCACACCCACAGCCCGCCTAGCCCTGGAACTCCTAAGCGAACTAGGCGGACGACGCGGCTGAAATCAACGGAATCAAAATCAAAGACATCCAATTCGACGAATACGGCGCCATCGTTCGCCTCGAAGGAAAAACAGGAGTCCGACGCCGCAGAATCTACCACACCCTCCCCGACCTCCGCACCTACCTCAACAGCCACCCACACAAAGACCAACCCAACTGGCCCCTCCTAATCAAAGAGAACGGCGAAGGATACCAAAATGACGGATTCTACGCCATGATCAAACGTGCAGGCTGGAAAATCCTCCACAAACCAATCTCACCCAAAATGTTCCGCCACACCCGAGCCACCGAAGACTCACGCTACTTCACAGACCGAGAAATAATGAAACTGTACGGCTGGAGCAGCACCGCCATGGTAGCCGTCTACAGCCACCTAAGCATGAGAGACGTCGAAGACAAAGACCTCGTACTGCACGGAATGAAACGAAAAGAAGAGATCCTACGCCCCCTAACCCAAGTAATCAAATGCATGAAATGCGACCAAGAAAACTCACCCATCGCCATCTACTGCGCCGAATGCGGCGACATACTAGCAAACCAGAGACCACCAATACGCCTACCACTCGACTTCGTAGACCAACTACTCAAAAGCAAAACCTTCCGCCAAAACCTCAAAAAAGCCTTAGCGGAAACATCCGAACAGTAGGTCTTTCACTCCGTCTTGGTGGCAACTTGCTTTCTTATGTGCAACAACAGAACAACAGAGACCGTTAGGGTTCCTGCAATTGCCAGGTAAAGGTAGAAATCGGCAGGAAGCCGAAACGCCGACTCGGTGACTGGCGCATAAAGCTTCGATGTCGAAGTCTCGGGTGTTGCGGATGACGTTGACTGAATCGTTGACTCGGTATGAGTCTGAATCTGAGTAGCTACCGCAATTTGAATCTGAAACGGTCTAACGGACTGTATGCTTGTCTCTCCTTGCCCAGATGAACCAACGCTCGCAACGCCAGCTACTGCCTTAAGATTCCAAGTTGTCACGTTACTTGGGGCAGTTAATGTGATGTTGACATTTTCAGAACCAGATACCGTCACGGACGGGATGATCACCCCCAATGATTCTGAGCTTTCGCAACTCATCGGAAAACAATTCACCGTGGCCGGCAACACATTGTTCGAATCATCCACTATCCCGCCAAATATTGCTTGAGGAGGCACCAAATTCCTAAAGGACAGGCTTACCTCCACAGTGAATGATTGCCCAGCCGCAACTTCTCCATCAGGATACTTGAGCTGAACTAACCAGGCGCTCTGCGCATAAACAGGCACAAAGCCCACTACACCAACGACCACCACGAAGAAAACAACCAGTTCAGTTCGAGAAGTCATTCAGAGCCCACTATTCTTCGTAGCGCAGGTACTTAAAGTGTGGTACTGTACCTGAAGTTCGCAAGTATATGCACTTCATTTCTTATACACAATTCTGGTGAACAATCATGCAAACAACTGTGCAAAAAACAGAGGACATACTCGCAATCAAAGAAGTAACTCGCAAGGAATACCTCGACGCTCTACTCCCAGAACTCCCCCTCCCCAAGTCAATGGGTAAAGATAACGCCATTGAACCACGAATTTTGTACCTTGTCGGCGGACAAGATAGAGGCAAGACAAACGACACATTGGATATTGTGAACAGCGTCGCAGAACTTTTCGGGGCCCGAAACCTGTTCGTGCAACGAGCGTTAGCTGAACACTTCGACCTGATCTCAACTTCCAAGTGGGAACGCAAATCTGGTCAGGTCATCATGGTCGAAGACCTTACAGGAGTCACTATACCAAAAGAAACACTTGTCGACTTCTTCAGATACAGACACATAATGTTCGAGAGAACAGGTCTCCGCGAAGGACTATGTCTCATAATCTTCTGCTGTCATCGCCTATACGAAACACCACTATCATTTCGAAGCGAATATGACGGCTTGCACATTCTCAGCGCTCCAACCAATAGATGGGACAGAGACTTCGTAGAATCCGTGGTCGGCGAAGACGGCTTACAGTTCCTAGACAACATTGATGCCAACGGTTTCTGCGCCATTTGCAAAATCAGCTTCAACAACCGCGAAGCAGCACGAGAACACCAAACCGAAACAGGCCACAACACCAAGACCAGACAAAGAGGACCGGTCCTCCTTGTTCTCAGAAACACGTTCCTCGGCATGGCAATGGTCCCGCGAATACGAGCATGCGTCGTCCCAATCCACGACATCACACCAAAAGACGACCTAGTAGCGAAGAACAACAAACTACAGAGACAATCCCCTTTCAGAGAAAAAGTCCTTCTAGCATCAATCCTTCTAACCACAATTCTAGCATTTATCTTCATGACTTCCTCAATACCGAGCTTCTTCGGATACGAACCACTACCAAGAAACGTCACGTTAGAGATCTATGGCATGTACCTCCTCAACGCAGCACTCTCACTATCATACATCTGGACTCGACTGAAAAACCGCTCCTAATTTTGTTGGTGAACCTCTTGCCTTAAGTTGCGCTTTGGCCATGATCAGAAACCGCCTTCACCTTCACCGTTGAAGTGAAGTCCGGTTTCTCCCACCATTTCCATAAACCAACAACTGCTAACGTCACGAAGAATGGCCCGAAGAATGGTGGCTCCAAGAAAACTCGGCCCCAAAACCCTAGAGCCTCAGCGATCAGAGCACCCCAAAGGATAATGTAACTCAGGTTACGCAGACGAACCTGACGCACGATTCTTTCTTTACGCAGGACCCCAAGGGACAAGAAACGCCCCTCCAAATCAGCTCAACTGGTGGTGACATATTGCTCGTACAGCGCAAGCAGCTGAGGCCTAGTCAATATGTCCTGTCTGTGATAGGTGCCACTCCAAGCGCACCAGCTACCCCACCCTAAACACCACGAAAAAGAAGCTTCACCCTTAACGGATTGGATGGAAGAACTCATCTGAGTCAGCTGAGGAACCGAGTACGGACTAACAATCATAGCGTCAACCGACGTCCACGCCCGCCCCTGCAACTGAACCTGTTGCTGAACAACTTTCGCGAAACCTAACATCGCATTATTCTGGTCCCCAACCTGGGCTCCAATATTTGAAACACTAATCGGCAGAACAGAGTCTTGGTAAACGCGCAAGTGCAGAAGAACCGAAGTCTGATTTTGCCATTCAATCGAATCCACACACACAGTTAACGTGAGCAGCTTCCAAGGCGCGTACGTATTGTTCCAGTAGATCGGAAAGTCATGGCACACCGGCAGCTTGACGTTAATGTTCTGAGATGGAACGGCATCAGCCTGCACGTTAACCCATGGCAATATGGAGAACAATATGACAGCAACTAGGAACACAGTTTTTCCGCGCAAAACTCATCAAGAAACAAATAGAAGGATGAAATCCTTGAGCCCATTTTTCAAGTAGGAAACGTGCTGGAACCCTTGGCCTTCGACATCAACTCTCTACTGGCCTCAGTGGGAATCTTAGGAGTGATAGGCTTCGTCGCAGGATGGCTGGCCAAGAAAGCAGTAAAAGGCCTCATTCTCCTCGGGGTCCTGTTTGCTATAGGTCTCGGCTACCTGTCCTCGCAAGGCGTCATAACGGTGAGCTGGACTAACTTCTACAACTGGCTTCAATCCCTCTCCGGGTCCCCCGCCGTGACCACGATATGGACAACCATAACTCAGACAGTAGCCCAAATCATTCCTCTCCTAGGAGGCTTTGGCGTCGGCTTCCTCCTAGGATTCCTCAAAGGATAACACCTCACTTTTTAGTGTGAAATGACCGTTTTACGTCGATATTATGACTGTTTCGACGTAATACTTATGACAGAGGTTATGATATACAGTACTCAAGGAGAGGTCGACATGCGATGGATAAGCAAACGGGAAACTCTTGTCCTAGATGCGGCACTGATCTCCTAAACATCTTCTACGAAGACGGAGCCGACCTGCAACTAGCTGCCACCTGCGACTCATGTGGACTGAGAGGCTACTTCGTGAACGGCAAACTCATACAACTCGCAACAGCCTAGTTACTTTCTTCGTCCTCTTTTCCGTGTTTTCCTTCCCACAGCAGCAAGAGCCACGATCACAATGAGAATGGCCCACAGCCACCAAGCAGACCAAGACCCAAGAAACCTGAACGACCAGCTAAGCCCCCCGAAAACTGGAGCAACGAAATACTGGTTAAGAAGACCAAACCCTGAAGCCCTCGATGTGCTAGAAGTTGTGAGCGAATTTGATTCCGCTGTCTGCGTTGTTGAAGTTGCGGAAGAAGTTGTTGAAGTACTCGGGTTATTGTTTCCCCACACATTAACTGGTGGTGCCACAGTCGTACTTGCCGTAGTCGTGCTTGCTGTGGTTGTAGTTGTAGACTCTACGTAGTAAATTCCGAAATCGTCATAGTACGTAGAATACCACCCGTTAATGTCGATCGTGGAAGCATCGTTAAACGAAACCGAACTAAGACTCGGTTCGAGCATTCGGGTATCCATACCAGTTTGACTAGCAGCCAATGTGCCATTTATGTAAAAACTCAATGAACCCTGCTGAGCAAGTACGATTTGAAATTCTAAAAGCGTCCAAGTAGCATTTGCCGGAGCAATAGAAACCGTCAAGACACTTGCATTAGGATTAGGAAGATTCCCATAAACAAAAGTAAATTGATAATAACCACCAGAAATCCCGACTTGACCACCCCATAGATAATCATCGTACGGATTACCTACAAAAATGAGAGAGCCAGAAGAAACAGGATTTTCACCGTACACATAACCTTGAACCCACAACTCCGTAGCCGAAACAGGAATTGATACGTTAGAGTAGCCAGGATGAAGAATGCTATCTCGACCTAACGATGCTGATTCATCAATATCATCTCCTAACTTCAAACTGTAGCAGCCATCATAAGCAAAAGATGAAAACTGCGCTGGCATGCCAACTGGACCAGTGTCACTCCATTGAGTTGAGAGATCCCCGGACTCGAAATCGTCCCCAAACGCTTTCACGGCCGTACCCGGTAAAGCAGAAGGCAAAGCCAGAACCGGTCCGCTCCCTCCTACACATGAACTTGTGGTAGTCGCTTGAATAGTCGGCGTTACTCCTTGCGTGGTCGTCACGTTCGCAAACCAAATAGAATCTCCCCAATCCGCGCTTTGGCAATTCAAGTCACTAATGTTCGTGGGCCAATTATCATTCCAATGGTTAAGTGTGTACGCATATTTGCAGAATCCCCCCGCATTAGATTGAGAAGGTTCACTTCCGTGAGACCGAGTGAAACCCAACCAAATAGTGCCAGAGACCGTTGGACCATTGGAAATCTCAAGCGCTACGTCACCAGCAGAAGTCGTGAAGAATGGACCGAACCTTGAACCTAGCAGATCCCCGGTATCATTATTGTAAACGCCGACGTAGAAACCGTCGAGACCGTTTGTATAGACATGCACTTCTACCATTTGGGTAGATGGCACATTTGACATTTTGAAAAGTTCAATTGCAGCCGCATCATCCCCTTCATTTCCTGCGAAATTAGGGGCAGTCCCATCGCATGCTATAGGCCACCCGTCAATGCAGAAGAAGTCACCCGCGTACTGAAGAAGATGCAGCCCAAAACTAGGCTGAACCTGAGAAGCTACTGCCAAGAAACTGCTAACCAACAAAACTATGACGACTGCTCTCCGGATGACTGCTCTCTGCAAAGGCATTCAATAGAAAAATAGTCAGCCCGAGTAAGTTTGCGGGCCCTGCAACACCCAGAAAGGTATCCCTGAGCAGATCGACCCAGACGGAAAAGGCTGATACGGCGGAAACTGCTGCCCCTGAGGCCAGTTAGGATACGCGTAACCGAACACCTGCACGAACCCTGTTGTGCCAGTCTGTAAATTGTACAAAGCATATGTGCGACCATCCCCACCACCCAACATGAAGACGCAGGTACTTTGGCCACCCGCCAAGTTCCCAACAACAGTGATGGGCGAACCCTCATTGCAAGTGCTCGGGTCGAAAGGATACCCGCAACTGCTCGTCGCTGACTGAATGTAGATTGTTTGTCCACCTTGGGTTGTTGTGGTACGCGAAATCTGAAACACTGTCACAGGCAGAGATGAAGTCACGCTGCGAGTTTCCGTGGTCGTTTCAGTGCTAGGAGGAATCGTCGAGGTCGAGAGTTCAGTCAAATACTGATTCTGCGTGAGAGTGAACACGGTCGGATTCTTGGCCATGTACAACGTGCTCCCCATTGAAACCACTGAGACAACGAGCAACGCAACTATGCTCAGAGCCTTCAAACTGCCATGGCCCTTAACCGCAGGAGGAGGAGAAGGAGGGTGAGTTGCCAAATCAATCATCTGTTGGTGATGTTAATTGTGGTCCCATCGCCGCCACCACCTTTTGACGTGGAACCTTTAGGTCGACCAGCCTTACCTTTTCGCGGCTTCAACATGAAAGCAAGCAAAATCAGAACAACCAGCACTATGTACAACCAGACTGGAACACCGAAAAAGCAGACAGTGTACCAAGCTGAACCGCAAAATGCACCCAGCAGAGCGCCCAAGAAGTTCAGCCAACTTGGCCATTGCCATGGCGCATTCTGCGGGGGCTCCCCTTGAGTGAAAGTGATAATCAAGGTGTTAGTCCAGGTTGACGCCGTCTGCGTGTAACAAGCGACGTCTCCTGAAGCAAAAGTATAGCATTGCCCAGCACTTGTGATCGTCTCCGTGTCAGTTGCGGCCACAGAGCAGTCGTTTCCTTGGCAACTCAGAATTTCAGTTGCCTTAGTCACTGAAGTCGTTGCTTGCGTGGTCAAGCCAGCAGGAGGGCTCCAGGAAACACCGTACTTGATTGTGCCCGAGTTTGGTGTGTATGGAGTATCATGGCAGTAATTTTGGTGAGCATCACATTGTCGAAGGATAGCCTGCGCCGTCTGCGTGACAACAACGGATAACGTGAAACTGCTAAGCCAACCTAAATTTCGAGATTCCAAAGCATCTTGCAAATTGAACCGCGAAATTCCGCACTATAGGATCCATGCTGTTGTAGACTTGCGTGTTCGTAATCCAGAGCTCTAATGGCTCTGTAGTTTGACCCACTACAGGTGGATTCACACCACATGGATCCCAAGCTACGCCGAGAGCTTCCACGGTACCCAAGTTAATTGTGCCCGAGTATTGCACTTGGTTGTTGATAACCGTGTGCAAGTTTTCTATCAGCACCACGGCCGTCCCGGTGACTATGACACGATCCCACCAAAACGGGCAGCTAGACTTTATTCCCCCCGTGTACGTGACAGGAACTTTCACATCCACAGTCCAGAACTTCGTTGGGTCATACGTTGGCTCTTGATTGACTGAAAGAAATTGAAGAAGCGTAGGCTGACCCGGACCGGCCGTGAACTGCTGTCGGTCAGAATAAGTGATCGTCCAAGCCTGTGTGAAGGTCCCTGGTGAAAATGTTGAAGTGCCACCTGAACCGTCGCCTTGCGTCACCAGAGCTAAAGGCTGCTGGCCAAGATTGATGGTTGGATTCACAAGAAGCAGAAGCAACGAAACGCCGAAGACCACGAGGAGAAAACCGGATAGGAGTGGATGCTTCCTAACCCGTTTCTCAACGAGTTTCCTTACACGGCGCTTAGCCATGAAAACTCAACTTCGAAAAATCCTCACAATGATGTAGAGAACAACTAAGAGGATTATGATGAGAACTATTACTGGAACAATACTGTTGAGATTCAGTGAGTTAAGGTCGAAACTGGGGGTAGTGGTTTGACTACTACTGCTTGTAACAGTAGTGGAGGACGTGACTGTAACCGAGACTGAGCTGCTTTGGAAGTACACGTGAACATAACCCAAATCTCCCCCTGTCTGCTGCACAATTTCGGCTGTTACAGGGTTCAGTTGCGTTGGTGGAGCTCCACCGCCTGCTTGAAACTTCACAAACACTTGGCCAGGATCAGGTGAAGCAGAGAACCGCACACTGTCACCGATTGCGACAGGCACATTCGTCGTGGTCGACGTGCATATGGGCTGAGCGTTTGATGTCAGGTCCTGCGCGCAGATCTGCCCGCTGCCTTCCACAACCGCGATCGGAATGACACCTGAGCCACCTACCATTGCCATTTGGAAGTGAACGTAAATCAGCATTTGAGGTGGTGGAAATTGAGCGTTAGGGTTCAAAGTCTGAGGAATAGGCTTGAAGATGCCCGGCAGCAAGTAAACAACTGATGCCCCAGCGGCTACCAGAATGACCGCAAGCACCGCTATGGAGAGAACCTTGTGCTTTTTGGCTACGTGGTCTAACTTCCGCAACTTCTTCAGCAAGAACGCTCAATATGAAAAATGCAGGCTAAGGCTTGCCTTTCGCGAACAATTTCATGCGGTCAGTCGTCGATAGACCTACGTATATTTCCGGCATTTTGAATCCTTCAGCCCGCATGACCTCTTTCACTCCTACAGAACCGTCAATTCTGGTTCTGAAAATCACCTTCTCAGGGCTAATATCCTCAGAAAGCTCCGCGGTATCAGTTGATTTTTCAATGTACGTGAGCAGCTTCCCATGCTGCAGATACCTCCACTGAAGCCCGATATCGTACAATCCGCTGAGCCGATTAACCGACCATTGCTCAATGTGCACTTCAAAGCCATGACCAGCAATCTTTAGCCTGCTGATAACACGTCGACCGCGTTGCACCCAAATTATGAAGAACCGTGGAATGCCCCCGTACCGCTGCTGATGCTGAATCCTAGCTATCCCTACGGCTTCATCCAATTCGTTCATGAACTCAAACAGGTCAACGGGCATCGGAAAACGGGCTAACCCCACGAACTCTTTCCTCGGCCTCACTACGCGCATGTTGAAGTCAATGTACGACTCTATGCGAACCAATCACATTTTCCCACCGAGCGCAAGCAGCGCCAACACAACAAGCGTTAGACGTGAAAGGAGCAGAGCGACGTTGTAGAGGAAGTTGAAGTTAGAAAGTTTCGAATCCGTCTGATGTTCCCCCATGTTTATCACCCTTATCGTCAGTTTTCCCGCGCAGATCAATTCTCTCAACTTCATTAGCGCTCCTAAGCACGCTCGCTCCAGTTTCTTGCTCAAATCTTTTGAGGGCCGCCGTTGGATCCCTCCTAGGGTCCTCAATTGCGTGAGGAGGCAGCATTGGCCTAACCAACCTGAAATGCCGCGGTCCCCCTTCTCTATCGGTTGCCAAGTAGAAGAACAAATGGTGCTTCTGCAACTCCACGTTCTCCATAATTTTCTCGACTAACGACAAATACGGTTTCTCTGAATCAGACAGCAACACACGAATAGATTCAAGAATACGTCCCCGGCTGCTATGCGTTCGTTCAGCCCCACTCTCCCGGAGCTCACTAAACATGAACCCCGTAAGATATTCTAGGATTTCAGGTTGAAGTGAAGCTGGTCTAATCGTACCAAATTCCATGGCTAAGTTCAAGCCTCGGACATCTGCGAGGTTGGCCTGCATTGTTCTGACAAGTCTAGCTTCCTCAGTTGAACCGAAGGTGGCACTGAACAGTTGCTGTATTTCATCAGCTTGAATGCGAATGCGCTTCTCACGGTCATTAAGTCTGTAATTGAAGAAATCTTGGATCACAGTGGACCGCATAGTGTCCGTGTGGGCTGGATCCGCCAGCTGCCTAACAATGAAATAGCCGGCGTCCGTGAAATCTGTTTTCTCACCTGTCCACTTCTCAATCGTGTAACCTTTCCTAAATGACGTCAGCAGTTCTTTCCAAGGCAGATGAAAATTAGACAGAGAATCTACCTGCACTATCTGGTCGTAGGTTGTGTAAGCGGAAGTTCGATTGATGTCGTTCTCGTTCTCGATTATAGTGATGAATTTAGCAGGATACCCCGCGGGCGAATCTTCAGTTTCTTCGTCAAATATTCGTATTCGTCGTGCATGTATTTCATACAAGGTAAAATCACGTTCAAACCTTGATCTCGAGGCATACCAGGCTGAAAGACTGTGCAGCCACGGTCGACACTCCAAGCTCCAATAGCGTAGAGAATCGTGCTTTTCCCTGTACCTTTCGGCCCGTACACGCCAAGCTGCGGAACCTGCTTTCGACTCATAGTGAGGAAAAGCTGCTTCGGATTAATTGGGACCAGCGGAACTTTCCCCTGAAGAATATCCGCGGGAAAAGTGTCATCCTTCATCACAGCCTGCTTCCAATATTTCTGCGGCACATTCAGGAACGGCGTTGGAAACGGCGCTTCCCGGTACTCCTGCCCCGAAGGCAAATAGATTATTTGAGGAACAAGAACCAACCGACGTTTGAAAGCGCCGAGCTCCACCGCCTTATACATCCATTCAAGTGCTCTCTGAACTGTTTCTGGTGTTTGCAGGTCAAACCAATCTCTGTGAGCCTGATACTCAAACTGAGCAAAATTCGGATTGAAGAACGCCGCGAACCTGTAACCTGTTGCTTTGACAGCCGCGTGAATCATTTTCTTAGCTATGTCCACGTCGACGTTCAGAATTGCAGTAGCAGCCACAAACTGCAGCGCAGTCCTAATCTCCACGTACTTCGCTTGGTCCCCTCTGAAAATCCCTGAAACAAAGCGCACCGATTGATGGGCCACAAAAGTACCAAGAATACTTGGAAGGTCAGCATTACTGTGAGCTTGTTCCACTCGACGCGCAACAAGATTCAGCAAATCACACAAACTAACGAACTGTCTCTCCAGCATCTCAGCCCAGAGCAGATACCCTAACTCCATTGGAGTTTGGCAGTACCGCGCCTCAGGAGAATGCCAAATTTGCTTGTACCTCTCAACACCTGCAAACGCCACAATATCCCGTTCCAGCGCATTCAGATAGAGCCTAAGTCGGCCTTTTTCGGTTGGACGTGTGAGAACATTTCGCAGTTCATCATCACTCAACCTAGCCATGAGATCCATAGCACGATTGGCGCTACTCTTCATTTGAAGCGCAAGCGCCTTAAGCTCAGGATCAGGGAAGTACCGTTCAACAAGAACCTGCGCGTCCTCCATCATTTTGTCGTCTGCCCGATAAACCTCCATGACAACGTTAGTCATGGCCAAGAGTAGACCTAACGGTGGCCGCTGTACTGTATCTTCTTGGCTCATGAGACAGCAAGCAGCTTCATTGGTTTCTTCAGGCCGCAGGCATCACAGAATCTCCAGCCGACCTCGTTCACTCGCCCACACTGAGCGCAAACTTGGGGGCCGCTGAAATTCTCCAATTCAATGTCATGAAAATTCAGATTAAACTCCCTACCAGCCCCTATTGCTTCAAGCATCACTAGGGCGTCTCGAGCAGACTGAGGCGCGGCCGTGGAAGTCATCAAGTTTTGAATTGCCCTAACAGCACTTTTCTTGGCCACTCTCTTCTTCCCTGCCCACTCAATCTTCGGTTGAAGATACGAAGCGGATGACCTGAGACTGATTCCGACAAAACCTGAAAGCCCTAAAGCTGAAGCCCCGTTCCACATGTTAGCCATGTAGTTAGATGGTGAAGGAAGCGGCGCAGTTGTAACCTTCACCAAGTCATCTGTTAATCCATGATTCATATTGTAAGTTCTAACGTAGTTGTAATTCAGAGTACTTGGCGGATCAACCGTCAGCGGAGTTGAAACGGGTTCACTTTGCTGCGAAAAAGCGGGACTTGACCCAGCGGGAACACTCCCTGTAATTATTCTACTTGCACTCGGCAAATCTTGATTCAAATTCTTAAGAGCCTGCGTAAACAGCACTTGAGCTTCATGATAGTTTGCTAGAGCGCTTTGAGGAATTGCCTGTAAAACGCTAGGCTGAAAGAAGAACCCCAGAAACCTTTCAAAATAAGCCAGCCTTTGTGGTTGGCTGAACATGCCGACCAATCTCAGATACCCTAAGAGATGGTCCGCGTATGCTGCTTCGAAGCGACTTTGAGAAACACAGTGAGCCGGTTCTGTTGACGTCGCCTCGTTCAAAATCGTTGTGGTGCAAGAGTTCGGGTCGGCAAAGTCAACCATTTCTTCCAACATCGGGTCAGGGAAACTTTTCCAATTGATTTCTTTTCTCAGATCCGCCGGCAGTCTAGTATCATCCACAGGCCCTTTCAAGTTGGAGACGAAATCGTACCCTGTCTGGTTTCCGTAATCTTTCAGGGCCGTAATGACTTTGTGGTAAGTGTTCTGCATACTCAGAAAGTCTTGTTCGGTGAATTGGTCCGTTGGGACTGAACCTGAATCCCCAAAACTAGGCTTGATTCCATAAGCGATTATGCCGAACAAGGCATCTGTGCGCAACAGTTCTTGACGAGTAAACTGCTTTGCAACTGCTTCAGGTATGATCAACATCTCCCGCGACCCACCCATCAACTTATCAATCGTTATGCACAGATTGAACAAGTAATCCAACGCAGAATTTTGCGGTGTTCCAACCTGATCTTGCAGTGGAAGCCTAGTTGAGTTTGAATGCGCGGTGTCGTTGGCTAAGCATTCGCTTGGGGGATGTGGAAGTTGATCGTCGTAAATATGGCCGTCAATGCCGTACACCCACGTTGGACTTTGCCAACTGATAACGTAGTAATTGGTGCCGTAGATCGCAGGGTCCAAGCAATTGTTGTTGTAAGCGGTCCCGTCATCCGCAACATGCCCCCGATACATCGTGCAGAAAATGTAATTCGCCGCTCTGCTCGTAGCATAGTTGATGCTGCTCGCCGTAAAGTCCTTGTCAAATCCAAGCGTTTTCTCGAAGCAATCAACAACATGCTGCACACTGGCCCCGCGCTGAAACAGTTCCTCAGCATATGCACCGTAGTTGGTCGGGTTCCAGAAATCACCGTATGACCTGAAAAGAGTACCATAAGTATTGGCTGCGCCGTTCATTCCGGAACCGCTAATTCCGTAACCGTACTGGGAGCTCAACTGAATGGCTTGTGTGGTGTTAACAGAAAGAATTGCTTTGAGCCCTGAATCATCGCCGGGTCCGTAACTGCTCAATTGAGGAAACAAAGCTATCATGCCCGACTTGGCTTGGGCCCAAAGAAAACTGGCCAGACGACGCGGGCTCTCCATCCAGTTTACGGCACATACTGGCTCAGGAGAACCGGCCCCGAAAACCATGGGGCTAATGGAAATGATTAGGAAGAGAATCATTAACGTGGCAGTTTTCGGCGTTCTCAAGTCGTCCCCCTACCCTTAAGCTTCCTCATGAATGCCAATGCGCCCAAGAACATGCCTAACAATGTCCCGAAAAGAGGCGCTGCCGACGCCGCCGCATTCGGAATAATCGTTTGTGAAACACACGCTTTACACAAAGGCGCGCCTGAAGTCTGATTATAGATCGGCGTCGTGCTTACTGTTGCAGGAATCGCGGCCCCAATAAGCCAGAATAGAACTCCCACCAGCACCCCTGACCCTAGAAGTGTGATGAACACATTCAACACTAGAGCGGACCGGGAATAGATGGATTGTTGCCCAACCTGTTTCTCAAGCTCCATAACGGACGCTTTCAATTCCCCTATCGTAGAATCCTTTTCAGTACTCATTTCTCGCATTGTTCGTAAATCGCGTTCCAGCGACTTGACCTTCTGGTTCAAGCCGAGAACGGTAGCCCATTTTGAAGCGTGCTCAAGCCAACCAGCCATAACAATTTGCTCGTCAGCCGAGAGCTTCTTAACCTGCATCATGCCACCCTTGTCGACCTCACGCCAATCAACAGGATAGAAGAAATGCACTTTCAGTTTCTCTTTACCAACATCAATCGGTCTTGGCAGAACCGTCATGAAACCGTCTATGTGGACAACTTTGTTGCCTGGTTCAACAGTTCCAAACTCTCTAAGTTGCCGGTCAACACGTCCATACTGAACAATCACGTCGGAGCCGAAAACGTACACTACGACGGGGAATTGGTTTTCGGGTTCAATCAATTTCTTCAGTTCGACAACTGCTTTTTCAACTTGGTTCTGGAACTTCTTGCAATCACATAGTTCGCAGTTGCCTGAAATGTCTGCAGAGCCTTTGCATTCCTCGCAGTTGTCCTTTCCACTGATTTTTCCTATGCCCTCACATTTCACGCATTTGAGCCGTTGAGGTTTCTCAGTGTTGCTCGGGTCAAGAATAGCACCTGCACCCTTGCAGGTATCACAGACCTCGCGAACTTTTCCTGTTCCATCACATTTCTCGCACTTATGTTGGTGGTCGCCTAAGTCGTGGTCGCATGTACATAATTCGAGGAAGGCCGGCGTTGACTCCATGGCTTCGGTGCTGTCTTTAACAACACGGTCCGCGATGAACGCCTGAAGTTCCTCAGCGTTCATTCCTGTCTGAACGGGTTGCCCTTCAATGATGATTCTTCTAAGGTCGCTCGTGATTCCGTGAATAACCGTGTAATCGTGAGTAAGACCCTCCCATGTACCAACACCTTCCTCACCTGGGCGGACCTTACGAAGAAGCATTGGAATATCCAAAGCTTTAGGAAGACCTGGCATTAGTACATCGACCTCCCAGATAATCTCCTACGAACTGACAGCACGTACGAAATAATGACCAGTTGAAGGACAATAACGAAAGCAAAGCCACCCCACTGGAACTGTTGAGTTTGCTGAATCGCCTCCTGTCCCTTCTGATTGGCTGCTTGGGCAGTCTTCAGATCTGTCTCACCATAATTCCACATCTGCTGCGGCGTAGGGTAGTTAGGCTCTGGAACGATCGTGATTGAACCCCATTCGAGAAAGATAGTTGTACCGTTCATGCAGATGTTGTGACGTTGAACGGGCCTATCACCTTCTTGGATCAGCAACGTAACATTTTGCCGAATAGGTTGGTCATATGAAACATGGAACCAAACTAAGTACGTTCCATTCTCCGAAGCATGAAATAGCATCTGAGTATTTGATTTATCTATACCCGCATTTTTCGTAAAGCCGACTGATTGGAAATCTCCATCACGGTTCGATGCGTACTGATAATCTAACTCAATCCTGACAGGCGCATACATTTGAATCGCTGAGTCCACAATGTCACGAACATCCACACATTGTGATGGAACCACAGGAATTGGAATAGCTGCGTTAACAGAACCAACTACAGGACTGATTAGCACGATGAACAGAAAGAAAAGAAGAAGAATCCTCAACTGTTTGGCTCTCCTCCGGTTGGAATCTCTTTTCCTAGAGCCTCCTTCGATTTGCTTGCGAACTTTGCTCGTTCTATTACGTCATCGAGCGCCGCCATTGTGGCTTTGCTGTAGCTCCCGAAGTATGTTCGCTTCCCTCCATTTCCCCCACCACTTCCGGTAGCAGGAACATTAGTTGTCGTAGGAGGCTGCGCTGTTGTTTCAGCGGGTTTAATACCTCTCAGAAAAGCCGGTAAAGGCAGCTTTGGTAAGTTGAGTGGAGAATGCAAACCCGGATACAGCCGCGCAATCAAAAAGCGACCGACAAAACCTGCTACACTAATCCCCACCACTATAACAATCCAAGCTGGCCAAACACCCGCAAACACCGTGTCAACAGTCGCCGTACCAGTTTCAGTAGTGGAAGAGGTGGCCACAACGACGACACTTGTAGCCGACTGAGTGAATGTTGAGGTAACACTGGTCGTGTACAAAACTTCACTGTAACTAGTCGAATTGCCACCGAAGATAACTTCGCTCAACGATGTGGTTGTTGAAAACGTGTTATAAGTTGAGTACTGGACATTCGTGAATGTCCCCACAGATTGAACGGTTGTCGAAGACGTGTACTCAGTTGAAATTTGGCTCGTCGTCGTGGAGGTCGTGCTTGTGCTCGTACTCGTCGATGTCGTTGAACTAAGCGACATGGAGGTGCTCGTGGTCGTGGTCGGCACGGTCAAAGTTGTGTTAATTCTACTACTTGTCAGTGGGGAAGTGATAATACTTGTTGACGTCGACGTGGTGAAAACGGGAACCGTGCTAGTGCTTTGAACCACCATAGATCCAACACTTGCGCTATCTAAGAGGAGCTTGCCTTGACCTACATTCGCGAAGACACTCATCTCCTCGAGAGGAATAGATGCAGTATCAGTGTCGTTCCACAACAAATTCCCGTTCACGGAAAAGAGAACACTGGTCAAGCCCCACTGAATGTCGAAGCGATTCAAACCAGGCGGCCAAAGAAACAGAGCGGGCGGCATGAAAGCGATATGAGATTGCCATCTCGCTAAGAACGTGAGATGACTTGAATTGTCCCACTCAACCGTCAACAAACCGTCAGGTGAAATCACCCCGAACTCTCCATTTCCGGAGAAGTTACCCACAATGTCGACGGTTGCTATTGCGAACTTAGCCACCGTAGTAACAGTCGCGTTTGTAGCCTCGGTTGCATTTCTTTGAAGAACAGCAAAACCACCACTTACTGTCACATCCCCTGAGGACTGCCATGCGCTGCTAAGAGTTGAGCCGTCAAACGTGTCAATGAAAACTCTCGGAACCTCCGCGGAGAGCTCACGCTTGTTCCCATAGGTAACAAAGCCAGAAAAGGCGCGGCCACGAGCAATAGTACTACGATCGCGCTTAGTTTCAAGCTCGATCCTTCATGCGCTCAATGTATTTCAGTGCGGTCTTGAGTTCCTTCTCGATCTGCTGAAGTTGAGCTGGCTTCGCCGTCACAATTTCTGAAAGCCCTAGAAACTCACTCAGCTCATGCAACGTGTTCAGGACTTTTACAGCTCGTTTATCGTGGAAGTTTTTATCCACCCTCCAGTGGGCTTCATCTAATCCTTCCGAACCTCCAAAGTACACCCGCCCCACTCTAATCAGGCTCAGCAGCAGCGTTCCCATTGGCACTCCGGCGTGGGCTGCATCAGCCTTAATGTCGTCATGGTCCTGAATTGGCATTCGAATGTTCGTTTTCTTTGTGGGGCTAAGGTTCTCCGGTTCTGCGCTCATACCCCTCAACACCCTAAAAATGAGGGAAAGTGCTGCTTTGCTGCTTTGCCCTAATGCTGCTTTTTCTCCTATTTTTACTATTGAGGCGGGCGGCATTCCATGGGGTTTAACCCTATCATCCAGGAGCGCTTCGACAAGGTCGATGTTCGGCTCTGGAACCGGGAAGATAGCACAGTGGATGCCTTCACCAACCTGACCAAGTTCCTAACCGAATTTGCGCAACGACCAGAGAAATTGTTCAGACCAGAAGGGGAAGCACGGTTCTTTGTTCACACCACCAAACTGCTCAGCTTCGGCCTCAAAATGAGAGATCCCACACAATGGCGCATACGCAGAGCCCAAAACGGTGAAGCCGTAGCCGTCGCCCCGAATGGGGCAGCGGTTCCGAACGGCAACAATGGCATGAACAGTAACGGTATGGATGGACACGCCGAGAAGAAGGAGGGGTTTTGGAGCGCGGCGGGAAGTCGAATAGCGGCTGCCCCAGGAGCCATGCTAGATTTCATGGCCCCAACTGAAGCGATAGATGAGCAGCCGCCTCCGCTTCCACTTGACGATTATGACCACATAGTGAACACGTTCAACAAAGGCATGACATTCACGAAACACTTCGGAAAAGCAATGGCAAGAGCTTGCTACCAAGAACTCCTAGAAGAAGTCGCAAAACACGTCACACCGCTAGTCCGCGAAGTCCGCATGTACACAAACAGCGAAGTAACCACCGCAGGAGACCAACTCGCCATCATGAACAAGTGACCATTTTTCCTCTGTGAAACCTCCTTGGTTAGACGCTTAACTTGGTCAGGGGTCATCCTGCTTCTACTAGGCTGCGCAATCGGACAAGCCATCCCCGACCCCAGCGACCTGTTCTTCTTTCTAGTTGTGGCCCCAATAGCGAGAGCTGCTAATCAAGCGACAGCAACACTCTATCTTGCTTTAGGATACTACGTTGTTCCCTTCTTCTTCTGGATATCCATGACTGGCATAGCTGTCTTAATGTCGAAAGGACATTTCACAACACCAGTCAAGTTCCAGCATGCTCTAACCATTGTGTCAATAATCGCCGCTGCCGCAACAATCACAGTCATCATTGAGAGTATCTTAGGCGTAGGACTCTGAGAGGTACTTGAATTGCGGCCTGTTGACCGGGTGCTGCGCAAATCACTTGTTAGAGCTAGACGCGGTGAAATCGAAGCAGCAAGCAGCGAAAGCTGGCAACGCCGGCGCCAAGAATCTTGCGGAGCACATCAAAAGTGAAGAGGTCGAGCACCGACGAGAACTGGGAAAACTGCTTAGGCGCTAACTCTGTCTTTCATTTCCCGTCCGTGAGCGCTTTGTTATCGAACACCGAGCCGTCACCTAGGTATCGTTGATACTGTTCAAGGCTGAACGGGTTTCTCACACACCTTTCACCTCATGCAATCTTTGTCAGCTATGATTTCGATTTCGCAAAGTCCACACTAGGCCGAGAACTATTGAAGTCGCAGCAAATACGGCTACGATGGCTGCGACCCCTCTCGAATCCATCACCAAGTAGCTGTTGCCTGAAGGAAACAGCGACAACCATTGCTGCCTAACGAACGGGCAATACGTAACCCCGAACTGTTGCTCGTAGAGCTTGCAGAGAGTTGCAATGTCCATTGTATTTGAAGAGGAAGAGTACGTAGTGTAAGAAGCAACCTGGCTGGTTGTTGTAGCAGCAACAGTTGTGGTTTGAGTTGTCGACGAACCTGTAACAGTCAAAGTCGCCGTTGGCGGAACCCAACCCACCGTTTGAACCCCCGCCAGCCCGAGAGCTGCAACAGTAATGGCGAGAGCAAGCACGATTATGCCTATGCTGGTGGCCAGTTTACTCAAAACGGTCCCGTCCACAGTTTCTTGTTGATCAGAAACAGGGCGATGGCTGCGAACAAAAGCGCTATGAAGTATGTGTTGACCACAACCCCGAAACCGAAAGGTGAAGCAAACACCCCGTGAGGCGTCACCCAATCAACGAAAGTTTGCCACCAAATTGGAGTCGACGCAGGCGTCGCCGTATTCACGGCAAGATACTGAATCGAAGGATTCTGCGACGGATCCATTGGCACCAAAACGAACGTGCCGCCGTGCACAGGATCAATTCCACCACCACTTACAACACCACCTGCACCAGGCAAGCCCCCAGTTGTTGTTCCTCCTGTCGGCCCTGTATCAGTACTTGATGGATCGTACAGAGGCCCTAGTTTAGTTCCTAGAACAATATGAACTGTGGTCGGCGGTTTAGCGCGAGGACCAATAATTCCTGCAGGTATGCTGGGGTTTCCGTTTGAAGTAACGTAAACTTGGAAACTCACGCATTTTGACCCACAGCCGGCAAGGTAGTCAAGATATGTCTGAATGGTCGCCAAGAAAGCCTGAGCGTTCGCGGTGGTGACAACTTGAACTCTGCCATTACAGCCCACGGAACTTACGCATGGAATCGCCGCGAAACCCGCTTGGTATCCCAAACCAAGCAAGTAACTTTGCAAACTAGCGGGAACGTTGCAACCAGCACCCGTAACGCAACCCTGACGAACAAGATTCCACTGATTCGCAAGTTGCGTCAAAGTCATCGTTTTCAGCTCTGTCACGAAAGCCGCTACCTGTGGGTTTGTTGAAGCATCGAAATCCGCCCCCGCACAGTTGCCATCACATCCCGAAGTCATGTAGGCGAGATTGGCAACCCACATGTCAGCAATTACAGTTGGATCTCCCTGAGCAATTTTTTGTTGCAAGCTCTTCGAATTAGCTACTGCCGCCTCTACATCCGAGGAACTTATGCCGTTAGCTTCCATGAAGCCGGCCCACAATGCCAATTTCTGACTTGTGGCGGTCCACCCGTAATTGTTCACATACGCGAGCAGAGCTTTGGCGTAAACAGGAGCAAATTTCGCGTTAACGAATTGAATAATTGTACCCTTAGTGCCGCCTGCTGTTGCTTGAGCTGCGGTCATAGTAGCTAGAAGTGTGGGGTTATGAAGCGCGATATCCCACGCAACATCCAAGGGACTTGGAAAAGCAGCACCAGCTGTGGCGGCTGCAGCTGTCCCGAATCCTGACTCATATGGAATCCCCCCCATGGTCAATGATAAACCGGTTTTTTGCTCCCAAGCCGCCACCAGCGGCGCCATTATGTTAAGATCGTGAACCAACGCGTTATATTGGTCCAGGGTTATGCAGTTGCAGTTTCCAGCTTCAGCAGGTACGTAATTGGTGTTCGGCTCAATGGGCATACCCATCATAAGCGCCGTCATCACTTCCTGATCTCGCTGCAGATTTGAGGTTCCAATTGCGGAAGCAATTTCCGATGGAACTACGAAGTAATGCTCGGTTCCACCATACAGGCAACCAAGCCCCCCACAACCAGCACCTTGATACCAATCCGTAGTCGGATTGTTACCTGGAAAAACAAGTTGCCCTGCACCTGTGAATGCATATGTTGGGTCAGCAACATGGATCACGAAGGGAGTGTTCCCGTAAATTGAAGCATCAACATCTCCCTTACTTATGGCCGAGTATGAAGTTCCAGCCATTGAGTTGATTTTTTGAATAGTTTGTAATGCGAAACCGGAATCGAAGCCTGCTGCAATCAAACCTTGAAATATTTCGGTTTGGGTGAGTCCTTGGTTAGCTAATGTTTGGATGTTGTAGGCAGCCCAACCGGGAGTCCACATGTTACCGGCAGGCACAATAATCGTACCTTCGTCAGGCCCACCTGAGCAAGCGCCCGTTGAAGGCGCGTGGGTGCAATCAAGGACATATCCGTACTGAAACTTCTGTGACAGGACCTGCGCTGTTTGAGTGTTTGATGTGATGTCCTGTAAGAGTTTCGCGTAGCCATCAGTCGTATGCGCATATCCTATTGAAGCAAGCTGATCACCGAAATCTGCCCACAAGTAATCAACCATGGCTCGTGGAGTGTAGTCTCCCCAAGCACTTGAGAAGTCCTGTGTCTGAGTTCTAACTGTGACTGTTGCAGTGTCACCGCGTTGACTTCCGAAAAACACGCTTATAGTGTGAGCAACATCACTGACCGCGTTTGGAGCATCGCCCAACCCTGCCGCGTGCAATGCTCCCTGAATTGAATTGTTCGCAACCATCGGGAACCAAGCTTGATTGAGAAGGTTCTGAGCGTCCGTGAGAACATCTAACGGTGTAAACTGGTAAGCTACGCTACTCTGTGTGAGAAAAACAACGCCTGGAGGAAAAGGCCCCGTGTTATAGCCGAATACACCTAACCCTACGTTGATGAGGAGAAGTACTATGATCAGAGCGGATATGCGTCTGGTCGTGATTGATAGAAACTTGAACTTTTCTTTCTTGCTGCTCAAAGATTACCCGATAAGAAAAATGGGAGAGAAACGCTACTTCTTCAGGAATTTCACGGCTTTAGGAACAACGAAAACCAACCACATCAACGTCAGACCTATGAAGACCCCGATAAGTATGAGCAAATCTGGGTGCACCATTATGATTTCGTTGAATCCCAATGGGTTGTTCCATTGAAGGAAAGGCAGCGTGGGAACCTCAGAAATCACCCAACCAAGGGCCGCATGCCCTTGCGTTCTAACGTCACTTGAACTCCAACTAGGACTCGTGGTTTCTCGAGTTATACGCTGCGTGGTGGTCTTAGGGTCAATGGTGCCTCGGTAGGTTTCAGTGACAGTGCCATCGCTGGTAACACGAATATTAGTCACGGCGCCTCCCCCCGGAACCGTCAAACTTTCCTGACCTCCTAACGGATCAGTTACAGTAGGATTGCGTACATCAGCTGTCGTTACGCCGCACGCCAGACAGGGCCCAGGTGGCTCAACTACAACAACCGGGCCGGTGCCAGTGGTTGTGTCGACTGGTGGTGGCGGCCTCTCGCTCAGGGCACTTGGTGCACTACGAATGTCTGCCCCTCCTATGGTTGAGCCAGTGGCAGCGGAGCCACCAGCGGTTCTCCCACCACCGCAATCGGCGCATCCAGCATCTAGGCTTCCATCATATTTCCAATCCGCATAAGCCCCATCTGCACCTAGAAGACTGAACTGTTCCCCTTTGCCTGTCACCGTAACTGCCGCGTCAACGAACCAGTCAACTCTCCTAGTGTCCGAACACACGGTTTGATTGGCGACACCCGTAGTACCTGTCACAGTCTGTGTTGTGCATTGCTGAGTTGTGCTTGTTCCGTTGGGGTACACATCATTAGCTAAAATTGTGAACGGAGGCAAGGCAACAAGAGCGAAACGTCCTGCGGTGAGAGGCGAATCAACTTCCTCGTAATAGTACTTGACTTTGTTCAAACCCCCAATGAACGCGGTGAAGTTAAGGTTGAAATGCGCATTACCGTCAGTAAGCGTCTGCCCTGATGTGACAGCTACAACCGCGAGCCCTATCACATGATCGATCTTCTGTCCTCCAACGCTAATTAGAGCGTAGCCCAGCGCGGGCAAGCTACTTTTTTCGAAAATTGTCACGTTGCTTCCATCAGGCCTGACCGCGACTAAGCTCATTTTGAAAGACAGATCCTCAGGTATGATTGTTTGATTCTGATTACCATTCCCAACGATCCAAGGCCAAGAACCGAATATTTGCTGGAACGCTGAAGTGCCCCCAAATGGAGCCACAAGCAGCAACATGCTCACGCCAAGTACAATAAGTAAGCCTGCACCGAGCAAAGCTTTGTTTAGTTTCTTAGGCAATCCTGTTCACTCAAAAAATACCTACGATTTCTTCCTGGCTCGGTATGCAGCGAAGGCAAGGAGAACGATGAGAAGGCCAGCCATTCCGATCATGATGGGTAATGTGATGTAGCCGACACCGCTCATAGCATTCCAGGTCGCGTGTCCGATCACACTTGGAAACGGATTACGGAAAATCATCGTCATCAACAGAAGTACTTCACCAACCGTGAAAGCTATGATGAACTCGTTGAGCTGCGTATAACTTACAACCGCGTGAAGGACCGTCCAGATGAAGTTAACCAGAGTCAAGACGCCTCCGACCGTCCAGCGTGAATATTCTCCCTCCCTTGCCGTCATGGGAAGAAAAGAAAGATTCACCACAGCTGTCTTGAACATCTCTTCCCCAGGGCCGATGTCCCCAATCTGGTAACCGAACTGCTGCACAATGGCGCTGGTATCGGGACCGACAAAAGCTATGGGAGCGAAAGCGAAAGGAACCAACTTGTAAATGTGCGACCACAACTCAGGAATCAAAGAGCTGTACGTCACTAACATTTCAGGGTTCAACCCCTGAACAGCCTCACTCACAACGAAAGTGAAGGGAACAATAAGCAAGCCGAGAACATAGGCGTACAATTTCGCGTTCTTCATGAAAGGCATCGGAATCGCCGCACCCCTCTTGAATTTCTTGAAGAACCAAGGCAGAATAGGCAAAGAAAACCCGACCACCCACACAATCACGAAGTAGAACTGCGCAGGCCCCCTGTCAGGCGTTGGATAGTAAACCACTAGAAATATGAAGGAAAGAACGAAAGCGAGAACAAGCATCAAACCGAACTGCGATTTACTGTCTTTGCTCTCGTTTGAACTCAACTAAGCTCACTCATTTGGATGATTTCTTTTTCTTCAGAATTACCACTGCTGCCAAGTCGGTGAGAATAACGACGATGAAGAGAAGTAGGAACCAATTCTGTACTCGCAAGATCACTGAGCCGAATGTGGCGACTATCAGAGACTGGTATGCTGGAAGAGGAGGACCACTTGGAATACTGGGCAAGACATAGCAAACGTTAGGGTAAGGTAGAACAGGTGTCGGTAAAGGCCCCGCCGACGTCATAGTGCTTGTTGCTGTGCATGTGGTTGTGATTGGAGGTATTCGGTTAATTACTGCGGATGCGACTTGCACATCTCCTGCGACCGAATCTCTACCAGTTGCGCTCGGAATGGTAACCGTACCCGTAACCGTTAACAAAGTTCCCGTTGGCAACGAGAAAACCTGAGAAACCAATGTGAAGTTGTCCCGACTGGAAAGAAAGAACTGGTAAGCGTACCCAACGTAACCCGTCGGTCCGACTTTCACCGGGTTCTTCCACTCACCACTTAGCGGAGGAGGCATAGGCATAGTTGGGATATCCAGTAGCGTGGCTTTCATCGCGAACGCTGGACAAGCTGCATCGCCTGAGCAATTCGGCCCCCAAATTGCGCTGTCAAGATACCCCCACAACGTAACGTACTGACCGTTACAAATCGTGCCTTGCGGTGTGTTTAAACAAGTGGAAGTAGCAGTTACCCCACCGAAAACCGCAGACAGCGCCAACACAACTACGCTAAGAACCATCACTAGAGCAAGAAGATGACTCCGAAGTTTCATGATTCTCAAGAGGAAAAATGCGCGGGAACTTACCAAGAAACACTAAAAAAACAGAAGGGAAGGGAACACCCCACTACGACCCGGCGGGGCATTCGGGGTTTCGCGACTTCGATTCCTTTGAGGGGTTTTCCGATTGAGCGCGAACTCTACTTGGGCGACTTAGAACGTTGTAAGGTAAGCGCTGAGTTCACTTGCTGCGGGAATGTTGCTTACGATCGTGTAGGTTTGTGCTGGAAGAACCGGGTTTGTTCCGTAGCCGGCGAATGAGCCGTACGCCGTCGGTACAGCGGATCGCCCGCCGTTCTTCACGTCAATTGGGAACTGTTGTGTGCCGACCCAGAACTGGAACTTCAAGACTGAAGATGATGAAACGCTGCCTTCGTCAAAGGGTATTGTAAGATCTGAGCTCGCTGTCGCTGTTTGTGTACTGTCTACTGCTTGCAGGATTCTGTACCCAACCCAGTAACCTACTGGTTGAACCGCGATTGGAGTAAACCCTGTCAATGATGCGCTGTTGATTTGCGTGTTGTTGACAGCCATCCAGAGAACCAAGTAACGTGCTTGGAACACGTATGGAGAAGAAGTAGCGCTGATCACAACAAATGGGTCACCGTAGTGTTCGCTGTTGGCTTGTACTCTGATCACGAAATGCAGATCGAAGGTTTTCCCTAAAGCTGTGTAGTTGCTAACTTGTGAGCCTGCAGCTGGTTCGTTAGCTCCTGCACCGTCACCTTTCACAATCCGCAGTTGGCCGCCTGGACCTGAAAGCTCGAACTGAACGTCAGTTCCTACGGCCGCATACTTCAAAGTCAAGGGTTTGATCAGAACCCATGTTGGCGTTGCTTCGTTGCTCAGTTTCATTGTGGTATAAGATTCCCAAGTTATCGTTGCTGGATTGCTGAAGCTGACACCGTCGTTGCCGACGGGCGGATAGCTTATCACCATCCGCTCCACGGCGCCGCCGATGGTTGCACGGTAGACCTGTGGAATGTAGCCGTCCGCGTAGACGTTGAAGTAGTACTGGTCGTTTTCAGTGTACTGTTGGCCAGTGAGAGTTGGGTAACTAGAGAGCGCTAAGCCCTTCTCGGTCGACCCAACCAAGTCCACTGTTGGTGAAATGTCGACTGCTGCACCGGGAGTGGAAGCCGTTGTGATTGACGAGCTGTTGTCGAAGTTCTGTACGCCGATTTCCATTTTGTCAGTTCTTAGACCTCCGGCTCCGGTGCCGGTGCTGACAGTGGTAGTGGTGGTCTGGCCGTTAGGGTTCAGACCCCAAGACCCGCCCGTTGCTCCATAGCCCAAGCCGCTGTAGTACATGTACATTGGAAGCACTATTACGCTGACGAGCAAAACTAGGACGATGATTGCTGCCGCGATTGGTGTTATTGCTTTGGATTTCATTCGCTAGTCGCCTCGGAATACCCCTTATTTGGGGATGTCAATGCAGATTTTCCTCAACAGGAAAAATGCGGAAAGAAAGACGTAAAAAAGAGGGGATTAGAGCGTCTAGGACTAGAGCTTCTTGGAGAACTTCAGGTTGACGCCGAAGGACCTCTTGGCCAGCCACAGATACCCGATTAGCAGGAAACTGAACAGCACTGAGGGCCCATTCAAGTTAACAGCCGAATATGTGAGAGCGATGATTTGAACGAAAAGGTAGATCCACCAAGCCAACGGATGCTGATACCATAAGCCAAGCCCGAGCACTATGTATCCTGCAGCCAGAACCCACCACAAACCTATGAACGGCGCCAAGGGAGGAAACCAATCCGCGTTAACCAACGTACCCCAAAACCAAGGCATCAACGCCGTGAGAATTGTGACCACGCTCAAAGTCACGACGCCTACGGCTAAGGTCGCCGTCAGCAACGGCGTATCCCACTTCTCTTTCCCCCAGCCACCGTGGAACGCTGCGATCAGCACGAAGAAAACGAACGCAATGACCGCATACCATCCTGGCGAGGATTGAATGACAGGCCCGATATTGGACCCGAAGCAGCCTCCCCCTGAAATGCCGCAGCCAACGATCGATAAAGGCACCAAAGTACCGACGTACTGTTTCAGGACGCTGGGGTAAATCCATTTGAACCCTAGATAAAATGCACCCGCTGTGATGAGTGTCATGACGAAGTTGGACATTTCGCTCATTTTGACGTGCCCGATTCGGACGGCCAAATAGGCGACTCCGTCGAAGATCATTGTGACAATGAAAGCGCTGGCAAGTGCGTTGAACCATCCTGTAGCAGTCAAAGCCGCGATAACGCCGATTGTGCTCCCCATGGCCAGGATCCACATCCACTCACCTTTCTTGTACTGCATTCCCTTACGATTCGCGTTTCTCCCAGTGGATATAAGCCCTAAACCTAGACCACTCAACCTAAAGCCCCTCCACGTGAATCGCTAGTACAACTGACATCTTCCATCGGTAGCAAAAATAGTGGTGAAAAACTTGGACAAACCGGGAATTTACATCTCCCTAGGCCTCGTAGCAGGCACCCTTTTCTTGGCGTTGAAAAACGTCCCGCCTCTCTACTTGGCCCCGTTAGGCGCGTTCGCCGTAGCTGTAGGTATAGTAGCTTTCAGATACAAACCTGTTGAGGTAGAACAAAACGATTCAGACACACTTAATTCCACCCCCAACAATTCAGGTATTTAGAGGACACACGTACATGCCACGAACCAAAGCACCGGGCCACGGTCCCCCTTCTTTAACACCCCACATTGGGCGACCAATGAACCAAGAACGCTGCCCGGCCTGCCACACGAAGGGAGGTACATTGTACCCGCAACCACGCCCCAACCTGGACGGCACAGTTAGGTACTACTGGTACTGGCAACACCACGACATCGGTGACACACAGAAAGGAACAACCCTTCGCCGCACATGCTACATCGGCCCCATCTACAAAGGCGAAAAAGCCTCAGAAGCCGCCGCTTAACCTGCGAGGTCATGAATAATGAGCATTAACGACACTGTTCTTTCTCTCCTTGAACGTTTCCCCGACAAGAAAGTTGAGGTTGACAGAACCGCCCGCTTATCGGTTGAACCGAAACTCGACAAGTACCTGACATTCACCGAAGAAGAACGTTCCACCCTCAAACAATTCGCAGACAAAAAACTGAGCAAGATCGCCTGGGTGACTGAGAAACCGATACCCGACAAGACCTACTACCACGCTGGAGGTGCCCCTCGCTACATTTTCCGAGCAGTTCGACCAGAAGCATACGTGGAAGTCACCGTTACATTAGAGGAACCTGAGAACGGGGAACCAGTAACCAAATCGTTTGCAATCCTTGATGTGAGCAAGTTAAACCCATTCATCATCCAGAACCTAGAGCAACCACGGACCGATGAAATAATCAAAATCAATGAGTCAGAACACACATGACCGAGAAAATGAGCGAGACAGTGTGGTTCTGTTGGTCTTGGGTCGAAACACCAGAACAAAGAGAAGCAGTGAGATCATTCGCATTCTATAGACAGGTAGGTTGGCTATGACGAATAGCGTTTCTTTCTGCTCCTCTTCAAAACAATGTACGAAATCACTGAGGCCACGGCCGCAAAAGCTATCACCAAAATCCATAACCCCACAGTTTTCTGATAGTAATCCGACCAACGCACAGTGAAATCCTGCGAGCTGGTAAGACTCAACCCGGTCACCCGCCCGGAGGCAGAGCGCGTGAAACGTGTAAGTTCCCGGCCCGAAAAGAAGAACCCATTTCGTGACAGTTTGAGATTCACCACTAGCCAAATACACCGAATAGCTCCCCGTGTAATCACCAACCTTGTTCCCAAGTGAATCAGTGACCCAATATTGCACATCAACATTGTCAGCGGTTCCGCTGATAGCTACCGTTATGTCCCAACCCGCACTTCCATTACTGAAGAACTCGTACTGAGTGTCAAAATGATTTGCGCCCCCGAAGAAGCTCAGTTTACCAAATTGGTTGCTCACACTCACACCCCCACCGCTCCCCCCACCACCATTATTCGCTGGAGGATTCCCCGAAGAAACTGGACTAAACAGGCTCTCCAAACCTGAAGCCAGATCCGACAGAAGCCCCAACAGAGACTTCTGAACCCCGAGGATTTCAGACCCAAAACCGTTCTCCGACAAAGTTACAGTAGTGGTGATTCCACCAAACAGTGTGGCCAGCGTTTCGCTACCAGAACCTTGATCTTGAATCAACCGCTGCAAACTCAGCACCTTAACTAAGTTCTCGAGACCTGAACCAACATCCGACAGGGTGATCAGCATGAAACTTTGAACGGTCAAAGCCTCGCTACCCGAACCTGCAGAAGAGACAACGCCAGGCCTACTCACAAGTCTAACCAAAGACTCATTGCCCGTGCCCTGGTCCTGAATGATTCTGCCCATGAATCCTTGAACACTCAAACCTTCCGAACCGCCCCCAGTCTCCGAATTGCCTCTCCCAACGAACAAAGTTCTCAGCAAATTTTCCAAACCTGAACCAACATCGGAAGCTGACCGATTCAGCAGATCTTGATGGGCTAGAGTTTCAGCGCCCGACCCTGAATCCGAATTTGCTCTACTAACATCCACCTGCTTCGAAAGAACCTCAATCCCCGACCCTGAATCCGAATTGTTTCTGCTAACAGTCACCTGCTTCCCCAAACTCTCAGAACCCAAAGCTGAATCAGACAAAGTCGCACTCACGTTAACACTAGTCGAATACGTGAGGTACATGCTCCAATTCTCAGCGGAAAGAGTCCCGCCCAACCATGTGCTGTCTAGGGTTCCGTAGGTTGCTGCTTTGTAGATTCCAGTGTTAGCACTACCCGCCGCGTACGAAGGCCCAGAATCCGCGGAATCCCACTGCCACAGAAACCAGTAATACGCATTCTGAGTCAGCGACCCATCCCAAGAATTATCACGAGTGCCAGCGTTCTCATTCACCGAGTTCCAAGTGGTGTTCGCAGAACCCGTGCTGGCAGAGTACCAAAGCCGGTGATTGGGATAAGGAGCGTATATTATACGCATATTGCGAGTTTGACCATTATAACTGGAAAGAGTTCCTGTTGGGTCGGGAAATGGACCAAAAGTTTGAGTGGCGTACAGCCTTGTCCCGCTGCTAGTCTGATACACATCCAATGTCGCACTACTCGGATTGTAGCAAATGTAATATGTGGTATTTGCAACAATAGCCACTGGTGATGTTAAAGGTATATCGTTCCATCCCGTTACAGATGGTGTTGAGTTTGATTCACCCAGCAACCCAGAAAACGTGTTACTGGAATAGGTACTGTAGATAGCTACGCGAATACTTCCGCTTGCACCATAAACATTGAGTCCAATAGAAACGAGGAGTCCACTGGCACTGGCAGTGATGGGCCAACCGCGAATTTGGCCTGCTGTCCCTGTTGAATGAACCGCATCTGACCCTATCGTATCTGTGGTTTCCGTTCCCTGCGAATCATAGAACCCTAATGTGAAATGGTCTCCCGCCGCGCCTACGTGAGTGTAGAAGTTGAAGGCACTGACCGCATCAGCGGCTGTGGTTGCAGCCCGTGTATTGAACTCTGGTTCCTTTCGTGAAACCCTTAACTGAGCGTACATCATGTCCATATTATAGATTCGTTGGCAGTGAGCTCAGGTGCCTGTTGGGTCGGGAAATCTCCGTACGTGAAGTTAATAATATCGGCTGCCACTGGCGATATTTAGTGCTTTAAGGGTGGATTGTCTGATTGAATAACAAGATAGTAAGTTGCACCCGCATTGATAGCCCCAGTTCCGGCTGAACATCGTTCCAACCAGTTAACCCAGCAGCAGTCGAGGCAGATTGCCCAAGTAATCCAGAAAACACAGCGTACCTGTAATACGTGCTGTAGGCTCCAACCCTAATGTTTCCCGCAGCGGTCTGCACATCAACCCCGATAGTGGATAATGGCCCAGAAGCACTTGCTACGATAGCGAAACCGTAAGAACTCCATTGAAAGCTACACTGAATGCCGTAGTGCCAATAGTGTTCGTAGTTGTTGGGTAGCTTGTTGAACCCGTACTGGTAATTCCGAAGTTGGTTGTGGCGTAGACTGGTTGCAGATATCCCCAGTCAGAAAACCAGCGATAGGTGCTTCGACTGGATTGCGTCACCCAATCCATAATTTGCTGAAAAATCTGCGGCCAAGAACCGAAATCCAGAATTTCCGGCAAGCTGCTTGGAAGGGCAGACTGCGTAGCGCCAATTTGCTGCGTTACAGGATTAGGATTCCCAGGAACGTTCGTGATGAGCCCGAGTAAAGATAGGGCTAGAACGAGAATGAGGACGCTGGCTCTGCGTCTGTCCAAGACAAGTCGACCACAGAGCTAATCTATGTTCCCGTCCAAGTCTCTGTCCAAGTCGCGGCCAGTTGGTCGTTTGCGCCGAAGTTGATTGGGGCGTTAGGTAGCTGGGTGATGGCGACGTAGCACTTGTTGTTAGGGTACGTGTCGGAGCAGGCGCCTGTTCCCCAGTAGGTCATGCCGGCTTCGTACACGTTGCTGACGGTCCCGGTGGCGATGAACGTGTGCGTTAACTTGAAGACCACGACAAGGTTACTTAGCGCGGTGCTGTTCAAGGTGACGGCGCCGGCTGCTCGCTCTAACCCGTTAGTTGTGACTTCTCCCTGCATCCAGCAGTTCGTTTTCTGATCCGAAGTTACCGGGGCGGTTGCGTTCGTGCTGAGGGCAATATACCCTAACCCGGTGCTATTCTTCTCCGTTGAGGCTAAACCGTACTGCAGAAAGTTCATCATGCAATTAGTCATACCGTTATGGCTCGTCGCGGTGTAAGTGATCCCGGAGCTGTCCCATGCGGTCACATGCCATCTGTGACCGGCAAGCAATTGCGCTTCCGGCATCACCTGATGATATCTGAAGAGAACCCACGTTACAGTGTCCGGTCCACCCCTTCCGTGATCGTTCAGGTTGGCGGTTAGAACAACGTTGAAGCTTGCGCTCACCATCAAAGCCAGAATGAGCGCCGCTATTACGCTACTGTTCAGAAGTTTGAGGTTTCTTTCTCCAAGCAGCTCCATGTTTGCCTCTCCTAATGAAAAAATAGTGGAAAGGCAGCAACACAGCTGAGCCGAGGAGCCCAAAGAACGCTATAACAACAAGAACCTGCACCAGGGCAGCTCCCCAAGTTCCCTTGCTCACCCATGCGGGAACCATAACGAATGACCAAGTGAACCCCATGAACGCCCAGAAGAACAGTATCTTCCTAGGCAACAGGATACGTCCACCCCCTCGGCGGCTTCGCTTTGTTTCTAGGCAGCAGCAGAACGGGAATCGAAATCACGAACGAAAGAATCAGATACGGCAGAAATGCGTAGCGCAACGCAATCGGACTATCAACGGAAACGGTCCCCACGAAAATCCATCTGCTAAAAGTCCCGGAAAGAGAATCCGAGCCAATACCGCATTCTTGTCCAGAAGGCAAGTTGGGGTTACAGGTCACAGTTGTTCCACCCTGAAACATAGATGTGATGAGATGGTAAGGCATGAAGTACAGGAAAAGGCAAACAGCGACTAGAATCAGCGCTCGCTTCCAATGAATCACTCTTATCTTCTCCTCCTTCTCCCCCTAGAAGATTTCTTCTTTGCTTTCTTCACCACTACGTAGGCCATGACTATCAGAACGGCGATGAGTAGGATCCACCACCAGCACCAAAACCAAGCCCACGATAGCGGCCAAAACGCAAACAAACTCGGGCAACCCAAACCTGGGGTGACCCATGAAAACGGAGTTGAAGTCGTAATCACAGAACTGATAGTGGAAGTAGAAGTGGAAGTACTTGAACTCGTCGTAGTCGTACTAGGAGAAGGTGGATAGTAAATTATTCCACCACTAGAAGTCGTTGTTGTGATTCCCACATGATGCCAAAGTGAGAGATCGTCAAAAAACGTAGGGTCCGCCGGTGGAGTAGTGTCGATGATGAAATTCTCGTAGACAATTGGACCTACGGCCCCCACCCCATTCGCCGCGTCAAAATCGGCAATAATATTCTGGTTCACACTTACCCATTGATTGATAGGCAGACAGGCAGTATCGCAGGTTGATGGTAGTGTATCGCTAAATATGTAAACAGCCTGCACCGTGCCGTGGCTAGGATCTGTAACATTCTCAAGCGTTCCACAATTACTGGAATTTATATCGTAGCAGTAAATAAGGAGAATTGGATCCACCTTTATCCCACTAACGTAGCCGCTGAAAACCAACCTGAAATCCCAATAGAAGTTGATGCTCCCAGTAGAGTTATCGGGATATGCGAAGGCGGACATGGTATCTTGTGGCGTAACGAGAGTTCCGTTTATCAATGATTGATTGATTGCTTGATTGAAATTGCCGGTTATGTTCGTTGCATATGAACCACTGTTAACCACATTCGACTCAACAGTGATGTCCGTTTGAGAAGCCACAGTCCACCCCGTGAAGTCACCAGTCTCAAATCCGCAGTTCGAAATCAAATTTACGTAACCCGGAACTGCCTGGTCGCAGATAGAAGAAGTAGTTGTGGCAGCATGAACGTCAGCATGAGCCGTCTGCATGGAACTGGAAGCTACCGCTAAGAAACTGCTCACCAACAAAACCAAAATGACGACCGCTCTCTTCAGGTCAGCCAAGAAGCATCAAGCAAAAAATAGGTTGGAATCTTGGCTTGAGCAGGGTCAGGTGGCTGGTCATAGCGGAACCAGCCGTCGCGACGCCGCCTCCTATGTAGATGACCTCACCGAATAACGCTCCCCTACGAATTTTTCTTACCAAGCAGGGAGATTTTGGACAGCCTCACCGATTGGCGCTTCGACCTCATGGGCAGGTGGAGGAGATTCTGCAAACTTGATAAGTCATATAGCTGCTGGCATGTAGGCACGGTCGACCTCTGCCAGAAATGTGGCCACCCCACTGATCGCCATAGCAAGAAAGACGCGTGTTTTGAGTGCCAACAGGATCAACCATGTGGCCGCCCAGCCCTTCCCGGTGAACCAAAAGTCGCTGAAAAATCAATGCTTCTTTCGTTTCCCTAACTCTGGTAGATATTCTTCAAGTGCTTCACTTACGATTCGAGACAAATCTCCACGTTTATGAATGAAGAAGCGGATGTCATTGCAGAGTTTGCGGTGAAATTCTAGATCACGAGAATTGGTATGAGGCCTACCGTAATCGTCGGAATCAGGTCTGTAAGGGTTGTTCTACAGCGAAAGCTAAGGATTGGTACGCTCGGAACCGACAACGGGCTCTGACGTACCAGAAGCGCTACCAGAAGCGGAACAGATGGAAGTATAGGGGCCTTTACAGGTATGAGTACGTTGCGAGGCAAGAAGTTATCACGCTCTTGGGTGGTCGCTGTGCAAACCGCAAGTGCAGATTTCGGGATAGACGAGCTCTACAGATAGATCATGTCAATGGCGGCGGAACAAAAGAGATTCTAGCCAAAAGAAAATCAGGCACCTACTATCGAAGTGTCCTCGCAGCAATCAGAAATGGAGAGAAAGACAAATATCAACTCCTCTGCGCTAACTGCAACTGGATAAAGAGAGCGGAGCGAGGGGAGCAACCTAGCATGAAACTCCGCGAAAAACTTCCGAAATTTCGCTGAATTTCGTATGAATCCCATTAATAATTAATAACTATTAATTGGCATTATTTGTTATGACCACTTACACGTAATAGCTTAGCAACCTGCACATATGTCCTCTAAGGCATAACCTTATGCCCACTAGGACATAGGGCTCGTGCCGTGACTTGGCCGCGTGCTGTGTGCCGTGCCGCCGTGCCGTGCGAGCCGTGCCAACCGTGAGCCGTGAGTATGAGGCGAGCCGTGAGCCGTCTAAGTCACGCGCGCCGCAGTTTAAGCCCTAGCCGTGTTAAGACCTAGCTTAAGCGTGTGCCCTCTATTATAGTGCGTGGCGTGTGCCCTCTAGTGGTAACGTCTAGGGTTGTTTATATTGACATGTGCCCTCTAGGCGTAGCGTGTTTGCGTGCGCCTCGGTAGCACCGTGCTACCTGAGCAACAACGCACACACAGCAGCCCGTTCAGCGTGTGCGTGCGACTAAGCGCAGTACGGACTTAGCGCACGGCTGACACCTAAGCCGCGAAAGGCTACTTTCAGGCATACGCCAAAAGGGGCGGCGCGAGCGTGGCGTTCACCAACCGACACGCACGAAAAGCGCAGGTTACAGCGTTGGGGAAAAAGAAGGGTTTCATATCTACCCACAGCAAGATATGCGGTTAGCGCACTCTCTACTCCGGCGATCAAAACCACGATAGATTCTCGACGATTCCTAAATTAGATGTGCCTCTGAATTTCAGCGTAGATTTCACGCACGAAATGGTTTCCGAATCTTAAAGGCTCTGTCGTAGTGAGTAATCATTACCAATACCGGAGAGGAAACCCTAGCGGTCTAGTAATTGAACCACGCGAAAAACCGACTGAGCAAGCACTCAGCGAGAAGCCTGAAAGTGGCGAGCGTGGACAATTCAACCTAGAGAAAGCTATGAAGCCGTAAGGAAATCACCCCCATCGGCGTTTTGCAGAATCCAGCATAAAATTCTGTAACCCAACGTGGCTGAGCAGATCCCAACAAAGAACACCCCATGAACGAGGGAGCAGAGTCAAAGGTAAGCGTGGTAAAATTCCATCGCCTCTACACCAGAGGAAATTGAGAGTTGAAAATGACGGAAGCTGGGTTATGGCTAATCGTAAAAAGATGGTGTTAAAAATTGGCAGTATGCCTAATTCCAACAACATTACCTAGCGGAGAAACCAAACGCTGCGCCTTCTGGACTAAGAAACCGGAAATCATGTCCTACCACAAAGCACGAGCACACGGAAAACCAGCGCGAACGATCACAGTCACGAAACGTGCCAAGAAAATTCAGGACATCAAATGGCCTTCTCAAAGCACACAGATTAAGCGATACTTGGCGAAAGCCAACCTGAAAACAAACGTTCAAACGACATTCGACCACAACACGGCCGCAGCCGTTAGCGTAATGACTGAAACCGATAAGGAGTTAATGGCCAATATCCATAGACGGCGGCTGGATTAATCCGCCGCCTCTTTTTGGTGTCCGAATGGGAAAAGTCAGCAAGAAAGCTCTGAGGGAAGCCGAGGAACTAGAACAAGAACTAAGTCTCCGTCACGGTGACGGAGACCTATTTTTGGTGAAAGCTCATACACGGTAGAGGCTGAATCTACTCCATTCAGCCTCAATTCTGGTGTGTTCATTACGCACGCTTCATCCTGTCTCTTGAGACAGATTAGCGGGCAACATGCACACTTCGGATCAAAAGCAGAAGAAAAACTAGGCTCCGCCTAGCGGAAAGCCCTAGCAATTCTTCAAGAAAGCCCACCTAGTGGGCTTGGTGAATTTTAGTGATGCCATTTCACAGAACGCGCCATGAAGTATCACAGGCAGCGTGCCCACGAATTAGGCTGGTGCTGGCTCTGCGAAATCCATTGTTTCTTGGTTTATGCTTCACGGTGTCTCGGTCACAAACAGCTATACGAGTTGTTGCCAGCCATGCGTATTTCCGCGAGGCAACTTCGACTGCAATTCGAGAACCACTTCCTTTTTTGGTGAACAGACTTGAAGCGAAAACCCTCGGTCTATCCATGAAACAGAAAAATTAGCGGCTCGGCTCTCAGAGATTCAAAAAGCCGAGCGCATGGTGTAATTATTGGCTAAGATTTACCGAACATTAGCCCAACAGAAAGCAACAGCGAACATGCTCGAAACAAACTTCAAAAAGCGAATCCTGAAACTCTGCCAAGCAGTAAGTTTCAGCTTCGACCTCATAGACTTCAAAGCGTGGTATCAACGATACCCCAACGCAACCACCGAGGAGAACCTAACAACATTCTACCGCGAATACCCACAAATCATTCCACCACCGCCACCACCAAAGGAACCAACAGAAAAGGAACTCAAGAAACTTCACAAGGAATTTGAACACACGGCTATGGACGACGCTTTCAGCCTAGCGAAATTGCAGGACAACGCGAAAGCACTTCTATTGCTCGTTCCGCGTGGCTGGCATTTCCACACAATCAAGAAACTGAAAGCCAAAGAAATCCCTTATCGCGTAGCCGTCCACCACAGAACCAGCCCTAGAGGCCGACACATCAAAGACCGATTTCAACTGACAATCTACGCTAGGATCGAGGAAGGCATGAGAATCGCTGACGAATTGCGAACCGAAGGAATCCCTGTCCGTTTCGGAGGCTTGAAGTTTCCCTACCAGAAATTCATAGTCCCCCGACTTGTTTTGGTGTAGCTACACCGTGCAAAAGAGCCGCATGCGCTGGCTTTGAAGCCTAAATGAATAACCGCGAAAGCGGAGCGCATGCGTTGGTGTGAAAAATGCGACTAGATTCAACCCAACAGAAAGCAATAGCTTTCGCCTCAAACTTCGTTGAGGAAGCAGACATCGAAACCTCTGAAAACTACATGCACATACGAGCTATGGACGTTGGCCGTGTTTGCATGGTGGACATGGAAGTTTTCAATAGCCCAGACGGAAAAACAAAACCACTCAGCAGCGGAACCACACGTAAGTTCCACGTCAATTTGACAACGCTTGCGAAAGCGTTAGCTGTTGGTTCAACGAAGAAAGACCACCTGCCTGAATTGACCTTCACACCTGAATTGAAAGCCATTCTAGCTTTCGACGACGGCTATAAGGTCACTATGGGCACTCTCGCGGTAAGCGATGAGGAAATTCCCATTCCCAAGCTGAAAGACGGCTGGGGAATGGCTGTTGAAACAAACTTCAGCAAACTGGCAAGTGCAGCCAAATTCCTGAAAACCGAGAACGTGTTCTTCCACGTTGTCGCGGACAGGTTGATAGCTGACCTGCGAAACGAAATCAACCAAGTCGAAACTTGGCTGAACGGCGATGTCAAAGGCCGAAGTTTCGCGGTTAACCTCAACTGGGGAATCTTGGAACCACTGACGAAGATTGGAGAAGTCAAAGCCTTCTTCAGCACAAACATGCCCCTGAAAGTCGAATACAGGGCCGAAGGCGTCAACCTAGATTTCTACGGCGCGCCTCGAATAGATGACGGATTGCCAGCACCGGAGCAGCCAACAGCAGCCGCCGAGGAAGTAGCGGCTAGGGAAGGAGACGAAAGCACCGAGGAAACCGAGGAACATCCAATCGAAGAGCCGCCAACAATAGCGGCTTAACCTTTTTTGGTGTAGTTTTTGCGATATTGCCCTCAATGTAAAGAGACAACAATCCATGAAACTTGTGTGAGATGTGGCAATCCCACAATCATGGAACTGACTGAAAGATCCCTCCTAGCATTTTTTCTGGTGAAAACCATGCACTATCGAACTAATTTGGACACTGGATTGATTACGTGCCGCGAGTGTGCGGAGCCATGCAGCAGCTACGATCTTGAGGAATTGAGAAGAAAACAGGCTGCTTGCGAAGAACGAAAACTGACCCAAACCTAAAACTTTCTTGGTGTCAACTGGACACTGAAAACTTGCGTGGCAAGTTGGTGAAACCCCTCCAGCAAAACGCATGATAGTATGCCTCAGTGCTCCGAATGTTTTCTGACTAGCTCGGCTAGATACTATCATGCCCGATTGGTGTTATCAACAACTGATAGTAGGTGTTTGAGCCGCTAGTCCGATGATAGCACCATATTTCTTGGTGACATGTATGGCACGAATACGTTCTTGGAAACATGAATTTGACCGAAAATACAACTATCTGCTCAATACCACTGAAATCAAAATCATCGACGGCGCAAATGACGCACTATGTCAAGGCATAGAGAAACTCGACCAAGTAGCAAGAAAACACGGATTCATAGTGAACAACGGACGATACCGCCGCTTCATCAAGACTTAAACGCATTCCCTCCGTTATTTTGGTGCGAAAGCATTTGAACGAGAAATTGGAAAATAAATTCACATTCAAGAAACCACTACAGTATGATGGCTATTCACTCGCAAGGAACTTGGCCAACCATCTCGGACACCGACTTGAGTTGAAAGAGGACACTGACTCTCTCAAGAGACTCGGTGAACTGGAACTAATCTGTGTCGAGTGTCCACATCACGGCGGTAAGCCAATGCCGATAGCACAGTTCAAACCGAAGCCTCTACCTCAACAAACCTAGCAATTTTTGGTGTTGAAATGATCTGGATTGAAATTCTCCGCTGCGCTTGCGGAGCAGACACACGCAAAATGTCACTGCAAGAATTTCAGAAAGACCACGCCGCCCACATCGCAAAGATCGCTACACAGAAAGGCGTAATCGCCCTCAGAACAGGAGGCATCAGAGACAACGGACACAATCAAACGTCCATAACACCCTAATTTCTTTGGTGATGCGAAATGGAAACAAAAACCCTTAGAGCCCTTAGACAGTCAAGACTCTTCAAAGCAAAGCTCCGAGAAGCCATCACTGAAGGAATCAATTTCGGCTTACTCAGTCCAATCCTATTCCGCTACAGTGCCAAACATGATTCGTTTACTCTCCGAACAGGCAGACACAGACTCGCGGCCAGCGTGCAAACTTGCGAGGAAACGACGGCGCAGCAAAACCCCAATAGTGCCTCCAATAGTGCTTCCAGCATTAGTTGTCATCGAACCCTAACCCTTTTTGGTGAAATTGAAACGACCTCATCCATTCTTTTCTTAGGATTTTGCGCGATGCCACTATCCATGGTCGCAGTTATCGTCAGCGAATACCTCAAAATTGATTCTAGCTACGTCGGCCTAGGAGTGCTGGTCACAGCTTGTCTTGTCGCTATCTTCGCAATCCCCATAGACCTCTCCATCGGAATTATGGAGACCGCTTACATTCTCATCTTCTCTTTTCTAGCCATGGCCATGCTTAATGCAGATAAGCATCGTGTCGCCCCCTAACCCCTTTTTGGTGAACGAGGGGCGGTCCTTTGGCCTTTGGCGGCCCATTTTAGTGAATAGGGCAGTAGTGTAGCCTGACAAACACCCGTGCCTTGGAACGCCGCATAAAGGAACCGCATACCGGAACTCAGGCGAGAACGCACGTAATCGCAGGTTCAAATCCTGCCTGCCCCACCATATTTTCTTTCTCTGGTGAATTGAATGACCGAAAAACCGAAAAAGCCATTTCAAAAAGCCATTTCTCTAGTCAAACAAGCCCTTCAACAAGGAAAATGTCCACGCTGCAACGGCGCCCTGACCAAAGAGATGCAGACTGCCGAGCGCGATTCACTTGGTAGTGTCTCGAAGCAAGTTGAGACTGGTTGCTTAGCGTGTACGGTTTGTCACTCAGTCTGGAACCCTCTAAATCCTAACTGATTTTTGGTGAAATGAAAAATGTATGTTGTTCACATCTTCCAACAGCGACCCTCAGAACACAGACCATCAACAGCCTTCGGCGGAATCAACCACCGCGAAGAAATCAACTGCCCCCACGCAAAAGAACACATCAAACTCATTTTGAAGTTCATGGACCTCGTAGCGTACGATTGCGGAGTACAACAAGGCGAGTTCAAAGAACAAGAAGGCCGAGTAGAACGAATCAAAGAACTCATCAAACTTCTTGGAGAACTCCCGGAAAGCCGAAAAACTACGTTCCCTAAAGAGGGGCCTTCCTCGTATTCAGCAGAGCATCATAGGTGAAATCTACATGAGAGAAACAAATGGTCGATCTTGGAGTCTTGCTGTTGTAGGTGCAATGATGGCCATTGCTGGTCTTATGATGTACTATTCTCTATCAAGCGCGAGTCCAAGTGAAGTAGCAACAGTCAATCCTTTGATGCTTGGTACTGCCCATATCCTATCTGCTGTCATACTGCTCGTTGGTGCTTTCCTTTGTCTTGCAGGACTTGGACTTGAACGGACGGATGAAATTGAGATGGAAACTCAGCAGCAAGCGCTATTCCAATAGCCACTTTTCTTGGTGAATTAGATGAAGAAAGCAGTTTCAGGAACCATAGCGGCACTACTCCTCATCACCATCGCAGTAGCAGCAGCCATCCTAGTCTACGTCTTCGTGCCCGTATGACATTTACGCCCCCCTAATCTAATCTTTTCTTGGTGAAACAGATTGACAGATCCTGTTAAGGAAGTTTTGGATAAAATATTCGAACTCGCCCAGCAAACCCAAGAAGAAACAGATGTTGAAGCTCAGGACGAAACAGGGCGAATCGCTACCGGAACCACGAAGGCCTACTGCCCTAACTGCGCTCAATCAATGCTATCCTTCAGATATGAAGGATTCACACGCGGAGGAATAATGCACCTAACCTGTCCCAATTGCAAATGGACAGCTGAACGATCTTTCGGAGCCTGTGCCGAGACCCGAGAAGAATACGAAGAATCATACCAGGAAGCATACCGAATCGGAGGACCCGCTTTCGCCGAGCAACAAACCCGATGGTAATTTTTTGGTGTGGAGTTCTAACCTGCTCGGTGCGAGACTCAGCAGAAACCTCAGTGACTAGAAGCGATTGAGTCTCATTCACTAGGTTTCGGTTGGCGTAATGAGAGTGTCCGGAGACCGCGCCAAGCAGCTACGGGTGGCCGTGATCTCTCCGTCCCGAACCCACACTTGGTGAAACTTACGCAAACTCAGATTCTAACAGGCCGACCAGCCGAACCGAAAAGGACGAAAGAACAGTCGGAAAAACAGTTCGTTGACCGAATGCTGTACGTTTTGAAAGCTCCAACGCTCTGTTGGCCGGGATACGAAGAAGACATTACGCCCGAAATGCAGGAAAAGGCTCTCAAAGCTCGACTGTTCAAGGAAATGTCAGGCACAGACTTGGACCTGGCCACCGACGAAGAAGTTTGCATTTACATGAGCACAGCAACACTCGCGAATCCCCCTGGCCACACATGGTTCAAAATTTACATAAACTGCTTCTACCGTACCTTCAAAGATCATTACATCTCCGCTTTCGGTGACACCCCTCCAGAACCACTGCAACCCTACGAAGAAACGGAGCTCACACGGTTCAAAGAATGGATATTCAAGAAGCAGATGGAACACATCAAGAGCAACAAGAAAGACCGAGTTATTGCTTCCGAAGATGGACTGAAACAATCCCACCTTTTGGTGAGTGACTAGTCTTGTGTTGATAAGTTCCTTGTGCTCCCGGTTTGAGGTCGGTGTACGGGTCATCCGTGAAAATAAGCTCAACTCGCTTGCCTCTGTCGGTTTCGTCTATTTTCATTATCTACCACACGCACGCGTGGAAGAAAATAATTCAACATAGCATACTTTGGGACAACGGCTCACACATGATGCTAATTGACGGCAAGGACCAGTTCAAGTTCCTCTAAAGTCGTTATCGGAGGATACTTCTGAAACTCCAGTAATTTTTTGGTGTCGACAACTGGAACGGCATTTTGCTTCGCCCACCTTCTGATGTTGATGAAGAAGAGTTGAATGAAGCAAACTAGGCAATGACATTCATAGTAGCATTGCTTTGTGTCTTTATCGTGATAAAGTCGGCCCATAATGAACAAATTTTTCTGGTGTCTGCTGGGGCGGAAGGGCGGAAACGCGATTGACCCAACAATAGGCCGTTGGCAAAATGTGCTGAAAGGTATGCCTCGCAGGGAGAGCGTGACCAACCGCTTCTAGCTCCTCAGCACAGAGGGCCCGCTCCCAGGTAAGTCATGACCACTAGCGGCCGGGGTAAGCGAGATTTCCGCCCCATGGTGAATTTTGAATAATCTCAAGATGCAGCGAACGAGAATCTTCACATGCTACGAGATTGAGCAGCTGCGACCTTGCGCATTGTTCGGTAAAGGAAAATGCCCTTCATGCTACGCTGAAAACCTCCACAAACTTCGCAGAGCCACATCACGACACGTCCACAAAGAGACCCCTAAACACGGCCTCATCAGATTAGGAACATACATTGAGATTCAACCGCCGATGTGGGAGGCTTTCAAACGTGGCGAAGGCAAATGGGATTGCTGTGGAATGATATGGAAACGCCACGACTTCAGAACCCGCTTCTACTTCATGATAAGTCTGCGGCTTAAGCCCTCTATCCTTCTACGAAAAGGTTCTCAACGACCCCCAACTAGTCAACTTACAGGTCAGCGTCGACATACTCACCCGAAACCGAATAATCCCAGACATAAACCGGCTTTCATGGTTTCTCAAACAGCCCAAAGTCATTTTCAGATTCAAAACAGTCGCCGTAGGCAACCTTACTCGAGGGATCCCTAGCAACGTACTTCAGTTTTCACAACTGCAACAGAGACTACAGATCCCGCGAGAACGGATTATGGAAACTCCACTGAAAATACCGGGAGCACTACATTTCTACTCACGTCACACCCCCCTGCAGCTGATTGGCTGGAACTGGCAAACCTTCGGACGCTGCAATACTTCCTGCGAAAACTGCTTCCGCGAAAACGGAGTTCTCCTATGCGCAGCAAAACCGGAAACCCTCAACAAACTCCCAGGGTTCTCAAGACCTCCGCCTCCACGAGAAATAACAGCCCTGAAGAAGATCAACTGGAGAAGAGAAACCGAACTCTGTTTATGGGAACACGGATACGAATGCACGCTTCAACAAGCATACGCTTGGTTCCTCAAGAAATACCCTGAGCTTACGCTTGGAAAGGTTAACTGGCAATTCAAAATCCGCGTAGCAATACAACTCATCGCAACCCGCACAGGACCAGGCCGCTGGAAAAGCAAAACCGCAGGACAACAACTCCTAACCCCCCTATCCCAAATTTCTTTGGTGTGTGATGAATGGAAAAGAACGACGTTCACTTAGTTACCGTGGCCTGCGACCAAAATGAGGACTATGAAAAAGAAGATGGAAAGACGCGTTTCCAGTTCGTCGATTATGCAACCAACCTCAGCTATAACGCCGCGGTGACCGACTTAGAGCTTTGGCAAGCTCTCAAATCGAAACTGAAGGCTACCTCCCGTCAATAAACCCCCCGGTTTTCTTTGGTGTCATATTTTGTGGGTCAAACAATGGAAAGTACCCAGCAGCTCCCAGAAAGACAAAGAGTACACTGTCTCAGTCGACGAAAAGGGAAACTATGCCTGCGCCTGCTGGCGCTGGATCCGAACAAGGCAAGATTGTCACCATATACGCCAAGTCAAAAACGGCCAAGGCAAAGCCGTGGATATCCCAACGAAACCTGAGTACCACTTGGCCAACGTTCGCAAACCGCAATTCGACGAGAAAAACAACCGACTACTAATCCCGTTGGTCGCGATACCTGACGCACACATGATGGAGGCAACAATCTGTTACCACATGCTCAAACACGGCTACTCAATGAGCGAAATACGAGAACTCAGACACCTTCCAGCCAACTGGACCATGCAAGCAATCAACGCTTACGTCGAAGAGCACGGCGAGGCAGAATACCCTGAAAGCTGGGGCCATCCGTGGAAACGCAACACCGTACCTGCCTAACTATTTTCTTGGTGAAGAGCCGATGAACTGGAAGCACCGAGGCACACAAGCAGCAGCAGTTTTCAGCCTGATCTTTCTGAAAATCGCGATCGAGGGCGCCAACACTCTAAGCTCAATTCTCGCATGTCAAAACAACCAGCAACACCTAGCTGAACTGCTGAACTACTTAATCCCCCACTGTTAATTTTCTTGGTGATACAAACGCAATTAGTTATTTCCGTGACACCGAAAGGAAAAGACCGACCCGTAAACTATAGAATTACATTGCCGAGACCGTTCAACAAAATGAAGGCTGACAACGCTCACGCCACCATCGACGGCCGCGGCGCACCACTACTGACACCAGAACAATGGACGAAACTCACAACCTGCCTCGAAGAAATTCTAGTGGACTCACTTCAACAGCCCCCGAACAGAGAATGCGTCATCTCCAACGTCGCCGAAATCATCCAATTACTGGACCTGAAAGAAGTTTAACCTCTCGATTTTTCTGTGGTGAAGAAAATTGTCTAAAGCAACAATCAAGAAAACCCGTAGTAAATCAGTCAAGGTACTGTCCCGTAAGCAACTGGTCAAAGACGCCTCTCTACTGAAAGACGAACTTGCCTGCCATGTAACCGTGAAAGGCATGTACCCTGGACTGTTAATGAACAGCCCAGCCAGCATGCTCGCGGCCTCGAAAGGCAAGACCAAAAAACGTGGAGAAATACCTTCCCCGGAAGAGGATGCTGAAATAAGAGCCTACAGAATGCGCGACAAAACTCTGTTTATTCCTAACACCGCATTCAAAGGCACACTGATCAACGCATCAGCAGCGTACAAGATCGGAAGGTCCTCAGCTAAGCAGCTCGTAGCTGGAACCGTCCGAATCTTCCCAGCAGAGATCTCCCTGGGAACCAAGAAGTACGAAATTGACATGCGACCAGTTGTAGTACAGCGAAGCCGAATTGTTCGAGCACGTCCCAAACTCACCGAATGGAGCGCAAGCCTATTTGTAATTTGGGATTCCAGCTTCGGCATCAAACGCGATGACCTGAAGAAGATGCTCACGGACGCAGGAAAACGAGTAGGCATACTCGATTTCCGCCCGCAGCACTGCGGAGAATTTGGCCGCTTCACCGTCGAATCCTTCTCCAAGGAAATTTAGAATCTCACGGGTTTGGTTCGGTGAGGGTTCGACACCCCTTTCTTTATTTTGGTGTTCATGGTGAACCGCTGGTGAACAGAAAATTCGTGGTGTGCGGTTAGGTTAGAAGAGCCATGGTCCGGTCAGGTCAGCTGGGTTGAGGATTAGCTCTTACTAGGTTTGGCGTGACGTGGTGAGCAAAGCTGTGGTCCTGCGGCGCATGGTTTGATCCAGGCAAGCCTTGGATGATTCACGGTGACGTTTGCTAAGGTCATGCGGGGTCTGCTGATGTGCGCTCACGTAAGGTATTTTCTGGCACGGAGGCTCCGGTCCTGTTAGGTTGGCCGACGCAATGCTTGGCGAGGTATTTCATGGCACGCCCGGGTCGGGTTGGCTTGGCCAATGCATCGCAAGGCGAAGCAAGGATGTTTCATGGCATGCTTTTGTTCGGTCCTGTCCGGTTAGCTTTGCTTGCGCGGAGCATTGCGAGGTTAGGTTGAGTCGAGCAGGCTAAGGCATGGCCTTTCGTGGTTTGGCGAAGTCCGGTTTGCTGTTGTGGGGCTGGAGTGGGCTTCGGTGCCGTTTGGTTTTTCTTGCTATTTTAGGGTCAGGCATCGCGGGCTAAGCTGCTCCGTTGTCCGGTCCGGCCTGGAAAGGTAAGGTAAGGATGTTTCATGGCGGGCTGTCGCGAGCTCTGGTAAGCTCCGGCGTCGCGCGGTTGCGTCTGCAATGGCGCGGTTCTTTGTGGTTAGCCTGCGCAGAGGTCCGGCCCGGTTACGTCCAGTGAGGTTTGGTTCTTCGTGCCGACGTCTGCTTGCGTGCAGTATGCCGAGGTTGAGCATGGCAGAGCAAGGTTCAGTATTTCGCGGAATGGTAGCGCGAGGCCTGATGTGCTTGCGCAAGCTCGTGCTGCGAGGCGCTGCGAGGCAAGGCACGCTCATTTTTCTGGTAAGGCATTTTGTGCTGTGATGAGGCATGCTACGCTCCGGCGATGTGAGCTATGGTATTACTTGGCCGGGTTAGACGTGGCTAGGCCGACTAATGTTAGGTCCAGTGAAGTTAGCTACGTTGAGGTTAGGAATTAATTTCATGTCCGGTTAGCGCTGCCCCAGCGTGTCAAGACCGGGTCAGGCACTTTCCGGTTAGGTATGTTTAGGCGTGCTTTCGCAAGGCATTTTTGGGCTAGGAATGCTTAGGCGGGGTCCGCTTACGCTCTGTCCGCTGATGTCTGGCGCGGTATTTCTGGGTGAGGCTTGCCCTGTCGGGCTAAAGCATGGCTTCGTTAGGTATTTTGAGGCGGGTTTCTGTGTGGCATGCTCTCGTGAGCTTCTGCGGGGCGGAGCTTGGTTTGCTCAGGTATTTCGCGGTGAGCCACTGTGGGCCGGTGCGATGTTTGTTCCGGTGAGCAACGGTTAGGCCGGGTTAGATTCGGTTCGGTATTTCGAGGCGAGCTAGGTTATGCTGAGCCAGTGCGCGATCAGGTTAGGCGTGGCACGGCCAAATTTTTTTGGTGACACAGATTGAGTATTGCAGTAATCAAGAACGAACAAGTAGCTATAGCAGTTCTGAAATTCAAAGAAGAACTGTACCCCCGACACTTCATCGACAACCACAAAATTTCACTCTACACAGCAGCATGGAGAGCAGGAGCAAAGTTCCCACCGATCCGGATCGCCCACGTGAAAGGCGAACTCGTGATCGTTGACGGAGTCCACCGCTGCCAATCCAGAGAAAAAGCCGGATTCAAAGCAATCATGGTCGAAGACCTCGGCCCCATGACTCCTGCTGAAGCATTCCAGGAAGCCGTGCGCTGCAACGCAATCCACGGCAAACCTCTCACCAAAACGGAGCGAGCAGACGCCTACAGGAAACTGATCAACCAATACGGCATCGGCATCAAACAAGCCGAACTCACACTCTCAGTCAAATCCGACGAAATCCGAAAATGGTCCACCAGCACCATGAAAAACGTGCACAGCGGAGACATCATTCGCAAATTCGACAAGAAAGCTCTGCGCTGGCGAATCACAGAAATCAAATCAATAATCAATAGCGGTCTTAACGGAGACGAAGATGTACACAAACGGCTCCTGGACCTCTCGGAAAATATAGACAGGTACCTTGAAATTCCCCCAGCATTCAGAGAGAAACTTCAGCAGCTCGGCAGCCTCATTAATCGTATGACAAGTCGACATTCACCTGAAGTGCACGAACAACTCATGGAACTCAGCGACCTCATCAAGAAAACCACACCCAAACCCTAACCGTTTCTTTCTTTGGTGACCAATCACGCAAGAATTATTTGAAGTACGCATGAATTGCGGCTATGTTTTCACTAGCAACAATCCCTACGTTAAAACAGAATCCACCGTCCGTTGCCCTAGATGTGGAAAACAAGAGCATTTTTCCTACGATGGCCATGAAGCTGCGTAGCAGAGTCCACAAACTGATTTCCAACAAATACTTTTGGGCGTACATCGTGACCAACATTATCGTGACAGTCGTGTACACCAAAATCGTATCAAGCTTCGCGTCAACCATCAGCGTCGTTATCGGCTGGGCAGTAATCAACGCCCTAATCTGGTGGACATGGCTCGGAATCGGAAACGGCAAAAGAAGAAAATAACCTGAGAATTTTCTTATTGGGTTGACGGGCCTACACAACCGGACCTATCCAGTCCAACGTGCTCTAGCTCCCCGTTAAGGTAGGATAATCAGCCCCCAAAATTGTGGTGTCAAAAAAGGACACGATGAAAAATGCAAGCTACAGAAGAAGCGAAAATTAAGATCAGCGACATCGTCATAGACGACAAAATTCAGGTCCGCTTAGACCTCTTCGTTGGCATAGAAGAACTAGCCGTCGACATTCAACAGAACGGGTTAATGCACCCGCCATCACTACGTCTGGATCCTAAAGACCAAAAATACCATCTAGTTGCGGGACGTCGACGCATTGAAGCCTGCAAGAAACTTGGATGGAAAGAGATCCCATACAATGCCACAGACATCTCAGAAAAAGACGCAATCCACCTGACAATCGCCGAGAACCTTGGAAGAAACGACCTGTCTCCCATGGAGGAAGCGAAATTGTTCCAGGCAGCCGTCGACCTCGGATGGAAGGACCATGAAATCGCGAAGCAACACGGCAAAACCCTAGCATACGTCAAAGACCGACTCGCATTACTCGAGACAGCCCCCCAGGTCCAGGAGCTAGTTCAGAAGAAACAGATCGGCATGGAAACCGTCAAGAGATCAATCCTCACAGCACCCAAAGAAGTTCAAGCAGCAATCGGGAAAATCATTGCTGATGAACACTTGGATCCCAGACGGGCCCAAGAACGCTCTACTCGCATCACCGAACAATACGAAGAAGAACAGAAATTCAAGCAACTCGTCGCAGAAAGCGAATACCAAAAATGCCCAACCTGCAAGAAACCAGCTCTACCACGCGGCCACTACGACAATCAGCCGGGTTGGGCTCAGTGCAGAGAAGACATGTGGCAACTCTCCGGAGAACGCGCAAAGCACATCTGGAACCTCAAAACCGGACAAACCCTAGAACAGAAGGAAGCGATAGAACGATCCCAACGAGCCAAGGAACGCATCGAGGAACGAAAGAGGAACGGTGGAAAAGGTCAACCAGCCGTTCTCACGAAATCCTTCAGATCTCCAATTCCAGTCGACGTCATAAGGCAAGCAGTTCTCAACGAAGCGATATCCATAGCGAAAAAGCGACTCAGCAAAGGAGCCCGAAGAACCATCCGAATCGTCATAGACGACGACTTCCGCATAACCGTCGAAGACATGGGCGATACACTCAGCTTCGATCTAGCGGACGGCTCCAAATTCAACAAAGACCTACTCCAATTCGGTAACGCCAACGTGGAACCGAAGATCTACGGAGACAAGAACCGCAATTTAACCAAGATTTCACCGAGTCAAACAAGCGACAAACAGGAAACCATCAACCTACGCAACGCAAAATACCAGAAATGGATCAACACGCGCTACCTGAAGCTTCACAATACCTACGCACCCATAAACTCAAAAAGTAGCTTCCCTCCCTTTTTTCTTTGGTGTGTATTCGCGAGGTGCGAACTTCTTCTTCGGAAGAGGCGCACGCAAACACTCACGAGTACACACCATTTCTTTTCTTGGTGCGTATTCGCGAGGACTATCTCTTCTTTGGTCCCATAAAGCCGGCTGGAAGAGATATGCCTACCTGTCAGTAGGTCTGCTCTGCGAATACGCACCCCATTTTTCATCCTAGAAAGAGGAATCCCGAATGGAAGCCGTGGAGTATTACCGCGATTCAAGCGGGTTCTGGAGAATCAGACGAATGAACGCCTTTGGACGTCGACGGACTGGTGATTAAATGTCAGAGTCAGAAAAGAAAGAAAAGAAAAACCTTGAATGGCTCAACAAGAACCTGGCAGCAACCCGAAAACTGCTAAAAGAGAACAAGAAAGTTACGTTGCTCGCAACAATAGCTTTCGTGGCCGCTGCAATCATCGTGGTTTGCGCCACCAACCGACGGCGCGACGATTCAGACAAAAACTAGAAACGCCGCACCCTTTTTTGGTGTTCTTCGAAATAGGCTTCAGAGAACTTGTTCATCGCTCCGTAAAATAGGAACACATACACGAACCCTAACCAAACCCATATCAATCCACTCAGCAAAGCGAAAAACGCCGCCACGAGTAAAGCTGAGGCGAGAAAAGCGTCAAGCCTAGTGGCATAGATGGTGATTTCCTCACCGTCCTCTTCAATGGTGAGGATCGGATCCTTCAAGGGTGCCCTGGCCAAACAACCGCTACAATTCCGAACAGATTCAGCACGATCGGAGTCACGAAAAGAATAGCTGAGAGAACCACGACGGAAACATGTTTCTTAGCTTTCACCGCTACCACGAGAAAAAGCGTGGTCAAAATGACGACCACAATTATCTGAAGACTAACTGCCGGCATCCAAGGCATCCAAGCCGGAATCAGAGATTGATACCAACCTAAGAACGCAAGCCCAACCTGGAAGAGCATACTGAAAATGGAAGAAAAGAAATCCAATCTACTTCAACGCCACATAGGAATCGCATGACGCTTACCCGTAAAACCGAAGGCCCCATGAACTCGGAACCAGTAATAGAGGACCCAAGCCCCATTCACAGCGAAGCCTACGATATTCAACTGGAACAGCGCAAGAAGAATGAAAACAATAAGCTCAATCATGCGTATGTAGTACGCCCACTTCTTCAAAGCCCAAAGCCCGGCCCCTTCAACCAGAAAGTACAGGCCGCTCAAGATGCAGAGGAAAAGAACAATGTTACCCAACGTCCCTAATGCTGACCCAAGAGTACCAAGAAACGCCACCCCTGTAAGTGACAGCAAACTTAGGATGCTCGTCAAATAAGCCAAGAGGCCGCCGAGCAAAATGAACAGAACACCAGTAAAGATGTGTATGATTGAGTCAACCTTCACCCAAGTCGGAGGAGACAAAGCAGCTCACAAACAAAAAATGGAAAGGTTAGTTGCGTTTTACAACCCATGCCGTCAAGATGAAACTTGCGGCGAGTACGACTTGAACAACTGGAAATTCCATCAGTGTTTCTTCCTGCGGCCGGCCACAGAACGCCTAGTCATCTCACGTTGACCGAGCTCACGTCGACCCTGCACAGCCGCGATCGCAGCGGCGCTCTTGTCGGCTTCCGTTTTGTTGTAAATCTTGTTAGGGCCAGCGAACTGTACAGGTCCTTTCGTGCCTACTAGGGATTTAGAAATCGCGTTTTTCTTCTGGGCGAAGTTGGCCAACGCGTTTACTTCTTAGGCGGCTTGTACGCAACGACATCGCGGCCGGCAATCTGGCGCAGCGGTCGCCCTTCTGAGTCTTTGCCGAAGGCCCACCTGCGACCATTCTTCTCCACAACCTTATCCACAGGTGCGTTCACGGGCTTATGGGTTACGACACTGTAGAATTTCAGGTGATCTCTCACTTTGGGCATACTTCATCAAACAAAAAATAGTGATTATTTCTGAGATTTCTTCTTCCCGGGTGCATTAGAAACATCAGAGCCGCACCAATCACAGCCGCAACTTCAACGATGATCCAGATCGGGGACGTGTAATTCACAGCAACCTGCCCCCCGCCAAACATCGGCAAGAAGAACAATGTGACCCAACCATTCACGCCCTTGTCAAGCCATGATTGCAAGCAACCACGTCCCTTGCAACCTCCACCACCGCCGCACGGGCTGCTCCCGTAAACATTCACGGTCAAATACTGCTGCACCAAAGACATCTGGGGCAATATGGCAAGCGGCCACGAACCCCAAGCTCCCCCATTGGTCATCGGCAGGATCACAATTGTGTCACCGTTATGATGAACTGTCCAAGCATCACACGGATCCGTATTCGCATTAATCCAGGTTCCAATGTATCCAACATGCCCAGCAGCCTTCAAAGTTCGAAGCGAGTTATAATCACCAAGCCCACCACCATAATCTTCTGAAAGAGCGTAATCTACGTATCCTCCTTGACTAGCAATATTTGATACAATACCAGAAACTGGAACAGTAACGAAACCTACCAACTTCTTTGAATCAACTGATCTGATGTAATCACGCATACCATTATATGCAGTCGCAGGTATTGCTGTCGAACCGTAACATGGGTACTCCTCTAAAGCAATTCCTTGAACATTTAGATCTGCAGCAGTAGCAGCAAGTTTCGCTTTCGCCCAATTATACCAGGCATCATAGCTACTTGTCGCGGGGCAGCCGTATTCGCCAGGAAGAATTTCAACGATAACGCCTAACGAACGAGCCCCAGCCCACTGTGCATTACCCGCGCAGGACGGATCAGTACATATGAAAACTCCATCGAACGTCGAAGAAGGATAGGCCGCCACCGCATAATCCACCCCGAAAACCACTTTCGGAAAACCACCCCGATTCGTACTGCTGGAAGCGGTCGAAGAAGTTGAAGTAGAAGAAACCGAAGAAGTTGAGGTTGAAAAAGTCGAAGAAGAAATTGAGGAAGTCGATGTGGGAGTTTGAAATTGACCCGAAGAAGTCGAGGAAGAAGAGGTTGTTGAAGTCGTGGTGGGAGTTTGGAACTGACTACTCGACGTCGTGCTCGAAGTCGAAGTCGCCGTTGAAGTCGCGGTTGATGTAACCAGCTGAGAACTCGTACTGACCACAGTTTGCGTAGTCGTAACACCCGTACTCACCCAACTCGTAGTCGAAAAACTCGTGCTAGTCCATGTTGTCTGCGAACTCTCAGTCGTTGACGTTGTTGTTCCTCCACCCCCCGGCGGAAAAGTAGCCGTACCAGGAACAGCGACACCAATCATGCTTATGAACATGAGAGCCAAAAACGGCAGAGCTAATGAAAGGTAACGGTAACGCAGCAGCATTGCTCTCAAAAGAAAAAATTCTGCGTTATTTGGTGAGAAAATTGGACCCCACCCCCATTCTCAACATGCTACTCTCAGCAGGAGGAACAGGCGTACTAGGCTTCGCAGCAGGTTACATAGCCAAGAAAATCGTCAAAATCGTCTTCTACATCATCAGCATCCTGGCAGCACTACAGATAGGATTCCTTGCATACCTCCAATACGGCTTAGGCTGGATCAACATCACAGTCAACTGGACCGCGATCGAAACATCACTCAGCTCTGCGGCCGCAGCGACTTTCAGCAATGCAATGTTGTTCGTTCAAACAGCATCGACAGCAACGGTTCTCCTGGGAACGGGTGGCATCGGACTATTGTACGGCCTCAAGAAAGGCTGAAACCCCTTTCTTTTTTTGGTGTAGTAGAAAACTATTACCTTCGAAGAATCCTCACAATGATGTAGAGAACAGCGATTGCGATTATGAGAACAACGATGATTGGAATGACGCTGCCGAGATTCAACTGGTTAAGATCGAAACTGGTGGTTTGACTACTACTGCTTGTAACAGTAGAGGAAGACGTGACTGTTTTGTTGGGGACCGCGTTGGAGGACACTGAGGAAGAGACAGACGAAGCTGGCGGAACCGAAGAAGAAGTTGAAGTTGAAGAAGTTGACGTAGTTTGAGTCGTTGAAGTTTGACTGCTTACTGGTGTTTGAAATTGACTTGAGGAAGTTGAGGACACCGAACAGGATTCATATTTAGGAAAGCATGTGCTCGCAGTCGCAATCGGATTCGTTGTCGACCAGCCACCAATCCTACAGAGATCTGAGTCAGGTGGACACAAAAAACTAAGCTGGGGATTAATAAAAACCTCTGCCACGAAGAGACCTACAACGACCGCAGAAACTACTAAGAGAACGAGGAATAAGGCACGAATCTTCTCTTTACGCTCCCACTTCACCAAGAACCTTCAACGGAAAAATTCAGGGGGATTCAGTGATTCACCAAGGCTGCGTTGGTAAAGGCGCTTGTGAGCAGAGCCATATCAGCCCAGCAATCAACCCAAGAACCATCAACCAGTTCAGGAACGCTGTTCCTTCTGGCTCGTAACCCAGCGGAGACAGATACACCTTCACTCGCTTCGACTTCTTCACAGTGACTTCTCTAACCTCAGTCACCGTCCTTTGAACATATTTGGAAAACTTAAACAAATCCATCCATCCCATCCTACTCCTCTTCTGCTTCCCTGATTATTGTTGGAGCAAGCTTCGTCGCCGGCAACCCCTTGAACGCTGGCAGAGAACGCAAATACTGAATAGCATCTATGGCCTCTCGAGTGTTCTCACCTTCAGGCTCATCTCCCAAGAGAGCGTTAATTTGCTCGGTCTTGTCGACAAGAACCTCAACGATCTTCTCATCTAACGTCCCATCAGCCACCAAGTAGTACGCCAACACCTGCTTCTCCTGACCAATCCGATGTGTACGATCCTCCGCCTGACGATGAATAGCCGGCACCCAATCCAACTCCGCGAAAACCACAATGCAGCTGGCAGTTAGGTTAATTCCGAGACTACCCGCACGAATACTGGCCAGCATCAACATTGATTTCCCTTCTTGGAATTTCTGAATCTCTTGGTCCCTCTCCTCATCTCTTTGACCCCCGACAATTATGCAGGGCTTGTAATCTGCTAAATGCCGTTGAAGATTCTTCACAACGACGTCATGATGAAAGTAGACCACTATCGGTTGCTCCGATTCCAAACAGTTGTGAACGAGGAGGTTGTTTGCTAAGTACGTGTGTCGTTTCGTTCTCAAATTCCAAACTTGGCCGTCGTATTGAGCTCGATGAATCCCTTTAACTGGAAAAAGCACACGATCCTTGAAGATAACTGTTCGGTTTTTTTTCGTAGGGCGCTGAGAATACCGACGTAAAGTATAGACTGAGTTTGCGTGAACCGACCGTCCTTCAATACGATTTGGAGAGCCTTCAGATTTCCAGACTAGAAAAGGGTTGCTTAATCGTGCGGTCAACATCTGAAGTTGAAGCGCTAAAATGCGTGATACGGTTCCTGCGGATTGAATGTTCCTACGTCCCTTATGCCAAGTTAGGCAGCCATCTCCATCCAAGTAACCTCTAAGGAAAGATTGCAGCAACCGCTTATCTGAATGATCCAAAATGAAGTTTGGAATCCGCTTCTCAGTTGCGTGATGACCACAGTGGTAGCTAAGGAACCGGGCTAACTTTACTGAGTATGCGATCACTCGTTGACCAGTTCTAAGTTGCCTATTTCGCGGTGAATAACCAAGTTGACGAAGCACTTGGCGCACTGACCTCGCGAGCTTGTGTTCATGTTTGCCAAGATTAAATTCCACTTTGCGAGAACTACTTCCTTCAGCCACATATATGCCAATTAGCCAAGCCAAATCTGCGGTTAACGGGAGTTTGTTAGGACCACTTGCTTGTAGATCACCGTTTCCTCTTGGAGCCACGAATTGAGATAAATCCAAGATTGAAATGGAGGCAGTTCCATTGTGAACTGGGAGAACTAGATAGTCTCCTTCCTTACCTTTTCTAACTGGGATCAAATCCTGAGGACGTGCCCAGCGTGGAGGTAAATAACTCCAAAGCGGATACGTATTTCCACGACGGGAATATCCAGCAAATACGCGCCTTACTGCTAGCACAGGGTGTTCTGGAGTCAAAGTCAATGGCAGAGTGCCAGTTACCTTGATTTCAACAATGTCCCCGCAGTAATCACGAACCATAACTTCTTCAATCATATCGGGACCGTCTAAGCCCACAACTTCTTGCCCAACGGCTGAATCCTTGACTGGCAAATAGTCACCGGGAATTAATGTATCTGGCAGCAAGCAGGCTTTCACCCATTGAACTACATAGGGAATTTTCGTGACGCCGGCGATCTGTCTTTCTTGGGTTAGGAACTGCTGTTTGAAAGCGGTCTTTTGGAACTCTGTTTTGGCGCCAGCTATTTTTTCGTCAAGCTTAATCAGCAAAGCTGCGACGTCTCTTTCGTACAGATCCTTGTCGACCTCCAGGTGTTCTTTCACACGCAACTTAGGGGGCAGTTCCGAAAGAACATCGATCTTGCGTCGACGCAACAAGAACTCCCGGCGTAGGAGCTCGTAAAGACCCTTCGGGTTCTTAGCTCGGACCTTCCCGAAAACAAACTCACAATGCTGGGCCAAGAACTCACTATAAGTCCCAAGCAAGCCAGGACGAATTATGTTCGCAATAGACCAGATCTCGCCACCGTTATTGTAAACCGGTGTCCCGGAGAGACCGATAATGTGTTTCACGAACTCGGACCCGATCAGTTCGTTGGCTGCTTGATACCGAATAGTACCACGGTTCCGAAGCGCTTGAACTTCATCGAAAATAACTGTGCGAACGAGACCGCGCAGGTCCTCCACACGCTTTCCCAACAAGTCATAGTTGATTAGGTAGATGTCGGCTCGAAGCAAAGTGGCTCTCGCGCCTGTTCTTATTCTGATCACCTTCGGGTGGAAAGTTTTCCCAACACGCAGAAACCGGGCGATTTCCCGCTCCCAATGCGGAATAACAATCAAGGGTGCAACGACGCACGCCGGCAAAGCATCCGGGCATGTTCCGAAATAGCTGATTGTGGTTACGCCTTTGCCTAAACCCATTTCGTCGCATAAAGCTGCGAACCCGTTTGTTTTCAGCAGAAAATCTAGACCAAGTTTCTGAAACTCGCGGAGTTCACCTGCAAATTGAGCGCTTGGGGAAACAGGTGCAAGAACTTCAAGGTTCTCACGCTGCAACCTGACCTTTTCGACTTGTTCAACACGGTTAGCCCACACTTCCTTGGCATCTTCGGAGATGTCAAGTGGAAAACGTGACATCAACATCAGAACGGTTTCAATGTTGTCAACCGTGTCGGAGATGGACACCCGATCCGCTCTAAGAGAATTGGAGTCAGGAATCAAACGATTAAGATACATCACCGGCAAGGACCCGGTAACAATCCACTTTTTGTCCACCGTTCGTTTTCTTATTTCACGGCCTGCTTCACGGTCCAGCCTTTCCCCTTCAGCTTGCCAATATTCATCCGTAGGATCCGTCCCCAGAGATAAAGTGCCAGTGGGTTTCAAGCGACCATCGGTGCTCCAGGCTTCAGTTCAACTAACCCTAGAGGAATCTTTGAGCGTGTGAGTTGGAAAATTTTTTTGAAGTCAGAGGTAGCACGCCAGCAAACGATCACTAGGCCGCTGGCCAGCACCGAATATTTGTCAAGCTGCTTGAAACAACTGCTGCTCGCAGTTACCTTAACTTCGATCACAATGCCACCGGAGAATAAATCGAGTCTCCCCATTGGAAAAGGGGCCTGACGTCTAATCGGAAAACCCTTCCCGGTTAGGCGCTTCATAGCGGTTTCTTCTATCTCTTTCTCACTTCGAGGCTTTCCGGGAAATGTGATGTCTTGAAGGGCCTCGCAAATTCCCGGAACCGTTGGCTTCACCATGGCCACCACAACGGAATAGAAGAACCGTATTTCTCGTAGTAATCTTGAAGCCACAGGTAGACGTCCATGAACGGACCTGAATTAAAACCGCGCTCTGAAGGAATGTCACACTCTCTTAGAATCCAGCACTGAAACATTTGTCCGGTCAATTTCTGATCCCAAGCCAGATGATGCTCCACCTTGCTACTGTAACCGGGGACCTTGAGCTTGTGCCCTAACCCATGACCGATAACTTCGTGAACGTACGCACGCCAGAACTCTTCGTAAAAAAAACAAAAAGCATCTCGCACATTCGTTGAATATGCCCTCGCGAACAACAACCGTTCAAGGTACAAGGTCGCTTTGAAATCTCTGTGACTCCACCAACACCAACCAATTACATCCGAGTCTTTGCCGTGGTAGTGAGTCGACAGAATAACTTGAGGCGATTTACTGTGCCTCCTTCATCCCTTCCTCATAAATTTTTTTCAACTGCCCTTCTATGGTTCTTCTTTCGTTGCGAGCGACAGCAAGATCAGAACAGGTTCGTATGGCTTTTATGATGTCACTGTCTCGAGCAATCTGGGTGTGTAGATGTCTGTCGTTCGCCCATTCAGGCTTCTTAGCTGCCTTGAAATCACGCAGCGCATTGAAACGTAGAGTGCGAAAATCAATGTGGTCCCAATCTTTCCTAGGAACGCCCGGGAAGTAGTGCGTTATGAGCACGGAGCCGATGACCTTGTCTTGCTCCTCTTTCTCAAGTTTCTCAAGCCTTGCGTCGACGCTATGCAACTCTTCCTCGAACCGTCTTTCTTGGGACTCCGCAGGGTCGCTTGTATCAGATTCCACAATTTTACGCAATGCCTCACTGATGACGGCGCTAATGTCCAATCCTTTCCGTGCAGTAATCCTTGATTTTTGTAGCCAAGTCGTCGTCGATGGACGGAAAGAGGCGAGTCTTACCCAAAGTTGCTCACTATGTGAAAGCGATCCCAAGCTGGCCACTGGAAGGCTGCGAAAGAAAGAACACTGAAATCAGCCACCCGGCGTCGAAGTCGAAAAGTGGGTCAGTTGTTCTTTTCTTTGTTCCCGGGGATTTTGAGTACAATAGCTTCTTTCAGTTTCGCTTCGACGTCACCTGAGTACCAGAATCGTAGGCCTGAGAAATGATCTACCTGAGAATGGTTGGGTTGCTCAAGTTCTCCGCAGTTGAAGGTTAACCAAGGTTTCAAACCTTCACCTTTCTTAAGCGGGTCCACTTGCGTGTGACCCGAAATGCCTAACATACCCGAACACCAAGCCTGCGACTACGATTACTTTGTCAAAGATCATCCCCGCAACAATGAGTTCAGCGCACACGATGAAATAGAACCACGGCGGGAAGAACCCCGCCATGGCGCTCCACGCAACCTCTAAAATATTGGGTTTCCTTTGGTAGTAGAAGTGCCCGCACGCTTACCCTTGAAGTCAAGATAGTAGATGTCAGGAATGCGCATACTTCTACTGTGGTACGTCGACAAGCCTACTCGAACCCTATCTCCGGATCGTGATAAACTCGGCCGTTCGGCTTGCCTTCCAGCGGTTTCGGTTCCTTTTTCTCCACGCGGTCTTTGATCACTCTTTCCTCTTCTGCCAATCAACTCACCCCCTTGGTTGAACCTCTTGCTTCCACAAAGTCACAGCCTGGCGAGCTCGTTCCTCAACGCTGAACCAAAGCGCAAGTGTCACCGTTCCAAACACGCCTGCAAAGAACGCCCCAAACCCTCCTGCAGCGGTGAACGCTCCCAGGAGAGAGATGAGGAAAAGTGGAGTCGTACAGTAGTACAGCAAAATGAAGGAACGATCCTTCACAAGCTGTATGGCCCTACACATTCCCTCGCACTGGTTCCGAGCTCCTAACTTCACGTAGACTTTGTTCCACACCGGGCTGTAGGAAACACCGTCAGTCCATTCACGGGCGCCTAACAGCGAACTTTCTCCCGCGCCCTTCACGGTTCTTCCTTCACGAGTAAGCCCCCACTCCACGAAAGGAATGGCCACCACTCGAGCGCCCAGCGACTCAGCCTCTCTAACAAGTGGTGTTAACTCGTGGGGAAGCTTAACGATGAAGGGTGTGCTCATGGATCTTACGGATTCTTCCTTCGACATATCATAACCCACTGTAAAAATAGCGTCATGCGTACGTACGTAGATGGCGTGCAGGGAGAGGGGTGGGCGTTCTGTATCCCTAATACTATGGGTAAAACCTAGGAAAAATCCGGAACCATACGCATACCAGATATCTGGGAAATCCGGTCGAACGGATTCAAAGTGCGTCCCTCTAGCCTTTCGGGGCCCGAAACTTGGCGCTGAAGCCCAACGTATCATAACCCACACTTATGATATGTTCTCACACGTATTCCACATTTTTTTTGGTGAAGAGGAATCGCACTAAGAGGCCCTATAGAAGATGACGCAGTACGATGGAACCTTTTGGGTTCTGCTTGTCCTGCAAGTGGCGACTTGGCTTTTCATAATCCATCTTGCAGACCGTAACGATACCCAACGAAAACTTCTCGCGCTCTTGATCGAGAAACGAATCATCACGCAGAAAGAACTCGACCAAATCAGGTTAGAGGACTTGGTGAAATAGATGAAAAGAAAAGCAGTTTCACAAATCATAGCAGCACTACTCCTCATAGCCATCGCCGTGGCCGCAACCATCCTACTCTACGTCTTCTCAATCGGCATCCTCGGAACCCTAGGCCCCGGAACCACAGAAAACGGCTCCCACACGTTGCCGGTGGACTTCATGACGATAACAACTACAACCACGACCACATCAACTTTAGGACCGAACTTCTGCGCCAAATACACGATATACATGCAAGCCACGCCCGTGAATGAAGGACCCGTCATCACACCAGGGCACTACATAATCGAGACCGACTACAACGACTTCAGCAACTGGTTCAACACAGGTTCAGGTCTACGCCTCTACGTTTACACATACGGCTACCCCCACGCAATATTCTTCTTCAACTACACACCGCCAGGCACGCAGAAAATCGTCAATCCCTCAAACAGCACGTTCCCCGTCATCTACGACTGCCCCTAATTTTTTGGTGACACGAAATGAGACCCGGCCACAGCCTCGGGAAGCTAGTCGCCCGTTGCACTTCAATGGCAAATGGTCCACATCTAGCACGGAAAGTGCACCCGTCATGAAGCCTGAGAAATTCGGCATCGCCATCGACTCGGAGATGTCCAACTGGCTTTTGGAGCTCGCCGGCATTACCCATCGGAAACGGAATGCGATCGTCATTCGGTGCCTTCAGATTGCTAGACAGGACTTGGCGCCATTCGAAGGACCGGCGTTAAAGGCCGTAATCAGAGATCCTTGGGAAGTAGTTAGACAGCTCCCCACATTGAAGCGTGAAACCGAAAGAAGAACCTACAGTCGACTCAACTCTGTTGCTCATCTCAGATTAACAAGCAAAGACTACGTCGCATTACGAGCTTTCGCGGAAGGCCATAAGACCTCGATCAGCGCGGCACTTCGCCAAATCGTCCACAGAATCCTCGCCACCGAAAAAACCTTGGTGAAAACGAAATGACATTTAGAACCCCACACCGCAAACCCTTCGGACTTACTCGACACGAATCATTCGTCCTTCTCGACACGTTGCAATGCGACTTAACAAACATGAAAGACGTCCTCAACGACCCAGGCTTCACTGAGAGACAACAACAGGTCCACAAGAAATACTGCGCCGACCTCAGAAAACTGATTCGCAGACTCCGCACCTTCCGAACCTAATTTTTTGGTGAGATGAAATGAAACTGAAAGTAGTTCTCGGATGGGAGTTCGAAGTCGACGTCAACGCACCCAGCCCCCAAGTGCCTCAACGCTTGAACGAGCGAAAGAGAAAGCCTGGTGGTCCTACATCTCCGTTCGCGGAGAGAAAGACCCAGCGGTTCTCAGCGTGGAGGAAATCAAACAATGACAACGCCTTACGATGAAAGCATGACCCACTTCAACATGCGAGACGAAATCAAGAAACTGGGGCTGCTCCTAGACGAAATGGACTTTCGCGGTGTCCTAGATACAAAATACGTGCAGGAACGGCTTGTCTTGATTCTAACAAATACGCCCCTCTTTCTGGATCAGAAGGTCCAAGCTCGATTCAATCGGTGGAAGCTAGGCCCGGAGCGACTACAATGAAGCAGGAGCTAAACAAACTTCCCCATTTTTGGTGACTCGAAAAATGAACGAAGAAGAACACAAGACGAGAACGATCACAATAGACGTGAACGAAAACTGCGCCCTCTGCAAACAAGCCCTCGCACAATTTGACGGATGGCTAGGTCGACACCGCGGCCGTTATATGGGCAAAGACGAACAAGGCAACTCCATACCCGGCGTAGTGCTCACACCCGACTACAACGCAAGCGGCTTCCTAACCCACTATCACCTAACCCCCTTTTTTGGTGAAGGAGTAAGAACTTGACTTGCACGTTTTCTACGACACAAACTTGAGAACCGGGAAGGTTGAGGCGTGGACACGAGATGAAACCCGAGAATTGACAGCTAACAGAAAATACATATCTGTAGCTCATGAATGGAAGCGTTGCCCTACCGCCGACCCGAACCCAGCTTACAGCGACTTGCACTCTGAGAACCTTCGCCGCTCAATACCAGAATCGAACCCCAATGATGTTTTGGTGAGACCTGAATGAAACAAGTAACAGACCTTCTTGTGTTCGATACTTTACTTAGTCTACAGCAAGAACATGACGATGAATTATTCAATCGGCATCCACACGGATTCACGTTGAAAGAGCTACAAACCCGAATCGGCAAATGTCCATATGCTGTCTCTGATAGATTGTCCAACTTAGTCTTTCAGGGTTTCGTGACACACACCACACTGAGCCTCCACGAACATTTCTACGCAGTCCCTTCCGCCATTAATCTCATACCTAGACCAGCGTTGGAGATGCAACTGAACCAATGAAAACTCAGTTCTTCGTGGATCCAAACACCAATAGCTTCACCGTCGCCGCGCTAATTCCAATATGGATCAGCATCATCGGCGCGATCACATCGCCTCCATCTCCAAAATTCGCTGCACAGCAATACACAGCCCTAGTCTTGTGGATCGTGATCGGAGCCTGGACAATTCAGCAAACCAGTTCATTGCTGAAACGATTCGGGCCCGAAGAGTTCATCGCAGCCCTTCTCGTGACGTGCACAATTTTCGCTTGGAACATCGCAACCACTCAATCCCTGATTTCCGCGGCCTTCAACGTAATAATTGACCTGCTAGTTTCAATGGTACTTGCAGCACTTCTTTTCGACCATCGCCGACGCAATACCCCATCCGATTTTCTTGGTGAGAACAAATGAAACGAAACCTGCTCGGACGGGCCTTAGGGCTGTTCCTCTTCGGTGCCGGCATCTATGATGGATTACTTTGGTCAACCACTTTCTTCGCATTCCCAGACCGGATCTGGCTTGCACCCTTCGGATTCCGCGTAACTTTCCGGGAAGCAATCATACCCATAGTCGGAACGCTCATCATCTACTTCGTAATTGGCGCGCTACTCCTTTCAGGCGACCTCAGAATCAGAGAAAAAAAGTAACTTGGTGAAACATTAATGGAAACACAACACAGTACAGCTACGATACACGCGGTGGACTTGTTTGCTGGCGCCGGAGGTACAAGCACCGGTCTCGCGCTTGCTTGCCGAGAACTCGGAAAGAACATCGACCTTGTTGCAATAAACCATTGGAAGACCGCAATAGACAGCCATTCAGCCAACCACCCCTGGGCGAAACACATCTGTGCCAATGTCGAGTCCTTGGATCCGCGAGAAGTCGTACCTAGAAGGCACTTGAACATTCTCGTTGCTTCCCCGGAATGCACGGGATACAGCCGGGCGGCAGGTGGCAGACCGAAGAACGATCAGAAACGCGCTTCCGCATGGCACATACTCAGATGGCTTGAACTCCTGAAAGTTGACGCTCTCCTTGTCGAGAACGTAATTGAATTTACCACTTGGGGACCTCTCAACAGCCGAGGGTTCCAGATCAAGTCGAGAAAGGGCGAGATCTATCAGGCTTGGCTGAGAGCGATTAGAAGTTTCGGCTACAATGTCGACACGAAACTGCTTAACGCAGCAGACTTCGGAGCTCCCACATCAAGAAGCAGACTTTTCATTGCCGCAAGAAAAGGCAACGTAGCAATTAACTGGCCGGAGCCCACGCACAGCAAAGTTGGAGATGGAAAACGCAAATGGCGTCCTGCCGCGAAATAATTGATTGGTCTGTTAAGGGCAAGAGCATCTTCACTAGGAAAAGGCCGCTCTCGAGCAGAACCTTAGCAAGGATCATTGAGGGTTTGAAGAGGTTTGGAGGAAGCGAACTTCAACCGTTCATCGTGTTAATGGAGCACGGCGGCGGAATCAAAAGCCTAGACGAACCTCTCCCAACAATCACCACAGCAAAGGCAGGTTCAATGAGTTTAGTTGAACCCTTTATCCTAAGCCAAGCAAGCGGCGGCGCACCTAGACCTGTTTCGAAACCATTGCCTACGATTCCAACGAAAGGAGCACATGCCCTGATAGAGCCCTTCGTTCTAGCTCAGGGAAGCAACGGAGCACCTAGATCTGTTGAAGAACCTCTTCCTACGATTGTGACGGGTGGAAAAGAAGCCCTAGTTGAACCATTCATCATTCCTTTCTTCGGAGAACGCGAAGGACAAGCACCAAGAAACCACCCTGTCTCAGAGCCACTTCCCGCAGTGACAAGCCATGGAGCCGGCGCGTTAGTTGAGCCGTTTCTCGTCAAATATCATGGCGGCAAGAACAAGAACCCCCACAAGAGAATCGCTTCTGTAAATGATCCAATAGCGACGATTGATACCCAGAACCGTTTCGGATTAGCAGAGCCTTTCCTTCTACCAGTCAGAGGTTTCTTCGGAAGAAACACACCGAAGAGCGTAGACGACCCCCTTGGGACGATTACGCAGAGAGGATACGGAAGTCTAGTGGAGTCAATCATAGTTCAGTACAACGGCAACAGCGGAGCGCACAGCGTCAACGAACCCCTACCCACAATTCCAACGCATGACAGGTTCGCCCTGGTCCAACCGGAAGTGAACGGCTACCGCTTAGACATCAAATTCAGAATGCTACAACCCCACGAGCTCGCCGGCGCAATGGGATTCCCCAGAGAATACAAGCTGTGCGGCACCAAAACCGAAATCGTACGACAAATCGGAAACGCCGTAGTCGTACAAGTCGCTAAAGCCCTCTGCAAGTCACTTCTCTCCAAAGATAGCCATCCACCCTCTTTTTGGTGAAGTGAAATGAAAGAACAAAACCAATTCACACTGGCAGACTTGAAGCGACTCAAAGACATCATGGACCGTGAAGTCGACTTAGACCTTCAAGCCCTAGTTGACTTGGGATTTTCCTGGAAGGAAGCTTGCGCGAATCTCAAAGAATTACGATACGACAAAGCGCTACTCACGAAAATCGTGAAGGCAATTCTGAGGCCACAAAAATGAAGGCAGCATTAGTTTTCGACACCGACAAACTATTCGACGTCAACACTAGGCGAGTTCTAGACCGATACCTCACACACCAGATCGACGCCAGCAACGCCATCAAAGAACTCATCGTGACCAGGTCACTGTGGAACCAAATGTTAGCAGGAATATTCATCGCGGCCAAGAAGAATCCTGCACTAGCCACAATCATCACCGGAAGAAACACGGTTCTACACGACAACCTCTCACTGCACATCGGCCACAAGTTCAAAATCACAGAAGTTTTCGACGATACATCACCAAGCAAACTCGCAATCATTCTAAGCTGCGATACAGACCACATGCTCCTTGCACAAGAAGAGAAAGAGAGGGAACAACCACGCGAGACCTAAGCACCTTCACGCCAACTCAACTCTCTTTCTTAGCAGCAGTAATAACAAGCCCATTCTGTTTCTTCCTCGTCTTCTTTGCCCCCAAGAACGAGAACAACGAGAACGTTCTCCGTCTCGGAGTGTGGATAATTCTTGTTCTGTGGTTCGTCATCTTCTTGGCGTTAGCGAGACTCCAAGCTCTCAGAGCTAGGACACTATTCGTTAAACGAATAGCAGCCCAAGCCATCATTCAATTACACGAAGACATCGGCCTCGAAAACATCCTGCGAGAAGCAGCCGAAGCCTACAGCCGAGGGGAAAGAGACCCCGACAAAATCTCCGCGCAAATCCGTGCGAGGCTCACACAAACAAACCCCACATGATTTTTGGTGAAGAAAAATGATACGAAACATCAAACTCAAGAAAACAGTGAGAAGTACCACGGAGAAAGGAACAAAGCTCAACGTCCACCTAGACGGCTTCGAGCGCAAAGAGGATGTCGAAGACTTCATTCAAGCCCTCAACGAAATCATCGAAACAATGAACGGCCAACAGAAAATCGTCGACATGGCAGACAGGATCTCCCCAAGCCACGGAGGACACTAACATGAAATCATGCCCAATCGGTGCCATAGTGCTCAACAGTGAACTCGACCGAATCAAAAACATTCTACGCCTGTACGCCGCTTTCTCTAAAGACGTGATAGAAGTTGCAAGTAAATCCAAACGCTGGAGAAAGATCAAGATAGAATGGCGCCCCCAACTCCATGAATGTGAGAGCTTAATCAAACAATTCGAAAAGGTCGAACAAACACAACGTAGACACGGCTACAGACCACGAAGGACTCTAACATGATTCAAGAAAACGCCAAACACTCAAAAGAGTACCACGGCTTAGAACTCAGAAAATTCCAAGTTGGCCTACGCTTACGATTCAACGGATACTCTAAAAGCGAGAACCCGGGAGCCTTCAAACCCGGCAACATACTCACTGTAGCTCCAAAGAACAAGTGCGGCATGGGCA
>CAWABQ010000007.1:0-13809 GCA_963780265.1 Candidatus Bathyarchaeota archaeon
TAAAATGTGCGGAACACCTTTGGGCTGAGGCGGGGCATTGCTTCAGATAGGAATTCGCGTACGGCGTCTGTGGTTATTCCGCTGAATATCCGTCCGCCATTTGAAGCAAACTCCTTCAAATTCCCGTAAGCCTCTTCGGAAACCGGTAGCTCCCGCTCGAATAGGATTGAATCCTTGCCGAGAAAATGCAGTTCGACTCTAGGGGATGTCTTCTGCAATCGAATATGTTCGGTTTGAAGGCTGGTCGCGCCAACTGTGCCGCTCTCCGTTTCTTCCTCATCACCGACACGGATTTTGAAAACGTCAATCAGGTATGCTACCGTTGCAACTTTGCGGCGTTTCACATCCTTGCTGCTTAGGTTCTCGGCTATGTGGGCCCGAACCTTGCTAATTTTCGACTCCAACTCGCGTGCTAAGTCGAATTTTTCCTGAAACGCGTTCCTGTTTCATCGGCGTGGCGTCGTGGAACCAAATATACTTCACCTTCCCGGACAACTTATCCGTCCACTTTGCAATCCAAAGCTCATCGGGCCGCCATTCGCGCCCCGCCCATTCGCCTTCTGGGGTGGGCGTGTCAGGGCTAAGGTTCAAAGTAACGTCCTTAGTTGTGATGGCAGGCTTCCAGTGACCTCTCATTGGGTGTTTGCCGCGGCCCATGAATACGGAAGGGGGCTCGACAGCATAGTTTCCGATTTCCATTCTCGCGCCGTCAACGGTGGCCCAGCCGTAGTGTTCCTTTCGTTCCTCTCGAACTTTCTTTCTGCCTTGGGCGAGCTCTTTCTTTGCTTCTTTCGACATGCTCGCCTTGCGGACTCGCTCAGCCTCAATCCATTTCACAATTGGAGTCCAGTCGAAATCTTCGACGGCGATTTTCTCCTTTATCCCTAGAGTCTCTGCGAAGTTTTTCATGAAATTGGAGCAAAACGTCCGGTCTTCCGTATAGGGGGTTCCGAATTTCTGTGCAAACTTGACCGCCATCTCTTCCTGTAGAGGAGTCAGTTTGATCGGCTTGCCGTGGAAGGTGATGGTGAAGCCTTGGGAGCTGTAAGCGTCAGGAATGAGCACGCCGTTGTGTATTAGCTGCTTGAGTTGGGTTAAAGCCAAGGCTTCCTTCCCCATGGTTCAGAGGGATACTTCAAACCACATTGTGATGAATGATTAGTATTATGTATCTGTCCACGCAAATTTCGAGGTGCGATTTTGGCGCGCAATGGCATAAGCTTTACGGGTCCCCCGTTGCCCAACTACATCTCTTCATCCTACGCGATTCTCCCATAACATAACCTCGGTTCCAAAGGACCTTCAAATAAATCCTGCAAAGACTTTTCGCATGAGGATGGGAAGTATACGTAAAGAGCGTTGAACCATCCACAAATTATCTGCCTCTTAACGCTGCCTCCACACGGAAACGAGAGAGAGCAGAACCGGATTAAGTCTGACTCTCGCCTAGATGTAGAGAAAAGCAGACAGTGAGTAGCGAACTTATTATGCGCTATTTCTTACGCATCTTTGTGTAGACGAGCAGGACGATTGCAGCGATTACCGCCCAGAACGCGATATCGGCAAGGAACCGGAGTGGCCTCAGGTTATATACCGTTGGGTAGGCAGGGTTACCGAGCTGTTGAACAAGCCACGCCAATGGATATCCGTTCCAGACTGCGCCCACCAACATTTCAGGCGTATTCGGCAATAGGCCCGTCAGTAGAGTAATTGCAATGCCGCTGATAGCGGCGGAGATCAGCATTTTCATAGTTTTCAACGGTTTTCCTCACCTCCTAAGACACGTCACTTCTTTTTAACATAAAGGTAGGCTTCGAACAGACTGATCATGAAAACGCAATGAGCGCCAACCCTGTAACCATAATTAGTGCTCCAATTATTCGGCTGGAACCTAAACTTTCCTTCAATAGTAATGTTCCGACAATTGCGCCGATTACTACGCTGAAGCCGCGGCCAGCTACTACATAGCTAGCGCTCGTGAGGGCCAGCGCGGCTAACGCGGCCGCGTAGGCGATCGGCAGGGCTATGCTTGTACCTATTACGCCTCGCAAATTCGTTCTGAGCTCTTGAAGGTTCGTTCTCAGGCGGGATCTACGCCAAACTATGGGAAACCAAAGTACCGTATTGCCCGCGATAACCCACCAATTGTAAATCAGCGGGGGAGTCGCCGCTACGGCAACCTTGTCCGAAACAGAGAAAATCGAAATGAAAACTGCACAAGCGAGTGCCCATCCTGCCGCATTTCTTCGAACGAGCGAACTAACCCCTGATTGGCCGTCCAACGACTCTGAACGACTAATTGGGATTGAAACAGCGGAAATTCCACAGACAATCAGGCCAACACCTAGATACCCTAAGAATGGAAGCCTTTCTGCAAAGACCAGTGCACTCCAGATGGCTGCGAAGATCGCGCGGAACCCCGTGAAATTGGGTAGACGAGAGACAGGTCCCCCTTCGAGTATCCTCGAACCAGTGTTACAAAATAGCCAGTCTCGGCGGCGGCACTGATCAAGAAAGGTATCCATGAGGCTTGATTAATGTAAATACCGGAGCTGCTCAGAAGCCACAATCCATAACCAAACGTTCCGAAAAGACTGGCCCACCACATCATCGCAAGCGTGTCCTTGGAAACCTTCGCTAAAACGTTCCAGCCCGCGTGCAGGAAAGCGGATGTAATGATTAGTACCAAGGCAAGGAACAGCACTCGTACTCTTCCTCCAAACTATTTCCGTTTAGGATATGGGTTGAAGTTTCACGATTTTCAGGTTGATGATCTCGTCCTTTCGTGCAGAGATCCTATCGAGTGTCGGCTGCGGTGGATAGGTGTCGAGTTGGATATGGGCGACGGCTGCTTTGGCTCCTTCAAATATCACATTGTGTACTTCGTGCACGCTTATTTTTGACTCCCTAAGTTCAGTTAGAATTCTTGTCAATACGCCGATCCTATCGTAATGCCTCACTATCAGCTCGTAGGCGGCCCGCGGTTCCTTAGCAAAGTTCACACAATTCTCTACGATTCCTGTTTTCACATATTTCTCAATAATCCGAACAGTTTCGCTTGCAGTTGCAACCTGCGCCTGAGTCGTAGAGGCACCAATATGGTGAGTTCCTACCCAGTTTGGGACGCCGGCTAAGACGCTCACGAATTTTCCTTTGCCTTCTGCTGGCTCATCTTCGTATACATCGAGCCCGGCGCGCACCCTTCCGCTTCTTAGCGCTTCAGCCAACGCAATGTTGTCAACGACGGCTCCGCGGGATGTGTTCAGAATGATAGTGCCAGTCTTGAGCTTCGCAATTCGTTCAGCTGAAAGCATGTGCGTGGTCTCTTGGGTTAAAGCGACGTGGAGGGTAATGATGTCGCATTTCTCGATCAGTTCGTCGATGGTCGCCGCGCGTTCGACACCAAGTTCAGCCGCCTTCTTGTCTGTGAGGGACCACGACCACGCGACGACGGGCATGTCGAAAACTTTGGCGCGTTTAATCACCTCTTTGCCAACCGCGCCCGTGCCGATGACGCCAAAGACCTTGCCCTTCAGGCCATCTGCCCTTGAGTAATCCTCCTTGTCCCACTTTCTCTCCTTCAATCTTTCGCTTTGTTCTGGGATGCGGCGGTCAACGGCGATCAGCAAGCCGAGAGTTAGTTCGGCGACTGCGGCCGAGTTCTTATCGGGGCAATTGGTCACGTAGACGCCTCGGGCTGATGCTGCATCGAGGTCAATGTTTTCGGTTCCAGCCCCGGCCCGCACTATGAGCTCCAACTCGTTGTCTCTCTCAATCGTGCTACTGCTAACCTTCGTTCCTCTCACCACAAGGATTCTGGCACCCGACATGTGTTCAGGCAGTGAATCAGCGGTCACGTCAGGCGCGTACTCTACTTCTTCTACAATTCTACGTAGTGTGTCGACGTGGGAAGGTGGAAGCTTGTCAGCAATCAGCAGCTTCATCGTAGGAAGCCCTTACCTTAAATCAATAGCCGAGGTACTTAGATGCCATTCGGTCGAGAACCAAGCCTGAAACAGGTTGTCAATCAGAGCTTCTCCTATTAGCGGCCGTAGGGCGTTCGGCCCCAAGCGCTTGTCTTTAAGATGTAAGCCTCACTATTCTAGAGAGCGTCTCCAGGACCATAATCATACTGCCACACAAAGATGAGTATTGTTGCGTTTCTCACACTTGTGTTCCGTCACATGTTTTGACTAAGAATTGAACCATGATTTGCATGGGCACCCCTAATTGTGCTGTTCGTAGCGCGAATATCGGATTCGTACCTGCTACTATGACTAGGCCAGTCATCCAGGGATGTGGGTCACAATGGTACGGGAAAGATCCTGATCTCTGGAAAGTGTGCGTGAAACTAGCGCCAGGTGGAATCATCTTAGAATCGAATTCTGGTATGTTGCTGTGGGCCGTATGCCAGTCTGAGTCTTCATTTTTCCATATGACAGTATTGTTTACTCCAATCACGAGTTTGATGAGTGACGGTGTGAAGCCAAGCCGAGGGTTCAGACTAGATCCCGCAGTAATGATTACCACAACCGGAGTAGGCGCCGTTTGCTGGATGCTGAACGGGTTGAAACCGGTAAGTATCATAACCCCTGCCGCCCAAAGTATTAGAATCAGTCCCAGCAAGGCTAGGGTTTTCTTTCTTCGTTTTCTCTTCCTTGGCAATAAGCAGACTCCTGGCCAGTGAACAGACGCTCAGCATTGGGTTTCATGCCTTTGCGTCCAAATATGAAGGTAATGGCGATTGCTGTTGAACCTTGCTCCACAGAAACTTACGAATATGAGGAATGAGGTGAGAGCAATTCTTATGTTAAACTCTCTAACCTTTGGCTGGGGCATCTAGGCTTGTTAACTTAGCTCTTAGGTATGTGAAGAACTGATTCTGAAATTCAAATCGAAGGAATGAAATGCTCTTGAAAAGAAGTCGTTCGGTCCTACTGTGCTTGGCAATCATCAGCCTTCTAGCATTTGTCCCGAACCCAGCCTATTCCAGTACGCATCCACTTGACGGCATAGGCGGCTCTATTGGGGCTGCAAACGGAACCCGTGTGGTTTCGATTCCCGTTAAGGTTGTTTTTGTTGGCGTAGACCCGGGAACGGTAGACCTTGATTACAGTAAATGGAACGTGAACATTCCAACCACGATCTATGGGCAGATTTTGTCTCCGCAGCCATACCTCACCGGTGTCGTCTACAAGGTAGACTATAGCTACACTTTCGCAAGCGACGCGTACAAATCGAAACTCATTTCATACCTGCAAAGCATTCAATTGGCGAAGAAAGGCGTGAACCCATGGTTCTATTATTACGTACAAGACCCATCCACGGGCTACGTATCTCAACAATATCACTCCATGAATTACGTCGTTTATGACGCAAATCAAGTAGAGAACTGGATTTACAACAACCAGCAGGATTTAGGAGGCTTCCCTTCTAATGGCTGGACAATGATGTGGCTAAACCTAACCAAACTACCTTCGTACGATTTCGGAAACTATAGTGCCTTCCTGAAGACGTCAAGGTACGGGACGCCCAACGGCACAGCTCACTACTATGGCGTTAGTTACACTGACACGGATCTCGGTTACAAGTTGCGGTACCGCGATTTCATGTCCGGCTGGGGCGGTGTGCACAGATTCTGGTTTGATGACCTCAGCGCCGGCCCCTGCTTCACGTCCTATCCCGAAGAACTGCCAATCCAAATCGCACTTAGAGACAACAATTATGACCTCCACAGCTCATACGGGAGGCTATGGTTTTCGGAATACCTTTCAGACTATACTTCACAAGCAATGCTGAACCTAGTCACTCCAGCCCTTCTCTACGACCCAGTCTATTCTCAAGAATATAGTTTCGATATTCACGTCTTTGACAACAGAACTGCGCTTGACAAGGATGCCGTGGACATTCGGTCAACAATAGATGCTAATATCATTAAACAGGCGTTTCAAAACCTACTGCCGTCTTCCAAAATTGATGTCTCCGTAACTTTCGAAAACCTTGCCAAATATCCCACTCTTCAGGAGATGCTTCATTCAAGTTACAAGTACGCCAATTCATTCACATTCGGCGTTGAATTCGCCCAACCCCAACAGTACGGTATCGTCGACGCGAGACCAATCTACCAATATTTCCAAGACAACATCAATGTTTTCGAACCAAACTACCGCCGCGATAGAACCAAATGCACTGTTCCAGTCTACGCATTCGCCTTCAGTAATGAAACCTCTATGGCTGTCACGAACAAATGGCTCATTACGCCGATTGGCGGTGTCGCATTAGGAGACATGGCCTTCGTATCGTCCAGCCAATACGATTTCGCTAGGGGCAACTCGATAACCCCGCCCCAACCGAACAAAGGTTTAGGTTTCACTCATGACGCGATTCATGAAGCAGGCCACATGCTTGGGTTGCCGCATCCTTTCGACTTCGGGCCCGTAGGAAACTTCATCCTGACCCCGATGAGCTATTACACATGGGATTACTCATTCGGCCAGGCGGACAAAGATGCATTACGCCGTGCACACGTCGACAGCATCTACCTACAGGTCCAATCAACCATGAACCAACTCGCTCAAAGAGGAGCGGACGTAAGCCTGATATTCATTCAGCTGAAAGACGTCGACACAAAATACGATCAAATGGACTATGAAGCAGCCCTGGCATCTGTTCTACAAGCCGAGTCCACAGCGAACAATATGTTGAGCAGCTCGTCACAGGAAACAATCCAACAGGCCCCGGCTGGCAGTGGGCCTTACTTGTTCCTAGCGGCTTCTCTTGGCCTACTTGTAGGTGTCGCACTTGCCTGGCTGCTAATAAAAAGAGGCGTTCGTGGACCTAGCGCGAGGGCACCCAAACGAAGAAAACTCGCTAACGCCCGCAAACGCCGTTCGCGTTCTTGATGCACAATCTATTCACGGAAGCATAAGCACTCAACAGCAGCAACCTAACGTCAGCCAGAGGCGCAATTTAGGATTCAATTGGACTGGCTACGCTCCACTTGTTTTGCGGAGTGCGGCCCATGAAAGTCATTTCAGGTATCTGAGGTTGATGCGTTGATGGTTGGAGCACTCGCGTCGTTCCATTCGTTTCAGGTGAGTAGACAGTAATCTTACCTGTCATCCACGGATGCGGGTCACAGTGGTATGGATAGATTCCGGGCCGTTGAAAGGTGTGGGTGAAGTTCCCCCCGGGTTCGATATAGTTGGAATAGAATTCGGGGATGTTGCTATGCGCCGTATGCCAAGTCGAGTCCTCATTTCTCCAAACCACAGTATTGTTCACGCCAATGACAATACTGATGACGGCAGGCTCGAACCCGGTACGGGGATCTGAGCCGGCGCCAGGGGGAATTATGATCACAACTACTTGGATTTGTTGACTACCTGCGGGATTGCTAAGGTAGCGATTCGTTACATACATGTTGTACAGGTACAAATTGTAGAATGCGACTGTAAGAACGAGCGAGATGAGAACGACAACAACCATCGCGATTACTTTCTTGATTTTCAAGTGGCAGCTTCTCTATGATTACTGTCCAAGAATCAGAATCTAATAAGAATGCGAGCCGAAACAGAAAATTACAAGGGTTATGGAAAGCCTTGCTTCCTCGAGTCGTGAATAGGAGGTCCCGCGAAACATGTCTGGAGATAAAGGCGTCGTCGATTATAAGGCGGGACTATCGCTTAATGAAAAACTCAGGATTGGCATTGTTTATTCGTTGATTGGCGTTGCAACGTTACTAGGATTTACAGCGTCAGCGATCATAGGCAGATTTTCCGTTCTGCTCGCAGGACTCGGTGTCATAGCTTATGTTTTTGGATTGCGTCACGGTGTGGATGCGGACCATATCGCGGCGATCGATAACACTACACGGAAGCTGATACAGGATAACCAACGCCCCTTTACCGTTGGCATGTGGTTCTCGCTAGGACATTCGACCATTGTCGTTACGCTTATCGTGGCACTGGTGTTCGCAACCCGAACCGTAATCGGTCATTTACCTGCCTTGGCGAGTGGGGGCGCAATAATTGACACTACAGTTTCTGGAATCTTTCTATGGCTTATGGGAATAGTCAACTTGGTCATCGTTCTCGGCATTTACCGGGTCTACAAAGTACTGAAAGAGGGCAGGCTAGAGCAATCTGAACTTGAGAACCTGCTAGATAAACGCGGCTTCTTGAACCGCTATTTCCGCCCTCTATTCAAAATCGTCAAACGACCCTGGCAGATATACCCTATTGGGGTTCTATTCGGGCTAGGTTTTGATACTGCTACTGAAGTCGCCTTAATTGCGATAAGTGTCGGAATCGGAGTCTCATCCTCCGTCCCACTCTGGATGATTCTCGTTTTACCCTTCATGTTCACGTGCGGAATGGTCTTGATCGATACAACAGACGGCGTGGCAATGCGTCTCGCCTACGGCTGGGCTTTCATCAATCCCATTCGAAAAATCTACTACAACCTAACGGTTACAATAATTTCAGTGCTTGTCGCACTTGCAATCGGCACCGTTGAGCTGCTCCAAGTTGCAGCTAGTGAACTAAACCTTACGGGCGTGTTTTGGGATTGGATTGGGGCCCTCGATTTTGAGACAATAGGGTTTCTGATAATAATCATCTTTGTAATGTCTTGGCTGATCTCCGTAGCTTACTGGAAGTATAGAGGATTCGACGAAAAATACACCCCGAAAAACACGCAACAAAGAGCCAAATAGAACGAGGGTGGGAAAACTGAATGCGGTGTGTTTGATTGGTAGACCCTGCGACGAACTTTGTTGCTGGCATTGCCGCCACTTTTGCTCCACTCTATGCAGGGCTTTTCCTGCCTCCCCTGATTACCGCTAGCTCGATGCGACGGTTGAGAATTCTGATGGCTGTTTCCGCTGGGATTGTTTTTTGGTTCTTTCTTGACGTGATGAACGACGCTGTTCTACTCGATGTGAACCAAGGCTTTGGGGGTGGCTTAGACCACGCGCTCTTGGCTGTGTTATTCGCTGTTGGTTTCTTACTTCTCTTTGGCCTGGAGCGAGCTTTTTCAAAATCACCTATTCGCAAAACTCGTGGTGAGAGAACAGGCAGAGCAATGGAGATTTCATTCACAATTGCTGTCCTTGTGGCGCTAGGAATAGGCTTTCATGCGTTAGCAGAGGGTATTGAGATCGGCTCACTAATTCCCAGCGCAACAAACATAGTGGATACCATCGGTGGTTTGTCAGCTGGCTTCGCTTATGTTCTGCACAAGTTCCTAGAGGGATTCGTCATTGGAGTGGTCGCAGTATTTGCAAAGTCAAAACCCCGCGCATTCTCATCCTCGGTCTGGTCTCCGGAATTCCGACGGTCATTGGACAGGCCTCGCACTCTTGACGCCTATCAATTCAGCGTTTTTCTTTGCTCTGGGAGGCGCGGCCGCTGTTTATGTTGAATACAAACTGATTCCCAATTTTGTTGGACAAGAGAAAACGATGATTTACGTAATCGCTTCACTACTTGGGTTCTACTCAATGTATCTGGCGGGGCTATTCCATGGTTGATTCTTCCGTGGCTCGCACCGTTCATTTTGCTTAGGGACATGCAACTTTGACGGTTGGTAGCGGACTGTTTACCTTCTTTGTGTAGAACCCTTCGCCCTGCCCCGTAGGTATCTGGAATCAGAACGGACGTCGACGCACTATATTTCCACCAATTGACTTAACAAGCGGTTATGATAACCGAATGCGTCCTGGGATATCATGAGAAATAGATTGCTCGCGCTTGCGTCCCTGTTTCTAATCGGTATGATTATCATCCTTAGCCCTCCTCAGGCCTTCGCTCATACACACAAAGTGTTGACGATAAACGGACAACAGGTCGAGTTTGTCGTAGGGTGGGTAATCGAACCGCCGTATGTGGATGAGGTGAATTCCGTTGACTTCTGGGCGCATTATATCAACGCAACGTGCCCACAGGGCACAGTAAGCACAAGTTGTCCAGTCTACAACCTTGACCAAAGCCTGCAAGTTCAGGTCATAACCGGAGGCCAGTCACAAGTCCTAACATTCTCGCCCAACTTATCGAACGATGTGCCTCCGTATTCAATGGTGAGTATACCGCTAACATTGAGCCTACAGTTGCAGGATCTTACTCATTCCGGATTTTCGGAAACGTGAACGGTGTTCCGGTGAACGAAACGTTCACGTGTGGCCCAACTACGTTTGAATGCGTCGACCCTCCGTCCGAAGTTCAATTCCCGCAACAGATTCCCGCAGGACACGACCTTCAGGTCGGGCTTGCAAATTTGCAATCGCAAGTTGCACAATTGCAGAGTGATGTTCGAACCGCCTACACAGTCGCAGGTGTCGGCGTTGTTGTTGGGATTATTGGGGTATCCGTCGGGGCTGTAGCCTTAACGCGATCCAAGAAGAGGAGATAAGTCCCAACTCAAATGTCGCGAGCCATTTTGAGCAGTAAGCCCGTCATACTAATCGCAACAGCCACGCTCCTACTGTTCCTAGGACTCTTTGCTCCCGTCTACGCGCATGCTAACCTGATAAGATCAGACCCGCCCACTAACAGCATCCTCCCTACCGCTCCCCACCAAATCACTCTCGTCTTCAGCGAGCAAGTTGAACCGAAATTCACTGGGGCGGCAGTTTACGATTCAAGTGGGAAAGAAGTAGACGCTGGTTATCACGTTGACACAACGGATCCAAACGTGCTTATCATAAGCGTAGCGACCTTGCCGCCTGGCGTGTACACGGTCACTTGGCATGCTATTTCTGCTGTTGATGGGCATCACACGAGCGGCTCATTTCCCTTCGGCGTCGGCAACGTAACAATAAACGTCCAACCGACCAACAGCACTGCCTACACCTTTCCATCCCCTGTGGAAGTTGTTGACCGGTGGCTAAACCTTCTCGCTGACGCAGTCTTTCTCGGCGGGAGCGTTTTCGCTCTCTTAGTCTGGATTCCTGCGGTATCGAACGCAAGAACTAGATCGTTTGTTGAGGTTAATCGAAAAACGCTGTCCCGCTCGTCACGAATGCTTCAGTGTGCCGCGGTTGTTGCCTTGGTTGCAACGATAATATCCTTGATCTTTCAATCCTATACCGTAGCCGCATCGGCCTCTCTGGCTGACGTCGCTGGCGAAGCCTATACGATCTTGTCATCGACCCGACTCGGAGCATACTGGATATTTCGAATGGCGGTGGTACTTGCCGCCATTTGTGCCTCAACCGTGATTCTAAGAATGAAGAAACTATCGAGGGGAAGTTGGAGTTTGGCCCTACCAATTGGACTGCTTCTTGCGCTTTCCACGAGTCTGACAAGTCATGGCGCTGCAGCGACAAATTATTTTCCGTTCCTCAATCTCCTCTCTGACTGGATTCATCTTGTGGCCGTTGGCGCTTGGGTAGGCGGATTGGCGTATCTAGCCATCGCCGTTACAGCGCTCAAAGAGCTGAAAGGAAAATTCCTGGCCGAGCTGATCCGAAGATTCTCGTCTGTTGCATTAGTGAGCGTAGGAGTAATTGGGTTAACGGGGCTATACAACCTTGTTTTGGAGGTGGGTAGTTTGGCCGTAGTTATTTGCGACGGCTTACGGTCAGATTATTCTCGTCAAGGTCTCTATTTTTGCCCCGATGATTGGGTTGGGTGCCATCAACCAATTTGCTTTATACAACCATATTGCGGGCGCCAATGCTAAATCACATCGGGCTGGTGGGCGACAGGCTGGGCGTTGGATCAAACGTTTCAGATTGTCTGTTCGGTCGGAGGTTATGCTCGGCATTGTCTTGTTGCTAGTAGTCGGAGTTCTTACCGCGGGTTCCCCTGCTGCTCAGACCTCCACAGCCGCACCGCCACCCCAGGTAGGCCCTATGGTTCTTCGCGGATACTCAATCGAAGGAGTAAACGTCACCGTCAAAATCTACCCCTTCCAAGTCGGGGACAACCATTTCGAGGTGGATTTCACAGACCCACAAGGTGTCCCAGTTACGAACGTTAAGTCAGTCTCGGTGAAATTCAATTATCTCGATAAGAACATCGGCGTCGTCAACCGCGACGGCTCAGCCAAACCAGGGAGCATACTCTTTCGACGGCACTTACCTGAGTTTTGCCGGTAATTGGCGGCTGGAGGTATCGGCACAAAGAACAGAAGGATACGACGTAGTTGTTCCGTTCCAGATAGACGTACCCGCGCTTTCGGTTAGATTTTCCGAACTGCCCTTGCCGAGTAGTTCGGAACCGTACGGCGTAACCGTTGACAATCGCGGCCTAGTCTGGTTTGCGGAAACAGGAACGGGCCAGATAGCAAGCTACGACCCTGCCACGGGGACACTAAGACAGTATGCGCTTACCCGGGCAGGTTCAAGACCATTCTACCTGACAGCCGACCAAAATGGCTCCATATGGATCTCGGACACTCAATACGACCTTATCGTACGATTCGATACGAAGTCTACCACTTTTGATGAATATAACATACCCACAACTGGCGCCGTTCCCGGAGGGATTGTCGCTGACGCAAATGGAAACGTTTGGTTTACAGAAGAAATCGCGGGAAAGATTGGACGCCTAATCCCCAGTACAGGAGTAATAACTGAATTCCCGATTCCGACGAACGACTCAATCCCTATTCAAGTGGCCGTTGACCAGCATGGAAACGTTTGGTTTACGGAATCGAAGGGCGGGAAAATAGGCAGGCTCAATCCTTTAACTGGTTCTATAAATGAATTCCCAGCTTCGAATTCCACCCTCCTCGGCCCAACTGGCATTGCGATTGACCCCGACGGAGAAGTATGGATCACCGAGCATGGCGGAAACCGCATAACAATGTTCGACCCCGCAAATCAAACCTTCAAGACCTATCAACTGTCGAACAACCTAGCCTTCCCGTTTGGGTTGGCATTCTACCAAGGAAATAGGGTCTGGTTCGTGGAGCACATTGGAAACGCCATAGCCACCCTAGACCTAACCAACGGCAGAGTTGACACATTCCCCTTACCAAACCCATCCTCAGACGTTCAGCTGCTCGCAGTGGACAGCAAAGGCAACGTCTGGTTCACGTTACCCGCCATCGGCGTGCTCGGCGTCTTGACCCCAACAACGTCTGGACTTCAACTACAATCAAATTCATCTTCCGATGCATTAACTCAAGTCGTATTGGTCGCAGCTGCAGTGATCATCGTCACCGTCCCGCTTCTTCTTTTCCTCGGTCAGCGAAGGATGAGAAAGAGGGCCGCATCACGATAGGTACCCTATTGTCCACCCCGGACATGAACCCTAATCCCTCTTGAGTTGATGTGTCTAAACGCCTGAAAAATTGTAGACCCTTTGGCATGCGACGCGTCAAGATTTCAGAAATATTTCTCTGGGTTGCTTTCCTCGGACGACTATCGGCCATAGCCTTGTGGATGTCAAGAAGAGGATTTGCTTGAACAAGCGAGGTAACATTGCATTTGCAGTGTCGTTGCTCCTGGTCGCAGTGCTGCTTCAAGTTGGGGCGCATCCAGTTTATGCCCACTTCAATACGCTGGCTCCAGATACAGATGTCCAACTCCAATGGCCCCTAAACGATAGTTATTCGATGAGCGTTGACCTCAAGGTTATTCGGGCCCCCGAGTCGGACGCTTCGATATTTTGGGGCTATCAATTTACATTCATGAATGGGGAGAGGGGGTTCGTTGCATTCGGGATTGGAGGCATGCCTAAGGTCGCTACCGTTGGGGTGTTTGATGCAGTTAACGCGACTACCAGTAACCCAACTGGTGGATGCACGGCGGGCATTTCATTCCTGAAATCGGGCAATGGATATCAATGTTTCATAATCTAT
>CAWABQ010000008.1:0-12499 GCA_963780265.1 Candidatus Bathyarchaeota archaeon
GAGTCTTCCTTGTATCCCTAGTCTCCATGATTGTTCAAACAATTTCGTTTAGCTACTATGGGAAGCGTATGAACCAACAAAATTTGAGGCAGAGTGCTTTTGGGGGGCTTGTGCTGCGGTCGGTTAGCTATTTGGCGATAGGCGTCTCCGCCTTCTTCTTCACGGGGCTTCCGTTCTTGGCGTATACGACAGTATTCTACACGTTGGCCGCGGGGCTTGCTTATGCGGTCTACTATGCGGCTTCTAATGTGATGGTCTTCAACACGCTGGGCCGGAGTGGGCAAGGCTCCGCTTTGGGGATTTACAGCGCCCTCGTAGGGTTCGCAACAATGATAGGCTCATTCGTCTCAGGATTCATCTCCTTCTACACTGGATTCTACCTAACCTTCCTGATTGCGGGGCTATTCATGGCCAGTGGAGCGGCATTCACATACTTGCTTAACCCTTCGAACCCTTACTTCGATGAAGACATTGCCTGATGGCCTAGACAGCTAACGTGACGGGTTGCCAATCACACTTTCGTAGCGATTTTTTCGATGAAGTTCTCTAGGATTCGCTTGCCTGCCAAGTTCTCTTCGTTCCATCTCTCTGGGTGGAATTGTACGCCGTACAAGGGTTTCTGCTCATGCTTCATCGCCTCATTCTTCACGTCCTTGGACCTCGCAATTCGCACAAAACCCGGTGGTAACCGCTTCACTTCCTCATAGTGACTCTGCATCACCCTGATCTTTGCTGGCAGCCCCGCCAAGAGGTGGTCCTTGTCTTCGAGCTCTACCGTCCGAAAGCCATCAACATGACGGCCTGACTTTGCCACTTCACCACCATAAGCGATTGCCAGCGCCTGATGGCCGCCGCATATCCCCAATGTCGGGATCTCGATTTTGGGAATGAAGGCGAAGAGATTCTCGAATTCCTTCCGGTCGGCTGTTCGCGTGAACAATGCCTCTGTGCCGCTGAGTATGATGCCGTCGTAGCTAGTGAGTTGGGATGGGTCGAGGTTGGGTAATCTTGCATGGTCAGAAATTGAAACTTCGACACCAAGCGTCTTGACTCGCGTTACGAGTTTGTTGAAACTTAGCTTACGTTTAGGGCCAAGGAAGAGGTTCACGACTAGGATCTGCTTCATCCGTCAAAGCACCAGGGATTTGTCCTGGGGCCATTTCCAAGAGGGTGCATTTTGGTGTTGCGTCTATCCTCAGGTTGGTCGATCGGGTTAGAACGGATTCTGAACTTTGGGTAGACCCTCTCTAGACGAATTAGTGCAATGGCCGGGATTCAGGCCTGCCTTTCAGGGCTCGGGATAGGTGTATGACGGGTAGATCCTTAGCGATGTTCCGGGTTTTATGACCGCTTGGGCTTCCGCGTTCAGCAGATAGCGCCCAGCAGGGTCAGCGCTACCCGCCTCCGCAAAAAGCTTGACCAGGAATGCCTTCGATTCCGACCGTCTATAGCAAATTTGGGACTCATTTGAGCGTGTTCTAACGTACTTCCTCCAGAGCTGCTCGATGGGCTCAGTTCGCGAATGACCTGTCCATGTATTCGAAGAACCTTGCTAACTCCGACCTTCTGGGAAACCGACTGTAATGCTGCGAAAGTTCCTCATATGCCCCAAGGAGGTATTCCTGTAATGTAGCAAACCGCCGGTCCCTTAGGTACCCTTTGAAAAGCTCGATAAACTCTCGAAGCAGTCGATTCATGCGTTCATCGACTTGCCCGTGATTCGCTCGCGCAACGGGTAATTTGTCGGGCACGATCTCCCTTACAAGGCCAAGTTTTCCGTTACCCGAAATTGCCAGGCCAGCTTTGCTTACCGTTCCATGAATCTCGCGTATCGCTTCGAACATGAGATGGTTCTCATACATCTCGAGTTCGAGAGCATGATCCTGCCTGAAGATTTCCGCCATTCTTTCCCACACGACCTCGTAGCGTTTCCTCCGCATATCCAAACCAATTCCGGGGCGATCTCTTAACAGCCCCGCCTTTCGGAGGTCCGAAAGTTGCAGGCTCACGGCGAATTTCGATTTACCCGTAAGCCCTGATATTTCAGAGGGCGAGTTAGTACCTTTCGCCACCGCAACGAAGAGCTCGCTTAAAGCTTGAGAACGGAGCGCCTTTCGGACGCGCTTAATCTCGTCGCGCAACGTGTCGCCGGAATCAACCTTAACCTCCACTGCAACGCACCTTCCCCATAGCTGCCGGGCAAGAACCGTTGGTTTTGTTCTTGGCATGTGGGAAGTTAACTAGCCAACGGTATAAGTAGTTAATTGACCTCTTAACTATCTCGTGACGGAAGAATGGCTAAAGCAGACTCGATGAAGGGGACCATCGTCAAGGTCTTCCAGGTTAATGCTCCCCCAGAGCGCGTTTACAAAGCGTTCACGGACAAGAAGGATATGGAACAGTGGATGTCGGATAATTTTGAAATTGACGCCAGGAAGGGAGGAAAATTCCAGATGGGCAACGAATCCGACGGCTTCATCACTACGGGAGAGTTTCTTGAAGTCGTGCCAAACCAGCTACTCACCTATACGTGGGGAATGAATGGGTACGACAAGAACACTGGGAAGCGTATCCCGAACTGGTCCGATGAAAACCCGTCAAGGGTGACGGTGAAGTTCGAAAAAGCAGGCAAGGGTACAAGGATCACAGTTACCCACGAAGGTTTCCCAGAACGAGACGAGGAATACTGGGCGCATGAGGTGGGATGGGAAATGCTGGGTGGTGAGGTTTTGAAGTACTACCTAGAGCACTCGCAGGAAGAATTTGAAAGATGGTGGAAAGAAAACGAAGCGTCGTGGCAGGAACGCTGGCAGAAGAAAGTAGATGAACGAGCCAAGTCATCCCCCACTGCATGATGACAAGAGGTGAGAAAAGAGAATGGTGAAAGTAACTGATGAAGGACTATTTCCGGCACCACGTAAAAGGTCTGGCGGCTTATTGAAGCCCACGGAACAGACCCCCACGGCATACACCCCGCGATGAAATCCGCAAAGCCACTAAACAAAGAAGGTAGCCTGGTGGAACAACAATGGGACATGAACGGGCAGACGGTCAGAATGGTTTTGAAGATAACTCCGGCCCCACCCGACAAGTTGACCCTCGAGTTTGTGGAAGGACCCGTTACTGGCAAGATGATAAACACCTACACTGAAGTGGCAGGTGGAACCAAAGTCGTCACGGAATGTGACATGAAATCACAAGTCATGGACGACAAACAAGTCGAAAACACTGTTAGACAAATCCTCGACAACGGCTTCGCCGACGACGTCCGCTACCTGACCACAAGAATGAAGTAGCTGGGAAAGCAGGCGCACCCGCGCCCAGTTTTCTCGGCACCCAACCTTTTCTCTGCCGCGGCTAACTTTCGGCACCAATATTGTTAGCCGCTTTTGCGCTGTGGCATTTCCTGGATAGGGTCTATCCCCAATATTCGCATTGATGAAGCGACAATGTATTCTTGCAGAGAGTTTGGTGCGGCCGCCGAGAACCACTATTGAATCGTGGTTCCCATCGTTGGGTCTAGGTCACAAATCTCAGACGATCGTAGAACAGTGACTGCAGACATTTTTGCTTTGTTGTGAGTTCAAATTCCACCGACTCTGAACTCAAACGGGTTCGAATTCGATTAACGGATTTTGACATACCGGTAAATTCGGGCCGAAATCCCTGCCCCATCTCTAGACCAAAACTGTGGTTGGGTTCATTGCGAATCAAACCATGAAATGTTCGCCAACCCAGACCGAAATTAAGGCCCCAACAAAATCCATCGTCTCATCAAACAGAGTATCAAGAAGACTGACTTGAATGAAGCCACCCGGATGTGCACCGAAGTAAATCAGCTCCAGCCATTCCCAAGCCAGACCGATTACTTGAACCAGCACCAACGTCGCAAGAACCGGAACAAGCATGTACGAACGTTTCAGTTGACCCAGATCGAAATTAAAGAGAACAGCTCCGATTGAGAAGCCTGCAAGAAAGTGCATAATATCGATCGGATAGGTTCCTATCCAGCTCGTTCTTGGATCATTATACCAGTTGTATCCAACCCACGGCCCGATCCAACCGTTGGCAATGGAGTGCAAGACAACCGTGACCGCGAGGGCGAATAAACTGAACCCTAACCACTCCTTCGTTGTATCCAGAACGCGATTCTTGACCGGAGTAAGATGCAGACTCCTCGCCTCACCGATTCACCAAACCAGCCAAACGCTTCTAACCTAACCGGCTACGCCAGGAACAGGATGGGCGGGCACCTTTACGATCGTAATGAGCCATAGCGGGCGTCAATCTGAAGCCGCTCAATCATGGGGTCCGATCAGGAGTCTTCGTTCACTGAATTTCATGTTCGTATTATCATAGTAGGACTTGACCCAATCATTGCTCGCCTGGAGCCTAAGAGGGTGCTTTGCGCTGCTTTTCTGGTGAAGGCTTCTGAAACGGTAGTGATCAAATAGGCGGATTGCTTCGACGGCATAGGCTGTCGCAACTTCCGCATTTTGAATAGCAATTAGGTTGTCGCCGTTAGATTCTTCTCCGCCTTGCGACAAGTTTGAGGACCCACAGAATGCGACCGGCAGCTGTTCGTTGAAGTCGCATACAACGAACTTATGATGTATTACCTGACCTGCGCCTCCGCCCCACTCGGTTTTGAACGGTTCGGGTACATTCTTCTTCAGGAAGTCGAAAGATACGACAGCGCTGTTCGCGTCGATGCCGGGTTTGAACAGTTTGAGTTGAGAGGCTGATTCGATCGTACCCAGTGAAACAATTCCCTTTCTGTCACCCAACGCCTTAAGCGCACTCATCACCGGGCCCTTCCCACTCATCTCCATAATTGCGAAGAGGACTGAACTCCTGGCTGAGTTGATTGCGTCACCGACTTTCACCAGCGAGAAAGCGCTGGTGTGTGGTGCGAAACTCACTGAAAGAGCCGGTAGATTGTTCTTCGAGATATCGTACCACTTGGATGCAATTTGGGATGATTTGAATTTGTTCTCGGCATCGAAAGCCTGCTGAAACGCTAACTCATAGAGGCCAGCTACGTCGGGATCGTCGAACACAAGTACGCTGTTTGCTTGAACGTAGAGGCCTCGAACTGAGAAATTGGCCGACCCGGTTAAAACCTTGCATGCTTTACCGTTCTTTTTCTGGATGAGAACTTTGTCGTGCGCAAATCGGTTGAAGTGCCCAACTTTGACATTAGCCCCAGCGGCTTTCAGCGCTTCGATTGTTCTTGGTTCTAGAGCGCTCTTTTTCACATGTAGCGGCGCATTATCTTGAAATACTCTAACTCGCTCGCCAAGTTTGCTGAATTCGCGGATAACATCAGGTTCATTGAAGTCGTATGAGAACACGTCAACGCTTATCGATGGGTCCGTTTGGCATTCTTGGAGGAAATCGAATATGATTTTTCTCGCGTGAGCCCCAAGCCATTGGTATTGCGATATGTATGAGGTCGTGTCGAAGTCAATTGACTTGGGGGTAGGCACGATCGGCTTGTTCTGAAACCGATCAGCGTAGGCTTGGGAAGACACGTAGCCACGGGTGAAACCTAATTCGAGCCCGGGAAACGAACGATAAGAGAGACTCACTTCGGCTGTTCGATTCGCGTCAAGTTCTATGGTTCCATTATTCTTGAAGTATGAAAGGTAGACAGTGTAGGAATACTTTCCGGGCCCTGCGGACGGAAAGTGAACCCAATGAAACATTTGGAAGGGAGCCTTGTCTGATCCAACGTACGTGGATGCGTCGACTCGTTTACTGCGTGTTAGCTTTTGCCCGAAACTGAGGTGGTTCGGCAGGAAATATTCGTTCGTAGGATACGGTCCCTTCTGAGGGGTAACGCATTTTATGGCAAACCCGGCAAGTTTTTCCGTTTTGCCTTCGTCTAGGTCGAAGGCCAGTAATACCGCGCCGTCTCCGCCGTAACCTCTGACCCAGAAACCGTTCGACTCTGCGTCTGACATTACTTCCTATTACGCCTCCAGTTGGCTTATGTGTACCGGTAAATTGGGACCGAAATCCCCTATCCAGCACCGACCCTCGGATGCATACCCATTCGGGTAGTCGTCCCACCGGGCCCAGTCAGTTTTGAACTGGAAGTTCATCTGCGATCATCTCTATTCAACTGAGTTGCTCCAATCCGTCAAGCGCTATAGAACGGAACAGGTTCTCAACATGGCAGCTTGCCAATGTCTAGAAATTAATGTCTAGATGGTGCGGCCGCCGGGATTCGGACCCGGGTCGTTGGCTTGGAAGGCCAATGGACGCGTAAACGCAATGTCCTAGACCAGGCTAGACTACGGCCGCAAGCGAAGCACGAAGATGCCGCTTCTGCAAATAAGTGTTCAGTCACATATCACCTGCACTAGAAGTCGTTTGACAAAACAGACTGACGTGGGACCTTCGTCTTTTCTCTTCAGCCGAACGAAACCATTTCTACGATAGAACAATATGCCCAACCGGTTTCCCGCATGTGCGTACACAAAATAGCGTCTTATGCCTCTTTTCCTAAGAAAACGTTCTCTAGATTTTAACTAGGTGTACGTAATCCGTGCTCGACCGCCAGGACCATGTTTGCTGGATAGCTTCACTCCCTGATGTCTTGCCAAGCGCCTGACTTCATCGGCACCCAGCCTAAACAAAATCATTGAAGTTGCCACGTGAACGCAAAGCTTACGTGGCCAGCCTCAGGTCACCGGATACTGTAAGGGGGAATTTGCTCGGGTTGGGCATTGACATCTCAGTGGCGACTAGCGCAGGCCGTTTTCAAATAAGCGAAACATGTCACTCATCCCTAACGGAGAAAAGAAAAACATTGACCCAAGGAGCAGGAATCTGATTACTAACTAGCGCGTTTAATCGCCAACGACTTTACGCAACAACGTAAAGATTCCCAACCCTAAACAACGTTTTTGGAGCCTCACGGGTTCTAAACTCAAGAGTTTGCGAGCGAACTTTGCCGTCGCACATCACCTGCTAGGCGACGAACAACCCAAAACGCGACGAAAAACGAAACACTCATCAAAAGACATGAACCCGCAGAAAAGAACTTTCATAACCGAAAATTTCGGAGTCCCGCGTCGGAAGTGTTATTAATTTTGACTCAGCAAACGTACGTTTCGCTGGCTTCATTTTGAGACGTAGACCTCTAGGCCTGTTCGTTATTTGTTTGATGTTAACTCTAACCTACTTCAGCTTCCTCAATGTCAACCGAGTGAAGGCGACACCGACTAACGGCAACATCATCTGGACCCAGACCAATAACCCCAGCACAAACAACGCGGCTTCTGGAGTTGCTGTTGATGGTACGGGCGTCTACGTGGTCGGCTATGATTTGATTCCGGATCTGGGTAATGCGGAGTGGAGGATGGAGAAGCGCAGCCTCATAACCGGCGCCGTTACTTGGACTCAGACCGAGAACCCCAGCGCAGGCGACGATCAGGCTAAGGGTGTTGCTGTTGATGGTACGGGCGTCTACGTGGTCGGCTTTGATTATAGTGCGGGTAATTTGGAGTGGAGGGTGGAGAAGCGTAGCCTAACGACCGGCGCCGTTACTTGGACTCAGACCGAGAATCCCAGCGCAGGCGGCGATCAGGCTTTTGGGGTTGCTGTTGATGGTACGGGCGTCTACGTGGTCGGCGGTGACAATGTTCCAGGTGGCAGCGATTATGAGTGGAGAGTTGAGAAGCGTAGTCTCACAACCGGCGCGCTGATACCAACGTTCGGATCAGCCGGCGTAGTTCAAGAGAACCCCAGCGCAGGCTCCGATTCGGCTACGGGTGTTGCTGTTGATGCTGCTGGCGTCTACGTCGTCGGCAGTGATGCTAGTCCGGGTAATTTGGAGTGGAGGGTGGAGAAGTGTAGCCTCACCACCGGCGCGCTGATACCAACGTTCGGATCAGCCGGCGTAGTTCAAGAGAACCCCAGCGTAAGCGGCGATCAGGCTTTTGGGGTTGCTGTTGATGCTACGGGCGTCTACGTGGTCGGCTTTGATTATAGTGCGGGTTATACGTGGAGGGTGGAGAAGCGCAGTCTCACAACCGGCGCGCTGATACCAACGTTCGGATCAGCCGGCGTAGTTCAAGAGAACCCCAGCACATACGATGTGGCTCAGGGTGTCGCTGTTGATGCTACGGGCGTCTACGTGGTCGGTGTTGACAATAGTCCGGGTAATGCGGAGTGGAGGATTGAGAAGCGCAGCCTCATAACCGGCGCCGTGACCTGGACTCAGACCGAGAACCCCAGCGCAGGCAACAATGTGCCGTATGGTGTTGCTGTTGATGCTACGGGCGTCTACGTGGTCGGAATTGATCATAGTCCGGGTAATTTGGAGTGGAGGATGGAGAAGCGTAATCCAGGCTTACCATTGTGGATTGTTGGTATTCAGCTGGTTGGCGGGTGGAATCTGGTTTCGCTGCCCGTCGTCCCAGTTAGCTCTGTGCCTAACGTTCTGCTGGCTCAGCTTACCCTGACCGCGACGGTTGGCATAGTCTGGTCCTTTACGGGTACGCCTACGCCGACATGGAAGTTCTATAATCCGAAAACTAACACGGGCACCTTGACCTCGATCACGGACGGAATGGGCCTATGGATTTACATGACGGATCCGGGCGTCCTAAACGTGGAGGGTTACGTTATTCCTCCCGCCGCTACCGCGCCGCAGTATTCGCTTGTGGCGGGTTGGAATCTTGTGGGCTACAAGCCTTCGGTTGACGCTACGAGTTCCGAGTTCGTTAGCGTGTACATTAGGAGCCTGCCGCCTGGCAGCTACGACCAGTATAGTATCCGCATTTACGTGAGCAGCACGGGCACGTGGCTTAATGGGACCTCAACGATGCTGAGCCCAGGTCAGGCCTTCTGGATTCGGATGCTGTCAACAGCGACGCTCTCACCTTAAATCCGGCCTCGAAAACCCGGGTGATGCAAGGATTCCTCTTGCATACAGAGGACAATACAATGAAGCACCGAAAACACCGACAAGAAATTGAGCCGTATTTTTCTGGGAGGCTGGTGCCAATGGAGCGGGCAACGGAATTTGAACCCTGATGTCAAACGTGAATTAAGCCCAGCTAGAACACGAAAAACTAGAATCACGAAAACGGAGCCAAGACCAGGCTAGACTACGGCCGCAAGCAGTTCACGAAAACACCTTCTCTGCAAATAAAGGGGTCGCGGCGGAGGGGAAAACATATGCCATAACAAAGTGCCACGGTATTTGCTATGGCTTTGCTGCTCAGGAAAATACAGTTTCGGTTGGCTGAAAGAGCAGACTTGTTCGATGTAAGGTCCCTACGGTCTTAGGGTCGCGGGCGTGGTCATAAGGATCCACATCGCATCTCCGGGCCGCACTTGGGTACTACTTAAGAAGAAAACAGTTCTTGGCCAAGTCAGTATGAAAGCGACCTGATAGTGTCCGATCGCAACCTAGAATCAAGCCCCATCAGAACTCTGAGGCAGGTGTGTGCGGGTCTAATGGTGCGTACACACACCATTACTGTTCGTTTTGCTATTCTATGTTTAGTCTCTCGTCGAGTCCCGAACAGATGCTGATTATGATTATCTTAACGCCAGTGAGGGTAAGTTACGTAGAATCCTCGTCCACTGTTCACTGTGGACCATTCTACTTTGAGGCCTTTCTTCTGCGGAATGTAAACCACATCTCCCGCTTGAACTTCAGTAGTCTTCCCTCCTTCTTTTAGGATAAATGAACCTTCAGTGCAGTAGATGACAGCACAATCGTTGTCGTAATCGAACTCAGTGGGTGTTGATTTCTTGATTTCAATTACCCCAGCAGTAAAGGGCGCATTTTGCCTTCTGTCAACAACATCGACGAGCTTCAGGTCCGTCGCGCCAGCCTCAAATTTCTCAGGCACTATCAAGGATTTCTTCACTTGAACAACTGACATGGCAACCGCGAGTGAGGCGGCCTCTAGATTACTTAAAGCTTTACAACTCGTGGCCTGCCCTACGACGACCTCTTCTAATCTTAAGAAGCCAAACTGGTAGTTTCGAGTGTGTGGGTCTACTGGTGCGCGCACACACACACATTTCGAACGACGAACGACGACGGTTCAAATTCCTGTGCTCGCACCATTAGACCCCACACACACACAAAATTACGCCTGACCTGACGGTTCAATTTCAGGTGCCTGCACCACTAGACCCACAACACACACACTTTTACGAAAAACGACGAACGACGTCCGAAGCTTAATCTATCATCTCTCGGAGACTACGTTCAGTAGGTTTCTTCTGGCAAAATGTTAAATCTTTTGAAATGGCAGGAAGGTCGGAGGTGTATCTGATTGATTGTCATCACTCTGGCCAAGTTCAGAAGAAAACCCACGAAAGAAGATGTTCCGAAGTTGCCGCAGTACGTTCAAGGAGTTGGTGGTAAGGTACTATCTGCTTATTGGACGTTAGGGCGATACGACGCCGTCATAACCATCGAAGCAGCAGATGAGAAAGCCGCCCTGAAGGCGCTATTGCAGTTTGGAGATTTCGTTGCGACGGAAACGTTAATTGCAATTCCGCGTGATGAAGCGACAAAATTGCTCTAGCAGATATGCTTCGTGAAACTAAGCTACCTTCTCCATTTTTCCGGGCTCATTATTTTCATGCTGGGCCTCCCTAACCAAGGAAGGTGCCTTTCAGATATGCGGCGAGTGGTGGGAGAGTTTGAACCGTCGTCGTTCATGAATTTGGGGGGGGTGCGCACCATTAGACCCACACACATGAGTCTGCCGAAGCGGAAAAAAACGGTTCAAGTCAGAACAGCGTTTCTAGTGATACGTGGAAAGGGTGGCTTTTCGTTCCTTCTTCTTCTCGCGTGCTTTCGCCACCTTCTTATCTCTAGCAGCCGTCCACGCTTTCTTAGCTCCCCTACTCTGCTTTGCCATGCATTAGTCACCTCTCAGATACAACATAGCACTCACACTCGAATAAGCAACTTCCGACGCCCTGAAGGAGTTCTACTCACGAAGGCGCTCTTGCTGTTTCTTCGAGTATCGGCAACCACAGACTGCACAGCCATGAAATCCTGAGTGAAGTCGACTCAAATGATGACAAACATTGCAGCACCATCGTCGATGAGTCGTCCAATGATGTTCATGCAGTCGGTCGATTGATCGAAATATCTTAGATGGATGACACAATTTACAATGCTGGCTCATAGAACCGAGTACAAATCGTCAAGTCGGTTTAATGGTTGCCAATATACAGAATATATCTCGCAGGCGAGGGTCAACGTTCCTGCCTCGCCTACCAGGCCTCTCTACGGTTGAATAAGTGACCTTCAGGCAGGAAAACTTTTGAGAAAGAACCTGACTCTGTGCCAATTGCTAACAAGTCCCGAGCCCCGGCCAGGGCGATGACGGAACCAATTCTAAGACAGAATCTACCAAGAATTGAACAAGACTTGGCCCTAATCAGAAGGCTCCTAAATCATTATCAACGAAAAGTGTTACGGTCCAGGTCGTAGACTGACAAACTCACTCGAAGAAATTCACGATACGTGGAAACGCAGACTAGAGGCGACGTTAGAGTTAGTACTTCTTCATGCCCTTTTTCAGAGAGGGGTCATTAGTTAGTTACGGACGGTGGGGCGTGGTTCATTCAGCTCGACGATGAGGCAGTGTGCGTGCTACACTGGTGCGCACACACACTGTTCGCTTTGCTATTCGATGTTTAGTCTCTCGTTGATCTCACGCTAGTTTAGTTCCGGATGCTTCTTTGTGTATCGGCAACCGCAGACTGCACAGCCATGAAATCCTAAGTGAAATTGACGCAAATGATGACACACATCACAGCACGATTCTCGATGCGCCGTCCAATGATGTTCATGCAGCTGGTCGTTCAATCGAAATGCTTTGTTTGGTTGACAGAGTTTACAATAGTGGCTCATTGATGAACCGGCCCAGTGGTCAAGTGTTCGATTAGCGGAATCCGCGGCAAGGTGAGACCGTAATTTACAGTAGGTTAAGTTCAGGTTTTCGGTGGTGGGGTATGGTGTGTGTGGGTATGCTGTTGCGGGCAACGGATTTGAACCGTAACCTAATCCCCGCTAGGCCACGCGACCACTAAAACACAACGAAGAACGAGGACTAAACCAGGCTAGACTACGGCCGCAAGCGGTTCACGAAAATACCTTCTCTGCAAATAAGTGTTCGCGGCCCTGAATTGCACGTGAGTTTCGACTTCTGCCGCGCAAAACGCTAAATTCAAGTGTTATACGTCTTAGGAGGGTGCATTGCATCCAACATCGGGTGCCTTACGAGTTGCCTCTTGTGCTCAGCGACCATGTAGCTGGTCCCCGGCGACTAACTACATGGTCAGGAGGCTTGACGGCCGGGTAGCATCGTACCAATCATCGAGTGGATTCCACCTTGAGGCTACCTTTCCTGTTGTTGATCGATTTCCTGTTGCTGATTGATTTGATTGATGTGAGTCAGCATGTGTGTTACGGGAGTTCGCGCATAAGCAGTCTGACCCAGTTACC
>CAWABQ010000009.1:0-9018 GCA_963780265.1 Candidatus Bathyarchaeota archaeon
GTCTATTCAGAGCACCCTATACCGTGGACGCAAATAACTATGCAGCGAGGCGAGGTTAAGCTCACCTGAACTGCTACGGGAGCTTCGGAAACGTTTCGACCGTGGGACTTTGCAGAAATTAGTGAATTTGGAGGACGTAGGAGAATCTTACGGCCATGCAGAAGCACACGTATGGTGGCATAGCCTAAACGATTCCGAATAAGAAAGTGGTTCCTCCTATGTCAGGCCTGAAACTTACGCAGATACGTGGCAAATTGCCATAATAGCTGGCCATCAGCCATTCCGCAACTACACACTTTCTAACGACGAAGGACGACAGTTCAAATTCCACTGCTCGCACCACTAGACCCACAACAACATTCATGCCTGTGCATCAAACTCCGGTTGGTGGAGTAATGCTTCCAAGCGTCGGCTTCACTGTCCTCCTACCCTGGGCTATAGTGCTGTCTTTGATCATTGGAAATGAAAAACAGAGCAGGAAACCCGCGTTTAGAACTCGTCCCCGTTGCGTAAAATCTGCGCATACTCAGCGCGAAAAACCATAGCTAGTTGGTGCGGGGTTTTAGCTTTACACCCTCGTTTGAACCCCCATAATCCGCACGTAGTGGCGTTGCCCTCGAAGTTGGTCAAGCGGATTCTGACCCCAATTTACACCCAACCTGCAAGGATGCCGCCGTCAACCGGAATGGTCGCACCCGTCATGAATGATGGCGCATCGGTCGCAAGGAAGAGTGCCACTTCCGCTATCTCCTGAGGCTTGCCAGTCCGACGAACCGGGTGCCTCTGAGTAATCCATTCCCTCGCCTTGGCAGGATCTGAAGACGCATTCAACGAGCCCTCAAGCATTGTACTTTCGACAGCGCCTGGAAGGATACAGTTGGCTCGAATATTGGACTTGGCGAAATCGACGGCAATTGCCTTTGTGAGCATCAGGACGCCCCCCTTCGACGCATCGTAGGCGGCTTCATTCTCCATAGCCATCAGGGAGTTGATGGAGCCTATGTTCACAATCACGCCGCCCCCGTTCTTCTGCATATGTGGGATGGCGTACTTGCAGCAGAGAAAAACCCCTTTCAGGTTAATGTCGATAATCTGATCCCACATTTCCTCGGATGTGGTCACTGCAGTTCCTGCAGGGCATACTGCCGCATTATTGACGAGCACATCAATTCGACCATGTCTTCGGACCGTTTCTTCAATAATCCTCTTAACTTGTGAGGAGTCTGAGACGTCAGCCTTCAGGTAGACCGCATCTCCATACTGCTTGACCTCCGCCTCTGCCGAACGCCCTTTAGCTTCGTCACGTCCCACCATCATGACTTTTGCACCTTCCGAGGCAAACTTCAGTGCCGTGGCTTTACCGATTCCATCTGTCGCCCCGGTTATGATCACAACTTTTCCTTGAAGTTTCATTTCGATTCCCGCTCGCAAACCTGCTTGTCTTTGCATTGGCTGCTAGAGAAGCTATTCGTTCTCTTTAAATTGCCCACTTCATGGGCTCTTCGAGACCCAAGGCCCGCGACCCGCTTGAAACGTAGGCTTCGCGCCTGTGGTCAGACGGCGCGTTCGAAAATCTGCTCGGATGGAAGGTCCGAGCGGAAAAAAGACGATCGGAAGCTATCATATGGAAACCTTTCTCCTTATAGGCTAAATCTCCTGCAAGGCCGTGGACAAATGCACCTGCAACGGCTGCAAAGAATGGGTCTGTTCCTTGCGCAAGGAATGCTCCAACGATGCCTGACAAAACATCACCGGAACCACCTGTTGCCATTCCAGGGTTCCCTGTTGGGTTAACTCTTATTCGTCTTCCGTCAGTGATTACTGTGTCGTGGCCTTTCAACAAAAGTACGCATGAATGCTTCTTGGCGAACTCAATACAAATGGGAACTCTCTCCCGCCACTTGGACGGAGCATCCATTCCCGAAATGAAATTGAATTCTTCTGCGTGGGGAGTGATAACTGTGCCTGCTTGCCCCAGAAGCTCGATTCTGCCTCGAATGGTTTTTATCGCATCCGCGGCTATGAGAAGCGGCTTGCTCATCTCCGTTGTTATCCTTACGATTTCGGCAATCACTTTCTCTGTTCTGGGATCAAGACCGATTCCAGGACCCAACACGACAGCATCGGCCTTGGTTAGAAGCTGAGTGATCACGTTAACATCATCAGCCATAACCACATTGCCTGTGAGCGGGTGTACGATTAGATCGGGGGAATACGACCTTATTGTTCCCGCGACATCTCTAGGCGCTGCGATCAAAACCAATCCTACTCCAGTTCGAAGGGCAGCCATGCCGGCTAAAGCTGGAGCACCAGAATAAACGTCGCTGCCTCCAACGATCAGAAGATACCCGAAGTCTCCCTTGTGAGAGTATAAACCCCTCGTCTTCACGACTCGTCTAACATCGCTTGGACGGGAGAACAGTGAATGTACCAGGTTATCGTCTCGCTACCTTAAGTTAACTTGTGCTGTTGTTATAGACTTCTTCTGGTGATCCATGTAGTTGACGGTACTAATGGTGTGCACACACACACAAATAGCACGTCTTGACGATTCATGCAACTGTTTGGTTTGTGGAGGTGAGCGATTTGGTTTGGAAGATTATCGAGGTTATTGGTGAATCAAATGAGAGCTTTGCGAACGCAGTTAGAAACGCCGTTGAAGAATCAGGGAAGACCGTCAAGCAAATGCAATGGTTCGAAGCAACCCAATTCAGAGGAACCATCAAGGAAGGCAAAGTGAGTCAATTCCAAGCAGTCGTGAGGATCGGTTTCAAAGTCGAACGCTAAATTCTAAACCAGATATCGGTGGAAGCCTCTGTTCACGGAGTGAACCTAGCTAGGCTGTGCCTGATTTTTTGTTGTTGCTGGCGGGCTTCCTCTTCAGCAGTACCAAGAGGACTCCGAGCCCTAAGCCCAGAATGATCGATTCTACGGGAAATCCTGGGATCGCAACGACAAGCAGTGTTCCCCTTCCTCCCGTGAGTATGAAGAATAAAATTGCGACGACAACCAGAACCACGATGATGAGTACTGCAAATATCGGCCAAATTGGAGTTCTCTCGCCGACGACGACCACCAAAGCCTTAGCGACTCCTCAAGAAATCCGTTATAATATTCCCACAACTATTTAGTTTGTTAGAGACGCAAATCAAAGTCAAAGCATTTTCAATGGTGCGGGGAAGGGGATTCTGACCCCAATTTACCGGTACATATAAGCTGGTTATGTGTGAGCTGAAAGCTTGGCTTTCGCCGTTTTCTAGGTCGCGTTTTGCGCCAAGCTTTTTGAAGATCTCAATTGCCTCCTCGAGTCGATTCCGAGATTCCTGAGGAGAAGTTTTCGCCATTGCTTCCGCATGTTCCACCATGGCTTTGGCGTGGTAGTATGGCCAACCAGCCTTCTCCCAAAAAGACAGCGACTCCAAGTAGGCTTTCTGCGCGCCGTTCAGGTCTCCTGTCGCATATAGTAGGTTTGCCTCAGCCTGAGAAGCCATCGCCAGACCAGCATCACTCTTCAACGTGTCGGCAAGCCGCCTGGCCCACTCAGACATCCTACGAGCCTCATCCAGTTGCCCACGCCTCGCGTAGATACCGGTCAGGTGAAGCAGCGTCTCGACATTTAGCAAAGGCGAAGTGCTGAATTCAGCAGGCTTAAACGCGTCGACCCCTGCGTCGAAGTGAGCCTTGGCTTCCTCCTCTCTGCCTTGCTCCAATCTCAGGATACCCAAGCCCAAGTTGGCTTCGACCCTACTCGCGATTGCTGGATCCTGTTTCGCTAATGCGAGTTGAAGATACTCCTCAGCTTGTTCCAAATCCCCCATGCCTAAATGCAACAGTCCCCTCCAAGCTTCGGCATTGAAGACTGAGAATTTGAATCCCAAGCGCTCCTGCATCTCGAATGCTTTGGTAGTCTCGTCCATCGCCATCAGCCAGTTGCCACCCAGCCAGTCCAAAATCGAGAGCATGCCCAGGCTGGTGGCTTGACCGAACAGGTAATTCTCACGAATGCTTGAGTCTAGAAGGCGCGTCGCGAAGACTCGCGCTCTTGATAGATCTCGTTGAGAAGTGTAAAATGTCAAGTTGATGAGGTTGACCCCGGCTTCGTTGAACGCGTTGTGCTCTACGGCGACTTGCAAGCTCTTTTCTAAGAGTGGTAATGCCTCATCAATTCGACCGGCGTCTGCAAGCGTGCAACCCATGATCTGCAGCGCAGCGGCAACAGCCGTGACGTTTTCGCTTTTTTCGCCAGCTTCAAGAGCACGCTTGGCCCAGAGGTTGGCTTCCCCATATTCATCCAAGGTGGCCAAGAGATCGGACATCATCGAATAGATGGCGGCAGCCTCGAAACTGTCGGGCGTTCCTTCAATAAACTTGAGCGTTCCCCTCAAGATGAGCAAGGCGTCTCGCGGCCCCTTGACTCTATAGACCTCGCTTGCCAGCTTGGGAGATATTCTGGCGCATGACTTCAAGTCAGACAGTTTCTCGAAGGTTGAGAGGGCCTGCTCATATGATTGGACGGCTTTCTGAAACTGACTGGCAAAATCGTAGCAGCCAGCCAGCTTCTCAAGGATCGCTGCCTTCTCCGCTTCTTCACCTTCCTTGACCTCAATCATGTCGAATGCGAGCTTGTAGTTGCGTATGGCTTGCTCGTGAGCATGGACAGCGCTGTTTCGGTCACCGGCCGTGATTGAATACTTGATGGTTCGTTCTTTGTCTCCTCCTTCTGCTAAGTGGAGGGCAATGATTTCAGCCTGGGTTTCTAGGTTCTTGGCGTAGGCCTTTTCCATTGTTTCAGCAATCTTCAGATGATACCTACGGCGTTTGAGTTGGATTAGGTCCTCGAGTAATAGTTCTCTAATCCTGCGAGTCAGTGAACCTTAATCTACTTGGGTCGTTCGGGATTTCGGCAACCAGGCCCTGATTGATGACCGTTTCAAGCTTCTCGAGGGCGGCCTCCTCGCATTTGAGTAGTCTCTTTCAGAACTTCGAAATCAAAATCTTGTCCTATGACTGCGGCATATTGGAGCATGGACATGGCTTCAGGGTCGAGTTTCACCAGCCTGGATTTGAGTGCGGATTTCACGCTCTTAGGTAAGACGATTTCCTGGATCGGTTTTCTCTCCCATCCCTTCTCAGTTCGATAGAGCGTTCCGTCCTCCACAAGGGAACGAAGTACCTCTTCCACGAAGAACGGGTTTCCGCCTGTGCGATGGTAGATAAGGTCTGCAAATTCAGGCGATATCGTCTGTTCTCCGAAGGTCTGTTTGATCAGCTCCGTTGTCTCTTCTTTGCTCAGGTTGTTTACGGGAATTGTTTCAAGCAGACGCTGCTTGTTGAACTTCATGAGTGTTTGATAGAGCGGACTGTCGGCTTGAACAGATTCTCCCCGGTAGGAGCATATCATTAACAGTCGAAGGTTACTGGTACTCCTGATGAAATACTCCAGTAGCTCTAGGGATAACGGGTCGGTGAATTGCATATCATCGAACAGCAGTAGCAAAGGAGTCTCCTTGAGAATTGAAATGAAGAACTGAGTGGCAGCTTCGAACAGCCGAATTTTGTCCTGTTGGTCACCAAGAGGCTTGGAGGGCGGGATTGTTCCGAGCTTTGCGGCAATGTCTGGAACCAGCTTCACAATTTCGGAGGCATAGGAAAAGAGCATTCTTCTCAGCAATTCAGCAGGTGCGACGGCCACATACTGCCTCATCACGTCAATCCACGGCGCATAGGGCAGGCCACCCTCAGATGCGCTTCCGAACAGAACTACTGCTCCCTTCGACTGAGCATACACCGCCAATTCTTGCATGATACGAGTCTTCCCCGAACCAGCCTCCCCTTGAAGCGCAACAACTGAACCCCTGCTGGCGAGAACGTTCTGATAGATAGTTTGGAGCTTAGACAGTTCCTCTGTTCTTCCAACGAGCGATGTGAGCCAACGTGGTCGCTTGAAGGAAACGGCAACAATTGCGGGCGGTTGACCTGCCTCAGGTCTTTCCTGAGCGAGGTCGAGTAATGGAAGCTCTTTCCCAGCTCCCGCGACTCCATGCATCCATCTGATGCCAAGCAACTTCTGACGTTGACCTTCGACCTCTTTCTCGATTATCTCCAGGTTGCCATCGAACAGGTCTACGATCGCCTGGACCTCCTCGCCCGCATGCATGTAGGGGTTGATAATTGCCAGGGTTGTGATGCTCTTAGAGCGCAGCTTCTCCAAGAGTTCGATGAGCCATTTTCTGGTTTGCAGGGCCTTGTGCCTGAGGAGGACGTCCGACAGAACCTCTAGCACTATGCGTTTGGGTTGAACTGAACCTATTGTCTCAGAGATTTTGAAGTTCAATTCTGTAAGATTGTCGATGCTCTTTCCGGGGATCATGTTCTTCGAAGGCGGAATCTGCCTGTCACTGCAGACCAGACACTGCAAGTTGTCATCTTCAGGCTGCCTCACGGCATCGGCGGCAGATTGGCTTCTACATATAAGCAGGCTTGTCTCATCGGAGGCATTCAGGAACTTTCTGCTAAGAATCGGGACCTCATTACTGGCCGGGGCACAAAGCAGAGTGGCGGAACCACCATAGAATCCACCGTGAAGCGCCTCATCCAGCGCAGAGTAACCAGTTGAAATCCTGGTTCTCAAGCCAAAAGCCGCTGAAGTGCTACTGTTACTCACGAGTTACCTGAACTAAACGCACCTTCCCATTCATTTAACAATAGAGTTTAGTTTCGTTATCCTGAAAGTCAGACGCTTTTAGATATGTTTGACAAGAGAGGGTGGATGTCACCGGAATCTGCTGCCTGAAAGGGCTGCCAACGAATATGATGACTCATGGTGGTATTCGGAAGAAACGTTAAGGAAGGTTTTGGTGCGGGGGAGGGGATTTCAACCCCAATTTACCGGTACATATAAGCCGAGTCAAGCCTCAGTGTGTTCAATAGAGCCTCCATATAGCCATCTGTTCTGTCCTTCTGTACTGAATCTTCTTTTGTGCTGCGTCTGCTGGTAACGAAGAACGCACCTCTCGTATTATTCTCTGAAGCACATCGTCTGGAATATCAACAACGAACCTAAACGTGCGTTTCTCGATGTAAGACAATCTGTCCTCGATGCTTGTCTCAATTAGTTCGTCCTGAACGTCGATCATTTTCGTTGGCGGGAGAGCCGTTAAGAGCTCGCTCTCCTTTCTTCGCCATTCCATCCGACGACTGGGTAGAGTGTATCCGACCTTTGCAGCGGCTTCTTGAAGAATTTGCCTTATCACATTGTAATTGCCACTGCCTTTGTAAGGTTCGGCATCTCGTTTCCGAACGAGAGCAATTACCTCCTTCCTGACGACGCCGGTAACACCCCGGAATACCTCGGTTGGATTTTCAAATATGTGAAGCACATGAGCGAGGATTGCCGCATCAAATGACTTCGCTCTTATCGGTAGATGGTTCGCGTCCGCCAGAATGAGTCTCTCAATTTTCTTTTCTTTCGCCTTTAGAAGCATGCCCATTGAGATGTCCAGTCCTACAATCCTGAAATCCCTGTCTTGAAGTGGTTTTGCAACGCGACCTGTTCCTATTCCAATTTCTAATATGCTGCTACAACCATCCTTCAGCAGAACGCTCGCGATCTTGTCTATAGTTGTTTTCTTGAGCGAATCCCTCGTCTCGTCATAGACCCGTGATATTCTGTCAAATTGGGTAGCGGTGTTGATGACTTGACTCATTTGCCACTAATTCCGTTGGTGATTAATCTGCGTAAGATGGAAATTGTTCTTATCGATTCATGTGGCTACGATCCGTGGGGGCATCAAAACACACCCTCATACGTGTCACATATGCCTCCGTCAAATCTGCTTCTGTTGGCGAGCGAAAATTCAGTCGTAAAGAGCATTCCTTATCTAACTATGAATACTGAGCAATGGGCGTGGGCAATCACTCCTGATGATACGCTTCCGACTAGCAGTTTTCTGAAACCAGTCAATCCACGCGTTGCGATTACGATTAGATCAGCGTTCCTGTCCTCTGCAAGGTTCACTATGGCCTCCACGACCGAGAACACGTTATCGCATATCACACCGATGGCCTTCACATCATCCGCTTCTGCAAGCTTGACAACTCCGTCCACCACTTTCTTCGCCTCCTTGTGAGCGCTCTCAAAGTAATCGCGCAATAGTCCGCCTGCGCCTGACACGCCTGCTTGGGCGAGCGGATAAGTTGGCGTTGGAATAACATGACATACAATCAGTTCCGCTCCGAACTTCTTGGCTAAAGCCACAGCAACTTTAGCTGCGCGGGCAGCGTTGTCTGAACCGTCAACGGCCACCAGCAGTCTCTTAAATTCTTCAATAGTTGCCATCACGCCTTGACCTTCTAAAGCTAGTTTGGAAAAGGGCCGGTTAAGGTGCGTCGGCTCATTTTTCCAAGACAGAAATCACCCATTAACTCTAAATACTTAGATTTCCGAACAATTCAGTTTGCGAACGAAAATGCAAGCGAGCACGATACGGTCTTCTGTAGGAGAGTGCGCACACGAAGTTCTAGATGTTGTGCCCATAGTCTTCCGAGTGATTCGAGCCGAGTTGCGAAAGCACGGTGCCAAGGAGATGTCTGTGCCCCAGTATCGAACGTTGGCTTTTGTATACAGAAACGAGGGCGCATCGCTATCCGAAGTAGGCGACCACATTGGGTTAACCCTTCCCACCATGTCATTGCTCGTCGACGGATTGGTTGCTCGTGGATTAGTCAGCCGTCGAACAGACCCTGAGGATCGACGGCGTATGACACTGACGCTTACAGAGGCTGGGCGCGCCAGACTTGAATCTGCACGGGCGGCGACCATGGCTAACTTGGAAGAGAGGCTCCGCCAGCTTTCCGCATCTGACCGCGCCACTATTACCACAGCCATGCGAATGCTCAGCGAACTCTTTACCGGAGGGAAAGACTCTGCAAAGAGTTGAGTCGGTAACACAACAAGAGAGCAAAGGTCGCTTCATACTTCAAACAGAGTCGCTCACTAAACGTTTCGGTGATTTTACT
>CAWABQ010000010.1:0-132958 GCA_963780265.1 Candidatus Bathyarchaeota archaeon
AAGAGGTGGCCCAGGTTGCCGATTCTAAGAAAGCGTGAGATCAGACAGCTTCTTCCGGAAGAACGCGAAAAGAAGTTGGCGGAGTTGCGGACTGAACTCACGAAGCTGCGGACGAACGTGAAATCTGGGGGCACCGTGGAGAACGTGGGCAGAATTCGTGAACTGAAACGAACTGTGGCACGCATCCTCACTATTTCGCACGAGAAAGTTACGCCGGGGACGCCTAAGGCATGAGCGAGATTACACCGCAAAATATAATCCGCCACGAATTAATCGGGCTAACGTTGAAGGTCGTGCGCACAAGAAACTCGGCGATTAAGGGAATTCGCGGTGTGGTTATCGATGAGACGAGGAACATGCTTACGATAAACGCTAGGAGAGGGAAAGTCATGGTTCCGAAGAACACTGCTACGTTTCGATTTAATCTACCGGGCGGCATCCTCGTAGATGTAGACGGAGAACGTTTGGTCGCTAGACCGGAGAATAGGTTGAAGACTAAGGTGAGGCGCTGGTAATGTCTGATATAGGAATCGGCGCGAAAGCGCCTAAGAAATCTTGCGACGACCGTAACTGCCCCTTCCATGGTCATCTGTCCGTGAGAAGGAAGTTCTTGGACGGGAGGGTCGTAAGTACTAAAATGACTAAGACCGTGACTGTTGAGAGGGATTACTTGAATTATGTTCCAAAGTATACTCGGTATGAGAAACGCAGAAGCCGTATCATGGCGCATAGCCCTCCGTGCTTGGAAGTTCATGAGGGGGACCGTGTTAAGATCAGGAGTGCCGGCCGATTAGCAAGGAAGTCGCCTTCGTGGTTGTAGAGAAACTGACTGGACTAACATGAAGTAGCGTTTCTGTCTTCGCAACATAACCTTAATTTGTTCCAGGCGCGTTCTGCAGCGCCTCACGTGAAAGTAGAATGCCTGCCCCTAAAACTCGTGCTGTCAGTGCGAAGGGTATGGTGGAATACCGGCCGCACGTTGCACGAGGGTTGCCGAACGGTTGCAGGGTCAACTGCGCTGACAATACGGGGGCGAAGGAACTTAAGATCATACAGGTTTTTGGTTACCACGGCCGGCTGAGGCGTGTGCCGTCTGCCTGTGTTGGTGATATGGTGATGATTTCAGTTTCCAAGGGGACACCTGACCTTAGGAGGCAGATGTTTCCGGCTGTTGTGGTTCGGCAGGTGAGGCTTTTCAAACGCCCAGACGGAACGAGGCTTTCCTTCCACGATAACGCTGCCGTTATCATGACTCCCGAAGGGGAACTGAAAGGGACGGAAATTCGCGGGCCTGTGGCGAGGGAAGCTGCGGAGCGTTGGCCGAGGGTAGCCAACCTCTCTAGCATAATTATCTGAAAGTGAAGCTAATGCCTCCCGTAACGAAGAAACCCTCAAAGCAGCGTAAGATGATTTACGAGGCTCCGGCACACCGGGTTAGAAAGTTCTTAACTGCCCCTCTTTCGGAGGAGCTACGGAAGAGTCAAGAAAGACGCTCTTACCCCGTCAGGAAGGGCGACACAGTGAAGATTCTAAGGGGCGACTTTGCTGGCATTGAAGGAAAAATAAACGACATCGACGTGCGCAGGCAGCGCATATTCGTTGAAGGCGTCCAAAGAGAAAAGACCTCAGGAACATCCGCGAACGTTTCTGTGAACAGTTCGAAAGTAATGATCACAAAACTGAACCTCGACGATAAATGGCGAGCAGAGTCCGTTAAACTATCCCGCGCAAACCGACTACCGCAGGGGCAGTGGCCTGAGAATGGCACACAAGGGCGGACTAGGGCACCTCAAACGGCTAGCTTCCCCCAGCTTCTGGCCCGTGCACCGCAAGGAATCAACATGGGTCGCGAAACCAGACCCAGGTGCGCATGCCACTTCGCACTGTTTGCCATTAGAACTGGTCATCCGAGACGAACTAGCCCTGGGCAAGAACAGAAGGGAAGTTGGCAGCATTTTGGCTGGTGGAAAAGTCAGGGTGGACGGGAGACCTAGACACGCGAGAAATCACGCGACTGGTTTGATGGATGTTGTTGAATTCACCGACGCCAATATTGCTTACAGGGTTCTTCCTGTGGAAGGAAAAGGGCTTTCGCTCGTGAAGATACCAAAAGAAGAAACCAAATTCAAACTCTGCAAGATCCTTCGCAAGGGGGTAGCCCCAGGCGGCCAGCGTGCATTACGGAATGCATGATGGCCGTACTCTAGCCGTCGCACCAACAGACGGCGAAACGGCTGCTTACTCAACGAATGACACGTTGCGGATAAGTATACCAACCCAGCGCGTTCTGAACCAAATCAAATTCGAGAAGGGCAACTTTGCAATTGTCATTGCAGGCCGTAACTTAGGTAAGAGCGGGAAGATCGTGGAGCTGCAGGCCGGAACCGCAACGAGGCCGGCAATGGTGACGCTTGAGGACACCACGGGCAACAAGTTCGATACGATGGTGGACTACACATTCGTTGTAGGAACCGACAAACCCGCGATTAAGCTGGAGGCCTAGACGATCCAAACGGTTACCGAAACATTGCCCAAGAACCCCATGCGAGAGGTCAAACTAGCGAAGGTCGTAGTGCACATAGGCGTAGGTAAGTCTGGAGAGATGCTGGAGAAGGCAAGGAAAATTCTTCAAGAAATCACCGGCCAAAAGCCGTGCACTAGACAGGCCAAGATGACCATAAAAGAATTCGGAATTCGCGAAGGCGAACCCATTTCTTGTATGACAACGCTCAGAGGGGAAAAAGCTACGACTTTCATGAAACGAGGCCTCGATGCCGTCGGAAATACTTTGAAGAGGTCGAGTTTCGATGGAAACGGAAATTTCGCATTCGGAATTAAGGAACACATTGAGATTCCTGGGACCAAGTATGTTCCCGAGCTAGGCATTGTCGGGATGGATGTCATCGGTACGCTCGAACGCCCTGGATTCAGAATTAGGAGAAGAAGAATAAGGCCATCCGATATTGGAAAATCACATCGGGTTTCCAAAGATGACGCCATCAATTTCATGACCGGAAAGTTCGGTGTTCAAATCCGGGAGGCCTAAGGCTATATGGCAAAACTGAAACCAAAGAAGGTCAGAAAATACGGTAAGGGCAGCCGGCCCTGTAGAAGGTGCGGCCAGTACGGCCCTGTAATTCGCAAGTACGACCTCTACCTATGCCGGCAATGCTTCCGTGAAGTCGCCCCAAGCCTAGGATTCAAGAAATACATGTAGGATTGGAAATCATGGTGCGCGTCGAGCTAGCGCAAAGATCATTGGCCATCCCAGAAGGGGTACAACTTAGCGTGGACGGAAGAAGAATCAAAGCGGTCGGACCGAAAGGAACGCTCGAAGAAGATTTCTCACACCTGCCCGTACAATTCGCCTTGGAGGGCAAATCTCTTCGATTATACAGCCCATGGGCTCGAAAACGTGAGGTCGCGCTGGTCGGCACGGCCCTAGCCCACGTCCGTAACATGATTCGCGGCGTAAACTCAGGATTTACTTACAAACTTAAGCTCGTTTACGCTCACTTCCCAATAACCGTCAAAGTCATCGAGAAGGAGAAGAAGCTCACTATCGACAACTTCACAGGTGAGAAGACACCACGAAACGCAAAGATCATCGGGGCAGCTAAGGTCAAGATTGCGGGAGACGAAATTCACGTTCAAGGAAACAGCCTAGGCGACGTAAGCCAAACAGCCGCCAATATCCAATACGCAACAAAAATTCGAGACAAGGACCAGCGTGTATTCCTAGACGGCATTTACATATTCGAAAAGTCGGAGGGCATGTAACTTGTCCTATCGCAGGCCGCGTTTCGTTCGGGAAGAAAGTTGGCGCTACAAGAGGGTTAAAGAGGCCTGGCGCGCCCCACACGGAAAAACGAGCCGAGTCAGGCGCAGCAAGAAAGGCTGGCCAGCAGTCGTTAAGATAGGTTACTCCAGGCCGAGAGCCACAAGAGGCCTTCACCCATCAGGTTTCAAAGCGATCACAATCTGGCGGCCTAAAGATCTGCAGGCCCTAGACCCTAAGCTTCACGTGGGAATGATAGCCCATACAGTTGGCGAGAACAAACGTGTCCAAATCCTCGACGAAGCAAAGAAGGCGAACATCCGGATTCTTAATCCCGGCTTGAAGAGGCCAGCGAAGGCGCCTGAAGTAACACTGAGTAGCCACAGAACCCACCCCTACTGAGCCGACTCCTGAAACGGGAGAAGAACAGAAAGAAACCAGAGAGACAGGGAAAAAGGAACCTGAACCGGCAAAACAAGAACCCAAGAAGAGAACCAAGCCGAAAACCGCGACAAAAAGGAAGAGTAAGAAATGAGCTGTGTTAGCCAGAAACGCCTAGCCGCCGACCTACTGAAAGTGGGAACCACTCGAGTATGGGTCGACCCTGAAGACACCGACCGAGTATCCTCCGCAATAACTCGCGAAGAGATCAGGAAACTAATCCACGAAGGAAGCATCAGGAAGCTCCCCATGGTTGGCATAAGCAGGGGAAGGAAAAGAGTCAGACACCAAGAACTGCTGGCAGGCCGACACAAAGGGCCAGGAAGCACCAAGGGAAGCGCACACAACACCAAGAGAAGTTGGGTAGTTCGCATCCGGTCGATCAGGCGTAGGTTGCGAACTTTACGCGATAAGCGCTTCATGACGACGGAAGTCTACAGGAAACTGACCCTAATGGCAAAAGGCGGGTCCTTCAGAAGCGCCGCACACTTGGATGAATACATAGATACGCACAAACTCGCACGGAGACGCTGATATGCAAACAGCTCAAACCCAAAGGACCGAAGTAGGCTGGGTCCCCAAAACCAAAGTTGGCAAGATGGTTCAGAGCGGACAGATAGTCTCCTTGGAGGAAATCTTCACGCAAGGATTGAAGATAAAGGAACCAGAAATCGTCGACGTCCTTCTACCCGGCCTTAGGCAGGAGGTACTCGGAATAGGTTTCGTCCAAAAGCAAACCGATGCAGGCGAGAAATCACGGTTCAAAGCAATAGTCGCCGTCGGAAACGGAACTGGGTTCCTCGGCGTCGGAGGCGGCAAGGCTAGACAGGTGAGAAGTGCCATCGACAAGGCCACCCTAGCTGCAAAACTCGACGTTGTCCCAATTCGCAGGGGCTGCGGCAGTTGGGAATGCGGTTGCGGTCAACCACACTCAGTCCCATTCAAAGTTCGAGGAAAGTGCGGTAGCGTCGCCATCGAAATCATCCCAGGCCCACGAGGACTGGGTCTAGTCGGCGGAGAAACACCAAAGACCGTTCTGACATTGGCAGGGGTCAAAGACTGCTGGACCCGAAGCTTCGGCTCAACCAGCACACTCGGGTCGATGGCGTATGCCGTGTACGAGGCGCTGCGCAGCACATATCGAATTGTGACGCCGCAAGACTGGGTCGCTTAGAGAGCTTTCAGTCCCCTCGTAAAGCCGCGCTACTTTGCCTTGTCTGTCCAGGACTACAGCGTCAATGCTAACCATTTCGAAGGTTCAAAATGGGATAGCGAAGTTGAGTATCGCGATTAGATTATGTGCAGTTCCTTCCCGATTTTTTCAAAGGCGCCTACGGCGAAGTCTAGGTCTTGCCTAGTGAGCGCAGCGTTCATGATGGTTCTTATCCGCGCCTTGTCCCGCGCTACCATGGGAAAGACAATTGGGAGAGCGAAAAGGCCTTCTTCGTAGAGCCGGGAACTCAATCTCTTGGCGACGCCACTTTCACCGACTATGACAGGTGTGATGGGGGTTGTGCTGTTTCCTATGTTGAACCCTAGGTCTTTCATAGCCTTCTTGAAATACCGCGTGTTATCCCACAAGTTCCGCACATGCTGGGGCTCAGTTTCAAGAACATCAATGGCCGCTATGCAAGCAGCGGCAACCCCAGGCGGATGCGATCCGCTAAGGAGCCATGTCCTCGACTTGTTGTAGGCAAAGTTGGCCAAATCCTTGGAACCAGAGATATGTCCGCCAACTACTCCGAAGGCCTTGGAGAAAGTTCCCATCTCGACATGCACTTTGTCGCGATCAAGCTTGAAGTGGGAGACTATGCCTCTTCCTCCTTCACCCAAGACACCCTCGCCGTGGGCGTCGTCCACAAAGACCATAGCACCATGTTCTGCACCAACTTTGGCCACCCTATCTAGCGGCGCAATATCGCCGTCCATTGAAAAGACACCGTCCGTGATTATCAGGATCCGTCCATACGGCGGGTCATGTTTTTCCGCCTCATCCAAAACACGTTGGAGGTCTTCCGTATTGGAGTGTTTGTAGACTCCTCTCTCTGCGTGCGCCAGTCTGACGCCATCAATTATGCTGCCATGATTCAGTTCGTCGCTTATTATCAGGTCGCCTTTGCCGGCAAGCTGCGGAATCAGGCCAGCGTTAGCCGCAAAGCCTGTTTGATAAACAAGAGATGCCTCGGCATGTTTGAACTTCGCCAGCCGCCTCTCCAGTTCCATGTGAAGATCCATGTTTCCCGCGATGGGGCGAACAGAACCAGATCCTGCACCATGACTTTGAACTGCCTTTATCGCAGCTTCTTTCAATTTTGGATGGTTGCTGAACCCCAAGTAGTTATTAGAGCAGAACATCAGAACCTTCTTGCCGTCGACCGTGCACCATGGCGTGCTAGGCCCTTGCAAGACACGTAGTTTCCAGTCAAGCTCGTTTCGAACTAGTTCGTCATACTCTTGCCGCAAGAATGAAGTTGGGTTTCGCATTCTACATACCTCTCCGCATTAGCCGTCGGATGTCGCTCAACTCTTATTACCCTAACCTTCCAGTATCATATTTCTCAGTGAGCTTGCCTATCATGTCCTTTGTCATGGTGGGCAAATCGTAGGAAGGCTTCCAGCCCCACTCTTCGCGGGCAACACTATCATCTATTGACATAGGCCATGAATCTGCAATCTTCTGCCTGAAGTCTGGCTTGTAGTCACACTTGAAGTCCGGGAATCGCTTCTTGATTTCCCCAGCTAACTCTCCCGCCGAGAAACTTATCGCCGTCAAATTGTAGCTTGTCCTACACTTTATCCTAGATGAATCGGCTTCCATCAAATCTAAAGTAGCTCTTATGCAGTCAGGCATATACATCATGGGTAGGACTGTATCTTCTCTCAGAAAGCACGTGTACTTCCTGCTCTTGATTGCCTCATAGAATATCGCGACAGCATAATCGGTTGTACCTCCACCCGGCGGCGTCTCGCTGCTTATTATGCCAGGATATCGGAGACTTCGCACGTCAACACCGAATCGAGTGTAGTAGTAGTTGCACAAAAGCTCACCAGCAACCTTGGTGACGCCGTAAATCGTGCTTGGGATTAGGGTGGTGTTTTGAGGCGTGTTAATGCGAGGCACTCCGGAGCCAAAGACCGCAATTGAGCTGGGCCACAACACTCTGGCCAGCTTGTGTTCCCTCGCGATCTCCAAGACGTTATAGAGTCCATCCATGTTCACTTGCCAAGCGAGTTGCGGATTCTGTTCACCGCCGCTGAGAGAAGCGAAGCGAGGTGATGTATCGTATCAATCTCATATTTCTTCACAACTTTCACGATACTCTCCTTGTCTGAGGTATCGACGATTTCGTAGGGCCCGGACTTCAATGCCTCACTTGGCGCCCTCTTGTGGCCAGCGGCCACAACGTTGTCACGGCCATACCTATTTCGAAGCTCAATGGTCAATTCAGATCCTATCTGCCCAGTCGCGCCGGTGACAAGGATTCGCTTCGTATTCTTCTTGGACATGAGACAATCACGTGGTTGTTGAAGCGAACGTGCTCGGCCTTCGGGATATAAGACGTGCCGCTCAATACTGCCGATAGCAATAACCTCGGACCAATCAAGCCAGACGTTGAATTCAGGAAATTCGGACTCTGCATTTCGAATCTCGCATGGTGGGTTGCAGCGTCTTGGAGAGCGGCTCCGAGAACCGTTGCGAGATCGTGTCGGGGCCGGTGGAGTCATTGCCGGAAACGTTTATCTTGGGCACTCCGGAACCTGACAGCCTCGCGTGGTCGTCTCTAGCAGAAAAACTAGCAAAGGCATGTCCAAGTTGGCAACCAGACTAAGAAAAGGGCGACACCTAAGGGGCTCCAGAACCCACGGATGGGGCACTTCAGGCCAGCACAGGGGAAGCGGAATGCATGGAGGGGTCGGAAACGCAGGCAGGTACCGGCACAAGAGATCACGACTCATAAGAACCGGCGAATATTCCCACATGCATTACGCCGGCAAGAAAGGCTTCACCTCCATAGCCAAAATGAGGCCTGCTGGAAGAACGATCAACCTTTGGCAGCTATCGGAATTGGTTGACAAATTAGTCGCTGAGAAGAAAGCCGAGAAAGCAGGCGAGAAGGTTATTGTGGATTTGAAGCAACTCGGCTTTAGGAAGCTGCTCGGCACGGGTTCAATTTCGCGGCCGTCCAAGTAAAGGTGGATAAGTGTTCTGAAGGGGCCCGTAAGAAGATAGAGGACGCCGGCGGAGAGGCGGTCCTCAGAGCTCGACCACTCAACCTACTCCAACTGCCCCCGCTAAGTGACGTTGAATGGTCCGTTTCATCGAACTTTTCAAGCCTATAGCGAGATTCTTCCCAGACATCAAGTCGGCCGACCGGAAAGTCGCCTTCAACGAGAAGGTATTCTGGACCGCTATTGCGCTCATAATCTACTTCGTAATGTCCCAAATGCCGCTTTACGGAATAGGTACGGCAGGACTCAATGACCCACTAGGCTCTCTCAGGGTGATATTCGCATCAAACCGCGGCACCCTAATGGAGCTGGGAATCGGCCCCATCGTGACTGCCGGTTTAATTCTGCAGGTCTTGGCCGGGTCGAAAATGGTGAACATAGACATGTCGAATCCCGAAGACCGGTCGCTGTTCACAAGCGCCAGTAAGATTCTCTCCGTAGTCATGACGATCTTCGAGGCATCAGCCTACATAATCGGGGGCACGTACGGGTCGCTGCAAATAACAACTGAAATCGTAATAATGTTGCAACTGGTCGCCGCAGGGATTATAGTGCTACTTCTAGACGAAATGCTTCAGAAAGGCTGGGGGTTGGGAAGCGGGATCAGCCTGTTCATCGCTGCCGGTGTTGCCTCTTCGATATGGTGGGACTCAGTGGCGCCAATGGGGCCCATGGCTGACGGGAAATACCTGGGAGCCCTCGTAGCATTCGCCGAAGGAGTACTTGGCAGGCAGAGTCTTGTGAGCGTGCTCTCCCGTACAGGCGGCCTTCCGGACATGGTGGCATTTATCACGACACTCGGCGTCTTCGCGATAATCATCTACTTCAACGGCATGCGCGTGGAGATCCCCGTATCGTACGCTAGGTACAGAGGTTTCCGCGGAAAATTCCCATTGAAGCTCTTCTACGTATCGAACATACCCGTCATCTTCGCAGCCGCCCTCTTTGGGAACATCTACTTTATCGCACAATTGCTCTGGCAAAGGTATAACAGTACTAACACCAATTTCTGGTTCAACCTGATCGGCACCTTCACGACGCAGGGGACGCAGTACCAACCTTCAGGCGGGTTAGTTTACTACGTCGTGCCCCCAAGGAGCCTAGAATTGGCAATGGCTGATCCGATGCGTGCACTCGTGTATGCTGTCCTCCTGGTAATCGGTTGTGTTTTCTTTGCGGTAACTTGGGTTGAGGTCGGCGGGATGGATGCGAGGACCGTTGCGAGACAGCTCCTAGATTCTGGTATGCAGATTGAAGGCTTCAGGCGATCTGAGGTCCCAATAAGGCAGATGCTTGACCGCTATATCCCAACGGTCACAATTCTCGGGGCAATACTGATCGGAACTATAGCCGCAGCTGCAGACTTCTTGGGAGCATTTGGCTCGGGCACGGGTATACTTCTCACCGTAGGTATCATCGAGCAGTATTACCAGATCTTCGTCCAGGAACGAATCACCGAACTCTACCCCGCTGCCAGAGGCTTCTTGGGTGAGTAGGAACTGTCACGAACGGTCGTAGTGACCGGTATACCCGGGGTAGGGAAAACTACTGTTCTCAGCGAACTGCAGGATATCGCCAGACAAAACAAGTTCAACCTTACCGTCCTCAACTATGGAACAATCATGAACGAAATCATGCGAGATCTTGGCAAAGACCTTCACCGCGACAAGATGAGGGAACAGAGTATCGAAGCGCAAAAGAAGGTTCAGGAACTCGCCGCCAGCGAAATCACCAACCGAGCAGGACATGGCACCATGGTCATAGATACCCACATGTTCGTTCGGACAGGATCAGGGATGTGGGCGGGCCTGCCACAAAATGTCTTAGAGAAACTCGGGCCACAGCTCCTCGTCTTAATAGAAGCGGACGCAGGACAAATAGCTGCAAGACGCATGGGCGATGCGGGTAGGATGCGGGAGCAGGCCGTGGGTGAAGAAATCTCATTCGACCTAGAGTGGTCTCGCACGACAGCTGCGGCTTCTGCGGTCGTGACGGGTTCACCTGTTAAGGTTATAAGAAATGACGAGGGTAGGCAGAGGCAAGCGGCACAGGAGCTGTTTCAGGCGATTCGAAGCATAATGGAGGCAAAAGTTTGAGTTTCATAGATGACATAGTCGCATGGGTTGCTGCCGCAATCCAACCATACAGTAACATCCCCCAGTCCACCATGTTCACGATTGGAATCGCCTTGGCGCTCGGTCTCATGTCGTCGACAGCGGCGAAACTTCTCGTGGACTACAATATGGTCAGGAACACTATGAAGGAAGTTCAGGTGTGGAGGAAAGAGATGGACCAGGCTAAGAAGGCTAATGATGAGCAGACGCTTTCGAAGCTCATGAAGAAAAGCCAAGCAATGATGAAGGCCCAATCGAGAGCGAGCATGGAACAAATGAAGGTCACCGCCGTGACCTTCGTGCCATTCCTCCTCATATGGTACCTGATCAACCATGTCCTCGGAGGCCATGTTGTAGCGATCGCACCATATCCTCTTCCTATTATCGGCACTCAGCTGACGTTCTTCTATTGGTATTTCCTAAGCTCTTTCGCCGTGAACTTCCCCATAATGAGGCTGTTCGGCATAGGAATGAGTGAGAACTAATTGCCGACACGACATCTCCGAAACCGAAACGTGAAACGGAAGACTCTGCAGGTTCCAGGCGGCAGGGTTACCATTCACTACCGGAGAAAGAGCTATGCTGGAGGTAGATGTGCCTCATGCGGCCTTCCCCTTCGCGGGGTCCCCTCAAGCTCCGTAAGAGGCCTCACTAAGTCGTCTAGGCGGCCGTCGAGGCCGTTCGCCGGCGTTCTATGCCACGCCTGCCTACGGGAAAAGGTTCGGCAAGGAACCAGAGTCGGATAGGCCTTGCCGGGGCCAGTAATCACCGTTATGTATTTCTTATTTGACCCCTAATGACCGTGAATGAGAGAATCCAAGTCTTTACACAAATTCCCGAAGTGTCCGCCTGGTATAAGGCCGCAGACCTGAAACCTCGAACAAGAGAAAACTATTCCCTAAGACTGATGCAGCTCCTCGAGCGAATGCAGCTCTCACCCACCCAATTCCTCAAGGAATGTGACAGTAACCGGAAACAGATCTTAGGCCGGATCAAACAGGTTCTCGGCGAGGTTCGAGAACACAGTGCCAGCATCGCCCATCAGCAACGCGCCGCCCTCGTCAGCTTTCTAGCTTTCTACCAAGACCAATTCGACGAACCTCTAATGATAAATTACAAGGTGAAACTCAAGACGCGTACGCATGAAAAAGGGTTTGACATTCCCGGACGCGGAGAAGATCATTGCTGAATGCAACCATCCATACCGAGAGATATTCAAATTTCTGCTATGGAGCGGGATGGACCAATCAACCTTCGCATACATCAATTCTAGCAACAATCTCATAGCCGACATACGAAACCAGCTCGATGACCCTACCCGGGACTATGTTCGAATCGACTTACCGCCGCGCAAATCGAATACGGACGTGTACTTTGTTATCCTTCCCAAATTTGTATTTGAGAACCTCACGCTCCCAGTTTCTACTAGAACCCACAAACTGCGGAACGGGGATACGAAGGGTGGTAAGCCAATTGGACCGATGAAATTGAAGAAAAGATGGAGCTATGCAGCCAAGAAAGCGAAACTCTGGTACGTTGGTATGGGGGCCCACCACTTACGCAGCGCCTATCACACACAAGCAGTAAGGGCGAACGTGGATGACCGCATGCTCTTGTTCCAATTGGGCAAGGGCGGAGACAAGTTCGGATATGTCCGACCAGATGAGGAAGATGTTGTACGCGAATTACGGAAACTGTGGAAATACACTCAGCCAACCACAACTCCAGAAGCCATAAGGGAAGAAGTGCGTCGCATTCTACGCGAACAAGGCCGAGAACTGCTGATAGAACTTAACAAGGCTGCTTGATGAGAAAAGCCGTGTAGATTGCGTTACTTGAAACAGCTTATCTATTCTTGCTAGGTTTTGGCGGTTCAACCCGCCATCCAGCCTCGCGGAGCGTCTTAAGAATTTCCGCTAAGATTTCTGCATCCATTTCTTGACGCCTCAATTTATGGGGGGATTGGGGAGGTGAACTTCGCCTTTGGCTGGTACAAGCTTCGAGAGAGCCCGACTGTCCCCAACCCCTTGTCGAACCCTCGTAGGAAAAATAATCAACTCTACCTCATCCTCATCCCAGAAAACGGTTTTTCATCATAGGCAGGTTGCCGGTCGTCGCGGCTTTCGAAGATACTTCGCCCTATGTAACGCCCTTCACCACAATTACATAGACAACCCGCAACAACGCATTTGAGGCCTGACTCCTGCATTTCATGGTTGCATTTCGGGCATAGAAGAACGCTCAAGCCTTTCCCTCCAAAGCTTTTTCGAAAGCCCAGCGTGCCCCGCTAACCAATTCCCTAAGCTGCTGATCTGGCAACTTGCCGCGAATTAGCACCGCCTCGAGAAAACCGTTGCTTGCCCGTTGAATCATGTAGGCAAGTCCATGTTTTGCTATCATAGGTTCGATAATCTTCCGCAGCAAGAACCCATCGATCAGAGGCGTGTCTAGTGGAACGGGACGTTCTGGGATTATGGCGGTTTCATCGTCAAGCGTGTTAATCATGCCAAAACTCTTGAGGTCCCTGAATAGCGGGAGTTGTTTCAAACCTGATTGAATCTGGTCTGGAGTTGCCTGGTCCTTGGTTGTAGGAACCTTCCAAGCTGGAACTGGCTTCGTTTGAACGGGATTTGCTGGGGCGGGACTTGGAGACTTTGCAGGCGGGACCGTTGCAGGGTGCTTTGTCCCTTCTTTCTGGCGTCCCAGGTATTCCTGAATGAGTAAGGCCAACCATTTCGCAGGAATGAGTTTGGCGAAGGCGTTACGTTCTGCCTTGTTGACAGCTAGCACGTATGCAAACGGTTTGTTTCGTTCACAACTCGACGCGCCGACAACATCAATCTTGTTCTGATGGTCCCTAACTCGAACTAGAGCTCGGAATTCCTTGTCGTCTACTTCGGTTCTGACCTCGAGTATTTCCATGTCTCCGCGTCGACGTGATGCTTCCTTGATGCCGGCGTAGGTCATGTTGGTGACCTGGCGGCCGTCAATGGAGATACTGTAGACGAATTCCTCGAGTAGTTCCCCGCGTAGTTCAGCTAGAATTTGGTTTTCATCGCGGCGTTCCATTTCCCTGAAAACTTCGATTGGTAGCTGCTTGCCTTCGTCTTTCGCTGGTCCTTCCGCTTGGGCCACCGTCATCGATCGCCCCTCCTTTTCTTGTTCGGTTTGTGCGGTCAATCTTTCTTAGCTCCTGTCTTTCATTGAACGGCCTCCGCTTCTTGCTTCCCTGCGAACTCCGCTAGTCTTTCAGAACTCTGAAGCAATGCGGCACCCAGTTTCGGAAGGTCGTCTCGAACAACTGAGAAATCGAATTCGTAAATGTCGAGAGGTTTTTCCTCATGGCAGCGTTGACATTTGATTTTCGTTGGTGAAACTTGCAGGTGTTTCAAAATTAACCTAACCTGCCTAGTAATGTTGACCAGGGTAATTCCGCCAATCGTGAACGTACGCGGCTCAGAATCAGCCTGCGGTCTGGCTGCATCTTTGGCGAGCATGCCCAATCCGATAGAAGGGGTAAGGTCCCTTGCTACCGCAGTTTCCTCTTGTGAAAGAGGCGGCCCAAGTTCACTCATTGAAGGCCCCTTAGGAACCCACTCCTCAGGCATGATGGGTTCCCGCTTCTCTTCTTCTAAGGCCTTAAGTTCCCCTCGATATTCTCTCAGATACTTTTCCGCCAGTTTGAAGGGCATCGATGCAACTTTCTTCGCTAACGGGAACTGCATTTCCTTCGGGAAGGCCGGCAGTAATTCAGCGTGACTTACGCGAATCACTCCCTTATCGAGCATTGAGAGAGTCTGTTTCTCTAGGGTCAGCAGGGAGAGGCGACGAGAAATATGCGTGTCATTCTTGTTGATGGTTTTCGCTAGATCCTTAACAGATAGATCAAGATCCTGAATCCAGGCCTTGTATGTTCGGGCCTCCTCGAGCGGCCCATAATGCGATTCTAACAGGTTCTCGACTAGGGCTTCCCTGGCGAGTTCAACCAGTTCTCCAAGAATTATCCGACAGCGTGGGATCTTTCGTATTCTAATCCTTCGACATGCGTGGGTTCGTCTATGGCCTGCAATAATGTCAAAGTACCCCTTCCGCTTTTTGCTCGGTGTAAGGGTCGGCGGCCGGCGTAGACCTATAGAAGCTATTGAGGCTTCTAATTCGCGTGACTTCTTTACTTCTTCTGGTGTGTTGCGCCGAACATAGAATGGGCCGTCCAGCATTTTCCGAACTTCAACGGTCTTGTAGATCTCCTTCATTTCTGGGCACCCTGTGGAAACTGCCCATTGGGCAGGTCGCCCTTCGTTAAACGCCTGTATCGCTTATCCCGAGCCGCCTTCACTGATCGGCGTACCAATTGGAGAAGGACCGAATCTTCGTCCATTTGCTCCAACTCTCTCACTGCTTGATCTCGGGGCAGAAACAGAACTCGTTGAACGACAGTGGGTATGGAAGTCTTCAGAGTTCTCGCGGCTTGTTCAGCGAAAGCCTGTCCCTCCTCGGAGTTCTTGTCGAATCCCGGCAGCTTCTCTAGGTGTCGACTCAGAAGCTCTAGAGCTCGGTTGGTTATGACGCCGAATGTTGCGAGGTTATCGGCGTGCAACGTCGCCCTCCAAGTAAATTTTCGCGCCTGGACTCACAACCGCGTTGGCTAAGAGGACTTGCCGGCCAGTTCTAGAGTCTGAACCCACCTTTCGCTGGGTCTTTCGATACTGCCTCCCAAGAATTTGAGAGGTCGCTTTCACGAGGTCGGTGCCCAACGATTGATATGAAATGGCGTTTGCGGGGCTGTTACCTTTAATCTCGGTGCCCACATCGCGGATAGCCTCTGAGCCTTCTTCTTGGACCATGCTGCAAATTTGGCACGTGACCTCGCCGTTCTCAGGATCCGTCGTGAGATTGATTGCCTTGGAACAGCACTCGTTTTGCTGGGTAGAGGTTTCTGGTACTTTCCGTGCGTCTCTGGGTCCGTTACCAGTAAGGTACTGTTGCAGTTCTTCAGGTGTAGATTGCGTCCTACGGACGCGGCCTTGGGATATTGGGCCTCGATTTTGGGACGCACTACTTTGGGCCCCCGTCCTTGAATGTCTCCCCTGCGAATCGGAAAGTAACGTGGCCGTTGTCGTCCTCAGTCACACTTGACTCGTATTCTTTGAGGAATGTTGTTACATCGCTCTCTGGGAACCCAAGCCCGACTAGTGCATTCTGCAGCTCGCTTCGCAGCAGTTGTTGGCTGTTCAGCCACTGTAAGATTTGGTTATGGCCTTTCTGGGTTCTAAGATCAGGGAGTTTGAAATCGTTGTCAGCCGGTTCGACTTGTGGAAGTGTAAGTTGTGAAGGTTGTGTAGGTTGTGAAGGTACAGGATGAGACTTGGGGGGTCCGGTGGTTTCATTCTCTGTACCTTCACTTCCTTCACTTCCTTCACTTCCTACACTTATTTCGAGTCGTTCCGCCAAGTCCTTGACAATCGCCGTCTGGATTTTGATCTGGATGCCAGTACCTAGGCGACGCTTATCTAGGAACCCTAAGCGCCTGAGTGCTCGACCAACCCATTCATTAGAGAGCCAACTCTCCTCCTCTTGGTCGTATGCGACAAGCATGGCCTCTCGTATCTCACGGACCGTGTGATATCCGTCGACCCAATCGTTGCGTCTTGTTAGCTTGACTAAAGTATCGACCAGAACCATGTCCCCGGTTTGCGTTACGTTTTCGACGACCTTCTCGCGAATCCGCTCAAGTGCAAATTCAACGAGACTCTTGGTGTACTTTGGTTGCGGCGTTTTCGAGTCAAAGAAAAGTGCGAGAGCTAGGAGGGACTTCCATAGTTCCAGATCTCTTGCTGTGAATGCTTTTGCCTTCACGCCGGTGGTCTCCTCGAGGAATAGCGGAAGCTGGCCTGCATCGGCTAGGGCTGACAGTTTCTCGTAGAACGCCTTCACTTCGCGCCAATAGCCTAGGTAGAGCCGATACAAAGAGCAGCGAATCTTCGCCCAGACTGGATCATCGAACTCGATCTCCGTGTTGACCACGGAGGTTCTGCCCTTCTTCATAATGGTGGGTATGCACCGATCAGCAAGCACATCTTCTAACCCACCAATATTCGCGATGCGTTTCGGTCCAAAGACATCGAATGGTTCCGGAACAAATTCGCCCTTCGGCGTTTTCTCGACCCTGTATACGGGCATCCCTTTCTTGTACCCCGCCAACAGAATTGTACGAAAGTCCTGAGCTCTCTCAGGGTTACGGAGCTTCTCCGTCTCATCAATTTGCAATGTACATGACGCATTCTGAATTAGGCGAAAAAGCGCCGGTGCGCTCATGTTGTTACTGCTCACTGAATTGAAGCCTAAGCAACTAGAAAGCGACAGCACCTTCGTTTTGGCGGCACCTTTCATCCCACCTTTGTAATCATACGAGTAAGTCCGAAAGATAGCATGGGCGAAGTATGAGCCGATGTCCCACAAGCACTCGTATAGAAACTGCGTTTCATCCGTGAATTCAAGATATTTTCGCCACTGCGCTTCTATTTCCGCTAGGCACCTGATTGGATCTCAGGACCCTACTAGGATTTTCGTGGAAATCCTTCACATCTTCGATGGGCCAACGTTCAGGGAATCGAATAGGTTTGTACGCCAGCCTGAGGCGTTTCTTCGAGGGTCCCTTCATCAGCAGAAATCAACTCCCCCTGGTCTGTAACTAGGTGCAGGACTTCGCGTTCGGTTTCGGTTCCTTCCGCAGTTGATCTTGCAAGGGATCCAGACCCCGACATACGCCATGTCGCTAGCTATGCCAATCGCAGGTCGAATTACTTTCAAGCTACCCGTGAATATTGGTTCGATGTTCATGGCAGTGCCTCAACTTGGAGCTTGACTCTTCGTTGGTGGATGAGTTCACTTCGATGCGCCTTGAGTGCATCATTGAAAGGGTAGAATCTGCGACAAATGCTCCCATCTCGTGTCACTGTCATTGGTGTGGGCGAAGAACATGCAGGCGTTTCAAAGTAAGCACAGGATCCGCATCGCGGAGTATGCTTTGGCTTCGGGGTTTCATCCAGAAGGCCATTGAATCTCGCAATCGCTAGTACGAGATCTTCTGGTTGGAGTTTCGCCCTCACGTATTGATATGTAGCTCGAGCAATGCGACCAAGAAATCCTTCAACAGCTAGATCCGGAAATTCATCTTGAGGAATGGGTTCTAAGACATGTCCGTTGCGGTGGCCAAGCCAACCAAGACCGTCGAGGTGTTTGACGATTTGGTTCGGGAAAGCACAGGTAAAGCACCAAGCCAATCCGCTCGCGGGATCGTTTGGATCGCCAGAGAGGAACAGACCAAGTCGAATCAGTGCCTCAGAGACATCATTTTTACACTGAGAAGCAACACGTTCCATGTGCTACACACCTGTCCTGGCGATTGTCGTTGGCTGCAGGGCCGCGGTCGCCGGGGCGGCTTCTCCTACACTTTAACCTCCGGCGCCACTGGGAGTGGCTCTTTCTTTCGTCGACTCTGTCGCCTAGGATCCCTCTTAGGTGGAATGATCTTGACAATGCCATTGAAAATCAGTTCAACCTCGTCGCTCTCCTCTAGTCCAAGCGACTCAACCCATAACTTCGGAAGGGTAACAAACCAGCTGCCGCTCTGTTCCTGAAGTTTGCGGGTCACACGGTATTCATGCGTCATGAGAGCACGCCGCTCCGAGTTAAGCACATATAGAAAGTCCTATAAGACGCTTGCTTCACTAGCGCTAGCAAGTCTAGTATGCGGTGTATAGCTACATGAGCGGCTTAGAAGAATACACATCAGCGCAGCTCTCGATAATTCAAGCGTTGATAGATGGACGAAAGAGATTTTCAGAGTTAGAGGACGAGACTGATTACAACGCGCACTGGCTTAACGACTCGCTCAACGAACTCCAGACGCGAGAGCCCCCAGTCATTGCGAAGATTGCGGACAAGGCTGGCTATGAACTCGATTCTGAATGGAAGAAAGAAAATGACTGGTTAGTCAGACTTCTCGCCAGAACCAAGGCTAAGATCAATTTCATGAGAGCTGACATAGATAGCGACGGCGGTTGGCCTATGGGGCTTGCGTTATTGCCAGCCTTCTATTACCCGCCAGCTTGCATGGCGCTATATTACCATAAGAATTGGCTCTATAAATTTCTCAAAAGCCAGGCAACACGCGCCCTAGCTAAGTCATTTGATTCAGCTATGGAGAAGCTCAAGAAAAGCGAATTGGAGTTCCTCAAGGAAGTCAAAGAGATGACAGCCCTTCCAGGGCTTCCAGGCCTTGACTTGGACAAGATGACGTTTGATCAATGCATGAAGAAATTCTTTCGACCAGCTGACCAGGAAATTGCGATTATGGAGCGAGAAACGAAGCAATCAAGGCCTAAGAAGTGAACTGCTTTAGGCCTCCAGCTCGTTCGTTCCTACGCTGGACCGCTACAAATTCCGAGCGGTCCAACACCTCAGATTCTTGGAGTACAGCTACGCAGGTGAAAGAGAAACTGTCGCAAAGGGTGAGTGCCTACAACCCGAGCTTTCGTGCTTCCTCTTCCGCAGCAGACTTCAAGTATTCTCTCGCTCGCTTCACACTCAGGATCGCGTCAAAGAATCCTTGACCACTTAACGCTCGTGAGTCTTTGCAATATTCCTTGGCCAGTGTCACGTTGATGGACGCCTTGTCGTCTTCTTCATCCTTCAGAATCAATGATCGGACCGGTTCCTCAAACAATTCATGATAACCGGCTAATTCCTCATGTTTTTTCTGACTAATCTCAAAGTCCGACTTGCCTTGAAATACCATTCGAATTACGTCTTGAGCGTGCGAGACTCCCTTAACTCTCATGTAGAAATGCGTCAGTTCGTGTGCTAGAGTCGCAGTCAAACGTTCGGGCGTGGCTCTCTTAACGAAATCATATAACAGGTAAATGGCCCACTTCTTCTTAGGTTCGTCAGGATCGATTGACACTCGGGCGAACTCATATTCCCTCGCAATAAGATTCCCTTTCACAGGGTCATGGCCTATTACTGATTCTCGGAGAATGTAGAAATCCAAGAGAAAGATGACTGGTAAATAGGCAAGCTCCCCGCGAGGCTTGAAGGAAGAGAGAGTGGCCTTACACGACTGAGTGATTCTTCCCGATAATTTTCTCTCGGCTTTCCGCGCTTGCCTTGGATTCAGAAATTGCAAGTCGATTTTGAAGCTGTCCAACTTGGCCCAATTGGTATCTGGAGGGATGCCGCGCTTTAATCTCCTCCTACGACGGTTTCCTGTAACTCATGACTGCTTTGAGCTCCATATCATTCTTGATTAGGTAAACTGATCCTTTGGTGGACAGTTTCGCTTTCAGTCCGAGCTCGTGAAGTCTATTTCCAATTTTGGTCGGACTGAATGCCTTCTCGAACACTTCAGGCGAATTTCGCTCACGGAGTTTTTTCCACAAACGGTCATGAAGTATTTTGGGCGTGAATTTGATAGGGGCACCATTCCCTTCCTGCAGCATGAGCTCGAGCTCGCCGCGAATCATCTTACGCTGCTCAGCCCTGAAATCACGTCTCAAGGGTTCCTCAACCCGGAGCGTGAGTGTGAGTAAGTCTCCGGGTCGCATCTTCAGCTTCTGCCACAGCAACCTTATGGGCCGTTAAGGCTTCGAGATCCTCTTTCAACGCTTGAATGATCTTCTCCTTACTAATGTAAAGCCGATTGTAGGATCCGATTCTCGGCTGAATTCGTACTGCTAGTTTCCAAATCTTCAAACTTGTAATATTCATCGCGTCAACCGCAAACGCGTCCTTTAGCTTTGCCTCAATTCCCTGATGGATTTTCTCAAGTCCCTCTTTCACTGCTGGCTTGCGTTTGAGTTCGGGACTCATTAGACCAGTAATTTTGTTGACTTTGCGTTTTTCTTCCAAAGCTGCAATGTATGCTGCGGCTTCGTAGCCATTCAGATGTCTTTCTACGATGGTATTGGCCACGTCTGTTTGAAATTTGAATGGGACGATTTGCGGGATTCTCTGGGCGATTGCTGTAGACAATTTATCTTCGGTCACATACTTCTGAACTTGTTCAGGCAACTTGAGAAGACCGAGACGGTTCGGAATAAGAGTTGGGCTTTTTCCTACAAGTTTGGCTATGCGTTCGTTGCTGTATCCCAGTTTTCGGAGCCTTCGAAAGGCTTCAGCTTCCTCGATGGGATTGAAGTCTTTCCTCGCGCAGTTCTCAACAATATGCTGCAGTAGGGCCGTGTTATCATCGACTCGCTCGATGATTGCGTTGATCTCCTTTACGCCGAGACGTTTAGCTTCCTCAAGTCGTCTATCGCCGAAGATAATTTCATATCTTCCCTTTGCTTGAGGCCGAACCTTGACAGGACTTTGCACGCCAAACCTGCGAATTGAACCGCCTAGAAGGTCAGGCTCCTTCCTGCGTCTTATCGCGAACGGACTTGGGTCGATCAGCCCAATGCGAATTCTCTTGAAGTCTGTTGGTTTGTTCATCAGGAGCTCCTACCCTCGAAGAGAAGAAGCGAGTCCAACAATGAGTCAAGCATCTTTGGAATTGAATGTCTCTGCATCGCAACCATTGCCTTCACTTTCTTCATGTATTGGGCTGCTAAGCGACTGGCGTCTTCACTCGCGAGTTGTCCGTCTAAGCGTTCACTGAAGAGTTCTCTGGCCTTTCGATAGATAGGGTCGTCTTCAGGCGGATCCCAGGCTTGAATTGCCCTTAGATCCTGCCAGAAGCGCGTACGCTGGGTTCGCGTTTGCAAGCCAGCGAAGTATCCGGTCACCAAGCTGGGTTCTCTGAAATTCCTTCTGTGAACCAGCTAGGCTTTGATGGCAGTTAACGCATTTCAATCGTTTAGCAATCAGGATACTTGGTTGTTGGCAGGTGCAGAACTTACCACCGTTTAGTTCACGGCGTGAATATGCCGGCAGTGGCTTCTTACAGGTTCCACATTTTCTGACTCCGGAATTTTCGGCGCCACAATGCTTGCAGCGAATAATCGGAAGTCCCACAGTTCTCGTCTTCGCAGTAGACCGGCTCCCCGAAAATCTTCAGTTGCTGCTGCTTCCTACAGTTCGGGCAAGTCTTAGTTAGAAATGAGGCTTGAATCTTTGAGCCGTCTCGCGAGCCGTAGAGACTTGCGACAGCGTGTAAATGGTATGGCTCAGGTTTCCGTTCAGACTGCCGTTCCGCTTGCTCGTGCTTCCTGCGTTATGTCTGAAAACTGCGAAATTCTCCGGCGCTCGTCCAAACTTCTCTGCACCAGGAATCCCTCTTGGTCTTTCGTCAGGCAAGACTTCAGCGCATTCTTCGCATATGGTTTCTTGGGCGTCTGGGTCTCGGTAGCGTCTGCCTCTAGGATGCTTGCACAACTCTTGAGGTGGCATAACTTCGTTAGGAGTCAGGGTCAAGGGGTCTGGTCGCTGCCGGGGCCTGGTCTCAGGATCTGTTACATGTGATTTGGCGGGATGTGTACAGAGCTGACCGTTCCCTTCTTCCTTCACTCCCCTCTTCCTCTCTCACATTTTTCTAGTGCTAGAACGGTGAGGGAGTACGCCTGCCAGGGCGGGGCGGAGGTCTTGAAGGATCTTGCCCTATTCCTCACTGAACTATGAATGCTTATCCGTCTGCAGCTTCGAGGTCGGTCCATTTCTTGCGTTGCAGAATGCAGACCTTCACCTTATCGCCGGCAATTAAGCTGTAGTATTCTTGGATTTCTTTCGGAACGCGGACATATAGACCGCTACCATGGCCAGACAGTTCTCCAATGTAGCGAACATCAATTGTCTGAACCTGGAGCTTGGAGAACTTGCTTGAAATCTTCGCATGCTCGAGCACTTGGAATATTTGCCTACGCTTCGCCATGCCTTTCACACCAAAAAAATGAGTTTGGCCAGTTCAGATACTATTCGTACCCAGCTTACGGTAGGTTAGGGTGAGAATTCATGCTTCAGTGGCTTACGAAAAGTCCCTCTTCAAACTCTAGCACTGAAGAACCTCCCCCTGCAACCGCAAGCACGTGGATTAATCCCGTGAATGTGTGAGCTCCGCACCTTGGGCACGGGAAAACACCAGGCTCAACAGCCATGGCTCTATGCCACATACCACTTTTCCACTGCGAACGTAATACTGCTGCGTCGGGGACCTTCGCTCCGTCGACGTCTAGCTACTAGGTCGCGTTTCCTACGCAGCTGCCTCGCAGGCCACCCCGAATCATCCAAAGTCACAATCATTCCTTCAAGCAACCTCCTTCTCTGCTTCGGGGCCGAATGTTCTTCCCCATTCTAGCTCGCCTCGCAACTTCCCGAGCATGAACCAGAACGAGAAATATTTCTTGAAAGGCGCATAGGCGTTAGGTTGCCAGCCAATGTAGCAATAGCAGCCCGGCCAAATATTGAAACCGAACTCTAGCTTCTTGTGATAGCTCTTCCAAGCGAAGTCGAACATGTCAAGCTGCCTCTTGCCTTGCTAGAACCATGGAATGCAATGTCATGATGATCGCCATGCATTCGTCGGCGATTGTTTCAACTGTCCGTTTCGGACGATGGTAGTGTTGTCGTACGCTATGGAACTGTCTTTCTAGTGTTCGGAGTTTTTCAATCGCCAGTTGATGTTTCTCGTTGATCCAAACAGAGTCAAGTAATCCGCTTTCTTTGTCAACATATTCAACGAGTTCGTAGCCTTTTGAGGAAAGCCATGTATTCCATTTGTCTAGTTCCTCATCAGTCATCGATGTGAAGTCTATGAGTTTCAGTTTATCGCGAACTTCAGATTCTATAACGGCATCTGGATGCTTCACGAGGTATTTCGCTAAGGCCTCATAATTCGGCGACATCATGTTGCCTTCTAGAGCTCGTTCTTATCAAACATCTTCACGAGCTCGGACCACACCCAGTCGGGATCGTTCCAACAGTGATCGTACCCCATCGGATCAACTGTGTGGCCCATGACGAAGCGTTTAACTTCATAACGCGACGAGTTTCCGGGATGCAGTTGTCTTGAATGTATCTCTAAAATCATGTGCTCCTAGCTCAGTTGGCAGTCCCGCTTTCTTTCTTGCTCTTCGAAATGCTGCTTCAATGTATGATCTGCTGTTGCTGTAATTGTCTAGATTCAGCGCTACGCCTCCTTTCGTGACGAAAGGTAATTGCATCTTGCTTTGTAAGATATCCTTGAGAAGGAATGCGGGGGGGAATATGCGGAAGGGTTGCTCGTTCGTTTTCCTACTATTCAAGTAGGTGAAGAGGAAGTATTCCTTTTCAGGATTGGAACGTAGGTATTCTCTAATTTCATTCCAAGTGTGCTGAGTGTTAAACTCGAGCAGCTCCTTGGTGCCCATCCCGGTATGCTCCATCAACTTGAAAATCAGATTATACGGCGGCTCCGCACCTGCAGCCAGTTTGCAGCCTTGCTCCCAGGTCATCTCAGTGAGAGGGCGCTTGCGCTTTGCTTTTGGCAATCCGTCAGCTGGGGGAAAGAGTCCGTAGACCCTCCAATATTTCCTGAGACCGTAAAGGCCTATGAGTCGACCTCGTTCGCTAGGGATCTTCTTTGCGGCGGCTTTCGCTTTCAGCCAAGTTTCCTGAACGTTCCTCCTGCCTGCCTCGAGAACCGATTGAGGCGTCATCTTCATTGCGTCAATTAGTGCGGGTACATAGCGTCTGTACGAGTCTGCGGTGGCCGGCGCTTCAATTCCTGCCAGCCACAAATTCAATGGATCTGTTTCTTCCTGCTTTTTCAATACGCGTTCCCCGTTTATCGCGATAGAATAGCGACTGCTTCAAGTTGAGCAGCAATGAATAGAAGAATTGTCCCAATGACGAAGAGATTACTGCTCTTGAGTTGAGTCTGACTTGGCTGCTTCCTCACGTAGCTTACGCTTCTCTCGAACATCGCGAAGCCAGATACCTGCGAAGCAGGAAGAGCCTAACAGTTCCAGAATCACGCTGGCAAGGCCGGTAACCTGGGTGTATATGATAGGTGGCGGCAGTATCAGAAGGGTTAGCGTCAAGAACAACCAAGTTCTGAAATTGATGTATAGGCTGCCGAGACCTCCAGTTACGAACCCGAATAGGTCGAGCATGAAATTATAAGCGAAAGTTGTCGAGAACAGCGAGTCAAATCCAAGACTGGCAGCTGGCAGCTGTGCGTTCACGGTGACGTCATGCGGAGATCGCAAGAGAAACTTGTAAACGATTAACCCCACGGTCACACCTGCAGGAATCGCTAGCCAGAAGAACGAGAACATAATTCTCTCTGGTACGTTCGTTTTGCCGATAAGTTGTTTCACAAGTTTTGCCCAAACTTTTCGGGCAGTTGGCCTATTGGTGGATTGATTTCGTTTCTTGTGTCGCAAAAAATTCGGCTCACAGTAAAAATATATCATAACCCTTAGTCATGGTGTACACGGTCTTCCGAGCTGCTTTCAACATCGTTGAAGCCGCTTTGGCTCAAAATAAAACGAACGGGTCGGAAATCGGGCCGCGTACGTATGCGCATGCCGGGTCATACGCGCCCCCATTATGGCCTTCTATTAGGGATTCAATAGTGGAGGGTACCCTGTGGCGGTAGGGCGCCTAGGCACCTACGCACATGCGGGCGCCTCTAGGCATGTTTCTCAGGCTCGCTCTCTATCTCTCACACTCTCACTAAGTACTCGTTTATCTCACTCAGTAAGCCCTCACTCAACCTAATGCAGAGGACAACCAGCCACGCCGTGGCTAAAAGGCATCCCTGACCTCGGGATCCTACTGTTGACCTGTAGCCACGCTCAGGATGCATTCGAGCTCGTTGGCCAAGGTCTGTTCTCCAATTCCCAAACCTGAACTATTACATCCGCTCTCGTAATGTCTGACGATGGCCGATGGCCTGTGAAATAGTTCCTACAAGTCATGCCTTCGAACAATTGGAGGCCAGGGGCTTTAGCCCTGAAGAGTTGCGTAATGCCGTTCTTATGGGATCCAAGGAGCGTAAGAGCCATACCGAATACATTGGTACATATGGCGTATGCAAGGTTAAAGTGGTGGAGGCACCATGCACACTATACGTAATTACGGTGATGACTGAGTCCCAAGAGTGATGAGAAATGGAGAGAAATTGTCCAGTCTGCGGAGGCGTTCTGTCAGTAGCTAAGGTTCGTCTTGCGATAGTTGGATCCTCTGTGGGAAGCTTTGACGGTTACAGATGCTCTAACTGTGGAGAAGAATTTCTGGCAGAGAGGTCAATTCAGCCGGCACACGATGAAATAGTCAGAGCTGGACTATTCGGCATTCTACGAATGTCTCCCGCATGGAATCCACTGCTGACCATTCCGTTCACTATTTCGAAAACTGGGTCGAGCGGCCCTTCTACTCAGAGTCAGTCTGGGTTGATTCTGGCGGTTGAAGCAACTGCAAGCCAGGTAATTCTAGAGGGGCATACACCTCGTCAAGGTTAGTAGAGAAGTAGGATTGACTCAGCCGAATCCACAGCCGCCAAGTGCCCCCGCACCGCAACCTTCCCCCAAGGACCTTGAAGTCCTCGAGTTCGAGGTCGTGGAGGAGAGGTGGAACAAATACGAATTGGCTGATCAAACAGTACTCAGAGCTAGAATCATCTTGACCCGGATTATGAGACCGAGGCATGGACCGGTTGGACAATACAGCATAAGCGCTCAGACAATCTTCAGCGTGACCGCCCCGCCTGAAAAAAGAGGAGACGTCATGCAGGTTCCCCCTCATCCGAATGGGAGAGTCTTTCGAAAGACTCGGTTAAGATACTGACCACCAGTGAGCCTTGGAACAAATACCGTGTTCCTAAGACTGGGGATGTCTTGCAAGTGAAACTTGTCGCGACTGAAGTGTTCCGCGTTAAAGATCATTATGACAACTTCGGCGAGCCCTTCTACATTGTTACCTCAGGCCCTCTTGTTTCGCCGGCCACGAAAGGAAGCGTAAGCATAGGCTTCGAGGGACCCCAATAGTCCAACGTTCTGTTTCACAGAACTTGATTCAAACAATCGCCACAGGCATTTTCATTATGTCAATCACACGTGAGAACTAATCCTCGACACAAGTCCATCGGACCTCTCTTCTACTAATCTAATTGTCACTCACAATCAGGCGGCGCCTACGCCCCATTTTTCAGTCGAGGAGCCATTATGTCCCGGAAGAGGACCATGGAAGTTTCAACTATAAGGCCCCCCAAGACCTCCTGGAATGGTTAGGGGCTAGGGCGAAGGCACAAGGAAACCAAAGAACGAAGTCTTAACCGAGATCCTCCAGGCCGAACGGGACGCAGACACTTCGACGCCTGGCAATGAGAAAGAACGGGAACGTAGGCGGCTCACTACCGAACTGGTCGACGTTACCCAAAATGAAGAAACTAGCGTATGACCCAAAGTACAGTCGCCTTCGAAAGATTGCAGGGGTTCTTGTCCTCAACAAGCCTGAACATCCGCCGGCTCCCTACGCAAATCTCGATAAGGATTGGAATAGAATTCGTCTTCAAGCAGTCAAAGACTTCAAACAAGGCGCCAGCTGGCAGGGGTCACTCAAGAGCATCACAGGAATTACAATCGACACCCCAGTTGAGATTGACCAAGCATGCGACCTCGCGGATGAAATCAAGAAACTGGTAAGCATCAGAAACGAGCTCGACGGCAAACTGGATCTGCTTAGGTAACAGGCAGTAGTCGACACCGCAACCGCAACTGTTCCCACGAATAATGCAGTCATCCAGCAAGCCCCGTCTTCTCCAGGTGGGGACCAGGCAGCCTAACGCCAAGGGTGGCCAGTTTGACGGAAACCTACGGGTGGAGAGGGTGCAAGACACTGCTCATTTCCAACCCCGTGTTCCGCAGTCCCCATCAACGGAACCTTGAGGCCGAACACAAACTGGCCACCGCACTTCATATTTTTCTATTGGATGATTTCAATGCCGAGAAGGACATCTGGATCCGCAGTCGGTCTCGGACCGACCTTAATCATACTGTTCCTGTTGGTTGCATCCCTCTACGCCCTCTCTTTGGGCCTGTCTCTAAGTGAATTATCCGCTAGAATCGCGATCGTCGCCGTAATCGTGGGAATCATCTACCTAGTCTGGCACGCACTCGCCAAGCGCAATCCTCAGTTCAGAATGGGCGCTGCAGGAGAAAGCACGATCATCCTTGCCGTTGTTGCTGTCGCCTTGATTTTTGTCAGCGGTCCAGTAGCGACGTCAGTGGGCTTTGCTTTCGTTCCTAACTACGGCGCTCTGCAGCTGATCGGCGGTACGCCACTGGCTTTGGCGAATACTCAACTTACCTTGGTGTATAGCCAACTTGCATTACTGTTCCTCGTGTTGGGTGGAGTCGTGCTGGCTGTCCTGCTCTTTCTAATGCTCGGTCGAAAATCCAAGTGATTTCACCCAGGAGCCGGGAAGTAGCGAAGGACGGGAATCGTTCCTGGATTTTTCTCTCAGGAGGTTGATGTGAATGGGAAATCCTACGGAACGGAGAATGAGAGGATACGGCCGCTCGAACAGAAAAGCAGCCACGCCCAAACCGGACAAGGAGCTCGAGAAAGAAGTCGAGAAGGCCGAGGAAAGACAGAGTCCGAAAACCGACAGCAAATAACCCCTCGAGCTAATCTGATTCGGCAAACTCTCTAGTTTTTTCTCTAGCGGCATAGAGCTTGATTGATTCTTGAAGAAGAAATCGAAAAGGAAGCATAAACCGAGGCATCGGATAGGCGGCTTACTGCTTTCGCTTCTCATTCTTTTTGTTATTGGAGCCGTCATTTTGCAGTGGGCGCCCACTGTGTCTAGTTCAAGGACGAAGATTCTTTTCAGTCCTATTGGACCCTATAATTATCCTGTGAGTACCAGCAGTACATCAATGGTGGCTGGGGGCACATTCGGCGCAAATGCACAAGTTAGTCAGGGACAGATTGGAGAGACGTGGCAGAAATCCTGGATAGTCCATTATGCTGACGGTTCATCGAAGACTTTCGACCCTTCGCAGAAGCAGTTGATTCAATTTGACCAGCTGCAATCAAGTTCGGCGCCAGCGTGGCTTGACGTTATTGTCGGAGTAGTTCTAGATGTGCAGTTGAGTTATCATGCTGATCCGTGGCCGGTTGGTACGGTGTGGCATGAGGAGCTCCACGTTCTTCCCTTCACATCAGCTATTGTTGATGGTCTCCAGGTGGGTCAACGTTTCACGTTGACGCCGATTGTTTTCACGAATGATGACCCGGTGAATACTGAGCATGACTACACGGTTCGCGTCATATTCAACGGTAACAATCCAGGGCCCGTTGCTGGAAGCTATACTCAAACGATTGATGCTACTGGCGCGTTGAATGGTAAGACGTCAGCTAACTTTGTTCTTTCATTTCATGAAATCGTAAGTCAATGGGTGTCTTTCACAAGTGCGCCAACCGTGACGGGGATCTATCATCTTACTCCATGCCCAGACATAACTGGGTATGTTGCGTTACCTTACTCTTGCCAGGTTGGGCCGAGTAAAGGGTTCGACCCTCCGGGATCTGTACAGTTTCAGTGGAGTCCCGGCGCTTGCGTTGGCGGTTGCACTGTCACAGCGTTCTCCATTTCATTCGTAAGCTGTCCTCCAGACCAGGGAGGAACCGCTGCCCTCTGTGCATCCAACCCTTCAGTGTCAACGGTGATTTCAACTAAGCAGTTGCTGATTACGATTATTCAGAGTTCAACTCTCGTGAGCATCCTTCCCAACAACAATCTTAACGGTACAAGTGGACAGGGATCGACCAGTAACGTTCCTTCAGGCGCTTGTACAATCACGATTATTCCCGCGAATGTTCTGTTCGGTAATGCAGCGTGGGGCGCTGTGTTACCTGATTGGATTTGCGGAAAAACACTCGGAATCAACAACCTCGTTTGGGTCATAATTATCATCATCGCCTTCTTGGTATTGATCGCACTAGCTCTTCGCCCCAGGGGCCCCATAGTGTTGTTGGGCTCGTCCAAAGGTAACTAATTTTCGAGTTCAGTATCAAGCATTGAAACCGTCTGTCTATTCGACACCATCGGCGCCGTCTACCTTAGCGCCATTCTAAAAACGCAAACAAGCTTCTTCCGCGCCGCAGAATAATCTATCCGGTTGTTGGGATTGTGGAATTTGTTGGAAATGGCAGTACGGGAAGTTTCAGCCCGAACACCAATAGGACTAGGAGAATTATTACAGCCGCTGCTAGGGCTCCGGTTAATAGTCCTTTGAAGAGGGAGAAGGCGCCGAGGAGTGCTAATCCTAGTATGATCCAGCCGCCGACTAAGTTGATGGCTGTAGGCAGCCATGATATTTGCGTGAGGTTTACGCCCCAGTTCGACAGAGTTGGGCTCAAGAATCTACCGAGTAGGCTCATGATCACTGAGGTCCATGTTGAACCGAGGCTGATGGCTGGTTGCGGCAGATTTGATGTGCCGCTGGCGAAGTAACCTATGAGGTAGGTTGCGATTTGTAGTGCGCCGCTTCCTATGCTGGAGAGAATGACTGCGACAGCTTTCAAGTCAACCTAACCTAACAGCAGTAAGAAAATAGTCGAGACGGTTCATCAACCCTCGGAAATCTCAGGATTACTAGCCATGTACCTACACCGCAAACGGAAATGATTTTTACCCCCATCTTGGACTAAAGAACGACTATTTTTACATTAGAATCAACCTTGCCTAAACGAAATAAGCTTCGAGGCCGCGATGTCGCAATTCCAGTGATATTCGTCATTCTTGCAACGTTCCTTTTCGTTGCTGGATTTCAAGTTTCGAGTAGTGGTCAGTCGAGTTTCTTCGGTATAAGTATCCCTGCCCTGATGGGTAACAATGGAGGGACGTCTGGGACAACTGGGACTGGGACGACTGGAGGTTTGACATGGTCGGGTGGTGGGTCATCTGCGCTTCCGTTAGGCCAAGTCAGCTACAACATGCAACTCATCGCCAGTTACACGGATGGAACGAATCAAACAATATCGACCCAAGGCAATCCGCAACTTCCCAGCTTAGCCGAAATCAAAGTAAACGGGAAAGCTGTGAGCCATGTGACCGCTAGAGCCCTAATTGGTTACCAATCACCTGTGCCGCTTCCTGCGAACGCGGTTGCTCATTTCGTCGTGAACTTTACCGCTTTGAATGAGCAAACGAGCTATCTTAGATGGCGAGCGTATGATATTCGCAGTCCTTTCGTTGCAGCCAATGGCACTTTGGCTTTGGCGTTGCTTCCAGACTTTCCGTTGACAGGGTTAGAGGTTTACTCGGACGTATGCAACTCTCTAAGCAATGGAACGATCAGTTGTTCTGGTCAGCAGGGTCCGAATAGTGTGACACGTCGAATAGATTGGGGCCTGCGCACAACTGTAACGGTGATTGACCAAAACGGCTTCACCCTGATCCCTACATCAAGCCAATTCACAGCCATCAGTTCAGCTGACTTCTCAGAAAATGGTGACGTTAGCGGTTGCACAAACTGCGGAGGCAGCGGAGGAGGAGCAATCATAACGACGGGAGGAGGACTCGTGAGCGGCGGAACAATCCAAGCAACCCAAACACCGAGCGTTACTACTGTCGTGGACAGAGGAACTACAGTAACAGTAGATCGAGTGACACAGCCAAACAATCCAGTGCAGAAAGTGACCGTTACACAGAATGCGCAGACAGGTACAACCCAGACCGGCACGCAGCTCAAGATTGGTCTGAATAACATCAAAGAAACGGGAGGCGGAACAGGTAAAGCTGGAGGTAGTGAAGGCGGTCCTGCACGAGAACGCGGAGCCTACGGCCCATGTTTCTCATATTTGCCACCATTCTGTTTAGCAGCTTCCCTTCTCCCTTCAAACTATGTTCCGCTTAGCTGGGGGAACTTCACACTTTTCATAAGCCAGTGGTACTTGATTTTCATAGTGGTCCTCTATCTTCTGGTTATCATTAGCGGCGTCCTCGTAATCTTCTGGTTGCTGGGACGCAAACGTAAACACAAACGCTAATCATCAAAGCCAGTAACCAGCTGGAAAACTCAGGTACGCTTGTCGAATTACCCGGAAGCCACTGCATGTAAGGAATTCCTTTTGGTAAAGCAATTTCCGTGTAATCGTAGAATTGGATTCCTTTCGCTACGAGAAAGACAGCGTATAGATCAAGTGTCGACGGATACGACCAAGTACCAAGAACACCCGCTGCATCCATCAAGTCGAATCTCTCTCTTAGACCGTCACCCAGCCCTAAAACATGGCCTACTTCATGGTTGGCTACTTCAAGTAAGCCCATCGTTAAGTCAGGCCCATACTGGTCTATCGTGATCTCAATTCGCCGCATGGTCGCCTCGAAGCCATGTGCATCCAGTCCATGGTCCCGGACTTCCGCATGTTCCGGCCTGGCTTGTTTTCACAAACATGACTGTGACCTGTTGCGTTGAGGATGATTCTACCAAAGTGAATTTTACGTATGGCATGTTTGGGTAGTAGGTTTTCAGGAACCATTCTTGGGCATCATTCCAAACGTTGAGTGAAGAGTTGATTACGTCATGGGCCCAGCTTGGCGAGCTCGGTATGGACACATGGATTGTGTGCTGGGACCAATCAAACGAATCGCTAGGATACACTGGTTGAGTGTAGGTCTCCTGGCCTGCCACGAATGGCATTGAAATAACTAGCAGCAAGGTCAGTAACAGAATCATTTTCAACGAGATTGTCTCTACCAAGTGTTCATTTTCCTAATCTTGAATATGTTAGTGTTTCGAAGACGAATATATGAAAAGAAAGGGGCCGTGCCTTACACCTGTACTAGAAGTGAGTGAGAAGCAGCGGGATTCCTGAACATGCGTAGTAGTTTTGGTTGTACGGAATTGTGCCCTGGACGGAAACGTATCCGGTCGGATAGTTCGTGACCATGTTGCCATACTGGTCGTAGAGGGCGTATGTGAACCCGGTGTTCGTGTTCGTCAAGTAAATGCAGCCGCCAGCCACTTGGCTTGGAGCTAGGTAGCCGTAGATCTGCTGAGTTTGGCCCTGGCCGTAGCATTGGTACTGGTTCGGATACTGACACTGATAGTTAGGATTCCCAAAGTTGTAATTAGGGTAGAGATTCTGCGTTGAGACAGATGTGCTCACAACCGTCTTAGTCTCAGTAGAGAAAGATGTTTCCGTCTGCGTCTGCGACACCGTACCAGTAGTCGAAGACGTCACAGTCGAAATTTGAGGATGCCCAACGAAATACACTGTAGTCCCTGAAATACCTGCAAACGCAGCGACAACAGCCACAATGATCACGACAACTGGAAACAACCAGTGAGGGTAAACTGTGCGCAGGTTGAGATTCCATTCTTCAATTCACCCCCTCGTCTTCTTGGCTTTGAATTCTCGAAGCCAACTCGAAAACCGAACGCCCACGTAACCTATGGAGAGGAAGGCGCCTAGAACAACAATCACAAGAAGATTGATGCTCGGGTAACGAATTGCTAAGTAGACCGCAAGCCAGGGGAATAAGACCATGCCGAGGAGGAGCAGTTTCTCTTTCAGCGGGATTTGCGGGACTTGGCCTACATTTTGCCTTTTCCCGTTACTCGGTTGATTGTCGACTTCGGCTTCTATTTCACGTACTTTCGTTGCGAAGCTAAGTCGAGGAACTTTTGTCGCGCCAACAAAGGTATTCTCCGTGTGACTAGCACCCAGCCTTTCTCACGCTTCGCTTTGGCGACCTTGAGGAGCTCAAGCTCAGAGTCCCCTATCCCGTACTCGTTTCTGTAGAAATCTCTGTCCCACTTCGCAAGGGGAGCAGACATTAACAAAACTCCCGCATAATTCGTCCTAGTATCCAGAGGAGTCCCCTGGATCCTATGAGTTGAGAAAACGATTCCACAGACTCCTTCCCGTAAACCCGTTCTTTCCTTCATAATGTGTCGAATTCTGAAGAAGTCTGCAAGAACCGAGTCAGGGATTACAACCTTGGTTGCGTCCTCAATAATGAGGATTTGACAGAATTTCTTTTCCCACTTTGCCTGAAGCATTAACGCGAAGTCATGGGCATTCGCCCTCATCACAGCGACGTTCCGTCGACCATAATGTTTCACCGCCTCGTTGACGACAAGCTTAGCCGTATTGCTCTTGCCGCTGGACATGTCACCGTTCACATAGAGTATGAATTGTTCGATCGCATTATCATCAAGATCATCTGAAGCTTGGAAGAGTTCAGCTGGGAATAATTGGTTGAAATATTTCTCTAAGTCGACTTCTGGAACACGGGGCAGAGCCATACATTCCTCCAAGATGCTCAACCTTTCTTAAACCCAAGAGCGAACATGAGGGCTGCCGGGCCGCTGAAAGCTGTGATGCTGGCTAAGATGGGACTCAGAGATCCTAGACTGCTAATGGCCGAAGTCAACAGCGTTTGACCTGAGGCTGAGATTGCGTCCCAATGAATTGTTACCGTGATCCATCCCTGCCCTTCAGCCCAAGCCGTCGCCGCGATGATGAGCCCGATGAAGAATGCAGTAACGTACATGACTATTTTCGCAACTTTCTTCACAAGCCAGCCGCTCACAAAACCGACACCGCCCCCGCTAACAATTTGCGGCAGCAACGAAGATAATGATGAAATGTCAAAGGCCATTTTGGAGTTCACCCTCAAATCAGACAATCTGCGACATGCTAGCGTTTGGGATATGGTGTCCCATGTTTGCGGGCGTGTCCTGTCTCGAAATTCATGAGGTCAAGTTGGTTGTTTCCGCTCGCGGTCACTAGGTCTCGTATGAGGGCCGCTAGGAGTGACTCGATGCGTTTGGGGTTCTTGCGGTTCCTCTCGGCCAAGCAGAGGACCATACCTACGCCTTCGATCATGCCTTCAAGGCGATCATTCATTCATTTTCACCTCTCCTTCTCAGCCTTGTCCATGGCTTTGTACATCTCATTCAACCATCCATCTTCACTACTTCTACTCGGCAGCTGAGGCTTGAGCGATTATGCGAGACTGGATCGCCGTCTTCCTGGCCAGGAGCGCTTCAGCGTTCCGCGCGATCATCAGCCGAATCCCTTCACGGATAGGATCCCCTAGATCCCTGTAGTTACAGAGGTCCACGATTTCGCCGAGTTGGCTCCATGCGTTGCTGGAAACGATCAGGTCCTTGACGATTAGGTTCTTCAGGTCCCACTCTTCAGCTGTGGGCGTCGGAGGTTTGTCGCCAGGCTTCTTGATCAGGGTTTGAATGTACTGTTCTACGGTGAGGTCCTTGTACTTCGCCGTCTTCTCAAGCAGATTATAAGTCTCATTGGTCATCAGAATTTTCTTGCTCATGCATCCGTCACCTCCTCGGTTGCGGTCAAGGGTTTCATTGGGTTGTGGAACAGTGAGACGTGACACACGTTCACCTGTACCCTGAGAAGGTCTTCTTCACTTGTTTTGGCTAAGTCGAATCGTGCCATGGGTTCTTTCGCCGCTTCTATAACAGAAGCACAAGCAATATATTAACGTTGCTTCTATAACTGAAGCGGAAAGGAACATGTTCACTAGGATCCTAACCACGAAGGAACGCCGGCGAATCCAAGCCTACATCGACGCTGACGGCGAGAGAACATCAGCGATCCGAACGATAGTCACAAGGGCGAACCAGGTGCTACCGTCGATCGAGAAGGACCTGCAGCTCCTCAAAGAGCTCTTGGAACATTACGAGGCTGCGAAGGCCAAGAAGGGGCGAGGTTGATCGGGGCAGTTTCAAACTCTTAGATGTAAAAGAGGGGGGGCTGAGGATCCCGACGCAACAAGTATTACATGCGCAGTGGAAAAGGTGGCATGTGGATATCAAGCATGCGAAGCTAGGTTCAACATCCAAGGCTTGAACTGTGGCGTCCCTCTTGAAGTTCTACCATTACACGAAGGAAAGAAGACTTCGCTCCATTCAGAAATACGGACTACTCCCCGGAAAATCTGACAAAGCATTCGTGTATCTTTGGGACTCGTACGAGTTGGCGCTTGACAATTGCATCATCTTGACAAGGGACAGGAGAAAGCCTGCGAAGGTTGCGATTCTTCAGGTAAATATTCCTAAGTCTTGGACAGAAGCCGACGATGGTTACTGTGTGGGAGAAACAGGCCACGGGCATTCGTTCCGGCTTAGAAGACGAGTAAGCCCTCGGCGATTGAAGCTCCTTTAGGTAGACTGACCTTGGAGCCTGCTTCAATTACGCTGAGCAGCCTGATGCGCAAAGCATGGGGCTACTTCAGGGGGATCAGAAAGCAATCACCGAGACCGAGAGAGGCCTCATTGCCCTTGGCTGCGTCCACTCTGTCCAGTCTGTCCACGGTTCTAGATACCTAAGCTACAACTGCCAAAGGAGATCTTCTTAGCTTTCGAAACCCGCGGTGATTGAAGCTACACGGTAGGGTTTGCGTGTCACCATTTAACGGGGGATGTCAACAGAGTGAGAGAACTAGGTAGCGAGACACTAGGAGCATTGCTTTGTCTCTAGGTGAGAGCCCTTCCAGCATCACTAGGAATTATTTCTAGTCAATCTTTTCTAGCTAGAGAGCGTAAGGGCCTCTATCCCTTGGGCTACAGTAGCCAACTGGTGAAATTCATGCGTAATGGGGCAACAAAAGGCTTAGTAATCACCGTGAGCGGCCCCCATGGAACAGGCAAGTCGACTTACGCAAAAGCCCTCGCGGAAGCTTTGGGGTTGCGGTATGTCTCCGCAGGAGAATTGTTCAGGGACCTAGCGAAGGAAAGAAACCTATCCCTGGAGGCTTTCAGTAACCTTGCCGCCGAGGACCCTACGATAGACAAGATGATTGATGAGAGGACCAAGGCCGAAGCTAGGAGGGGGGGCATCGTAATCGACGCGCAGCTTGGAGCTTGGATGGTTAAGGACATTGCAGACGTAAAATTACTCATGGTCGCACCCGATGAAGTCCGTTTCAAGCGAATAGCCGATAGAGATGGCGCATCGCTCGCTTCCGCGAAGAAGGAAACAATAGCCCGCGAAGACATACAGAAACAGCGTTACAAGAAATATTACGGAATCGAGGTGGATGAGCCAGGCATCTATGATCTTAAGATAGACACCAGCCTGTACTCGGTCGAACAAACCAAGTCCCTTGTTATTGCAGAAGTGCGAAAACTTCTCGCCAAGAAAGAAACTTGAACAACCTTGCGCTGATGGGCACCCTTATTTATTGCCGCGAATCTACTGCGGTGAACAACCCGCGTGAAGCATTATGCCAAGCATGGAAGTTGGCCGAATCTGCGTTAAACTCTTGGGCCGTGAAACCGGCAGGAAATGTGTGGTCGTTGACGTCGTCGACAAGAACTTCGTTTTGGTCACAGGCCCAAAGTCGGTTACGGGTGTCAGGCGTAGGCGGACTAATGTTGACCATTTGGAGCCCACAGCTGAAAGCGTTGAGGTGAAGAAAGGTGCTCCGGACGATGAGGTCGAGAAGGCCTTGACCAAGGATAAGAAGACGAAATTCATGAAAGAAGAGCTCCTGCCGACAATGAAGCCGGTAGCAAGTTGACCTTCTAAACTTCCAGTTCAAATCGCACTCTGCCGTACGCCGAACTTGGCGGACGACAGATGTTCTTGGTTTCTGATCGTCGTGTTACTCTACTTAATAGCATCAAAGGCGTAAGAAATCGCGAAGAGGTGAACCGTTTGCAGAATCTCATGCCCTGGCAGGTCACTAGAGAACTGGTCGCGAAAGCCGACGATGTGACCGACCCGCGTTATGGCTTCACGCCGGAAGAAAGACCAATGCCACTACGAATCAAGTACGGCATCATCAACGTCGATAAGCCTGCTGGGCCGTCGAGCCATGAAATAGTTGCTTGGATCAAGCGCATGATGAAATTGTCCCACGCCGGCCACGGTGGAACCCTAGAGACATAACTGTCGGGGTAATCCCAAAGTAACCGGCGTTTTGCCCGTAGGCCTACAAGATGCCACGAAGGTCATTCAGGGCTTTCTCTACTCGGGCAAGGAATACGTTTGCATAATGCAAATTCACGCCGACATCCCCGAAGCAACTGTTCGCGACGTCCTAAGCCAATTCGTGGGCGAGATTTACCAGAAACCACCGCTTAGAGCGTCCGTGAAAAGGGAGACGAGGAAACGTTTCATCTACCAACTCAACGTGCACGAAGTAGACGGGCGGACAGCCCTCTTCACATGCTCATGCCAAGCCGGCACCTACATCCGTAAGCTTTGCTCTGACATCGGTGAAGTGCTCGGTTGTGGTGCCCACATGCGGGAGCTGAGGAGGACGCGTGCGGGCCCATTAAGCGAGAATGATGGGATTGTGACCTTGCATGAATTGAGTGCGGCGCAATCCGATTTCGAGGCCGATAACGAAGCGCCCCTGCGGAACATAATCAAGCCCATGGAAGTGGCGCTCTCTGCCCTTCCGCATATTGTAATTCGTGATTCGGCGGTTGACGCGGTTTGCCACGGAGCCGAATTAGCTTTACCGGGCATAGTGAAATTGGATTCCTTGATTGAGCGTAACAAGTTTGTTGCGGTGTTTACGTTGAAAGGGGAAGGGGTCGCATTAGGGCGCGCCTTGATGGCGTCTAGGGAGATGCTTGACCAGGAGAAGGGGGTGGCTGTGAAGACTGAACGGGTTCTCATGGAGCGAGGGACGTACCCGGCCCTCTGGAAGCACTGATTTCGCGGGTGCTTCGAGAGCCGGATGTCCATCCTATGTTATACATTGGGGCCTCCGGCACGGACGCAGGCTTGAATGTGCGTTTCATTATGTGGTGTAGTTTTCTGGGTACAACATGTTACTCGTCCCGAAGGCCAGTGGAGAAATGACTGTGTATAACATATGCTAGGCATCCTTTCGTTCCATCCGCTATGCGTTGGTTGATTGTACACTGTTTCGCCTTTGCTTGAGAAGCCCGAACAGGCTTAAATTGGGCTAGGAATTGTGAAACCATTTGGAGCCGGGGTTCCCGAGCCTGGTACGGGGCAGATTCACCTAGCCTAAGCCTGGAATCAACGGAACCGCAAGCCTGTGGTCCTTACGGGCCTCGAGGGTTCAAATCCCTCTCCCGGCGCCATTCAAAATGTTTCTTTCGGAATGCGCGCATTTTCGTGTCGTTCTAATGGAAGAGGGACAAAACCGAGTAGCAACTTACCGTGATAATCACAAGCGACTGTCTGAGATCGAAGGAAAATATGATCCAACGAACCTATTCCGCGTAAACCAAAACATAACGCCTGCTCAGTGAGTGTCACTCTTCCAAAGTGGCTTCGAAGTTCTCGCCGACCTTAAGCGGGTGCGATCTAGAGTCGAAGCTCACATTTCTCATGCTTCTAATCCGAATCACGCTCCTCGCCTCCTCCGTAGTCTCATCCAATTTGAAATCGATCACCCCGTCACAAGCCGCTTCAAGGTTCTTGTAGGTCGAATCGCTATGAATGCCTTTGATAATCCCCATTATCCCTGTGGATCTCCAGAGAGATGCTATGGGAATCATTCTGGTTCTGACAAATTCAACCCAGCTCTTTTCTTCGTTGAATCTCGCAAGACACGAGGCATCATCCAATATTCGCAACCAGTCAGGTGAGGGTTGGGGACGTTGCGCTGCAATTCCATCCTGAGTGCTCATCAAGTATTTTGCGAACAGTACGCTCAAATCAGCGGCCCTCAAGGAATAGAAGGCGAACTTTTCGTTTGATTTTCGGCCAAGGGTGGCTGTGTACCAGTCAAACACTCTAAATTTATCGTTTGCCTCGAGCTGTCCAACATCAAGCCCAAGTTGTGCAAGCTGTGTACGGATGTTCTCAGGTGGTTGTGTAGCAACATGATAACTAACAACTCCTCCACCCCTCAACCATTCCGCAGTGATGCTGAGAGAGGCTTGGTACCATGATGACGTCGGGTCGTACTCGACTAGGAGCGATGACCCAGACGGTAGTGGCGCCTTGAGCAAGTTTTCGATGAGGGCAACACGCATTAATTCAAGACCTCAAAACTCTACGGCGATGCAAGCACGACTTGTTGACGTGAGGGTTACACCAAAACATAAATTTGTCGTATCATATAGAGCAGGGCCAGGGTCAGAAAGAATGCCGCTCTATATGGACATACATTACAAGATTCACGGGTTGACGGCTGAAGCGATCATGGCTGCTCATGCAAAAGATCTTCAAGTTCAGGACAAATACGGAGTGAAATATCTGAAATACTGGTTCGACGAGTCAACGGGAAAAGCGTTCTGCATGATAGACGCCCCAAGCAAGGAAGCCGCCACGGCAGTACACAAAGAGGCCCACGGCCTAGTCGCGGACGAGATTGTTGAGGTTAAGGAAGGTTCCTAATTTCTGCGGGTCAACCGTTCTTTATCCTCTTTTCAGGGAACGATTCATGGCCAATACTCTGTAACTGAGCCAAGTATTTGTCAGTTCGTGAATCCTACAGGGAAAGCAAGAGATGGCATTCCACCGCTCGCCCGATTGGACACCGCACATGAATGATGTGTGTGCTCGAAATATCTTCCATATGTCTCCATCACCGAGTGCGGCGCGACGTGTTTGAAATCAGACCTGCATCTCCCGCTATTTGTCGCAGTGATACTGATATGTTTTGCAGCTAACAGCGTGATTACTCGGTATTTGGTTCTTGTAAGCCGAGTCTCACCTTTCCTAGTCACCGTGATTCGATTTCTTAGCGGGCTTATGATGATACTGATAGTAAGCCGGATCTGGCCGACAACTCTTCGTCACGCCAAACCAAACGCATCTTACTTGCTTGGGGCATTGTTTCTTGGAGCGTACGCGTTTTCGATATCGTACGGGTACTTGTTCATTCCTGTTGCCGCTGGAACACTCGTCTTCTACACATTTGTAGTGATCACGATGGTATCCTACTCCATAATCAAGGACAAGGAGAGATTGACCCTTCGTTTAGGGTTAGGGCAGTTGTTCGGTTTGCTAGGAGTGCTGGTCATTACGTTCGGCAGAATAAGCTCAGTTACACTACTTGGTGTTCTCCTAATGGTCGCTACCGGAATATCATGGGGTCTGTATTCCGCATACGGGAAGAGGTTCGAGATTGCGTTCAGCTATACTTACAACAGCTTTCTGATTCTAGGAGGAATTGCTGCTGTTACTTCATTAGTGCTCGCGTTTTGGGGTCAACTCACCTTCACAAATATTTCTCTTCAGGATCTCGGATTAGCTCTCTACATGGGCATGGTGAGTACGGCTCTCAGCTATTTGCTTTGGAATCAAACAATGAAGAAAATTCCCGCATCTCTGGGAGGACTAGTCCAACTTGCTGTCCCTATTCTCGCCCCAGCCATGGGAATAATTTTCCTGGGTGAGCAACTCACCACCTCGCTCGTGATTGGTGGCGGGCTGGTTTTGGTTGGCATCTATCTAGTCGGACGCAGACCCGCGTCATAAGTGGCCGCGTGGAGCAACAGAATTTGAACAGCCGCTCAAATTCCTCTACCGGCGCCACATCCGGCTGGAATATGAAGGCAGAAATTGGACGAGTGCAACATATGCACAAGAAGTCGATTGCCCAGTCCCATGAGAGATACTTCTCGAAGTACGGCACGGCACCGAGATATGCCTCCAGACCTTTTCAGAAAATACAGCCATCAGACGGCCGATTGGATTGCTGATTATCTGGAGAACATGGATAACTATCCGGTATTGGCACGCACAAAGCCTGGCGACATTAAATCAAGCATACCAAAATCCCCACCTGAGAAGCCGGAGCCCTTCGAGAATGTATTGAGCGATTTTAGAAAGGTCATTTTGCCGGGAATCACTCATTGGAACCATCCTCGATTCTTCGCCTATTTCTCCATCACAGGCTCCTATCCTGGAATTATCGGAGAAATGTTGACGAGTGCGTTGAATGTGAATGCCATGCTATGGAAGACTTCTCCATCAGCCACCGAACTTGAGGGGGTGGTGTTGGATTGGTTACGGCAGATGGTTGGTCTTCCTCAGCAGTTTGAGGGTGTGATAAATGATACAGCTTCGGTCGGCAGCTTGTGCGCGATGGCCGCAGCACGAGAGGCCGTCAACCTGCAGGTTCGCGAGAAAGGTTTGGCGGGCAGGAGTGAGCTTCCTCAACTGCGGGTATACAGCTCAGAGGAAGCGCATTCATCCATCGAGAAAGCGGCTATTGTACTAGGCCTCGGCCAAGAGGGTATCCGAAAGATTCCGACCGACGAAGCCTTCCGAATGGACGTTCATGCATTGGAAGAGGCTGTCAACTCAGACCTCGATGCGGGCATAAAGCCAGTTTGTGTCATTGCAACAATCGGAACCACTTCAACCACAAGCGTCGACCCAGTCAAAGAAATTGCTGAGCTCTGCAAGAAACACCAGATCTGGCTTCACGTTGACGCCGCTTATGCAGGTGCCGCAGCAATCTTACCCGAGATGCGCACGCAATTTGCTGGCTGGGAAAATGCTGATTCAATAATCATTAACCCTCACAAGTGGCTCTTCACGCCGATCGATTGCAGTATCCTCTATTGCAGGCGCCCCGAACTCCTCAAGCAAGCTTTCAGCTTGACTCCGGAGTACCTCCGCACCCCGGAAACGGGGGAAGCGAAGAATCTGATGGATTATGGAATAAGCTTAGGCCGCCGCTTCCGAGCGCTCAAACTGTGGATGGTCATCCGCTCCCTTGGATGCGAGGGAATCGCCGCCGCCATAAGAGAACACATTGCCTATGCCCGTCGACTAGCGGACATGATCCACGGCCATCCAGACTTTCAGCTCTTGGCGCCTGCTCCATTCAGCACTCTGGTTTTTCGATTCTGCCCCAGCAACCTGCCGAGCAATAGGACTCAGTCAGACCAGGAAATTAACGACCTCAACGAAGAGCTGTTGGAAGCAGTCAACAAAACAGGACAAGTATTTCTCTCGCACACAAAGCTCAGGGGAAAATTCGGAATTCGATTGGCGGTCGGCAATCTAAAGACTTCATGGGAAGATTTGTCGCTGGCTTGGGATGTGATTCAGCAGAAGGCTGCAGAACTCCTGCAGCCATAACCTGTCCAAGACGATCAGTTCTTTGCGATGGGCACTCGGGATTCGACGCTCGCCGTAAACCGTCCTTGCTACTATGAAATTTAAGAACATGGACCTCAAGACTAGAGCCAAATTTCACACCGCTTAACCTTCAGTTGAATGTTCTCTCCCCACGCCAAACTCTCATTCAGTGCTCTCTTGCCCACCAGAGAGCGGCAGGGTCAGTTTTCGTCGTATTATCTTCTAGTTGTTGAGGTGAAAAAGAAAAGGGGGAAAGAAGGATGTGCCTTCTCTCTCAGTTGATTCTGTTTATGGACAGGCGTTGGAACCTGTGGTGACGACACCAGTAGTGGTAGCGCCGGAGTCTGTTGAACTTTGACAATTGGCACCGGTGAAGTTGGCGTTTGTGAGGTTGGCGTTGTTCATGTTCGCTCCCTGTAAGTTGGCTCCCTGTAGGTTGGCTCCTGAGAGGTTAGCACCTGACAAATTGACGTGTTGGAGGTTGGAACCTTGTAGGTTGGCTCCTGAGAGGTTAGCGCTTTGCAAGTTGGCTCCCTGGAGGTTCGAACCCTGTATCTTTGCTCCTTGCAAATTGGCATTCTGTAAGTTGGCATTTTGGAGGTTTGATCCCTGCACATTAGCGCCTTGGAGGTTGAGTCCTTGGAGGTTGGCTTTCTGTAGGTTCTTTCCTGCTAAGTTGAGGTTCGGGAATAGGACGCCTGGTATGAAACTGGCTACGTCGGGTGTTCCCCAACCGGTGGTTAGGTCGTATCCTGTGCCTGCGGTGAATCCATCATATGATGCGATTCCGGCCGTGGCGCTGTTGTTGCCTTGCACTATGTCGTGGAATGCTCTACTGTAGAGTGAGCTTTGGGCTAGGTTGTAGATTGCTGGGGTGATGAAGCCGACGGGGCCGCCGTTCACTTGGTTCATGAGGGCGATTTCTGCAGCCAACGCTGGTGAGCTAGCGCTTGTTCCACCGAAGACTGCCCACGCGCCAAGGAATCCAAGATAGGCAAGTACGCCGCCTGAGACGGCGGAGTTGAATGAAATGTCTGGAACCAATCTCGCGTTTGCTGCGGAGGCAGTACTGCCTAGTAGAGTGGGGAATGAGTTGGGTAGAGTTGCCTGATAGGTTGGCCTGCTGTAGAGTGTGCTGATTCCACCACCGGTGGAAGTTGGAGCGCCTTCCCAGTTCCACTCGTTCCAAGCTCCTTCGCCGCCATAAGCGGTTGGGAAGCAACTTGAGGGTTCACCTGGCCTGGTCGCTGTTCCGCATCCGTTTGCGCCGCCGTTGATTATTACTAGACCTGTGTTGCATGTTGCTCCTGCTGCGCAGCTGAATGTGTTGCCACTTCCAGGTGGAAATCCATATTGTCCTCCGAATGGGTAGCCCTGTGTACCGCCAGCTGATATGACGAGAGGGCTCGTTGATGGCCATGATGGAATTAGGGTCGTTGATGGGAAGTCTGTTTCCGCGCCGAAGTCAGCGGACGAGGCTAGAAGGGTCCATTTGTTGTTCGTTGCTGTCTGATACATTGCGTCTGCCTGTGCTTGGAATCCTGCCGGATCGCCAAGGAGCGCGTCTTCTCCTTGTCCGAAGCTCTGTGACATTATGCTGCCTTTGAGGGTTTTTTGCGATACTACGGCTTGTTGTGCTGCGAGGATGCTGGTGTCGAAGCAGTCAGCAGCGACCACTAGGACTATTTTGGCTCCAGGTGCAAGTGCATGGGACTGTGTGATGTCGAGGGTGGTTTCTTCTGCCCAACCTACTGCACCGCATAGTGCAGCGTTCGGGGCTGTGCTAAGGTCCGATATTGTTTTCACGGGACAGACATCAGTTGGAGCTCCCGTCCATGTTGGAGGGCAGAGTACCGTCACCGTCGTAGCTGGGAGGCTGAAGGTTGTGTCATATGTGTTCAGGTCGGACTGGGCAGTTGGGCTGCCAAACGCGTCTACTATGACGATCGTTGAGCCGGTTCCATTAAGTCCATCCGGAAAGTCGTAGGCCGTCTTGAGGAAGTTAGGAGGGTAGCACATGATGTTCCCGCGGGAACCGCTGAAACAGAACGGAACTCCACCCACGGGTGCGGTTGGATTGAACGATGGACCAAGTAGAGCCATCGGTGGGCTGACAGTAAAGATTCCGGCACGATTGTTTGGAGTTGAGTATGCTAGAGTTGAGCTGGTCACTAAGAGAAGTAGTGTTGCTGTTGTTGCTATCGTTAGAAATTTTCTCATGCAGTCAAGTAAGTCAATGACGGTATATTAATGTTCCGTGGATGGAACAGCACGGTTCCATATGAAAAATGACGAATAATGAAGAAATTACTCATTCTCGCTCCATGAAAATTCATGCTAGTTTATGTGCTCGTCGAAAACTGAGATGACGTGGAACTAAGGAGCATTATGGGTTTGCAGTTACCCGGCATCCCAAAGAATTCAGAGCGCACACCTCAGGCGGATCTCGTTATTGCTTTAGCGGTTGGAAGCGATAAGGGCAACTATTGTTTTGGCCCTCGTTTTGCTGTTCAGCAAGTATGAAAGAAAAAAGGTCATCAGAAATGGCCATTCGTAGTTGTACGAGGGCCTAATCCGGCAAGGTTTAATACAATTCCCTCTTTCGCTACTTCTCATTCGGTGTAAGCAGCAGATGTCTAGAGAGTTCAGGCAACTCCTGCGTGTCGCAGGCACTAGCGTTGACGGGACAAAGAAGTTGACTTACGGTATCCTGCGTATCAAGGGCGTAGGGCCAAGCTATGCGGTTGCAATAGTTAGGGCTGCGGAACTTCGGCCCGAGTCGAGATTGGGCGATCTTTCTGAGGGTGAAGTTCAGAAACTGGAGGATGTAATGCGCAACCCGCGAAGTATGGGCTACCGTCCCGCCTCTACAATCGAAGAAAGGGGATTGAAAATGGCCGCGACGCACATTTGATCGGCGCGGATCTGGCGTTGAGCATTAAGAATGATGTTGATTTCATGACGGACATTCGATCCTGGAAGGGAGTTCGACACTCCTTAGGCTTGAAGGTTCGCGGACAACGAACCCGCACCACAGGCCGTAAAGGCAGGGCGGTCGGTGTGGCAAAGAAGGTTGTTATGGAGGCTGCGAGGGCAGCCATGGCCGCGGAGAAGAAAGGCGAGGAACCTAAGGAAGAGAAAAAGTAAGGCTGATAACAAATGGGCGATCCAAAAAGACAGCGAAAGACCTACGAGACCCCTAGGCACCCTTGGCGTAGGGACCAACTCGAGCTCGAACTTCGCTTAATGGGCGAATACGGCCTTCGCAACAAACGCGAACTCTGGCGCTACAAAACAATCCTCTCCCAGGTGAGGGGCATCGCTAGGTCACTGCTAGGTTCCACGGGTGAAACGCGCGAACGCCTAGAACGTGAGTACCTTTCGAAGTTAAGCCGAGACGGCGTCCTATCCGAATCGGCTAACATTGATGAAGTTCTGGACTTGGAGATTCGCGACCTACTGGACCGCAGGTTACAGACCATGGTCTTCAAAAGGGGACTTGCAAAAACGCCCTTTCAAGCGCGGCAACTGGTCTCGCATGGGCACATCTCGGTTGCGGGAAAAGTTGTGTCAGTGCCCGGCTACATGGTGAAACGCGACGAGGAAGAGAAACTGAAGTTTTTCTCCCATAGCCCACTATCGAAGGCCGACCATCCTGTGAGAAAGGTCATCGCAGCGACCGCCGCGAGCCAAGCTGTGAGCGAACTGTCCCCGAAGGCTTCCTAGCCGCAACTTCTACGCTAGGGACGTCTCCTCAGGAGTAAGAGGAAGACGAGCCCGGCGATTGTTAGGACTGTGGCCAATACGATGAGGGCGACGGAATAGGGTCCGCTTCCGAGGATTATTGGAATCGGCCCGATCAAAATGATCGTTCCCCCGCTCCCCCCACCCAAGTTCGATGCAGAACCGAAAGCTATCAACAACATGCCGACGAAGATTACAGCGGAAGCTATGAAAAACAACCACGTCGCCGATGAAAATCTTGGCCAAGTCGAATACATTTGAGGCGCGGCAAGCCTCGGCTTGGTTCGGCATTCAGAACACGACCAACTGACTGGGTCGATGCAGTTGCTGCAGACCCCGTTCCCGCAACCCTGGCATACGTGAGTCGCAGGCTGCATTCCACAAATTGCGCACAGAGGGACCGCCATGTGGTTCACCCGATTAGGCGAAGGGATGCAATGAGAACGGCGGCTATGAGAATTATGGCTAGTATCACGAGAATCTTGACTGATTGGCGATCTGTTCCGAATATTATTGGAATGGGGCCTATGAGCAGAATACCCCCTCCGAGTTTTCGTCCCGGCGTTCGCCGACCTAGTCGCAATCACGATTACTGCGACAAATGCAAGGACAAATCCAATGATCACGAGTGCGAACCCAACCGTGGCAATGGAGACCTCGCTCAACGTTTTACAGGCCTAACACGATTCGAGATCACTCGCGAACTTTAACTCTTCGAGAATATTCGCGATTTGCAACGTTCGAAAAGTCGTAATAGTTTATAAGCCCCGCAGAGGCTACCACCGAAAGCTCCTTACAAAGAAGTGAAAAATAACGTGCACCTTGGACCCGAACGACAAGATTCAGGTCGTAACAGCCAAATTGGCCCACGAGACGCGCCGTTCTCCCTGAGGGGTCCGTAGGTCTTGGACGTAACGATTCTGGAAGAGAAAGATAACACACTCCGGTTCCTGTTGAAAGGAACGGGGCATGCTTACGCCAACGCTCTCCGCCGCGCCATGATGGCGGAGGTTCCAGTGATGGCTATTGAAGACGTTATCATAATCGAGAACACCTCCGTCCTGTATGATGAAGTGATAGCCCACAGGCTTGGGCTAGTGCCAATTAAAACCGACTTGGATGCTTACGTTTTGCCCGAGGAATGCGACTGCAAGAGTGAACTGGGGTGCAGCAAATGCAGGGCCTCTTTCACACTTGAAGCAGAAGCAGTGGACGAACCAGTTATGGTATATTCTTCTGCCTTGAAAGCAGAAAGCGATGCAGCACCTGTGAGTGGCAGCATACCGATCGTTAAGCTCGGCCCCATGCAGAAGTTGAAGCTTGAGGTTTATGCTAGGTTAGGGCGGGGGTTGGAGCACGCCAAATGGCAGCCAGTTTCCGCGTGCGCCTACAAGTACCTACCAAAGGTAACTCTAACCGCCGACAACTTAGCTAATCCCGACGAGGTCATCCAGGTTTGCCCGACCGATGTCTACGCCCGTGACCCCGAAAGCAAAATCGCCGTACGCGACGAGCTTGCTTGCACGCTGTGCATGGACTGTGTGGAGAAGGCTGTCCCGGTGGATTCCAAGAAAACTTTTCCCGTTAAGATCGAGGGCGACGAGATCTCATTCCTGTTCTACGTAGAGTCGACTGGGGCGATACCGCCGAGAAGGCTCCGGAGGAGGCGGCAAAGGTTCTCGAGAAGAAGGCAACAGCGCTTACCGACTTGGCTAAGAAGGGCTTCGAATAGGAGAATTGCTCTATGCGCCGTGTAATCACAAACCCCGAACTGCTCGATACGATCAGGTTTCTTAAGGTACAGGCAAGAGAAAACAAAGCCAAGATCTGGGCGGTGACAGCGGAGTGCCTCTCCGGCCCTAGAACAAACAGGGCGGTTCTAGATCTGAACCATATATCACGGGCATCGAAACGTGACGCGTTCGTACTTGTGCCAGGCAAAGTCCTAGCAGCCGGCTACATTAAGCACCCCGTCACCGTGGGAGCCTTCCAGTTCTCCCAAGCCGCAAAGATGAAGATTGAGCGAGCCGGCGGCAAATGTATTGCAATCAAAGACTTCGTCAGCAAAAACCCAAAGGGATCAAACGTTCTAATTTTGAGATGAGTGCCATGTCGAAAGAACCTGTGCTACTGGACCGAAAAATCAAATCCTTGGTCGGCTGGCGAGCTACGTTGCGAAACACGCCCTAAGCGGCAACAGCATCATAGTGCTTAACGCTGAAAAGGCCGTAATCTCCGGGAGGCGAAAGAACATTGTGGAAGAGGCAAAACGACGGCTCGAAACAAGAACACTTGCAAATCAGACAACTGCCCCAGTTCACCAACGCCGACCGGACCTATACTTTAGGCGAGTAGTTCGAGGCATGCTTCCTTGGGAGAAGGCTAAAGGAAAAGCCGCCTTCCACAGGGTGATAGTGTTCATGGGCGTTCCGGAAGAGTACTCAAGCAAGACAGCAGTGAAGGTGCCCGGCGCAGATGCTTCAAAGCTCGCTTCACCCTACATAACCTTGGAAGACCTCGCGACGGAGATTGGAGGTTAAGTTTGAATGAGTGAGACACTCGAAAAGTTGGAAAAACCCGAGAAGGCTGAAAAACCCGAGAAAGCCGAGAAGAAGAGGCTCATACTCGTCACGGGAAAAAGGAAGACCGCTATCGCCCGCGCCGTAATCAAGACCGGTTCAGGAAATATCTTCGTAAACGGAATCCCGCTTTCAACATTCACGCCTGAGATTGCTAAGATCAAGATAACCGAACCCTTGGCGCTGTCGGGAGAGAGGGGAAAAGGAGTGGACATTAGTGTGAAGGTCAGCGGTGGAGGATTCATGGGGCAAGCTGAAGCAGCTCGTATGGCTGTGGCAAAGGGTTTGGTTCAATGGTCGCGCAGCTCCGAACTTAGAAAAACGTTGACTAATTACGACCGAACCATGCTTGCGGGGGACCCGCGGAGAAAGGAACCCAAGAAGTTCGGTGGGCCAGGAGCTAGACGCCGGGAACAAAAATCCTACAGGTAGGACAAAACTTGATCATACCAGTACGTTGTTTCACTTGCGGAAAGCTCGTCGCCGACCGCTGGGAAGAGTTCGCACGGCGCGTCAAAACAGGGGAGAAGCCGAAGAAGGTTTTGGACGACATTGGAATGACAAGGTATTGCTGCCGCCGGATGTTCATATCCCAAGTGGATGTCTTGGACAATCTGTTGCGCTACTCACAGGTCACCGCTAAGAGACGCGCACAATTCGAATAGCCATAGAGAGTGCCTACATGTCTGAGATTGAAGAAAAAGAGGGAATGCCGAAGTCGGAGGACCTACTCCTCCCGCTCGAAGAGCTACTTGCCGCAGGACTACACATAGGCACCCGGATTAAGACTGGCGACATGGAACCTTACATCTATCGCGTTAGGCCCGATGGGCTATTCATACTAAACATCGGGAAGACTGATGAAAAGATTCGTGTGGCAGCCCGCTTTATCGCACGCTTCGAGGAGGGCCGTGTACTTATTGTTTCCTCGAGGCTCTATGGGAAAACTCCCGTCGAGAAGTTCTGTGAAATAACGAAGACCGTCCCCATCATTGGTCGTTTCATGCCGGGTCTCATCTCAAACCCACTACAACCGTACCATGCAGACCCGCAAGTTATCATGGTAACCGACCCGAGAGCAGATTGGCAGGCGATTAAGGAAGCGACCAGCGCGGGCGTTCCCGTGATAGCCCTCGGCGACACAGACAACGTTTTCAGCGGAGTCGATCTCGCAATTCCCGTGAACAACAAAGGGCGACGCACGTTGGCAATGGTTTACTGGTTGCTGGCACGTCAGGTCCTGCGTGAAAGAGGAGAACTCGCCCAAGATGGTACAATAACTGCTACCGTGGATGATTTCGAGACAAAGTTGGCAGCTATCGCCCCGAGAGCGGGCGGCGAGCTTTGAAAATTCGGAAGCCCTATGTGGCGAACGCATTCTACGCCGGAACGAAAACTGAACTAACCAAACAGATAGTCAGTTGCTTCACCCACCGCTTTGGTCCGGGACAAGTTCCGAAGGTCGTCGAGCGTGGGGGTCCTAGGAAAATCCTTGGCCTAGTGTCTCCGCACGCAGGGTATATGTATTCAGGACCAGTGGCGGCGAATGGCTATCGCCACCTTGCGGCTGACGGGATACCGGAAGTATTTGTAATCCTCGGCCCCAACCACACAGGCTACGGAAGCGGGGTCTCTATTCTAACCGATGGCGCTTGGGAGACTCCCGTCGGCATCACCTCAGTGGATAGCGGCCTAGCGAAACAAATCCAGAAAGCGAGCAACATTTTGGATATCGATGAAGCCTCGCATTCCTCTGAGCATTCCATCGAAGTCCAGCTGCCTTTCATTCAATTCCTCTTCAAGGATGGCCCGAAGTTCATACCAATCTGCATGATGATGCAAGACCTGCAGACGAGTCGAGATATGGCGAAGAGTATCGTTGAACAGTGCAAAGGTAAGAATTTCATTATAATCGCATCGAGCGATTTTACGCATTACGAAACCCACGAGAGTGCGGTCAGGAAGGACAAGATGGCCATCGACGCGATCACGAACCTCGATGACGCCACCCTTAACGCGCTCGGGGACACCAACCGAGTAACCATGTGTGGTTACGGCCCAATTACAACGCTCATAGCGGCCGCAAAGATGTTGGGCGGCATTAAGGCGGAATTGCTAGCTTACAAAACCAGCGGCGACATAACAGGGGACAAGAGTTCCGTGGTGGGGTACTCCTCAATCCTCTTCACGCGTGAGTAACGCTAGGCAATCGGGGCCGAATGTTGAAGGCTGTCGCAGTATCGCCTGCAAAGGTAATTCTATTTGGGGAACACTTCGTTGTGGGAGGCAACACCGCAATATCAATGACGATTGATTTGCCCACCGTTGTAACGGCCGAACCCTTCGACGGTGACCATATTCAAATCCGGTCGGAAGACCTAGGGGTCGAAGCCGTTTTTTCCCCCGGTGGACAGCTCAGTTACAGCTCGGGCGCCAATGCCGAGGCCACGCTACGCCCAATCTTCGAAGCTGCAAGCTTCATTCTCAGGAAAATCGAGCGTTCTGGCCGAGGGTTGAAACTCGCCGTGAAGTCGCAAGTCCCCATAGGCATGGGCCTAGGTTCATCAGCAGCGACCGCTGTCGGGACTGTCTCGGCAATAACGACTTTGCTGGGCTCGCCGCTTTCTAAAGAGGAAGTTTTCGCCTCCGCGTACTCACTTGAGAAAATGGTGCACGGACAGCCGTCAGGTGTCGACCAAGCCACCCTCACATATGGTGGGCTCATTAGCTATACGAAAGGTAAAGTGGACTCTACGCTTCAAGAAATCGAGCCCCCGTTGCTTATAATTGGCAATACGGGGAAGCGCAGGTCTACCGGCGAGTTTGTTGGAAGAGTCACGAAGCTCAGGGAAACTCAACCGGAGAAGTATGGCAGAATTGCTTCAGAGGCTCAGAAGATATCGGATAGTGCTATGGCCGCGTTGATAAACGGAGAGGTTGAAGCCCTGGGCGCATTGATGAATGAGAATCAGCGATTGCTTGAGTTAGTTGGCGTTTCATCTCCTGAACTTGAGCGACTGATTTCCGCTGCCAAGTCAGCTGGGGCGTTCGGCGCGAAACTCACTGGAGGTGGTGGCGGCGGATGCATGATAGCAGTCGTGGGGGAAGCAACACACGCAGGGGTTTCGCGTTCTATACAACAGGCGGGTGGCCAGGTGCTCCCAAGTCAGTTCGTCCCGCATGGAGTTCAAACCTCACTTCAAAAGGACTGACCTGCCAAATCCCCAAACTTCAAAGGTGATGATTTGCTCTCAGTAAAGTGATTCCAAATGTCGAGGAGTTCGGAACTGTCCGGGTTCTACAAGCTTCCTGTGGCGGATAGGGTGCGACTGCTGAAGGATTTCGCCCGATTAACCGAAGAGGAAGCTGGTTTGCTCCAGAAGCCTGGGGCGCTCGGCTTTGACGTTGCGAACCGCATGGTCGAAAATTTGGTGGGCGTTATGCCAGTGCCGCTGGGTGTGGCGATGAATTTTCTAATCAACGGAAGAGACGTGGTCGTACCGATGGCTATTGAAGAACCATCGGTAATCGCGGCTGCCAGCAATGCCGCCAAAATGAGCCGGCTGAAGGGTGGTTTCCACGCAACTTCCACGGACCCAATTATGATTGGGCAAATACAAATTGTGGGCGTTCAGGATGCGCATAGGGCTCGGTTCGAAATACTCGCAGATAAAGCTGAGATTTTGAAACACGCCAACGAACAGGATCCGGTCCTTGTATCCCTAGGTGGGAGCCCGCGATTTAGAAGTACGAATCATCGACACTTTCCTCGGACGGATGGTCATCGCTGAGCTACTGGTTGACTGTCGAGACGCGATGGGTGCGAACGCGGTGAACACTATGGTGGAGGCAGTTGCTCCCATCGTTGAGCGGATTTCGGGTGGGCGAGTTTGCTTGCGCATAATTTCCAATTTGGCCGTGAAACGCCTTGCCCGCGCCAAAGCAACCTTCACCAAAGAGGCGCTGGGCGGAGAAAATGTTGTTGACGGGATCGTGAATGCATACGCATTCGCTGCAGCAGACCCATACCGATGCGCGACCCATAACAAAGGAATCATGAACGGCGTATCCGCTGTCGTACTGGCCACGGGCAACGACACCAGAGCGATTGAAGCTGGGGCCCACGCATATGCCGCTCGTTCGGGCCATTATACCTCGCTGACAACTTGGGAGAAGGACAGCAATGGTGACTTAGTGGGGACCCTTGAAATGCCCATGGCGGTTGGGATAGTTGGAGGGGCCACAGCTTCGAATCCGGTAGCAAAATTAGCTGTCAAAATTCTCGGCGTCAAGACGGCGAAAGAATTGGGTGAAGTGATCGTCTCAGTCGGACTAGCGCAGAACCTTGCGGCGCTTAGAGCCCTAGCGACTGAGGGAATTCAACGCGGCCACATGAACCTGCACGCCCGCAACATCGCAATTAGCGCAGGCGCGACGGACGACCTTATCGACAAAATCAGCGAACAAATGGTGGCTGAAAAAAGATTCGAGTTGATCGGGCCAAGGAGTTGCTAGAAAAATACTCTAAGCGCTAGTTGTTGGCGTTTCTATTTCAACGACCGCTTCCATGCGGCGAACCTTTGGTATGGCGTCTTTCTCCATCCACTCCGAGATCGTATCATAGACTTTCCTGTAATACTTCTTTGTTGCGTGCTTAACGATTCCAAGCCGCTCCATTCTTCTGATGTACCGCCATTTCATACTTCGTGAAATTTTGTCGCCCAATAGCCGGTCGACGTCAACTTTCTTGAAGACTTTGGGGAGGTGGGCGAATGTTCCAACAATTTCCTTCGGAAAAGCCGTCAGAGACTCTTTGGAAAGTTTCCGCTTGCCGCGCGAATCAAGCCCGCGCAACCGGCTGCCATTAACTCTCAAAACAATGCCTTCTGGGAGGACGGGTACGGTTCTGATATCATAAAAATGTTATGAGCCACGCTCTCACAGACAAATACCCGTAGATTCCGTCAAATCGTCCCGATTAGGAAGGCCAACAGGCCGAACGTCATCCAGACGAGCACGTAGTTCTTGTTCCTTTTCGCATTTCTAGGACTTGAATTTGTAACCAGGGAATAAGCGGTTAGCAGAAACCCGATGTCACAGATAGCAACCAAAGGAATGTAGTAGTAGGAGACGATTCCCAAGATGAGGGGTAGGCCACTGAGGGCTACTGCAGCAACAAATAGAAACGCGCCATACTTCGCGGCCTTGGTGCTTCCTTTCGTCGCAGCCACCGACTTGACTCCCTTAGCAGTGTCGCCGGAGACATCAACAATTCCCTTAACAATTTCCCGTCCCATGCTCGAGAGGAAAGCAAGGAAAGAGAAAATTCCTAGCGACCAAGTGAGGCTTGCCACAACGAACCCACCGTAAACGAAAGGAATTGCGACATTCGCACTTACGAGCGATGTTGCCCAAGAGGCCGGTCTTCTTGAGCCGCGCATTATACAAGACCATGACAATCACGCTCATGATAGCAATCATGAGTGTCGCCAAGCCGGAATTCGATGCGGACCAAAAACCGATTGCTCCTAGGATTAATGAGAATGAAAGTGCTTCGGGGGGCTTGACTACTCCAGCCGGTAGGGGTCGTCCCGGTTCGTTGATTGCATCAATTTCCCGGTCGAAGTAGTCGTTCGAAACCATCGAAGCGGCTAAGAGAAGAAAAGCCGTCATGAACCCATAGAATGCTGCTCTCACTGGGACAGTAGCTGAAGCTATCAACTCACCGACAATAACCGCAAAACCAATCATGACACAGTTAGGTAGGCGCATCATAGAAAGTAGGCCGGCGATTTTTCGAATAGGGGAAACATAAGATTGCAATAAGCCCCGCCCTTCGGCCTTGAAGTTCAACCTTCAAACGCAACCAGTCTTAATAGTATTGCAGGCCCGCTTCAACTCTTAGAGCCCGTCCCTTGATGAGATGAGTGTGAATCAAGACTTGGGATACCGTCAAAGCATCTTCCGCGGCGGTCACTGAAACTGGAATGGACAATGCCTGACCGACCTCATTTGCCGTAACGTAAGCTGTTACAGTAACGGCAGATATTCGCGCATTAGAAGGCCGCATCGCTGGCACCTTATGAGTCTCAGTAGCCTTCCCTTTTCGTCAAAGTCCTGGCTGATTTCACGCACTCGACCGTGCTGGCATACGTTCGCCGAAACGGTCTCCATGTCTGATGGCACAGTCGTTGCATAGACAATTTGGTCTGCGTCTCTATTCTCCTTCTAGGCTGCATTTTGCCTGTGCTGGCAGCAAGCAGTAAATGGCACTTAACGCTTGGTGAGCGTGTGGCAATCCTTACACGCGGCAGATAATTCCACTAAGTGGAACTAGTTTCTTATCAAGGTGGGATGACAGAAATGTATACGCAAGAAAGCCTGGGCATCAAATGCGTTGGCTCAAGTTAGGAGTCACTCTTGTAACTGTTGACGAGCGCCAAGACCTGCGTGCGAGAGCATCAATCTCCGAAGTTATACTGTCTTCCGACGGGATTGAAACGCTCCAGTCTAATTCTATCTCCCCCGTGTCAGGGGCGTAGTGGAACATGGATTCGGCTCGCAGCATTCCAGCTTTGTCCAGGAGGGCCTTGGGACTGCGAGTAGCAACCGCAGCTGCTTGCTGCCAGTCGCGGACACGTCGACCGTCGTGCTTGTTCTTAGGTTGGGCAAAGTGAAGAAGCCTAGTGCACTTCCCAGTAGAACACCCAGCCCTTTCTTCAGGAAACCCCTACGATTAGACAAGGATGCGAAACCCAAGCAAATGCCTCGCTCCTACGGTTATATCACTTGCGCCCATCAATATGGCGCTCAGAGGGAAGCGGGCGCGAACGAACTGGCAACTGACGCCAAACCCGACGCTTTTAATAGTATCGCACTCAGTTTCTGAGAACACTCCACTCCCTTCGCTAGCATAAGTCGGTGGGCCGCATCCTTTGGGCGATATCAGAATTGGTAATGTAGAAAATCACCTGCAGAATGTGATTAGGAAACAAGGAGCCGCCCATCTCACCTTATTTGACCCGGAAAAACTCACCCCCATAGCCGCAAGGAACTTGGCGTTGGAAGTTAAGAAGGCCGGCACCGCTGCCGCAATGGTTGGCGGTTCAACTGCGACCTCGGTTTATGAGCTTGACGCAATTGTAAAGGCGATCAAGTCCGCAGGGCTCTACGTGATTTTGTTTCCAAACGATGTTGCGGGCCTGAGCCAGAACGCTGACGCTGTTTTCTTCATGTCCCTGCTGAATTCAATCAACCCGTATTACCTATCGGGCGCGCAAGCACTTGGGGCGCCTTTAGTGAAACGCTACGGGCTTGAGCCGATTCCCCTCGCATACCTGATTGTTGGAGAACATGGCGGTGCGGCCGGGTTTGTGGGAAACGCCAACCCCATTCCCTACGACAAGCCCGAGCTGGCAGCAATTTACGCACTTGCGGCCGAATATCTCGGGATGCGCTTCGTCTACCTTGAAGCAGGCTCCGGGGCGAGGAAAGCAGTATCGCCTGGGATGGTGCGGGCGGTCAACCAAACATGCCATATGAACATAATCGCCGGCGGCGGCATCAGAACTCCATCTCAGGCTAAGGAGTTGGTTGACGCGGGAGCGAGCCTGATTGTCACGGGTACCATAGCTGAAAAGGCGTCTGTAGCAAGGTTGCGAGCCATAATTCGAGCCATTCACTGAATTCTGGCTGCGGAAGCTTCTTGGCTCGTTCCTTTTCCAAACGCATCAGTGGGACAACTCCTTACTACAACCTGATCCGGCGTGTGGCCTTCCCGTCGACCAGGACTATCATTATCGTCTCGCTAGTTCTCACAACCGTCGGAATCGGCCTGTCTTTCTCGTTCGCTGAGCGGACGATGGCATTCTTTGTATTTGGAGCGGCATGGGGGATTATTGCCTTAATCCTACCATCCTTTGTATCTGACATCCTGCTGTATTTCACGATAATGAAACAAGACCCGTTGTTCTATTTTAGAAGGTGCCTCTCACTGTCGCTCTTTACCATAATTACTTGGGTGGTGATCTTCTTGATCAGCTCAGTCATAGCGATCTTGGACCAGAGGTTCATTTTTCCTGATTTCGCCATTATACTGGGGCTCTTCGCGTGATCCCTCCGCGTGCACTCGCAATATTTTCCTTGTCCAGAACTAGCTTCTCCAAGAGAGCCACCTTCACGCTCATGGAGCCAAGCCTAACCGTACTCTTAGCGATCATCGTGTTCGGTGCACCGTTAGCGCGAATGATAAATGGGTTGGTTCTGTCCTCGATTGTGGGGCTAAGTTTCGCTTTCGCCGTAATCGTCCTCGTTGAAGTTTACGGCCGCAGAGCCATCGGCTTCTCGCCCATCCGAATGTTCAGAGCCTTCCTGTCAGACTGGCTTGAGTGTGAAAACCAGGAACTTGAATCCTATCTCAATGAGCTTGGGGTCGAAACCGAAATAGATGCCACAGCTCTTGCATTCCGCAAGAAAGGCTCCGATACTATCAAGGGCGTTATGTTCGTCTCCAACTTTCACCCTGGGCCTTTCTTGAACATCGGTAGCAGCGTACTCCCTTATCTCATGTATTCCGTAATGAGCAGAAGGTTCAATGCGGTGACCCTCGTACCACACGGCGTTTCAGGGCACGAATTGAATTTGGTTTCCCAAGAGCAGAACGCCAGAATTATTCGGTGGGTACTTACAGGGTTGGAGCATGCGCATTACGATGGCAACGCCAGTCGGGTTACGAGAATGAGTAACGAAATTGCCACCGCAACGTCCCAAGTCTTCAACGGATGCGCCCTCGTAACGATGACCACCTCGCCCTCTGACATGGAAGACGTCCCGTCCGAAGTAGCCAACAGGTTGTCAGGCCTCACTCATGGAAGGTTCCGCCACTTGGCGTTGGTCGACGCCCATAATTGCCTCACGGGTCCTGCGACCATGACCTCTCAAAAAGTAGGAGCCTTGGAGGAAGCGGCTTTATCCAGTCTGCAAGTAACCGCCGAAGAGGCGGTAAGCTCATTCAAGGTCGGTGTGGCCCACAAAATGCCAGGATTTACTTTAAAGGATGGATTTGGCCCCGGAGGGATTTGTGTAATGGGAATCGAAGTTTCCGGGCAACGCTTCGCGTATGTGAACGTTGATGGGAACAACATGGCCAGTGGCCTAAGAGAGGAAATCATGAAGGCGATCAAGAACGTTGGATTTGATGATGGGGAAGTCATGACCTCTGATACGCATATGGTGAATGGAATCGTCTCTGCCCGCTTAGGCTACTACACGGTAGGTGAGGCGGTGCCTTGGACTCGGGTGCTCGGCGAGGTTACTGAAGCTTGCCGCGAGGCATTGGCCAACTTGGAGACATGTGAGGTCGGGGCAGTTTCAGGCCAAGTCCCCGTGACCACCCTCGGATCGAAGTCGCTTCGCCGCGTCATGGGCGTTGTTTACAGAACCTCAAAACTAACCACGATAACTCTCTTCCCGATTGGTGTCGCAATCACCGTACTGTCGTTACTCTTCTTGGTGTAAACCTTGATCCAGGCCATTTCTCGCGATTCGCATTACATGCAACTTCCAAGGGAAGTGTTAATCGGGAAAGATGTCTGCGACTTCGGTTGGTGAAACACTCACCCGCCTTGGATTTCGCGGACCTGCACTAGTCGTCACCGGCCACAAAGTGGTATCGATTGCCGGTGGAACTGTGCTAGAATCCCTGCAGCGCGCCGGTTTCAAATCGTCAACAATACTTGTCGATAATGCAACAACCGACCAAGTCACACTGGTGGAAAATGAAATTCGAAGCAAGAAGCCTGACATAGTTGTTGGAGTCGGTGGCGGGAAGGACATTGACATAGCTAAATTGAGCAGCATGAAAGCCTCAACTAGCTTCCTAAGCGTCCCAACGGCAGCATCCCATGACGGCATAGCTAGCCCGCTAGTATCCATGAAGGGATTGGACCGACCCTACTCATACGCCGCCCATTCACCCATCGCAATAGTCGCCGACATATCGATAATCGCCAAATCCCCGTATCCCCTCATCGCGAGCGGATGCGGCGACGTCGTCGCGAAGTACACAGCGGTTCGAGACTGGAAGCTTGCCCATAGAATCAAGAATGAGTATTACGGCGATTATGCCGCTGAGCTTGCGCTTATGAGCGTGCGCCTAGTAATGAAGAACGCAAACAGCATACGAGCGATGTCAGACTCGGGAGTACGCACACTGGTTGAGGCATTGATTAGCTGCGGAGTTGCAATGAGCATCGCCGGAACCAGCCGACCCTGCAGCGGTGCAGAGCACTTGTTCAGCCACGCATTGGCAATGGTTGCCCCCAAACCGGCGCTGCATGGCGAGCAGTGTGGGGTCGGGACGATAATGTGCGCCTACCTACATGGGGCACATTGGCAACTGATCAAAGACGTCCTCCACACCATAGGGGCCCCCACAACTGCGAAGGAACTTGGAATCGAACCCGAATATATCGTGAAGGCGCTGACCATGGCCCATTCCATCAGGCCTGAACGTTACACGATCCTAGGGGAGAGCGGCCTCACTAAGGAGGCCGCGGAACGGGTTGCAACGCTCACAGGCGTAATCGACTAATCGACACATGGTTGGCTGTTGACCTTGCCCAAAGCAACCGCAATAGCACACGCGATTCAAGGGCTCGTAAAATATCATGGGCTAAAGGACAGCAAACGAAGAATGCCGTACCATGACAGTATATCCGTCTGCGTTGAAGAGCTGACCACAAAGGCTACTATCGAATTTGACCGCGAATATTCGCAGGACATCATAGAAATAAACGGTAAACCAGCGGGCAGCATAGAAGCTGCCCGAGTGCTCGCTGTTGTCTCACCGCTAAGGTCACTTGCGAAAACGAGGAGGCACTTCAAACTCTCGAGCAAGAACAACCTTCCTCAAGGCAAAGGCCTCGGATTCTCAGCGTCGGCTTTCGCATCGATCGCTCAAGCTTCAAGCTCAGCTTTGAGCGTGAGGATGCAGCCGGAACGCCTAAGTGAATTTGCTCGACTCGGGGCAGGGTCTGCGAGCCGAAGCCTCGTGGGTGGCTTTTCAATTTGGTACGCCAACAAATACGGAAGCTCATATGCAGAACAGCTCCCTACAAGTAGGAATCTGAACCTGGCCATGGCAATTGTTCCCATACCATCACAAGTTAGAACTGACATGGCGCATGAAGAGTCAGTTACATCGCCTTTCTTCTCTGCCAGGCTGAAGGAGGTGGGAAAGATCTTGCGGAGAATGCAGCGAGCGGTCAAATCGGGGGACGTCGACGAGATCGGTCGGCTTGCAGAAGCTGAATCGCTGAGCCTACATGCCGTAACGATGACCGGCAAGAGCGGGCTTGTTCTCATGGCTCAGGAAACAATTGGTGTAATACAGGGAATCGTGTCCCTGAGAGAAACCAACCACATACCAGTTTGGTATTCACTTGACACAGGCCCATCGGTCTACATCAACACCCACGCGGAATCCATCGATACTGTTTGCAGCGAAATTCGCAAGTACACGAACTTTCCAGTCCTCAAGAGCAAAGTCGGAGGACCCGCTCGCACAATCGAAGACCATCTCTTCTAGAAGCGGAACCGAACCCACACAAGGGCCTTGCAAATGTCAAACGAGCTAACCGAAAAGATGCGGAAGGCGGCGATACTCAACGCGATTAAGCATAATGGCAAAGCCGACCCCGGAGCTGTTCTGGGGAACTTGCTCGGGGAAAATGCCGACCTAAAGACAAAGGCAAGGGAACTCACACCATTAGTGAGACAAGTCGTTGACGAAGTCAACTCCATGCCAATGGAAAAACTCACAGCCACTGCATCGGAAAAATGGCCAGAGGAGGTCGCCAAGGAACGGCCTGAAGAGAAAAAGAAGCTACCGCCCCTCCCGAACGCCGACAAGTACTCCCTCATAGTAACCCGAATCGCACCGAACCCCGACTTCGTTCTTCACATAGGCAATGCCCGGGCAGTGATCCTAAGCCATGACTACGCGAGGATGTACAAGGGAAAATTCATTGTTCGGTTCGAAGACACTGACCCACGCCTCAAGAAGGCACAACTAAGATACTACGACATCATCCGCGAGGACTTGAAGTGGCTAGGCTGCAACTGGGATGAAGAGTACATTCAGAGCGACCGAATCCCCCTCTACTATGAGATGGCTCAAACTCTTCTCGCGAAAGGGGCCGCGTACGTTTGTGAATGCAAACCAGAACGATTTCGAGAATTGGTCAACAGCAATTCCGCTTGCCCCGACCGCGAACTGAATGTGGAAACCCAATCGAAACGTTGGAAGAAGATGCTCGACGGAGGGTACAAAGAGGGCGAAGCTGTTGTCCGCGTGAAGACAGACCTATCGCACCCTAACCCAGCCGTAAGGGACTGGCCGGCCTTCCGAATCATAGACACCACCAAGAACCCGCACCCCCGTGTGGGATCAAAATTCCGTGTTTGGCCCCTCTACAACATGGCATCTGGCGTGGACGACCACACACTTGGCATAACGCACGTGATCAGGGGAAAGGAACACCTCACAAACATGGCACGCCAGGTCTACATGTACAAGCACTTGGGCTGGAAATATCCAGACGCGGTTCATTACGGGCGGCTCAAGGTTGAGGGTATGGAGCTCAGCAAGTCCAAACTCATGAAAGGCCTTGAATCAGGCGAATACAAAGACGTGGATGATCCCAGGCTGGGAACACTAGCGGCCCTAAGAAGACGGGGCTACAGCCCAGAGACAATAAGGCAACTCATATGGGACGTCGGTCCCAAACCCGTGGACGTGACGATAAGCTGGGACAATATCAACGCCCTAAACCGAAAAATAATCGACCCAACTTCCCACCGATACTATTTCGCCCCAGACCCTATTAGGACGAGGGTCAGTGGCGTGGAAAAAACCTTTGAAGTGCACGCCGCGCTTCATCCGCAACACCCAGAAATAGGAACCCGAACCCTGAAACTTCAGCCACAGAACGGCGTAGCTTCAATCTTCCTCGCAGGGAGCGACAAACCAATCCTCGACTCAGGCAAAGTGGTGCGCTTGATGGGATTGTTCAACCTCAAACCCCTCGCCTTCTCTGATGGTGAATTGAAAGCCCAGTTTCTTGGCGAAGCCATCAGCAGCGCCGAAAAGGCTCCAATCTTACAGTGGGTTCCAGGGGAGCAAAACCTTCCAGTGGACGTCGTTATGCCCGATGCAACCATAAAGAACGGGTTCGCTGAGAACGGCTTAAGCTCTGAGCCTGTTGGCTCCGTAATTCAATTTGTGAGGTTTGGTTTCGGTAGAGTAGACAAAATCACGCCTAACCGGATTACGGTGTACTTTGCGCATCAGTAGCACGTCTCGCTTTGCCTTCAAGCAAGATGAGGTCAATCCTTTTTCTTCGGCCAACCTCACTTTACTTCCATCCCAAGATGGGTCAACGACTAATACGCAACCAGAATAGATTCGGATGGTCGGCATCGTTTTGATGCGATACCCATGTGAGTTCAACGCTTTCAATTTAATAAACCCGGACAAGGAGGGCGGGCCGCTGGATGAGTTGAACCCGATCGGGAATAGAAACCCTTATCCAAGCAGCTTGATGATTCTACGAACCGAAAGGTTTTGTCGGCTCAAGCGAAACAAGACATTAAGATTAAACCTAGTTTTGTGCCGTTCGCTTGGAAAGGTTTTGTCATAATATTATTGGGTATCGTGGTTTACGGTGTGAGCTTTCTCTTCAAGTCACTCTCTCTCCTCATGTATGTGGCGTTGGGACTGGTTGGCTTAGGGGTTTTGGGTATGTTGATTGGTGTTGTTCGTAGGAACGCGTTCACGTATCTGATTACTGACTCTGATGTTGTTGTGAAGAAGCAGTTGTTGCGTCGTAGTGTTCGACACATTCCGTTCTCGTCTATTAGTGATGTGCAGGTCTCGCAGAGTATTGTGGGTCGATTGGCAAAGTATGGGGATGTTGTTCCTGTGACAAAGAGTGGCTACGGCTTAGTTCGCGGACGGAGCCTGGTGAAAACATAGTCGCAGAAATGGCCGATGTCCCGAACCCGGACAAGGTAGCTGATTTGATCCTGTCCAGATTGCGCGCCAGCACGGTTACTTAGCACCCGCGACCTTTCCCCTGCCGATAATCCGGGCCTTAGCACGCTGACTTACTGGGCCATTGATATTGCGTCCACAATAATTCTTTTCGTTTCCCGGGTCCGGGTTTGCGGTCTTCCGTGTTTCAGGATAGGGTGGTTACATCATGCCTGGTGGCATTCCGCCAGGCATTCCTCCCGGCATCCCGCCGGGGCCTCCTGGAGGACCGCCTTCCTTCGTGCCTTTTGAGGAGAGGATGTCATCTATCCGCAGGAGCATGCAGGCGGCTTCTGTGGCGGATTTGACGGCTTGCTGTTTCACCCTGAGCGGTTCGACTATGTTATCCGTGAGCATGTCAGCGATCTTGCCGGTTTTGACTTGGACGCCAAACCATTTGTTTTCTGGGTTTGCGTGTTTTGATCTTAGTTCGACCATTATGTCGATTGGGTCGAGTCCGCTGTTTTCAGCTATTGTGAGGGGGATGGCTTCCAGTGCTTCGGCGTAGGCTTCGATGGCGAGTTGTTCGCGGCCTCCCACTTTTAGAGCGTAGTCGCGAAGTTGCTTGGCTGTTTCAGCTTCGGGGGCTCCTCCGCCAGCAACAATCTTGCCATCCTCGACGGCGTTTCTGACTACGCAGAGGGCGTCGTGGAATGATCGTTCAGCTTCGTCGACAACATGGTCGGAGCCGCCCCTGATCATCACGGTGACCGAGTGAGGGTCTTTGCAGTCGCGAACGTAAACGAGTTTGTCGTCTCCAATCTTCACTTCTTCGACGAGTTTTGCTTCACCGAGTCCTTCTGATGGTATGTCTTTGGTGCTGGCTTGTATGGTTCCGCCGGTGGCTTTGGCGAGTTTCTCCATGTCGCCGCTGCTCACGTTCTTGACGGCCATTATGTTCTTCTTGGCGAGGAAGTGCAAGGCCATGTCGTCGATGCCTTTCTCGCAGAAGATTACATTGGCCCCGCTCTTCGCTACCTTCTCGGTCATTTCGCGGAGCATTGATTCTTCTTCGTCGAGGAAGCCTTTCATTTGGTCTGGTGAATTGATGTTAATTTTGGCGTCGAACTCGGTCTTCTCAATCTCGAGTTTCGCGTTGAGTAGGGCGATCTTCGCGTTTCTTACTTGTTTTGGCATTTGGGGGTGTGCGATCTCTTTGTCGACAACGATGCCTTTGACGAGTTCGCTTTGCTCCATGCTCTCGCCCTTTTTCTTCAAAACCTTGATTCGGTCTATGTCGGCGGTAATCTTGCCATCTCTCTCTTCCATGACCTGACGGATGGCTTTCGTGGCTAGTGTTCCGAGGTGTTCGCTCGTTCCTACGGTTGCCTTTGTGCTCATCGAGGTCATTGCAATGAGTTTAAGCATCTTTTCGTCGTCAGGTTGTATGTCGATTGATAGGTTTTGGAGAATCTCCAAGGCTTTGTCGGAGGCCTTCTTGTAGCCTTCAACGATTACGGTTGGGTGGACTTCCTGGTCGAGAAGCTTCTCTGCCCTCGTCAAGAGTTCGCCGGCGAGAACAACGACGGTGGTCGTACCATCCCCCACTTCACTGTCTTGGCTCTTCGCTACCTCAACAAGCATCTTGGCGGCGGGATGTTGAACATCCAGTTCCTTCATTATGGTGGCTCCGTCGTTTGTTATGACTACGTCACCCATACCCGAGACCAGCATTTTGTCCATCCCTTGCGGGCCGAGCGTGGTCTTGATGGTTTCAGTGATAACTTTCGCGGCGAGTATGTTGTTCCGTTGCGCATCCTTTCCCGTAGTACGCTGAGAACCTTCTCTCAGAATCATAACTTGCATTCCTTGTGTGGACATATTGGATCATCAAATTGTAACTTCGATTCGTGAGGTAACGACCTTGACCTAGAATCAGAGGCCTGGTCTTAGAGAGCCTCGAGATTGTGTGGCCTGCGCCACATGGTTTTCGGCTGTTACCTCTGGTAACTTATATGTCGTCCGTGCTATATTAACTACACAATAAGCTCTCTCTTCCGAGCCCCAATCCGACAACCACACCCTTTCCTGTTTCTGAGAATACGTACGATTTCAAATCTGAAAAGACAACTTCACCGCTTGAGCAAGTCAAAATCGATGCTCCACGCACCGCTCACACAAGGATTGAGCGTTACGTCAGAATAAACTGCAAGACCATGACCCGCAACGGTCACAGTAGCCCTCGACCACCATAGGAGCCCTCCTTCTACCGGGATTAGTCCTTCCGATTTGTCGTGTGGCAGCGCTCGAAGCAACCCTCAGTTCTAGTCGTGAGTCCTCGTCGTTTTCCTTCTCTTTCTTCTTCTCGACTTATCCTCTTGATCTTGAGGCAATCATGTCACGCAACTAGGAATTTGGAATTCTTTTTCGTAATTCCTTTTTGTCATAAGATTTACTGACCCTCGTTCTGTTCTCTTCTTGTTTCCGTTCCTTTCTCCTCTCTTCCTTTCTGCGGCTGGTTATTCTCATTCTTCTGACTCTACGTCTCTCCTTTCCTTTCACAGCCGATCCCCCAATAACTACTGCTGAGAGCCCCTCTTGTCAAATCGAGGTCTTACTGAATTGAAGTAGGCGCACGAATAGAACTTTTCCTATTTATTTCCAGGAGTATAAGTGGTCAGGGGTTCGGGGCACGTCGCGGGTGTATGAAGGATTCACGACATTGGTCTGAGCAGAATGCGTACCCCTCGTGTAGAACAGGTTTGTCGATTTTCTTACCGCAGTTTGAACAATACGTCACGTGAGTCTCGTTCGCCTCTGCGGTCAACTCTCTCTACACCGTTTTCGATTTCTGGCTCCCTTACCTCTATGTCAGGCGTCGTCTACAAACGTTTGGGATTAGGGTGGCCATTGTTTCCGTCTTCGACTCTCGATAATGCCTTAAGGCTGATCTTTGAGTTTAATTGTCGATGGCGAGAATTATCCCCGAGGGCATGACGGAAGCAGAATCCTGGCTTTGCAATTCGAGGCCAAAGGATAGCAGGAAAGGTTCTTCTGTTCGCATGTTACTGAATCTGATGGAAGAGTCCTGATTTGACGAGACCTGAATGGCAGAAGAAACTAAAGAAAATGGCCAGTAGAGCGGGTCAAGGGACTGGCGGGGCGCTGTAGACTTTGGCGCAAGTTGGGAAGGGCCTTAAAGACCGATTATGCCCCAGTTGCCATCAATCAACCTACGCCCTGTGTGGAACCTGCGGGAAGTGCAACAAGTGCTGCAATTGTAGCTCAAACACTAACCGCTCGGACACCGAGCCAGGTTAATTCACAATCTACCGGCGTTCGCATCAGGACGAATCCACTCTCCGCACTGGACGCTCCCAGCATCTTCCGGCGAGATGTTGAGTATGCTAAGAGCATTTGAAGCGCACCCACAAGACATGCGGCTGATCCTAGTCCAGAACATAAGCCCGAAATACCTATCCCGCAAGTATGCTGACCAAAAGTTGAAAGTTCAAGATGGCATTGTGAGCAGGCTGATTGAGCAAGGGGAAAGGTTGAAGGGCTATGAGAACTGCCCGAAATGCGGCTATTACAGTCTGGAACTCAAGGTTCTACTTGACGAAATTGACAAACTGTCCAGACTGCAAAACAATGACTCCACAGAGCGCATACAGCGTATGAGAGAGTCCGACAAAGCACGCGCTTGATGAGGGTCATTAGCTATTTACGGAAAGCGGATATGGAAAAAGAGGTAGACTGGGAGCGGATCCTCCCAGGTTACTAGAGATTTACGCCTTAATGTAAGGCTGGTATGCGAATAGAGTCTCGCTTCTCCAGATGCCCTCAGTTTGGGCGATCTGCTCGACGCTCGTCTTCATGAGATCCTCATAGTTCGCAGTCTTGTAACTCATGATGATGTCGAACTGACCTGGAACACTCCATGCGTCGTGTAGGGCCGGCATCTTCTTCAACTTCTGTAATACTTCTGGTAGTGGTCTGTTGATTGATAGAAGGCTGAATCCCCACACTCCTTTGGCTTCAAGTTTCTGGCCGTTGATGAATCCATCGTTTGCCGTGAAAGTATTGGTGGCGTTTACGCCGTGAATAGTGCGTATCTTGTTGACTAGGTTGTAGATTTGTTCTGGATTGTTGGTCTTTAGTCGCATGACTATATCGTATCGACCGGTAACTTGTGAGGTGAACTCTATTTCGCTGAACTTCCGTAATTCCTCAACCACATGGTTCACTTTGTCACGTTGGACCTTGGCGAACACGTAAGTCGGGAAAATTTTGTTTGCTTGCATTATATTCACCTACTAACTCCAAGTATTATTAGTGCTAGTTATACATGTATCATGCTTATAACACTTGTTACCCAAAGATATATTTGTAACATTGACCATTTTACGCTCGAACCGCTATGACTTCAAGACCCACAATATCCGAAGTCGTAATCGACATCATAAGTCGAAATCATCCGGTTTACGAACACCTCCGGATGGGGCTGATCAATTACCACGCACTAGCTGAGAAAATTAAGCCGATGGTGGATCGGGTTACTGGTAGGGATGTGAATGTTAACACTATGGTTGTGGTTATCAAGAGATTTTCCGATTCACAGTCGAAGCTTGGGCTACCACCCACAATGTCCGTACTTAGAAATTCGAAGATGACGTTGAGTAGCGGAGTGGTCGACGTAACAATTACACCTAAGAGAGAAGCCTTCATCAACGAATTGAAGAGGCTAGTTGAACTATCCACTGAGCTGAACGAACGCCCTCACATCTTCCCGCTTGTAAGCTCTATCAAGATCATAGCCGACGCAAACGATTATGGAAAACTGAAAACGGCACTGAAGAGTCGATACCCCCTAAAACCCCGACTGAACGCGGCGAAGATTACAATACATCTATCCGAGGAAGCTGAGAGGTCACCTGGAATCGCAGCGTACATAACTGACCTACTTTACCGCAACGGAATAAACATCGTAGACGCATTCCTAGGATACGAAGATATCATTCTGGTACTCAATGAATCCGACGGACCACGAGCATACACAATACTGGAAGAAGCAACCAGAGAGGGTCGCAAATAAGCTGGGTAATTTAGGAGAATCGTCATGACCCACAAGCCCCAGGACAATGGAATTGAGCGGCCTTTACTGGAATGGGTAAATGCTGTTGCTAAGACAACTAAACCGGATGGCATCGTCTGGTGTGACGGGTCTGATGAAGAATTTCACTCTCTTATCAAACTGATGACCGCAGATGGGACACTGATTGAACTCAACCAAAATAAATATCCAAACTGCTATCTCCACAGAAGCAACCCGAACGACGTCGCCAGAACCGAAGAAGCGACCTTCATCTGCACAAAGAACATAGAGGATGTGGGTCCCACAAATAATTGGATGCCTTCTGATGAAGGCAAGGCAAAGTTACTGAGGCTTTTTGACGGCTGCATGAAAGGGCGAACAATGTATGTTATCTCATACCTGCTAGGACCTGCAGGTTCGCCTTATTCTCAGGTTGGAGTTGAGCTCACTGATAGCCCCTACGTCGTTGCAAATATGGAAATTATGACGAAAGTCGGCAAGGTTGCGTTGGAGCATATGAAGGACGGCGAATTTGTGAAGGGCATACATTCGACCGGCCAGTTGGATCCCGATAGAAGGTACATCTGCCATTTTCCTGAGGAGAATCTCATAATGAGTTTGAACTCGAATTACGGTGGAAACGCCCTCCTGAGCAAGAAATGCCACTCCCTGAGGCTGGCGAGCGTGATGGCGAGAGATGAAGGATGGCTGGCCGAACACATGCTAATCATAGGAATAGAAGACCCGGACGGCACAGTAACTTACGTGACCGGGGCGTTTCCAAGCGCCAGCGGTAAAACTAACGTCGCCATGCTCAAGCCGCCAGAATACATGAAGGACTGGAAGGTCTGGGCGGTCAGCGACGACATAGCTTGGATACACCTAGATTCCGAAGGCAGGTTGAGAGCAATCAACCCCGAGAGTGGATTCTTCGGGGTGGCGCCTAACACCAACGACAGAACGAACCCGAAAATAATGGAAACGATAAGGAAGAACACAATATTCACGAATGTCGCCTTGGCGATGGACGGAACTCCATGGTGGGAAGGCATGGGCGACCACCCCAGAAAACTTTGGGATTGGCAAGGGAAAGTATGGTCAGCCGGCAAGAGGAGCGCCGCTCATCCAAACTCAAGGTTCACAACTTCAATCAATCAATACCGATTCCTATCTCCGGAGTACACAAATCCGAATGGCGTTCCAATCACCGCCATAATTTTCGGAGGAAGAAGATCCGATCTTGTTCCGTTAGTTTACGAATCATTCAGCTGGGAACACGGCGTCCTAATGGGCGCCATGCTTAGAGTTGAAACCACGGCCGCCGCTGCAGGGGAGGTTGGAGTTCTAAGATACGACCCCATGGCGATGAAACCATTCTGCGGATACCACATCGCCGACTACTTCAAACATTGGCTTTCGTTTCGATCAAAAAGCGAAAACCTCCCGAAAATATTCCAGATAAATGCATTCAGAATGGGACGAGATGGAAGATTCCTCTGGCCCGGGTATGGTCACAACCTCGTCGCTCTCAAGTGGATAGTCGACCGGTGTAGAGGTAGAGCTGATGCGGTTGAAACGCCAATAGGCTACGTTCCGACCCCTGAATCGCTCAACCTAAACGAGATGAATCTTCCAGGAAGCACAATCGAAGAGTTGCTACAGGTCAATAAGACAGCGTGGATGGACGAGCTAGAATCCTCTTCGATGTTCTTCAAAACTCTCGGAGAACAATTTCCTGACATATTGTGGCAGGAGCTTTCGAAATTAACAGATAGACTACAAAATCCGGCCTAGCAAATCATCACTAAACCGTGTCCCTAGGGCTTATATGGTCTACGTACTGAATTTGCAGGATTCCATTGTCAAGTAACGAAAGAGTACAGAGCGGGAACGGTTCTTCGGTTTTATCGTGGGTCTGGTGGTGATTCTTGTTCTTGTCTTCGCTGTGTTACCCGTTCCCGTGAATAGTTATGTTATGCTGGGCATCGTCGTGGTTTGGGTTGCGGCCATTGTCTGGTTGTATCGAGTCAAAGGTAGAGCGCGGAATGTACGCTCGCATTCGTTGATTGATACCGTATCCCTCATTTTTGCGGTCGTTACAGAAATTTCGAGTGCCTATATCCTATACCTTGCAGGTTATCTAAAGGGAAGCTACGATATTCTAGCTCCCCTAATCAAAATTATGAACATCCCATTTTCTACTGACTTACATGTGGTCTATATTGGAATAGCTATTTCTTCACTCGGAATAACAACAGGTACCATTACTATAGCGTTCGTTATGTTTCATCGCAGACTGATGCGCGGTAAGAAAGCCCACTCTTAACTGGCCTTCAAATCTGCCACAAATACGTGCGCCCCATATGGGACTAAACGGTTGATAGGGCACTGTCAGGAGATTGACCATTGACCATAACTGAAAAGAGGGGTGCAGGTGACGTAGAGGTACCGTTACCCCAATCGGAAGGTTTCTTAAGCTACAATGCTCACCTAAAATCCAGACTTAAGTTGCCGATCTCTAGGAACGAATTTGAGAAACTAAAAGCAATTGGGCCAACTTTAGAAGTAGAAGTCCTCGCATTCCTCAGCAAGAATCATCAATCGGCCTACACTTCTAATGAGATTGTTCACAATCTTATTCCGTTGACCGTAGTTGATCCAATGAATGACCCTAATGTAGAGCGAGTAAACGTAGCATTAGAGAACTTGCTAACAAGAAAGGCGGTTTTGGGCAAAGAACGAGAGACATCTACTGGTTCGCAATATTATTTCACGGTCGCATAAAAGCAACAAGATAGAGACACCAAACGGTTTGCCGCGCCCTCTCATATCAAGCGACAATGGCGCGTTACCTAAAACTGGTCGGTAGGTGACGGTCTTTTCCGAGAGGGGTGACGAGAAAGTATCGCTACCCTGTATCCCGCTCATCAACCGAAAAGTAACAGCCAAAGACCCTAACCAGACCGAAAACGGTCAAACTTGGCAATGAACAAGATAATGGTAGCCATGTCAGACGACATGGTAAAAGCACTAGAACAAGAACGGAAAGCCCGAAAACTCGAATCCATACCAGAAGCCGTAAGAGCTGTACTAGGAGAATACTTCAAAACGAAGGCTTGAGTCATTTCGACTTACGCTTCCGTTTCGCGAGCAAATCGGTCATATCTGGGAGTTTATCCGACCATTCAAAAGGTGGGTCGTGATGTTCAGCCCATCTCTTAACATAGTGTCGCCAAGGCCACCAATAACCTGAACCTGACCGAATTCTGCCCCAAATCTCAAACATCATGTCAAAGTCGAGGGTGTAAGCCGTCATAGTTGACCAGTTCAGAATACAACGCTTACTCGTCATACGCTTGGAAACTAAGGGCAAGTAGAAAAACCGTGACTGAACATGTTTTAACCGAGGGTCAAGAGGTCTCTTAACGGCAGGCCCAATAGCTAAGAGGTCGTCTCGTCCCGGAGATTTCGATACAAATTTGTAACCGCGTTTTTCAGCCCATTTCTTGGGATAGTCAGGATCATTCGGGGCTTCGTCTAATTCCCTATAACAGAGTTCAGGATGCCTTTCGACGAGTCTCCATGAGTATGAATTAGGAGCCATAGGATAGGCAACATACGGACTTCGCTTACCGTTAACGATAACACTATGGCGATAGCCTCCTTTGTGGTGTTCCGAAGGCGAATTCAATTCAGGTGGAGCGTTTAGCGGGAAGAATAGATAGGCGGCTAATCCCGCAATAGAAGTTTGTCGAATGCTCAACCCTATTGAGATACCAAGAACCGTTACAAAGGCTAAGGCAAGCGAAAGTACACTCAAGGGATTCCAAAACGGAAGCAATTGAGCCACACCTGTTGAAGCTAATGAAAACACGAAGGAATACACCGCCCATAGAACCCACGTAAAGAAGCTGTCCCACAGCTTTCCTCTAATGTCATAATCAAAAACCAAGATTCTTCAACACTCTCTCTCACACCTTGTCGAGATATAATGCCTCTGAGCCATGTCCCGCCTTGCAAACCCCTTTCCAGCGGGTTTTTGCCGTGTCCCACGAACGCAAAAGAACCTTCTCAGAGGTTCTGTTACACCCTAGGGACACGGGAAAAAGTGTTACAAACGGGACATGAGGTGACATGGAACGGGCTTTCTAGGGGTACTGAACGGGAATGGGTAGGATGAACGAACAAGAAGTTTCTCATTTTCATTCTTCTGCTCAGTGTTCTTGGATATTTCGCATCCTCCACGAATGCGGAAAGAAGCGCGACAGCCTTTCTGATTTTCAGCATTCTAGTGGCTATTCCTTTCATAGTTCTTACTGGTCAGTTGAACCACTAACTTAATCCACTTAGCCCTATTACCCAGAAATGGGCTCTCTGTCCGGTGTCAATGTTGCGTTGGTAGCGTTCTTCGAGGTTATCACATTTTTCGGCGTCGCGGCATTCTTTGCATGGTTAGAATTTCTGGCTCTTCTTAATGATATGGTTTCGCACGTTATTCCTTCTCAGCGGAAACAGGCGAGGCAAATTCTTGTTGGAATTAGTGACTTTTTCTTGATGTCGTTCGTATCATTTGCAACCGCCATCATTGCCGATTATCTCTATCATAATGGATTCTACATTGGGTCCTACTTCTTCGGAGCTCTGTACCACTTTCCTTTGGTCTATTTCATGGTCGTGTGGTTTTTCCCCATCGGAATCGTGGCCTTCTGTATACCGACATTGTATATCCGTGCGATCTTGAGAGGTGAAAGAGCTTTGGTAACGCCTACGCAGAACGTGTTTCGTATAATGGGTGCGTTGTTCAATACGGCACTCATGTTTTTCACGGCTTGGTTGGGATACACGCTTATCCCGTTTCTATACAGTAACATTGTGTGGGCTGCGGCTTTTTCATCAACCATTTTAGGTCTACTGTTAACGGTCAAGAAGATGCGATTTCGAGATATTCTTCTTTTTGCCCCACTTTGGTTGTTTATGATGCTACTCATCTCCATAGTAGTGGACCAGTTTTTCTTACGTCTACCTAGACTTTGAGGTCTTACCGTCTTCTACTTTCTACCTGAAACAATTTCTTGAGTAAAGAAATCTGACAGTCCTCTTCTGACTGGGTATCAGATTTACCACAATTATGTTCGTCCACACATGGCACTAGACGGAGTAACACCTGCCGAGAAAGCGGGAATACAGGTTAAGGGTAGAGACAAGTGGCTAACCTTAATACAAAACGCTACGAGAAAACCGTCGAATCCTAATGTCAGCATCCAGTGAATGCCCTAACTGTAAACACTCTCTCCCTCCACACCACTCAGGTCCATGTCCAAATTGTGGTAGTAATGTAATCCTCAAGAAAGACCAAGAGGCTGGAATAGGGATAGATGCGAGCGCTAGCTTAGAGGCGACAACCCGCGACCTTACCGACGAAGAGTTCGAAAGTGTTCTCAGGGACGCGTTGAAGGAACATTTGCAAGAACAACTCGGAGCCATGAAGATAACCAAGCTGGATGTGGCCACTGGCATTAAGGCCGTGAAACTAAAGGTGTCGAAATTTATTCGTGAACCTGCGAATGCTTCGGTTGCCACTGCTTATCTTTCTCTCAGGTCACAGGAACAACAGACAGACTTGAACCTCAAACTACAGAGGCTTATTTTGTACGTCGCAATCGGAACCCTCGTTACTGGCCTCGTTACTGCGTTCTTATCCGTTATCTCCGTTATCTTGCCATACCTTTACCCACATTAAGTCCCGACATGTAACACCAAAAACCAAGTCCCAGAGACGTAACAGGGCCTTCTCAGAAATCTTATATATCGGATTTTTTACCTGTAGTAACAAAATTGGTGAAGTGTGATGTCTACACAAGGTGTACCTGTTATAATCCTAAAGGAAGGAACTCAACGAACAACGGGCAAGGACGCCCAGCGAAACAACATACTCGCAGCCAAAGTCGTAGCTGACACGGTCAGAACGACACTTGGGCCACGGCGGAATGGACAAGATGCTCGTCAGCACCATCGGCGACGTCATCATCACAAATGACGGCGCGACAATCATGAAAGAACTTGACATACAGCATCCTGCGGCTAAAATGCTCGTAGAAGTTGCCAAGACGCAGGACAACGAGGTGGGAGACGGAACCACCACTGTCGTAGTTCTAACCGGCGAATTACTAGAGAATGCTGAGAAACTCCTCGACAAGGACATACACCCCACCGTCGTGGTCGAGGGCTACAAGAAGGCGTCAGAGAAGGCTAGAGAAATACTCGACGGCCTCAGCGAAAAGATCGACACGAACGATGCGGAAACCCTCAGAAGGATCGCAATGACCGCCATGGGCACCAAGGGTGTGACCGGCGCCAAAGATTACCTGGCGAAGATAGCTGTGGATGCGGCCCTCCAAGTCAAAGAAACTAGAGACGGTAAGACGAGGGTTGACGTCGACCTTGTCAAGGTATTGAAGAAACACGGCAAGAGCCTCGAAGAAACAGAACTTGTCCGTGGCATCGTGATCGACAAGGAAGTTGCTCACCCACAGATGCTGAAGCGAACCGAGAACGCAAAGATCGCCCTACTCAACGCCAAGCTCGAAATCGAGAAGACCGAGTTCGACGCGAAAATCAACATAGACAGCCCGGACCAAATGAAGCTCTTCCTTGACGAAGAAGAACGCATGCTGAAGGAAATGGTTGACAACGTCGCTAGGAGTGGCGCCAACTTCGTATTCTGCGAGAAATCCATCGACGATGTAGCGCTACATTTCCTCGCCAAGAAGGGAGTCGCGGCGATAAAGAACGTGAGCAGTGGGGACATGGAGAAACTTTCCAAGGCCACTCGCGCCAAAATCGTAGCAACCGTCAAAGACCTAGCAAAAGAATCCCTCGGTGAGGCAAAACTCGTCGAAGAAGTGAAGATCGGAGACGACAAACTGACCTACGTCAGGGACGCCAAGAACCCGATGGCGGTGACAGTCGTAGTTCGAGGAGGAGCTGAACATGTTGTGGATGAGGCTGAACGGTCTCTGCACGATGCCTTATGCGTCGTTAGGGACGCAATTGAGGATGGCAAGATTGTTGCTGGTGGAGGCGCAGCCGAAGCGGAGACAGCAAAGCAACTACGCGAGTACGCCGTCAAGGTCGGTGGTCGTGAGCAGCTGGCTATCGAGGCCTTCGCAGACTCCATCGAAAGCGTACCCTTAGCCCTAGCCGAAAACGCCGGCCTAGACCCCATCGACATCATGGTCGAATTACGGTCCAAGCATGAGAACCCGGAAAACCGCTGGTACGGCGTCGATGTCTTCTCCGGTGAAGTTAGAGACATGCGCAGCTTGAACGTCATAGAGCCGCTCCGCGTGAAACTCCAAGTTGTCAAATCCGCCACTGAATGCGCTTCAATGATCCTTCGCATTGACGATGTCGTGGCTTCCAAGGGAGGCGGGCCACCCATGCCCCCAGGTGGAGGCATGCCCGGTGGAATGCCAGGCGGAGACGACTACTAAAACGGCCTTCACTCTTCCTTTTTTCTTCCGCTTCTTTTCGTTAGAACCTAAGTAGGACGAACACAACTCTTTCCTTTCCCTGTTTGGGGAAAGGCCACTTGTCCCAAATGCCGGAACCGGTGATAATCGTAGCTTCAGCCGAGTTCACGCTGAAGAGCTCCCCAGTCAGACGCACTTTGGAGCAACGGCTAATTGATGACCTGAGGTTCGCGCTTACCCGCGCTGGTTTCAGTGGTTTCCGGGTTGAGAAACACGCCGCCAGGCTAGTGGTACACGGCCTCAAAGATGCCAGAGAAGCGAAGCTTGGCGCTCAGTCCTGCAGAGGAGTCTTCGGCGTAGCTTACGCGGTACCCGCGAACCTGCTGCCAGCCTCTATGGAAGCTGTAGTGCAATCCATTGTGAACCTCGCGAACGAGCAACTGCGATCAGGCCAATCGTTTGCAATTCGTGCTCACCGTTCAACGTCAGGTTCTTTGTCTCGGCGTGATGTTGAGCTCAAGGGTGGCTCTGAAGTTCTCCATGCCTTGAAGGACAGAGGTGTCACAGTCGACCTTGGGGCTCCCGATGTTACGATTCATGTTGACCTGGTAGACGAAGATGCCTACGTTTATGGTGAGAGATTGCAGGGCCCTGGCGGGCTGCCTCTGTCTTCTCAATGGAAAATGCTGGCGGTGCTGGATTCGGGGCCCCTCACGCTTCTCGCAGCCTATGCAATGATGAGAAGAGGATGCCTAGTGGAATTATTCATTCCACTATCCAACATCAGCTCGGCTTTCGCGACGGAGAATCAACTGAATCTCGCCCGAAACCTACGGCGGTTAATAACTCGTCCAAGCTACAAAGTCTACACTGTCGACTACGAACGGCTCATAGGAGAGAAGGTCAAAGACCAACCCAACCCTTCAACCACCTCGAAGCTCTTGGTGAGGTTGGCGGCCGCCAAGTTTGCCAAAGAAAAGAGGTTCAAGGGAATAATTTTCGCAGATGTTGCCGGCGAAATTGCCTTAGCCGAGGCGCTCAGGGCCGTAGCCCCAGAGGTTGCGGTTTTCACGCCGCTAATAGGGTTGACGAGAGATGACCTGTCGGAGATGGCTAGGGTGGTAGGTGTCGTCGGGACAGAGTCGTTACCTCAGGAGGGTTTCCAACATGAGATAGAGCTCTCGACGGTGGAGGTATCAAAGCATCTTGACCAGGTTGAGGTGGAGCAACTATCTCTCTAGGAATGGCTCGCCAAAGCTTCAACGATATCGCAGGCCGTTGCAACTGCGTCCATTGATGCGGTTTCCTTGCTAATTCGCGCGGCGTTCGTCAGGTATTCGGGATTCCAGAACTCTTTCGACTTTAGACTTGAGAGTGTCATGGTTCAACATGTTTTGGTCAATCATTTCGGCTACATGAAGGGACGTTGCGCGGAATGCGTTGCCGTATTGCTCTGTATGATCAGGGATTGGCACAAGTACCATGGGCTTCCCATAGACGAGGGATTTCATGATCGTTCCGTGGCCCGCCCTGGCGACGACCAAGTCGCTGGCCTTGATGAAATCCTCCTGATTCTCAATCCAATCGTAAACCCTCACCCCGCCCACGGAATGCATTGCTCTTTCTCCTTCAGGATTGCCTCGGGAGAGTGCGATTTGATAATTCTTCGAGAACCCTTGGAAAGCGTCAAGGAGTTTTCGAGCTAATATTTCGCGTTCAACCTTCGGCCCGCTGACAGCAGCGTAGATGAAGGGTAGTTTAGTTTCAAGGCCTATTTCGCGCCGAATATGCTCGCTCGACTTGCTGTGGTGCTCCTCAACAATGGGGCCGATGAACTTCACCTTTTCTTGGTAGCGTCTGGGAATCGCGAGGTTTCCCAGCGAAATCGTGTATGGCGGCGGTAAGTCAGGGATGAGTATGACCTGGCTTCGCCCCCACACCAGTTGGATGGCTGTTCGAACGAAAAGCCATCCTACGTTGGCGATGAAGAAGAATAGCCGGTCGTGCAGTGTCAACGAGCGGCCTGATGGGCGTCTGATTATTTCAACTCGGAACTGGTTGAGCATTAGGGCGGCTGGAATTCTAAGCAGCCAGGCTGCTACAAGTGAAGAGGCCCGAGAGTCCGATAGAACAGCGTCCGGCCTGAACTGCTTCAAGAATTGAATTTCGCGGACTACTTGCTGGAGGAATGTTCTGATGCCCAGCGAAAAGCCGCTAGTGGCGGCCGTCTTTTTGAAATCTATTGCACCGTCGTTTGTTACTTTGAAGTTGATTGGCACGGCCTCATAGGTCGGCAAGAGGTTGCGTCTCGCATAATTGAGTCCGTCAAGGTAGGTGGAAAATACGGTTTCGACTTCCCGGCGTTTCAACTCATTAGCGATTGGGTGAACTCGTGTTATGTGGCCTAACCCTATACCGCAAGGCGCCAAGTAAACACGCAATCTCATCTTCACCGACGCTCTTTCTCCTAACCTCGCCAGCAGGCTTCACTTCCTCGAAAATCTCTCCCTCAAAGATTTTGACTTCAACCCCGTCAAGAAGCCACGAGTCGGGAGGCAGCCCTGCTTTCAGGCAACAATTCATCAGAAACTCCGATGAGTCCCATTTCCACTCAGTCGCCACTTGCGGCAGGAGCAGGCCTGAATTGCCTCCACGGGCGACGATGAGGCCATGCCGGCCGACTTGAATTAGCTCTGGAAGCGATTTCCGATCATGTACTTTCAAGGCCTGCGGTTCAGTGAGGGCGGTGAGTTCCACAACAATAGAGCCCTCGAATTCTTCCAAGGAGATTGGGGGAAATCTTGGGTCGTCTGTAGCCGCATAGATTGCGGCCTTGATGGTAGCGTTCAGTAGGGGTTCTTCCGGGTATGGAAACCCGATGCAGCCTCGCAATTCGTTGGCGGGTTTCGTAGCGTTTAGCGTTATGAAAACGCCGGATTTCCTAAGCAGCCTTTCAGGCGCGTCTTGGGGCGGTTTGATTATCTCATTGCTTTTTAGGTACCTGGTGGTGGCCAAGCGTGCGATTTGTACTAGCGTTTTACCTTCTTCAAGGGTGAGCCTGTTCTGTGCTAGCTGTGCTGTTTCTCTTCGCGTCAAGAATTTTCCTCGCGCTTTCCAGTGTTTGTTCTATCTTTTTCCAGTGGCTTCCTTGCCAGTACACTTTGGCGCACTTGGGATTGGTGCAAAGCCAAAAACTCTGGTATACTTTAAACGTTGTTGGAGGAACCGAGGCTTCCACTTCATCCTTTGAAGCTTCTCTTATCGGAAACCCGCACAACGGGCATTTTGAAATTGCCGTGTCGATTTCGAGCCTAAGGTTATAGTGTTCTGCGAGGCTTGCCAATCGCTCTGGCTCTGTGCGTCCCTGCACTAGCGAGGTCTGGATGCCCTTCATGGCTGCGGTCCTGTAGAGTTCTTCGATCCGAAGTCAGCAGGATGAGGGAATCACGTTTGGCGATTGAAAGCAGGTCTCGGTCGGAACTGTCGTTCAGGTAGACCGATTCGTACCCGAGCATCCGAAGCCACCTCGCCAACTTTCCCAGCATTCCATCTAGGAGGAAGCGCATGCCCTATCGCTCTTGGTGACTCTTCCCACAGCAGGTCCCACGATCCTTCCCCTCTCAGCAACCAATGTCCCATTCACAATCGTGTAAGCCGCCATTCCAACGCATCGGTATCCCTTGAACGGCGAGTATTTCGCCTTACTCTGAAAGCTCTCTGGTGTAATTCGTGTCTTGGCCTTCGGGTCAACGAGCACGATATCTGCATCGTAACCTTCCTTGAGTTCGCCCTTTCTTGACAAGCGAAAGAGTCTAGCCGGAAGCGTGGCCGTAGCGTCGACGAGCCTTCGCAACGAGAGTTTTCCCAGTGAGACCTGCGTGAACATTACTGGGAGGGATGTTTCCAGGCCAGGTACTCCTGAGGCTGCGTCCCAGGCGTTATCCTTCGTCTTCTCTTCCAGCGTGTGCGGGGCGTGGTCACTAGCGAGTATGTCCACCTGCCCTTTCGCGAACAACTTCCATAGGCCATTCCTGTTTGCTTCGCTTCTAATCGGGGGGACACAAATCGCTAGAGTCTTCTGCTTTCGGAAGACTGTTTGATTTAGGAGTAGGTGGTGGGCGGAGGCTTCGCATGTTGCGTTCGGTGCCTTTCGGACGAGGTTCACGGCTTCCGGAACGGTGATGTGGCAGATATGAAGTCGCAGTCCCAGCTTGCTGCCGAGGCCTAGAATCTTGCGGACTGCATATACTTCGATTTCTGGTGCATGTGCTCTGAGAAAGTCTCGGATAGATGTCTTCCCTCGGCGCTAGGCTCTCCTGCTGAGACTTCCTGATGCGGTCTCCGTCTTCTGCGTGGACGGTGACGATAGCCTCAGCCTGTTTCGCAGCTTGAAGCGCATTCATCAAATCGGTTTGGTCGCTCGAGTCAAACGTTACGAGTGCCTTGTTTAGGTATAATTTGAAAGCGATTGCGCCCTGCTCAACCATTCCTTTCATTTCGTTCGGGTCTTCAACTAGCGATCCCTGAAAGGCCACGTTTGAGTACAGCCTGCCCTTCCGCCTTTGCCATCTTATCAGCCAAATTGGGGCTGCTGACTGTCGGGGGGCGGGAATTCGGCATATCGAATACAGTAGTGAATCCGCCGACTGCCGCTGCGCGAGTCCCTGTCTCAAAAGTCTCCTTGTAGGACAAGTCGAAGTCGCGAAGGTGAACGTGCGCATCGATTAGTCCGGGCAGGGCAATTAGGTGGCTGCCGTCTATTTTCAGAGTCGGCCGTCGAAGTGGGTCGAAGTCTTCGGAATGCTCTTGATGCGCCATCTTCCAAAAAAATGTGAGCGGTTGTCAACTCGTTGTTGACGAGAATCTGGTAGATTCGATTAGTATTGATGGCATGACTAGTTGCACCGCCTGCTGGATCTTCACTTGGGTCAGGGTTAAGGCCGTTGGTTATCTTCTTCAGGTACTTCGAATCAGCTGCGCAGTCGTCGCATACGAACTGGCCGTCATGCGAGGTTTCAACTCATCAGCCCACGAGCCACACGTGTCGCAGTATCCTGACAGTGGCGCGGTTTCCTTTATCTCTCTGTACGGGCGCTATCTTTGATTTCTCTTGCCATGACGTCGATGAGGGCTGGCGTTATGTCCACGATATCGTTGCTTGTTATGATTCCTTTCACGCTTACCACCTTGAAGAACGACGAGTCTCCTGATTTTCTGCTCGCGCATTTTTTTGGCAGCGTCAGTTACATTTGTCGACGCTTCGACGGTTACGGGCGGTTTGGTCATGGATTTTCCAGCTTTAACTTTGCTAGGCAGTAAATCCAATGCGGCAACTCTTCTTACAATGTCGCGTTCTGTGATGAGGCCCATTGCTTTTCCAGTTTTATCAACAACCACAACGCATCCGATTTCTTGTTTCCTCATGAGTTTGGTGGCTGTTAGAACTGAGTCGGTGTCTTTGATGGTGGTTACTGGACTTGACATTACGTCTTCGACTTTGACGTCGGGAGTGCCCTCGGGACCGACATTTGTCTTCAGTTTTGAATCTTTTTTAGGCTTTAAGGATTTTGCGGGAGGTTACGTGTGGGGGTCGGGTGCAGTAGGGAAGGTATTATCTATCGACTCGGGCTATGTTGCCCGAATTTAGAGTTGGTCCGTGGGATTTAGTTGAGCATGGTAATCAACAAGTTCAAGGAAGCCAAGGGAGGAATTAAGCCGATCATCGATCGTTTATTGGCTTACGAGTCGCTCTTAGCCGTGGTGGCTGGCGTTGCCAACCATTCTCTGCGCATGAAGTAAGCGACATCGGGGAATTTGCGATTTACATTGGGATCGGATTGGGCATTGTCGTTCTATTTGTTGTCGGTTCTGATTGTGCGTAATGATTTCACTATGGAGAGGTTGAGCTGAAAGGAAAGAACCGCTACTTAACCCTGGGTGGTGGCACTTTCATAGTTCTGTGGATTATGGTTACAGTTTTATCGAATACCGTCTAGCTGTAGACTAGTTTCTTATTTCGCTTTTTTGCGTTCAGCTGGTTCAGCGGGGATTTCTGAGCGTTCGAGTTTCCTCAAGAGACCTCCACGAGCTTGAAAGTATCCTCTATCATAGTCAGCATGTAGCCCATTCGTGCCGTGGCTGAGCAAACTCTTTCTCATCGTCTTGAGTTTGTAGGCGTCATTTCAATTTTCGACAGGTACAGGTATTTGTCGTCAGTTAGATTTCGCGGTCAGCAGTAGCCCTTCAAGGGCTTTCAAGTAGCCTTTAGCCGATTCAGTTGCTCGGAATTATGTTCGTATTGCTGTCTAGTTCTTTTTCTGCGTCGCGAATTTCTTCTCTGTATGATTGCTTGAAAGAATTTCTCTGCTAGTGTTGGTGTTTGGGTTTGGGCTGTGGTTTCTTATCTTCGCCGTTTGACTTCGTCTTCTTCGGTGATATCTTTGACACCTTCCTCAGTTATCTTGAATATGCGTTCCCCTTCGGGTAGGTATGGACTGGAGATGAGCTTACATATTCTAACTGGGCCACTGGCTGTGCGCCTCAGGAATATCCTGGTATGGGTAGTGTGCGACACTATATGTCCTCCGACTGGTTCCACAGCCATTGCGAAGAACTGCGTCAGGCCTTGACATCACTTGATTCGTGACGACTGCGCATGCATTAAAGGCACGGGAAAGCCTAACGAGCCGATGCAGGTGGCTGTTGAGTTTCTGCTGCCGCTCAGCAAGCATCTCACGGCCAAGATATTCGCTTCGAAAATGGGCTGTCAAGGAGTCAACGATTATCAGCTTCACATTGTTTTCCTGAATGACCTTATCCGCTTTCTCAAGTACAAGTATCTGATGATCCGAATTAAAGGCTTCTGAGTAGATGATCTTCTTCGCTGTCTCCGTCGGATCTAATCCAATTGCGCGTTGCCATGCGAACTATCCATTCAGGGCGGAACGTGTTCTCCGTGTCAATATACAGGGCTGCGCCGTTGAGGCCGCCTTTCTCTTCAGGTAGTTGGACATTGACTGCAAGTTGATGGCATGAGAATGCTCTTGCCGACTCCATATTCTCCGTAGAATTCGGTTATTGTTTGAGTTTCGAGGCCTCCACCTAACAGTTCATCAACCTGTTTGCTTGCAGTGGTGAGTCGCCTCACGTTCTGTCTCATCTTAATGAGCTCGTCAGCTCGAATGAAACTAAGGGCGATGCTGTCCCGGGCTTCCGCAATTACTTTGCCGGCCTGTTTTTCGCCAACCCCGGCTGCGGTTAGTTCCTTAATTGTGGCCGTGGCGAGGGATTCGACTGTGTGGTAACCCATTTCTCTGAGTTTTTCAGCTGTCGCGGGGCCGACGCCTGGAATATCTTCTATTAACTCGTACTTCTTCTGTTTCTCAACTTTTGCCTCGGGTTTTTCTTCCTCTGAGTCTTCCTCTGTTTCTTGAGCTTTCTTCTTCTGCTTCTCAGTTTTTGCCTCGGATTTTTCTTCTTCCTCCGAGTCTTCCTCGGTTTCTTCAGCTTTCTCTTCCAAGACTTGGGCCGATGCCAACAATAACACCCTGCTTATTTCAACATTGGCTAGCCCTTTTACTGCCCTGGTTCGATATAACGGAGAGAGTAGGATGAAAGTACGGAAAAAACACTTGAAGCAACTTATCGTTAGTAGCGTGGGAGTTTGCAAATGGGTCTTTCAGTGAAGGTTGATCCTCCGATATCTGAAGCGGCGGAAATTCTTGAGAAGGCATTCAGGGCGAGAAGTTTGCGCTCATAATAGGTAACTGTAGGGTCGACTACGAGGGGCGCGCTTCGTCAACGTTGGAATGGGGCGAGAGAATAGCGATGGTAAAACAAGATGGTTCGGTGCTGGTTCACAGGCCTACGGGTTACGAGCCCGTCAATTGGCGACCACCAAAATGCGTCGTCAAAGTCAAACTTAACGACGCTGGACTCGTGGTCAGTGCTTCACGCTCCCAACCTAGAGAGAATGTTTCCATAGAATTCAAGGAAATTCGCCTGACGGCAACTGGAACACTCGCTGATTCTGGGGAATTCGCGCTGCACGTGACTGAGGAGCAGATGAAGCAGGCGATCCTCACCGCGCCTGACCTCGTAGAAAATGGCCTAAAACCACTTCAGCAGGAGAAGAGTTTGGGCGAAGCTGGCTTCACGGATATTTTCGCAGAAGACAGGAATGGTAGGCTCGTTGTTGTGGAAATCAAACGGAATGCAGCGTCAAAGGATGCGGTTTTGCAACTTGAAAGGTACCTCGAGACGCTCAGAAAAAAGGTCAACAGGCCTCTAAGGGGCATCGTAGTGGCTCCTGAGCTTCGCAAGAGCGCGCAACCGCTCCTAGATAGCCTGAAGCTAGAGTATGTGAGGCTCGCGCCAGAGAAATGCTTCGGCGTGCTGAAGAGCCGCAGAGACATGAAACTAAGCCACTTCATGACCTAAGGGTGGGGGTTGTTCTGCCCAAAGCTTAGGGTTGGGGCAACCTTATTTAGAGTAAAAGAGAAGCTTGCGCACCAATTCAGTGATGCATATGGAGCCTTCTAGGAAACCTCTCAACTTACTCGTGAAGAAAATCAACGGCGAAGTCAACATTAGGCTAAAGAACGATGTGGAATACCACGGCAAAATGATAGACGCTGACGCCCACATGAACATTATTCTGGAAGGCGCGACAGAGTACCGAGGCAACTCTCCGACAGCCAATTATGGGAATGTAATACTTCGCGGAAGCAACATCCTCTACATTTGCGTAGACGCCCCCACGAAACAGGCGTAAGGCCACACGGGGCCTTTCTGCTTTGAATGAGCGCCCTACGCATTTTCGCGGAGGTTAATTAGAGCATGGGCGCCCAGCATGCCTCACCACTCGAAGCCTCGCTCCTATCTGAATTGGCTTCGCGCATAATTGAAGTCGGAGCAACCGACCCTGATAGCCTCAATAGGGTAAAGTTGGAGTTCTGCAAGAGGCACGAACTCAGTTGGATGCCCCGCAACTCTGACATTCTCAGCGCCTTGCCGCCGCACATGAAGCAAAAGTTCGGGCCGACTCTGCGGCTGAAGAAAGTGCGCAGCATTTCGGGGGTGAACGTTATTGGAGTCATGAGTTCACCGCGCGGCTGCCCGCACGGCCGCTGCGTATTCTGTCCCATGGAGAAAGGGTTCCCTATGAGTTACACCTCAGGTGAACCTGCAGCCATGAGGGGCTTCCAGTCTGGATACGATCCGTTTCTCCAGATCAGCAGTCGACTTGAGCAGCTCAAAGCCATCGGCCATGTACCTTCGAAGGTCGAGCTTGTCATTCAGGGCGGCACCTTTTTGGCAGCACCTTTCGACTACCAAGAGCACTTTGTAACCCGATGCCTAGACGCAATTAACGGCGTGAACTCATCGACACTCGAGGAAGCAAAGTCCCGAGCCGAGGTCAGTGAAGTTCGCAATGTAGGCTTAACCATCGAGACGAAACCTGACTGGTGTAAGCAGCCGCACGTCGACCAAATGCTAAGGTTTGGGGGCACGCGCGTTGAAATTGGCGTGCAAGTAATCGATGATTACATCTATGCACTTACTAATCGGGGTCACACGGTGGCAGACGTGGCCGAAGCTTTTCAAATAGCCAAAGACGCGGGCTTCAAGATTGTTGCACACATGATGCCAGGTCTGCCGGGCTCTGACTTTCAGAAGGACCTTGAATCATTCAGGACGCTTTTCGAGAACCCGCGGTTTCGTCCCGATATGATCAAAATCTATCCTTGCCTCGTCATGGAAGGCACGGAACTGTATGAGTGGTGGAAACGCTGGCCTCTACCAGCCATACGATGCAGAGCAAGCCGCTGAACTCATCGCCAAGGTAAAGGAGTTCGTTCCGCCCTGGGTCCGGATAATGCGGGTCCAAAGAGAGTTCCCTGTTCAACTCATTCAATCGGGTGTAATGAAGGGCAACCTTCGTGAACTCGTCGTAAGGCGGTTGAGGGAGAGGGGAAAAAGATGCATGTGCATCCGGTGCCGCGAGGTAGGCCACAGGATGCTCAAGGAGAAGGTGACCGTTCAACCCGACCGAATTCGCCTTCTAATGCAGGAATACGAAGCGTCTGGGGGAAAAGAGCTGTTCATCTCCTTTGAAGAACCCGAAGCAGGGGTCCTGATAGGATACTTGCGTCTGAGAATGCCCTCTGAAAAAGCGCACAGGCCCGAGGTTGATGCGGCCAGCGCAATCATCCGAGAGTTGCACGTATACGGCCCTGAGGTTCCTGTTGGCCTAAGAGATGGGGGTGCTTGGCAGCACACCGGTTTAGGCCGTAAACTGCTAGCGGAAGCTGAGACAGTGGCAAGGGAACGCGGGGCGAGCAGAATTCTCGTCCTGAGTGCGCTTGGGACGAAGGGCTACTACAAGCGCGCTGGCTACGACTATGTCGGCCCCTACATGGGAAAGATGCTGAACTGACCCTAGAGAAATAGCATAGCTAACGTCTTAAGGGTCTCAGCTTTCCTTTTCCAAAGATTGGACTGAGATGGCTTTGTCCCACGAGGAATTGTACGGTTATTCCGGCGTCTCACGCGATGTACTGGCAAAGGCAGGCGCACAGATTGGGGATAGACTCAGACTCGAAGTGAAACGTACTGGCGGTCAGGAGGTTGTGGAAGGGCTTCTCATGCCGCGATACCATTCCGGCCTGGAGGAGAATTATGTCGTCGTGAAGTTAAGGACTGGATATAATGTGGGCGTCCGAGTTGACGTTGCCACAAAGGTTAGCGTTCTAGGTAAGGGAGAAGCGCCCCATTTCACTCGCCCCGCCCTCCCACAACAGAAAGCAGGCCTACCGAAGGTATCTATTATCAGCACAGGAGGCACAATCGCCAGTAAAGTCGATTATAGAACTGGGGCCGTGAAACCCGCCCTTGATTCAGAAGACTTGTACAGTGTAGTCCCTGAGTTGGCAGATCTGGCCACCATTGACGCCAAAGTTTTGCTTAGCGTCTTCAGCGAAAACATAGGGCCACAACAATGGCCCAAGATCGCAGAGTCGGTCGCAGAGCAAGTTCGCGCGGGGGCGGATGGTGTGGTGATAGCGCATGGAACTGATACTCTCGGTTACACAGCTGCTGCTCTCAGTTTTGCTTTGCAGGGCATACCGGTGCCCGTTGTATTGGTCGGTTCACAACGTTCGTCCGATCGACCCAGCTCCGACGCGGCGACCAACCTGCTAGCGGCGACGGCAGTTGCTGGCCAGGCTCCTTTCGCTGAAGTTGTGGTCGCTATGCATGATTGGGTTTCGGATGAGAGGGTCGCCGTCCATAGAGGAACAAAGGTACGCAAGTGCCACACCAGTAGAAGAGACGCCTTCAGGAGCGTTAACGCTCGTCCCATCGCATATTACGACCTCCTAAATCGAGCCCTCCAACTTAACGGCCAGAAATACGGAAAGACACAAACGTTCAGATTGGGAAGTTCGCTCCAAGTTCGACCCGAACGTTGCGCTCATAAAATTCCACCCGGGGCTTTCAGTGGGTATGATTGATTGGGCGACGGCCACGGGCTACAAGGGCATCGTCCTTGAAGGGACAGGACTAGGCCACGTTAGCGACACCTTGTTCCCGGCGCTTGAGAGGGCGGTAAAGGATGGAATCGTGGTGGGCATGTGCTCTCAATGCATCTGGGGACGGGTGCACATGAACGTCTACTCTACCGGACGGGATTTGCTAAAGATCGGAGTACTACCGCTAGGTGACATGCTCCCGGAGACAGCACTGGTGAAAATGATGTGGGCTTTCGGCCAAGAAAAGGACCCCGAGAAAGTCAAGAAGATAATGATCAAGAGCATTGCAAACGAAATCTCAGACAGACGCACCTTAGAGGCTGCCGTAGAATGAGCGTTGATTCAAAGGCTCAGCCTAGAATCAAGGTCGGGCTGGAAATTCACAGGCAACTTGACACGGAGCACAAACTGTTCTGTGCCTGCCCAACCGATTTTGCTGAGTCGGATCCTGAAAAAAAGTTCATGCGCAGGTTGAGGCCGACGCAAAGTGAGTTGGGCCAAGTCGACCAGGCGGCGCTGTTCGAATTCCACCGCGGAAGAAGTGTAATCTATGAAGAAGACGATGAGACCTCATGCCTAGTCGAAATGGATGAGGAGCCACCGGGAAAACTCAACGGAGAAGCTGTTGAGGTATGTTTGACTGCAGCCCTGTTGATGAATGCCAAACCCGTCGATGAAATTCATGTGATGCGCAAGGTCGTGATCGATGGCTCTAACACCACAGGGTTCCAACGGACGTGCGTGGTCGCCCTAGACGGAGCGCTAGAGGTTGACGGAAAGGAAATTCCAATTCAACAGATTTCATTAGAAGAAGACGCGGCGCGCAAGACCGGTCAATCAAGCGAAACAGTTGGGTATAGGATAGACCGGCTCGGCGTCCCCTTGATAGAAGTGACAACTGCGCCGGTGATGGATTCCGCGGGCGAAGTCGAGAAGGTTGCATACGCAATAGGCACTATCCTGAGGGCGACGAGAACAGTGAAGAGGGGTTTGGGAAGCATTCGGCAAGACTTGAACATTTCAACCCCAGGCGGCGCCCTCATGGAAATCAAGGGCGTCCAGGAACTCGATATCCTGAGTAAAGTCGTCGAAACAGAAGTCAACCGGCAGCAAACACTGCTTGAAATACGGGATGAACTGGGGCGACCGGCGTGAGTCCAAGTTTACTCGAAAGGAAATATGGCGATGTCACCGAGGTTTTTGCTGGCTCCAAAGCTCGAATAATGAAGGAAGCAATCTCGAAAGGCGGCGTCGTGGTGGCCGCTAAGCTTCCCAAATTCAGGGGGCTATTAGGGAAGGAGCTTGCGCCAGGGTTGAGGCTTGGGACGGAACTGTCCAACCGTGCCTCGTTCTGGGCAGGTGTCGGTGGCATATTTCACTCCGACGAGCTTCCGGGTTATGGTGTTACGGAAGAGGAAGTCCACCATGTGAAGGACCGGTTGAATGTTGCAGGCGATGATGCTTTTGTCCTGGTCGCTGACGAGAAGGCTAAAGCAAAAGATGCTTTAGATGCTGTCGTCGACCGAGCCATCGAAGCCATCTCTGGCGTCCCTGAAGAAACGCGCACCGCGATGCCTGACGGGACGACGAGATACATGCGGCCTAGGCCGGGCGCCGCTCGGATGTACCCCGAAACCGACGTCCCGCAAACACCCGTCACACAAGAATTAGTCACGAAGTTGAAGGCACACCTTCCGGAAACCCCTGAAAGCCTGACCAAACGACTGGTTGATCAATACTCGCTAAACCAAAAACTGTCAAAACAGCTGGTCGACTCAGATTACCTTACCCTCTTCGAACAAATAACAGCAACCAGCAAAGTGCCGCCCACATTCATCGCCACCGTGTTGACTGAAAGCTGCAAAAGCCTTGAACGTGAAGGTGTACCCGTCCACTCTATCCCAGACAGTAAGATCCAGGGTATCTTCGGATTAGTAGATGAAGGAACGGTCGCCAAAGAAGCTGTTATAGACCTGTTGAAGTGGCAAGCGGCGAATCTAACCTCAGATCCGGCTGACGGAATCAAGAAACTGGGGCTAAGAATGTTGACTCAGCGCAAACTTGAGGAGATCATCGACCGACACATAGAGAAGAACAGAAAGCTCGTCGACGAAAAGGGGGAAGCGGCTTTCTCATCTCTTATGGGGTCGGTAATGTCCGAGGTCAGGGGATCTATTGAACCTAAGTTAGTTACCGAGACGTTGAAGAAGAGATTATCCAAAGCGGGTCGAAAATAGGGGTCAATCATTCTAGGAATTGAACGTCATCAATCAGCCCATCACTGTTCACATCTAATCCGCTGACCACTCGAGCAACCACACTTTGATTCATAGAATTTCCTTTTGCGATTTCGTCAGTGTATTTGATGAATGCGAGTACTGCCGCTCTCGTGCCCTGATATGTGTTCCCGGCAATGACTATCGTGCGGCATTCCTGATTCATGGGGTTGACGATTGATTGAATTGCTCCTTCATCTTCTCCCGCGTAGCTTCTGCCTGAGATTCGCGAGATCATCATATTGTGCCCCGTCAGCTCGTAGGTTATTGGCAAAGATTCATTCACGGCCATTGTGACGGTGTTCACCTTTGGCCCGCCGACTAGGATGAGGTTCTGGAGCATTTCCTGTTGCGATATCTCCGTGTCCAGACGCACAATGTTTTCCCGGGTAAGCGGCAGCAATGAACCCAAGAACAAAGCAAGGTCCGTGGCTCTATCACCGCAACGAGCGCGGCTTCTGAAAACTCCATGAGCATCCGGACTGCCCAGGACAATGTGGCCGTTCAAGTGGCCGAGGGAAATGAACGGGTCAAGAAGTTTGGACGATGCTTCTGTGAGGGTTTGCTCAGGCGGAGTTTCCTTGAACTTCGTTGCCGTTCCGAGTTTGGGAATGATCGCTATTGCCTTCTGCTCCGCTCTGTAGTACTTGGCCATCGCTCCCCTTTTCTTGACGGTTCTTTGTAGGTGCACGAATCCGGTTCGCTCAAGCTCCCTCAGGTGGTAACAGACGACCTGTTCGCTTGTGTTGAAGGCCTCTGCGAGGTCTTTTGCACATTTTTCGTTCGCCGCTAGTTCACTTAGTATCCTCCAACGCGTAGGCTGAAGGACGGATTGGGCTATTTTCGGGTCAGAGAAGACACGTGCAGGTACGAGTTGGTCGGAATGCCTTTCCTTTAGGATCAGGTATGACATGGCTGCAGGGTCATTTGATTCCACGATTAATAAAGCCACGTTTTGACCATTAAGGCAATTTTTGCCTATTCGGGACACGTTCTCAGCGTGGGACGAGTCAACCGTCCTCAATTCATCAAATCCAAAGCACAGGAATGCTTATCACGCAACTCTCGAGAACTCGGCGAATTCTTCGCAAGTGACGGGCATGTGCGGAATAGCAGCGTGCGTTTTGAAAAACGGCAACGTCGGGCCTGTTCTCTACGATTCCTTGAAGCGGTTAGAGTACCGAGGCTACGACTCGGTCGGTGAAGCTGCCATCATCGGCGGAAAAATCGTTGTCAAGAAAGACAAGGGAAAGATCGACGAGGTGGAAAAAACACTCCACCTTAGTGATTTGACGGGCGTCGTAGGGATAGGGCACACACGCTGGGCAACACACGGAAGGCCCGCCCAGGAAAACGCCCACCCCCACACTGACTGCAAAGGTCAGGTAGCCGTCGTGCACAACGGTATTATCGAAAACTACATGCCGTTAAGGCAAGAACTGGAAGCAGCCGGCCACCAATTCAAATCCAGAACCGATACGGAAGTTGCGGCACACCTCGTCGAAGAGAACCTCAAATCGGGAGTAGGCTTTGTCGAGGCTGTTAGGTTAGCTGTCAATAAGCTGACGGGCGCGTACGCTCTAGCATTCATATGCTCACTCGAGCCTGACAAAGTTGTCTGTGTGAGAAGAGAAAGCCCTCTGGTGATAGGTGCCGGAACCGACGGGAACTATTGTGCTTCAGATATTCCCGCCTTCCTCTCAAGAACTAAGCTAGCAATCCACCTTGAGGAGGATGAAATGGCCGTCTTGACAGCGGACCACGTGAAATTGTACAAGGTTGACACTGGAGAGGAATTATTCAGAGAGCCCTTCAAAGTGGATTGGAGTGTGGAAACAGCCCTCAAAACTGGCTACCCACATTTCATGCTTAAGGAAATTCACGAACAACCGATCAGCGTGCGTAACGCTCTCAGCACACACCCTATCTATCTCGACCTGATGGCTTCCACGATCAACCGCGCGAAGAAAGTCTTCTTGCTGGCCTGTGGCACCTCCTTCCATGCATGCCTCGCCGCAGCCTACGCTTTTTCAAATCTCGCCAAGGTCGGGGTAACACCGGTGGTTGCTTCGGAATTCATAGACGGCTACGGCGCCCTAGTTGACTCGGATACTGTCGTGGTGGCAGTAAGTCAATCCGGCGAAACTTCAGACACACTCACCGCGGTCAGAAGTGCCAAGGACAGAGGCGCAACGATCCTCGGAATTAGCAATGTAATGGGCTCTACGCTGACCAGGCTTTCGGACGTTTACATAGGCCAAAATTCAGGACCAGAAATGGGCGTGGCAGCCACAAAGACCTTCACAGCACAGGTTTCAATTCTCGTAAAACTCGCACTTGCCCTAGCTAAGAAACGAGAAGTGGTTCAAAAGAGCGAGCTAGAGTTATTGGAAAATGGTTTCAACCAATTGCCGGAATGGATCTCTACATTCCTATCTACTCAACAGGCTCATGTGAAAAACATCGCAGAGAAATATTCGGACAGGAGAAGTTTTTGTTTTCTTGGAAGAGGAATGAGTGTTGCAACAGCACTCGAGGGACGCCTGAAACTCCTTGAACTCTCCTACCTTCCCGCAATCGCCTACCCTGCAGGGGAATCGAAGCACGGTTTCATCTCAGTCGTAGAAGAAGGTTACCCTGTCATCTTCATTGCCCCGAAAGATGAAGTCTATTCGAAGGTTATCGGCAACGTCATGGAGATGAAAGCGCGGGGAGCGCAGATTATCGGAGTGGTCGAGGAACAGGACGGGGACATAACGAGTCTCTCCGACGAAAAAATCATTCTCCCAGCCGGAATTCCCTCGCTCCTCACGCCAATCGTCTACATCTTGCCACTTCAACTGTTCGCGTACTACATGGCAGTGGGAAAAGGTTACGACCCGGACTTTCCAAGAAATCTAGCGAAATCCGTTACGGTGCACTAATCCCTCGGGAACAACCTAACTGTGGCAGCCGAGAACATTTCAAAGGGTTGGAAGGCCCGTCCACAAAGTAATGAACAGAAGCAAAGTTAGTTCCGTCGACGTTCCAAATCGGCCTATCAGTCTCGAAGGAATTCTCTGAGTGTTTTCAGGTAGTTTTCCTTCTCATCCCACATTGTAAGGTGTCCGCTTTTCTCAAAGACTACGAGCGAGGAGCCAGTGATTCCCTTGTGGATGGTTTCCGCGACTTTTGGAGTGACTTCGTCGTACCTGCCCACCGTCACCAACGTTGGGACCTTAATCTCCCGCAGCCTTGCGGTTATATCCCAGTCTTTCAGGTTTCCAACGATCGTGAATTCGTTAGGTCCATTCATCGTCCAGTAAACTGGTATGCTCATATCATTGAATGCACGGGTGACTTCGTCAGGCCATTCTGGTAATCTGCAGACGAAGTTTCTGTAGAAAACCTCAACAGCCTTGAGGTATTCAGGGTGCAGAAAGGCGTAACGCGCCTCATACTTAGCGAGCGTATCTCGAACATCTTTAGGCAGTGTCGCTTTGAGCCGGTTCATTTCCGCAACGGTCTCTGGAATACTCGCCATGCCGCCTGCGATAATGAGTTTCTTTATGTTAGTTTGATACTTCAACGCGTACTGTAGTGCTAGCCCCCCACCGTAAGAACTGCCGAAGAGGTTGACTTTGCCGAGGTTCATAGCCTTCCGGAAACCTTCGACCTCTTCGGCGCCATACTCGATCGTGAAGAGGGATGTGTCCTTTGGTTTCTCCGACGCCCCGACGCCTAACTGGTCATACATGACCACTTTGAGCTTGTCGTCTCCGAGTTCACCGAGGGACAAAAGATATTGGTGGGTTGCTCCTGGGCCGCCATGCAAGCAAAGCAGAATTTCCTCTCCAGTTCCGAAGGTTTTGTAGAACAACCTGAATCCCTTTACTTCGACAAACCCGCTTTGTGGAGAAGTCATGGCCGGATCCTCCGATTACTTAGTACCCTCTCTGGACGGGTCTTAGAATAGCTTTTGTCCCTTCGTCCTTTGAAGTCGCGCGTCATCAATATTAGCGTGGAATTCTATACCTAAATATTGTGATCTGAATCAAGTGCAGTTGCGGGAGGGCCAGTGTGATGGTAAGAAACACTAGGAAGGAGAGACTTGAGAGGCGTCGGGGAAAGGTGCATTGGTTGGATGTTATCGGATATGGCGCTATTCTCGTTTTCATAATTATTGTAGGGTACTTGGTGGCCCCCACATTTCAGTTCGGTTTACAGAATCAAACAAGCACTTCAGTTTCTCAGGTTACACGCGCCGCCATAATTGACCAGTTGAGCAGTGTACAGTCCGGTAGCAGCCTGATTTCTTGGACCGTTGGGACGCTGCAGCAACGGGGAATAGCTGTTGACGTTTTTCTGCCGGGCGATGTGACCGTAGCATTCTACGCCAGCCTAGCCGCCCGCGGATACCAATTGATCATATTGCGGGTTCACACGGGCTTAGGCAATGCCGCTAGCCCGATCGGGCTATTCACGAGTGAAACTTACGATCCTAACCGCTATGTGTTGGAGCAGGCCAATGGTCTGGTGGGGAGCGCTCAAACAGGACCTGGAGCACCAATACTCTTCGCGGTGACGCCCAAATTCATACGTGAAAGCATGCGGGGCAACTTCAACGGAGCCATCCTCATCCTAGGCGGATGTTACGGCCTTCAAGGCGGGGACCTCGCGCAAGCCTTCGTCGGCAAGGGCGCGGGAGTCGTAATCGGTTGGACTGGGCTGGTTGACTTGTCGCATACTGACGTTGCGCTGAAGCAGTTGCTGCAAGATTTTATCGTAAACGGGAAGAACATTCGTGACTCCGTGCAGGACACCATGGGAGTAGTCGGGCCGGATCCCACCTACAGCAGCGTACTCAACTACTACCCATCAGACCAAGGCAGCGTCAAACTAGCCATGGCGCCGGCGTGGACTATGAGTCTAGCGTTGCGAGGGCGCAAATCTGAACTCTGATTTTGTAGACCTTCTGGAATCCGCGTAGACTCTTTTTCTTTTTCTCTGGGGCGGTCCTCGATGAGCCCTTGTCCCTTCTCAATTTTGCCTACTCGTAAACTGGTAGAAACTCTATTATAAGTAGGTTCGAATTGTCGCTCGAAGAAGCTTGGCTGATCGCACGTCCGTACAGAAATTGACTGTCACCCTTGCAGGAGCGGGAGTGTTCGCAGCACTCGCAGCAATCTTAACCCTTGCAAAGGCTGCTGTGCCGTTTCCGCTTATTCCCTACCTTCAAATAGACTTCTCTGAAGTCCCTATTCTAATAGCATTCTTTCTGTTCGGCCCCACAGCCGGCGCGATTGCGGCAGTGATTCAATGGATATTTTTGAACGTCACCGGCAGCGATGCACCACTAGGTCCAGCGATTAAGTTTGTTGCCGTGATCTCAACGCTCGGAGGTTTGTGGCTGGGGAGCGAACTATATCGCCGGGTCAAGGGAAACAAGGCTCGCCCGTCCCTAGCGGTATCTATGATCCTCGGGAGCGGTATTCTCTGGCGGGTGGTTGCAATGACCGTAGTGAATTATGCGGTCCTAGTCTATATTGCGCCTGTTTTCTTTGGCGCAGACTACTTGGGCTTCGCCAAGTTCACGCTGGGGAAGTCGACTGGGTGGCAATTCGGCACCGAAACAATGGTTCTGACTTACACGCTGCTATTTACCGCGGTGTATAATGTTGTGAACCTTCTCGTCGCCGCCATCCCTGCTGGGTTGATCGTTTCACCTATCACGAATTCGTTCAAACACATAACTTCCGTTGACGCTTGGCTCGCTCGAAAGACGCACTCCTAAGCGTCGTAGTCCAGTTTCCAGAACTCTCTCTGGTCCACCTCAGAGTATTACGATGTTTTCGCGTTGGGGGCCCACTGACACGTACTGGATTGGCACCTTCGTAAGTTCCTCGATACGCCTTAGATATGCCTGCGCTCCCTTTGGCAGGTCATCCCACTTTCGGGCGCCCGTTGTTGGTTTCTTCCAGCCCGCCCATTCCTCGTAGATAGGTTGCACTCTTCCCAAGTCAAAGGTGTCCGGCATTTCCGTAACTTCCTTTCCATCGAGGCGATAAGCTATGCAAACCTTCACCTTCTCCAAGGAGTCTAGCACGTCAAGTTTCGTGACTGCAAAGCCTGTGAAACCATTCAATGACACCGCATGACGGACGACCACAACATCTAACCAACCGCACCGTCGCGGCCGCTTAGTTGTCGCCCCATATTCCTCACCGATTTCGCGTAGACGCTCTCCGTCCTTGTCGAAGAGCTCAGTGGGAAATGGGCCGCCACCAACTGCGGTCGTATATGCCTTCACAACCCCGACTATCTTGTCAATCGAACGGGGCGATACGCCAGCTCCAGCACAGGCACCGCCAGCAGTGGGCGACGACGCGGTGCTGTAGGGGTAGATTCCCCAATCAAGGTCCCGCATTGCACCCAATTGCCCTTCGAGCAAAACTTTCTGCCCTTTTCCCAGCGCTTCCCGGAGGATTGGAAGCGAATCAACAATCCTCGCTCTCAGTTTATCGCCCCAATCCCTGGCTTGTTGCATGAGGTCTTCAAGTCGAAGGGGCGCCAAGCCATGGTAAGCCAACTCGTGGTTCTTGAGAGGAAGAACCGCCTTCAACCTCGTTTCCAGGAACTCGGGGTGAAGCAGGTCCCCAACTCGAACGCCTCTGTACGCCGCTTTGTCGCCGTAGACTGGTCCTATGCCGCGGCGCGTTGTTCCAAGGCCGCCTTTCTGTTCTCCCGCCCCGTCAAGGAGTCGGTGGTAAGGCCAAACAATATGTGCCCTTCTGTCGATCCAGAGGTTGTCGGTCTTAATTCCGGCCTTCTCTAACGTTGCGATTTCATCGAGCAGGGAGGGCGGGTCGATTACTGTTCCTGCCCCGTCGATGCAGACGACTCGAGGGTAGAAGATACCGGAGGGAATCAGGTGAAGCCTGAATGTGCCAAAATCATTCACGACCGTATGCCCTGCATTATTGCCTCCCTGAAACCTCACAACAAAATCGGCTTGGGCTGCGAGGTAATCTATAATTCGGCCTTTTCCTTCGTCGCCGAATTGCGCTCCGACGACTACAGTGCACGCCACACCGTGTCCCCCTCATCGTGGTCGAGGTTCAAATTTAAGCTTTGACGATAATTCACGGGGACGATAGTTTACGTTACCACTGGACGTCAATGTGTGAGATCGACGGGAGAGAATGGATTTCAGTCTGCCCGTCGAAACATCATGGCGCCGGCTGAGGGCGCTCTGCACTTAATGGATTCATCATTAACCAGTTCTGAACCCATTTCCCGTTTCTCCCACAACGCCGTACATTTGCCTATCGCAAGACAACCCAAAACGTTTCAAGATCATTTCAGAATTGAAGTAACCAGCTCGACGGGAATGGCGTTCTGATCAGACACGGGCTCATCGGAGGGGTCAAAAACGGACTTGAGTTCGTCGTTGAGACGGTCTTTGCGCTCGTAGGTTAGACTTGTAACCGTTGGTGTCACTTCAGTTCTTGCAGCCTATCTTCCTCTAGCTTGCGCAGTATGGCTAAGCCGAGGGGTGTCAGGGAGAGAAATGCACGGTCGACGGAACTCCTCCTCTCCACGAATCCTTGATTTTGGAGAGCTTCTATTGCGTCTGCTAGGTTTTGAGGCGTCTCATTCGTCAATTCTGTTTGGAGGTTGCTTTCGGCGACCCCGTTCTTGCCTATGCCCTTCAGCTTCCATACGGCGAGAAGTATTCTCTCCTCGAGTTCAGAGAGGCTGTTCGCTTGGGGCATGGTTGGCATGGGTAAATCCCTCTGACTTATCCATCTTCCATATGAAACTATAGTGTTTGGAAAAGCGAACATTAATATACCATCCTCTTTTCCATAGCTACCTGAACAACCTATGGCAGCCGACGAAGCTACAGCATTCATGGAAGTACTATCGAAGAGCCCGCAATTCAAAGTCCTCACAATACTCGCCCAACGACCACAAGAGGAACTAACAAAGACCGAGATCGCACAGCGGGCCGGAATCGGGCGAACGACACTCTACAGAGTGTGGAACGACCTCGAACGAATGAAAGCCATCGCACCCTCGCGCCATGTTGGTGCCGTAACACTATATCGCATGAATCCGCAAAGCCCGGTCGTACAATCTTTCCTCAGCATAACCAAAAGCCTCACCACAGTCACAGACGCGGTATCGAAAATAGAGCAGCTTCGCAAACTACAAGAATCGGCGAGATCCGAATTCGGAGAAACCGTGCCGCCCGGGCCGAGCCTACTGGTAAAGCTCCTCAGCACGAACGCGATCTCAACAGAAACCGCGAAGCCACGGGCTGACCTACAGTTATCTTCGAATGAGGCAGACGCTATCCGCAGGCCTCGTCAGCGCAGGCCTACTATTCGAAAACGACGGAAGCTTCTACCTTAGCCAGCTTGGAGCACAGACCGCTCAGGGTGCAGCTAAGATATGGGCTGCTGAGAGTTCGCAATCTCTAGACCAAGCAATCTCAACCGCGAGAATCGCCCTGAACCTCATAAACCAAGAGATCAGGAAACTGAAAACCCAGGTACCTAAGTAGCAGAAAATAACTGCCTCCCTCAGTTTTTCTTCAATTTTCTCCGGCCTCTTCTCGGAGAAACTTTAAGTTGCACGACTGATTCGTGTGATTTATGCCGACAGATACGAGGTACCTTTTCATCACCGGCGGCGTTATGTCCGGAATAGGCAAAGGCATAACCACCGCTTCAATCGCAAAGCTTCTGCAAATCAGGGGCTTCAAAGTTTCTGCGATGAAGATTGACCCGTACCTGAACGTTGACGCTGGAACAATGAATCCGGTCGCTCACGGTGAGGTCTTCGTCACAGACGATGGTGGCGAGATCGACATGGACTTGGGCACGTATGAAAGATTTCTCGATATCAACCTGTCCCGAAGCCACAACACAACGACTGGCCAGATCTACACGGCGGTCATAAACAAAGAACGGCGCGGCGACTTTCTCGGACAGTGTGTCCAAATCATTCCTCACATCACAGATGAGATCAAGTCAGTTGTTAGAGGCATTGCTGCGAAGGCGCAGCCGGACGTTCTTCTCGTGGAAATAGGAGGCACGGTGGGAGACATTGAAAGCCTTCCATACCTTGAAGCTGCTCGCCAACTAAGACTCGAAGAGGAACATCGAAACGTTCTCTTCGCTCACGTCACCCTAGTTCCTGTATTGGATGTTGTGGGCGAACAGAAAACCAAACCAACGCAACACAGCGTACAAGAACTGCGACGAATCGGTATTCAGCCCGACTTAATCGTTGCCAGAACTAAAGGGCCGCTCAATCCAAACCCTCGAAAGAAAATTGCGCTCTTCTGCAATGTTGAGGAACGCGCAGTTTTCGCGTCGCCAGACCTTCCGACCATCTATCAAACACCCCTTGAACTCGACTCTCAAGGAATGGGAGACTTTCTGGCTGATCGATTCGCCCTGGACAAGCACCAGGTCGATTGGGCTCCTTGGAAGCAGGTTGTTGACAGGATCTCAAACCCACATGAAGTTGTTCGAATCGCCCTTTGTGGAAAATACGCTGAGCTAGCCGACTCTTATGTGAGCGTAAACGAGGCTTTGAAGCATGCTGGCGGGGCCTGCGACGCACGCGTCGAAATTGATTGGATTGAAACCGAACTATTCGAGAAGGATCCTTCCAATTGCTCAATACTATCTCGCTTTAACGGAATCCTTGTACCCGGCGGATTCGGATCGCGGGGCACAGAAGGAAAGATAGCCGCACTTTCATATGCTCGCGAGAAAAACATCCCCACGCTCGGGATATGCTTCGGATTCCAGCTGGCGGTAGTGGAATTTGGCAGGCACATGGGACTGAAAAACGCGAACAGCACAGAAATCGACCCCAACACACCCTACCCTATCATCGATCTCATGCCTGAGCAGCTCGGCGTGGATTCGAAAGGCGCCACGATGCGGCTTGGCGCGCATGAAATACGCATCACACCGAACACCACTGCCAACTTCCTATACGGGCGCGAAGTAATCTCCGAGAGGCATAGGCACAGGTACGAAGTCAGCCCCGATTATATTGACCAGATTGTAAAGGGTGGAGGTGTATTCTCTGCGCGCAGCATGGACGGGAGAAGAATGGAAATCTTTGAGCTACCAGGCAAGTACTTCTACATGGGAACCCAGTTCCACGCTGAATTCAAATCTAGGCCGACCAGACCGTCGCCGCCATACTACGGTCTGATCAAAGCTGCACTCGACAAGAAGCTAGGAAAACCCGCGCCGGAACTGACGCCCTTAATCCAAGAGGCGGCTACTTGACACGACAATCATCCTTTGTCCAAGAACCCTAGCGCAAAGTTAGCCTCAGGTTTTCCAATTCGAGGGGTCCTTCCGTAATACATGCGGTAACCGTGGCTCATTACTCGAAAACCATATTTCTTGAAAAGTTCGAAAGCTTGGTGGTTGCGTAGGCAGGAAACTTCGATTGGTTTTCCAGCGGTCTTGGCTAGGACTAGCCTAAGCATCTCACTTGGTTGGGCCTTGGGCGGGCTGGTGCAGACCCATGGTCCAAGCTCGTACAGTTCCTTGTATTTCTTGACCAGCAAGTAAGATTTGGCGGACGGGCCGTTTGAAAAGCCTAGGTACCAGGCAGCTTCGGTCCGAAGCACCATGCGAATAAGTCTTGACCGGTCAGCTCCGAAGGCTTTCTTGTCAACGGATAACACCGCCCGAAGGGGTAACCCTTGAGGAGTGGCGGTTGTAGCGGAAGCGGAACGTAGCGGTATTGGTTTGCGTCCGAGCCTGGCGAACGGGACGTCACGCACGAACCCGATCCTACGATAGAATTTGACGTTTTCATCGAAACAGTAGAGTGCGACGTGCTCGACATTGGATTTCTGTAGGTATCTTAACGCATTCTGGACGAGAGATTGTCCTATGTGGACGCCACGGTAGTTTCGGTCTACTATGACGTTTCCAATCCAGGCAAGTTTTCTACCGTATCGCGTCGTTGTGATAAGTGCAACTCTTCGCGAACCTTCTGTAGCGACTAGGCTACCTTTTGGGTCAAGCTTCAGAATTCTTGTGAGGTCGCGACGTGTGACCCCCCACCTTTCTTGGTCAGTGAGTCGAAGGGCGTATGGAATATCGTCAAATCGCATCGTTCTGATCTGTAGCATTGGCGTGCAGCTTGGTTGTGGCTAGGGGTAGATGCGATTTATCAATCGTGGGAATGCAATGGCATCTCTGATGTGTTCTAGCTTACAAATCCACGCCAACATTCTCTCAATACCCATTCCAAAACCCGAATGTGGAACGGTTCCGTAACGCCGTAGGTCGATGTACCATTTGTAATCCTCCGCACTCAGCCCGTCCTCCTTGATTCTTAAGAGGAGCAGGTTTAGGTCGTGGATACGTTGGCCGCCGCCAGTGATCTCCCCGTAGCCTTCGGGCGCGAGCAAGTCTGTTGAGAGTGTTACCTTGGAATTTTTCGGGTCGGGCATGTGATAGAATGCTTTAACGCTCTTCGGGAAGTGGCTGACAAAGAATGGCATGTCAAAATGCTCGGTGAGTACTTTCTCTTCTTCGTAAGCTAGGTCAGTTCCCCATTTGAAGCTGGGGGTCGTTTTTTGGATTAACTCTACGGCTTCGTCGTAGGTTATCCTCGGAAATGGGGGCTTAACCTTCGCAAGCTGTTCAGGATCCCGCCCGATGAACTTCAACTCTTCAGGCATCTTCTCTCGAGTCTGTTGGCACATTTGCGTTACCAGTCCCTCCTCGAGACGCATGAGGCCGTCGAGTTCCAGCCATGGTTCTTCCACTTCGAGGTGCCAATATTCGGTCAGGTGCCTTCTGGTCCTTGACTTTTCTGCTCGGAATGAGGGTGCGAACGTGAAAATCTTTCCTACCCCGGAGATCATTGCTTCGGCATACAACTGCCAGCTCTGGGTTAGGTAGGCTTTCTCGTCAAAGTATTTGACCGGAAAGAGTGTCGAACCGCCCTCCACAGCCGCAGTAACAAGTATCGGAACTTGGACTTCGAGGTAACCGTGATCTATGAGCCATCTCCGCGCTTCGTCTATCATGCGGCCACGAACACGCATAATCGCCTGCATCTTCTGGCTTCTCAACCACAGGTGCCTGTGATCAAGAAGGAAGTCGGGTCCGTGGTGGCGCCGGCTTTTCTCATCCGCGATCGGAAAGCCCTCTTCAGCAGCAAAGGCGACCGTGACCTTTTCAACCTGAATCTCGTAGCCACGGAACGCACGGGGGTCTTTCTTGACTTCGCCTGAGATTACTATTGTACTTTCAATAGGGGTAGTGCTTAGGCGTTCGAATTCCATCGGATCCGTCCTGTCCTTCTTCAGCGTGCACTGTATCACGCCCGTCCCGTCGCGCAGCTGAAGGAAGATTATGCCTCCACTACTTCGGATGTGGTGTAACCATCCCTTTAGGACAACGTGGGCGCCGTCGAATTTCCCGGAGAAAATCTCCGCTATAGTAGGTACCTCACTCAACGCATAATCCTCCGAAAGAAAGTCGCGGTAACACGGTTATTGTTGATGGCCTACGGGCGAAGGTTTGCCTTGTTAAAGCAGTCACCCATGGGACGGGCACCGCGCAAATCAAGCCTTCATTCGTATTTAAATCGATTCAAGGGACCCCGGGAGCTGATGCCGCTGCTGTTCGGTTAGCGTTTTGTGGGTATGACTCTGTCCAATTCAGCTTCCGAGTTATCCGCGGTTATGAATATGGGAACATTTTCCATTCCAGTTGCAATATAGCTGGACAGTAGCCACTGACCAGGAGCAAATTCCAGCGTCTTCTCAAGAATACTCTGATCAATAGTGAACGTACTGCTCACAAGGCTTCGATCATAAGGCCGCGGTAAGGGACCGACGAAGTATGTGTGCAATTGTTGCAGGGCGTTCGTGTTGAGGTACGCAATTCTCTGAGTGGCAACGCATCCACCCAACCCGTATTTTCTTCCCTGCCTTAGCAAAGTCTCTATACGCTGTGTACAAGTGGAGTCTATTCCCCTAGCCTTTTCGTAGGCGGGTATGAATTCTTGAGCTTCATCGAACACAAAGAGGACTTGCGGTTCTACCTGAAATTCGCGTTTCCTATGTCGCAACATGTCGGAGGTCAACGTTATGGCGAGCTGTTTCACGACGTTCGGTTCCGCAATTGAGAGGCACAAAAGCCTCGTGTCGCCTTCGAGAAGCTCGATTATCTTTTCCGCTCCGAGAGATTTATCATCCTTCACCTTCTCTTCGGGATGAATGAGGGTTGCGAGTTCATTTCGGGTTGAGGCCCATGCGTAGAGCCCGCTATTCTTCCACACCTTGAATCTGTCAAGGATGCTTACGGCTTCAGTTTGTAAGTATTCAAGAAACGCTTGCGTAACTGTCTGTGAGCGTTCCGCATGTTTGTCCTTGATCCATTGCAGTACCTTAAGTCTGATTTGATTGATCGCGTTTAGGTTCACTGCCTTCTTTACATCGTCCACCGCCAGGAGCTTGATTTCTTCAAGAATGTCTTCATAGGTTGGTGGATGCTCGCTTCCCTCCCGAAGTGACCCACGCGCCCCAGGGTGAGAATGGACCCTAGGTTCGGCGTGACGTCTGCCTGCTCGAATTTTCTCGGGGTCACGATGATTTTCCTGAAATGTTCAGCGTCGCCAATGGGGACTTCGGTGATGATTTTGCTGCTTATTGACTTGTCAGAAAAGACGTCTTGAAGCAGAAACGGGTACTCCATCGAAATGTCGAAGATTACAACCTTCATCGTCTTCGTATGGTACATTATTCTTCTTATGATGTTGGAGACAAGATTGCTCTTTCCGCCACCCGTGAATGAGAATATTCCAAAGTGGTATCTAGCCAACCTTTCGAAGCTAACGTAGATTGGAATTGGGTCCTTCTCCTCTTGGAACATCTTGATAACGCCAATCCGTGGGTCCTTTCGGGCCTCGGCAGAGGTTGAGATTCTGTTCTCGTCCCATGTTAGGCCAAGTTCCTCGAGCAGTCGTCGGTTGTACATCCGGTGAATGGTGTTCTTACTTAGGATGAACACTCGTTCACCCACAATTGGGTATGTGAAGCCTTTCACATACTGCTGGTCAACGCCGCCTAGAATCAAATCATAGTTAAGGGGAATGGCCGCTAGTTGAATCATCATAGTTGCCTTGTCGTCAGTATCCCAATCTGACACGCTCTGTTCGATTATCTCAAATTGGTAAGGGTAGTAACTCTGATCAGAGAGTCCTCTGAGCCCAAAGTGCTCTGGTCCGATGCGTGAAATTTCGAGAAGCGTGAAGCGGTTGCCGTCGTGTTTCTTTGCTTTGAAATTGCGCACCGCCAAAAGCATGCCCTCTTCGAGGAGGCCCATCAGGTCCCTCTGATACTGTGCTTTTACACGGCATTCGTACTTTGCTGAGAAGCCTGTGGTTTCGGCTGAAACTTCAGCCCGCCTTATGGCCAAAACTGCCGACAGTCTCGCGTCGAACCGATTGTCCAAGTCTGTAAAGTGGGGACTAAGCTCTGCTTCTTGCACTCTCAACTTCGCTCCTTCGTGCCCGGAAAGTGTTCATGTAGAATGAGAACTTCCTCAGCTTTGGATGGGTTACCAGCCAGTGGCCAGTGGCTTTGACTATTTCTGCTGCTCGGTCCCTCTGTGCCTTGACAATCTTGTCAGCAACGTATAGGGGTTTATTGTGGCCGAAAACCTCGGGAAGGCTTTGCTGCGTCATCGCCTTCAAAGTAACCATGGCGAGCTCTTGGACCTGATTCGTCAAGAGTTTCGAGTCCCAAAGGACAGGGCGTATTTCCTCTGTGGCGCTTGCATATTCATGTTTGAGCTTTAGCGTGGGCGCCTTTTCGAGGTCATGATACAAACGGTCGATGAACAGTACGTTGCTTCGGAACTGGTCATCAGACTTGGATTTGTCAAGTTGAATGTAGGATTTCACGAAGCGTTGTTCAAGAATGATACGGTTGGTAATCGCCCCAGAGACGTAGCCTTCTCTATGCTGAAAATCAGGGACTATTGTCTGAAAAGCAGTGTCGTACTCAACCGTAGCCCAGGGTACGGGTAAATCACTGTGATGAAACATACTGATCGCCTGCAATAGCATTCTGTCGGTCGTCGCGACGTGCTGCACCCTTTGCTTCCAAATTCCTTGGTTGAGTGATACAGGAATAAGGTGGCTGATGAGGTCCCTTGCGGTCGTGTCTTTTGTAATGCCGAGCAGTAGAATGCAGTTTTCTTGCGATTCTTCCATCAGAAGGTTGAAAGCGAAGAGGCAAAGGAACGCAAGGTCAAGCGTTGTCATCCACCGAGGTTCAGGACCATCGGAGATGCGAAGCGGATTCCCTGTGCTGCTGGCAAAGAATCGGGCACCGAACAATTCGACTAATTTCCGCAGACGGTTCCAAGTGCTTGAATACCGGGGGTTCGCACTGTACTTCCCATTTGATTCTTGAAGGTAACCCTCCTCTGTTGACTTCTTGACAAAGCGGGTCAATCGCGCAAGTTGATCCTCGGCAGAATAATTCAATTCATTCGCAATCTCGGAAAGACTGAGCGCTTTGTTCCGTTTCTGCAACAGGAAGATGGCAGAATAGCGCAGGTAATCTCCACGCGGAGGTAAGGAGCCGTCCAGTTTTGGTGCGTAATACCTGCCGTAGGCTAGGTCTTGCTCGTCGATTGGGACATCATCAATCTCAAGATCGAAGATTGCGCATTGACGTCTCCACAACGGGCGCTTCGCCGTATCGTAGATCAAGTTGCTTAGAGTTCCAGAGAGAGATCTATCAAGAAGAATGATCTTGAACTCCTTTGATTTCGCAAGCTGATAGGCGAGGTAGATTTCTGAGAATAACATTATCCAATCTGCTATCGTCGAATTGTCGACAGTCGACTCCTCCGTCATCGGTCCGGATATGGTGAGTTGCTGCCCGCCCTTGCGAAATGTTGACTGCGGTTCAACTTCGGGGATGGAGTCAACGTAGATCGGCACACAGCTCGCTAGGCCTTGACCCCTTTCGACGAACCCCGCATCGTACTCCACATCCGGTTTCTGGTCTTTGTGGAATGTGATTGAACCTGTTGCGGCATAGGAGCCAGCCCAAAACACTGCCAATCCTCCTAGCAACTTCTGGTCTTCAGATCCGTCCACCGCCGCGAACCTGACCTTATCTTTGCCAAGCATTTTCAGAGCTGTTTCATACGACCTGTCAAACCTGAACTCTGTAACTAGCAACTCGTGGATTAACGGCCAATAGTTGTCGCTTGCGGCCTGAAGTCGACTTTCACTTTCTCCGACCTGGCCTTCCGCCCCATCTTTGAGAATCTGCCCAAGTCTCTTGATGCTCATGCTGAGTGGGGAGGACAATTGGAATCAGCCTAGATTTACGGGATTTCACTAAAGTGGGTTATGTCTGGCACCATTCCTTGAGGAACAGGGGAGGAGGAAGTAAGTAATGATGCAAACGAACAGCCGGATTCAGGACAAGGGCCGGTCAGGCTCACAAATGAGACGCCAACCTGTATGGGCGGCCTTTAATTGATGAGACCACAAATACCGTAGCCCGAAAGGTACTGGTGGTCGTTTTGTCTTCGTCTGACCAGCAATTAACCAAGAAACTTGCGGAAATGAAGACGTTCTTGGAGCGGCGGCTAAAGCAACAGGAGGAGGAAGTGACTTACTTGCGTTCCTTCCTAGAAGTTATTGATTCGCTTCTTGCAGAGAGAAGTTTCAGGCCGGTTGAAATCAGCACACCAAGCGAAACCGTACAAAAACCAAAAGCTGTTACCAAAACTGCAGCAGATAGCATTCCTGTAATGACAGTCGATGGCACCCGAATTGGATCAATGCAGGTCGAGCATGGCACTCTTCATGTAACAGCTGAGCCCGACGTTAGCCTAGATCCTGATTCGCCGCCCCTTCGATCGTTTCTCCTTGCCAAGGTTCTTGAACCAATGCAGGCGAAGGATAAGGAAGCGGCCTCGGCGGGCACAATTCCTCCGGAAGGAATTCTAGTTTACAATGTTGAACAAGAAGAGGGTCGCCTGAAGGCTGTTCACATACAGAACTACGGTGACGACCGACGGCTACTCGAATTGAAGAATGCCATAAAGGTGGACTCTACGAAGAATGTACGAGAAAACAGGCAGCAAGAAATGAACCGTTCCGTGTTGCAACTCGTATGAACATGCTAAGGCAGCAAACCTTGCGTGGCTCGGCGTGGCAAACTCGTCTATGTCCACCTGGTGGAAATGTGGAACTTTCTCCCTTTTAGACTTGTTCTCCAAGCTGTGTTAAATACCTAGACGGCTATTGTATAGTGTTAGTCGTTGGAGGTGAATTGAGATGGCAAAGAAACGCAAAGTCAAGATGAAGCTTGCAGAAAGTGGTCACGTTAAATCTGAGACAGGACAAAGTGAATACGTAGCTTAAGGCCTTTGAGCAAGACGGGCGTGTATTCCCGTTTTTCCTTTTTTGTTTTCCTCATGCCGTAATCTGGTTTATCGGGTCATACTTCTTCTAGCTATGGCGGAGAGTGCTGCAGACTTCTCCGTCTCAGTCTGTTTCTGGATGGCGTCAGTCTTTATTCGTATTCGTTTTTGGTAGTCCTCATCCTTTATTCCAGCCAAATTGATCGTGACGTTGGAAACTGCGCCCAGCGCGCTTGCTTGGGCGAGAAAGATTGCGGTTTGCAGGTCGGAAAAGGTGTTCTCATTTGCAAATTCAGCTAGCCTGTTGGCTGCGGAGAGTATTTTGCCGGCTTGTTCGGCGGTCTTCAATGGTACTTCTGTGGCTCCCTCCAGTCGGTTTTGAATTTCCTCCGCCCTTTTGCGCTTTTCCTGTTCATTCTCCTTCGGGAGGCGGTAGGCTTGCATGAGCGATGCAAAGCTTTGCGAATCTTCATCGACTAGAGCCAGCAGGTCCTTCTGTAGGGATTCGCTTTCCGCGAGAACCTCCTTAGCATTTTTCCAGTTCTTCTCCTGTTCGGGTTTCTTGAGCGCTAGCCGGCAGACCATGCCCACTAGGCTGGCTGCCAAGGATCCAGCGAACGCTGAGACACTTCCACCACCCGGTACCGGTTTATCTGAAGCCACTTCACTTGCGAAGTTTGCTAAGCTCATTTCGATTAGCCTGTTCCCTTGGGTTCCTCCTAGTCTTCTTTCAAGAATCTGGTTCTTGTTGAACCCGCGTAGCCGTAGGTAGAATTCTGCGGTATCGATCAACGCCTCCGTTGGCACGAGTCCGACTATTTCACTTTCGAGTACCTGAACGCCTTGTTGTTCCGCGAGGGTTCTGACGAGTTCGAAGGCTTTGAAAAGTTGGCTAGCTTTGTAATCAATCATATTCATGGAGACTTGAACGATACCTCTGTCTTTCAAATCGAATCCTAGCGCCTTCACGGCAGATAGGCCGCCGTCTTTTCCGCGCACTTGTTTAGCTATTTTCTTAGCCACAACCAGATTGTTCGTTCCGAGGTTGACGTTGTAGGCTATGAGAATCTGCCTCGCCCCTACGGCAGTAGCTCCGGCGGTTGGATGAATCGCATTTGGGCCAAAGTCTGGCTTCTTGTCAGGGTTCTTCCCGATTTCTTCTCTCAGCCCCTCGAACTCTCCCTTCCTGACGTCGGCTAGGTTCCGTCGATTGGGACGAGTTGCGGCTTCCTCATAGAGGAATACTGGGACCTTGAAGCGTGACGCAAACTCGTTCGCGAACTCTTTCGTCAGCTGAACGCACTCGGCCATGGTAACTTCGGAGATGGGAATGAAGGGTATGACGTCGACGGCACCCATTCGCGGATGTTGGCCTTGGTGTTTGTTTAGGTCGATGAGTTCGATCGCCTTGCCGCTGACCGCGAGCGCCGTTTCCTTAACAGCTTCAGGTTCTCCGACAAAGGTCAAGACGGACCGGTTGTGGTCTGCGTCGGATTCAATGTCGAGGACCTTCACGCTTCTTGACTTAGCCTCGGCAACAATCGCATCGATGACCTCTTTCCTTCTGCCTTCGCTGAAGTTCGGGACACACTCGATGAGTTTCAAAATTACCAACCCGAAGATGACCTGCCAGGGCTAATTTCGTTTCGGTCGATTCCCAAGGGGTCTATCGTTCTATAAGGCGGAACAACAATATCCACTGTCACTTCGAGTTGACGAATTTGCCTGGTAAGATGATGGATGGACGAGTGGTGGCTCAGGGAATACGGGCGAAGGTCGAGGGGCAGGTTAGAGTTCTAAAGAGGTTGAGAGTGGAACCTAACCTTGCGACAGTTCTAGTCGGTGACAATCCCGCATCCAAGGCATACCTAAGAAACATACACGTGGCATGTCAGGAGGTCGGAACCAACTCACGTAACACCGAACTCCCCTCGAATTCCTCTCAGGACGAATTGGGAAAAGTCATCAGAGAACTGAATGAAGACCAGAAAGTAACGGGAATTTTGCTGCAACTCCCACTGCCAAAAGGCCTGGATGACCTCGCTGTGACCTCCGAGATTCGCGTGGATAAGGACGTCGATGGGTTGAATCCGCATAACCTCGGCCTACTGTTTCAGAAGGCACCGAGAATTGTCCCCTGCACTCCGAAGGGGGTTATGGTACTCCTGAAGTATTACGGTGTGAAAACGGCGGGTAATCATGCAGTAATAATCAACCGGACCAAGCTCCTCGGAAGACCACTGTCCCAGCTGCTGCTCAATGAAGATGCTACAGTAACCGTCTGCCATTCGAAGACTGAAGGGCTTGCGGAAATCTCCCAACAGGCAGATATTTTGTTCACAGGGATTGGCCGCCGCGACGAGTTCACAGTCGGAGCGAACATGATCAAACCCGGAGCAACCGTGGTGGACATCGGGACCACTAGCATGAATGGAAAACTGATGGGAGACGTAGATTTTGATTCAGCCATCCGGGTCGCTTCACTAATTACTCCCGTACCGGGTGGAGTGGGGCCTATGACAATCGCCATGCTGCTGTACAATACACTGTTGACGGCCTGTTTGCAAAAGGATGTGCCGCTAGCCTACAACCCTGACGAGGTGGGTTCGCCTGCATCCGTATGAGAGAAAACGTCAACTGTGAGGCGAAGTGGTCGCCTTGAGAAATAGCCGTCCTTCTTCAGAACTGGATTCTCTAAGCTCTATGGTCAAACCCAGGTTAATTGAACTTCCATCGGTGAGAAATTCCAGATTGATATCGATCTATCTGCGCATTGGAAGCGAGAAAGGTCTAAAGACAACGAGGAGAGGAGGTTAGTGACGAAATTGCCGCATGCATTCAAGTTTGGTTACGGAATTGCCGTCGAACAACGCAGTCCGACGCTGTGCCTGCAAATGGCTTCTGAGGCCGAAAAAGCGGGCTTCGACGCAGTATGGTTTAGTGACCACTTCCACCCTTGGTTCGATACTAATGCTTCTGGCGGGTTCGCGTGGGTTTGCATCGCTTCAGCTGCTGAACGCACGAAGAAAGTTCAATTTGGAACGGCAATCACTTGCCCTCTTTTTCGTTATAATCCGGCGATCGTTGCCCAGGCATTCGCGACTCTGGGTTCCATGTACCCTGGTCGAATCTTCTTGACCGTAGGAACAGGCGAGGCGATGAACGAAGTTCCGGTAGGCTACGATTGGCCCACTTTCCCAGAACGTATCAAGCGTTTTGAAGAGGCCATCAGGATCATCAAACTCTTATGGAATCAAGATTGGGTGACCTTCAAAGGCCAATACTACAAGCTAAGGAAAGCAAACCTGTATACAAAACCCAAAGAACCTATACCACTCTTTGTCGCCGGAAACGGACCAAAAGCTACCGAGCTAGCAGGGAAATATGGCGACGGATTCCTGACGGGTCTGCTGCCGGAAAATTACTACGAGAACGTACTCTTCCCAGCTTTGAAGAAGGGTGCTCAAGAAGCCGGAAGAGATTACGATAGCATCGAGAAAGCCATAGAGTTGAATGTTTCATATGCTGAAGATTACCAGGAAGCTCTGGATTCTATTCGTTGCTGGGCTGGCACTTGTTTCCCAGCCGTCTTTCAGTATCCAATTTCAGACCCCCGCATAATTGAATCCTACGCCAACCTCGTTGGAGACAAACAACTTGCTCAGGCCATGATTATTGGAACGACGCCAGAAGAGCACATTAAAGGAATAGAGAAATACATCAAACTCGGATTTACGAACATCCATATTGCAAGCTCCAGCCCAGATGAAGCGAAGACATTCACGATGTATGCACAGAAGATCATACCATACTTGAAGTCAACACATGCGCAATGAGATACAACCCAAACGAGCTTGCGAACTGTGAGTTAACGGCTCCTAGATTTCGAAACGCTCGAAAATCGGGTGTTGATGCGGTCTAGGGTGTACTACATCCAAACATCAGGTGTAGTACAGCCTACGACTCAAAAGCAGAACCTCAACAGCACCTACAGTCAACGTCCAAGGTACATGTGCCTGTCAGCTCCGATACCCCAGGTTCATGTCATTTGAGCATCGTATTTGTGACTGTCTTCATAGCTAACAGGCGAATTGCTCCTATGATAATGAATCCAATGAGTGTTTTGCAGCCACTCAGTGGCGGCCTCAGTGTTTGGCTTTCTCAAGGGCATATTCAGCCACTTTGTCGGCTGCATTTACGCCGGTAGCTGCCAAGAGGCCGCGGAAGCCTGGTGAGGCATTCACCTCGATCACGTAGGGTTCCTCGTCGACTGAAATGATGTCGACGCCCGCGATTTCTACGCCAACGGCTTCGGCCGCTCTGACAGCTGTTTCAGCCTCTGCCTTGGAGAGTTTGTGTGGGATGCCTTGACCGCCCATGTGGATGTTACTTCGCCATTCGTGTGGGGCTGCTTTGCGCTTCATGGCCCCAACAATTTCTTTATCGATGACAAATACTCGGATATCCTCGCCCGGGTTGGGCAGGAATTTTTGAAGGCAGATCATCTGGTCAAGCTCCGAGAGGGTGTCGATTATTGGGCCTGCCTCCTTTGCGTCTCTAACACGCATTACGCCAACCCCTTGAGTCCCGCTTAGGAGTTTCATTACGAGCGGAGGCGAAAGGTACTCAGTTGGTTCTTCGTTCTTGTTGCGAGATGCGATTAGAACGCTTTCGGGAATCTTCACTCCTGCTGCGTGGAGAGCCTGCAGCGCGAGGTACTTGTTCCTCGCGGTCAAGAGGCCGTTCATAGAAAGTGTTGAGGGCAGTTTCATTAATTCGAAATGTTTGAGGAGCATAACGCCAAGCTGCGTGAGGCTGCGCCCAATTCTCGGTATAACCGTGTCAAGGCGAGAGAGTGATTTCTTCTCGTAAACTGCGTCAACTTTCGACCCTTCCAACATTAAGTGTATTTCCGGCGTCTTGACATAGATTGGTTCCGCGCTCTTTCCTTTGAGCGCTTTCATGATTTCTGTTGTCGCCCAGAACTCTGGGTTCTTTGATAGGACTCCGATCTTCATGAAATTCGGCCACTTGTCGATGTGAGCTTAATACTTGGTTTGCTGATAAAGCGGCGCCGCCATAGTGGTTTCATTGAAGAAGACGAAGGAACAGATTGTGATCGGCCCAATTGAGTATGTAAAAGTCATCGGACACCACGGCGAGGCACGGGTAAAAGGGAAAGTTGACACAGGGGCGACTAGAACGTCAGTGGACGTGTGGCTGGCGGCAAACATAGGCCTAGGGCCCGCAGTGGATGTGGCCAAGGTCAAATCCGCGTTTCTCGACAAAGTACGTACCCGACCACTAGTGCGGGGCATTGTAGAAATTGCTGGTGAAAGATACGCCCTGCCCGTAACGGTTAATGACAGGTCGGACATGAGGTACCCCGTGCTGATCGGAATGGACATCCTAAAGTCAGGGCGTTTCCTAATCGACCCGACAAAGAAAGCTCCCCCAAGATATCGGGGCGTCATAAAGGCGAAGAACCAAACCTAACACTCGACAACGGAATTGGGCTGTAGTGTTTTTCAATAGCCCTTGAGCAAAACGGAGAGAGTGGTCTCAGTTGCTGTCTGGTAGAGACTTCCTTTCAATGGGCGACCTAACTCGTGGCGACACTCAGTCGCTATTGGAACTCGCGATCAAACTAAAATCAGACGTAAAACAGGGTACGCTCAAGCATTCCTTATCGGGAAAGGTCATTGGGTTACTCTTTGAGAAGCCCTCAACCCGAACCAGGGCTAGCTTCGAAACGGCTGTTTACCAGCTGGGAGGCCAGGCCATGTATCTTCGAGGTGACGAGCTTCAGCTGACCCGAGGGGAACCCCTGAAGGATACCGCAAGAGTTCTCGGAGCCTACCTGAGCGGCCTCGTTATTCGAACTTACGCCCACCAGAACTTAGTGGAGTTCGCTGAATATGCACCAGTTCCTATCATCAACGCCCTCAGCGATCTTGAGCACCCAACCCAAATCATCTCGGACATGCTCACAATGCTCGAGGCCAAAGGTAGGTTGTCAGGCCTGAAGTTCGTCTGGGTCGGTGACGGAAACAATGTCTGCAATTCCATGTTGCTAGGAGGGGCGAGCATGGGGATGAACATGGTCGTCTCTTCTCCGAAGGGCTTTGAGCCAGATGAATCCGTGCTTGAGAGGGCGGGGAAGCTCGCAAAGGAGTCTGGTGGGGCTGTCGGGTTCGTGGGGAATCCGCTGAAGGCCGCTGAAGGGGCGGACGTTCTCTATACTGATGTGTGGGTCAGCATGGGCCAAGAAAAAGGTGCTAAGAAGAAAGAGTTGAAGTTTAGGCCATATCAGATTAACGGGAAACTCGTTTCAAAAGCAAAATCCGATGTTGCAGTAATGCACTGCCTTCCGGCTCACAGGGGACTCGAAATAACTGACGACGTCTTGGAGGGGCCGCAAAGTATAGTGTGGCACCAGGCTGAGAACAAGCTACACGGAGCGATGGCTGTGTTAGCTGCTTTTCTCGGCGTCCCCGATTAGAGCCCGTGCCTGCAACTTCTCTAAGTACTCGTGTGCCTTGCGCAGCGTCTCCTTCGCATTTTTGTACGTTAATCGCTCGCGGGCTATATCATAGGACATCCACACGAAACCTACATGTTCTCTAGAGAGCCGAATCGAATCCGTCTTGGAATCAAGAAGGTAGAAGACGACTTCCTTGTAGACCGTCTCTCCTGCCCGCTTATAGTAGTAATTTATCGGCTCACGATAACCCTCAAGGAATGTAAGTTCTGTTAGTCCGGTCTCTTCCTGAGTTTCTCGAAGAACCGTCTGCCTTTCGGATTCATTTCTTTCTACGTGGCCTTTGACGAAATCCCAATGTCCGCCTTCGTAGTGAAGAAGGAGGTATTTCCGCTTCCCGTTGGTCTTGAAGATTACAGCTCCGCATGACTTCTCCGAAGGCATAGGCTTGCACTCGAGTGATTATGAACGGCGTAGGAACTCACAGAAGAAACGCTCAGGTTAATCTTTCTTTGCTTTGAATGAGTTTCCTCTTTCCAAGCTCACTGGTAAGCTACTCAAGATAAGATGGCATGCCAGTCAAGTGGGGTTCGGCGATGAAGCTTGTCAAGAAACAACTTTGCACTAGAGGCAGTTCAGGCTCTCTTGGCTATCTTGTCGGCCTTGTCCTTCAGGTCAGTGGACTTATTCATCACTCCATGTTGTCCACAGAAGTAGAGAGATTCTTGTCTTAGCGTTGGTAGCCTGGGCGAATCCACGGCCGGGCTCTCGCTCATCGGTGTCATCTCCTTTCCGCAGAGAGGGCATTTCAAGACTAGATCTGACCTTTCCTAGACCTCATTGAGGACTTATCCGACCAACTATCGATAGCTCGAACTCTTTTATTAAAACCCTTCAACCCGGCAACTTGTCATAGTCTAGTTATGTGAGGAGGCGTATTGGTCGAGAGTTCCGGCGGGTGGTAATCCAGCCAATTCTCTTTCGATGTAACTCTGTACCCGTTTCATGGTTTTCAGATGGGTCGGTGTTGCTATGCCTAGCATTTGCATGGTCTGGATACAGTTTTCCGGCGCGTACCCGTGAAAGTGGTTGTTGAATATTCCAAAGGTCTTCTTCGTGTTTTGCTGGACCTCTTTGATTTTAGGGACCCACTCTTGAAGCTGCTGTTGCGTGTAGCGATAATCATACCATGGTCGTTGTCCGTGGCCGTGCCACCTGATGTACCCTATCGATGATGTGACGTGAATCTCTGGTGGTAGGAGTGGTTCATCGACGATGCAATAAGCCGCCTGATATTTTGAAAGAATGCGCCATGTCGCATCGTCCATCCATGACTTGTGCCGGAACTCAACAACGTAATCATAACGGTGTGGGAGAGAGGCCAAGAAACTTTCGAGAAGTTTATCGTTCTTTTTGAGAGAGGGTGGAAGCTGCACGAGGAAGCATCCCAACCTGTCTTGAGTGAGCAAAGGGTCGAAGAGCTGCACGAAACTCTCCAACTCATCTTGAGACTCCTCGTTCAACTTAAGCCGCAATTCATGGGTAAACTTCCGATTAATCTTCGCACTGAACATAAACCCCCTCTTAGTATACCGAGTCAGTCCTAGGATTGTCCCCTCGTCAGGTTGCCTGTAAAAGGATGAATTGAGCTCCACAGTATCGAATACGGACGCATACTGCTGAAGCATGCTCTTCCCCGGATCGTAAAAAGGCCCATTCCATTCCTTGTATGACCAACCGGCACAACCAAAATACAATCGCCCAGGTGATACTGACGTTATGCTAGGCCTCCGAAGCTTCTTGCTGAGATTCAGCCCGCAGACAGGTACGGTGGCTCGTTTTATTTCTCCATTGTGGGGAAAGTCAGCCCCCATCACTCAAACGAAGCACGTGGGTCTCTGAAGCTGCGGGTGAATGATAACCGCTAATAATTCGTCCATTACTTTCACCTCCATCAGAATCATCAATCCCCTCCAGATGTGTTGTCGTTGAAGTTCAGTGAGGTAGCCAACGCTTTCGAAAGGATAGAGGCTACCACGAAACGCTTGGAAATGACCAGCCTGCTCGTGGACCTGATCAAGGAGACACCGAAGGATGAGGTTAGCAAAGTTGTCTATATTATTCAAGGGAAGCTGTACCCTGACTATGTTGGGGTCGAACTTGGTCTTGCAGAAAAACTCCTGATCAAAGCGGCGGCAGAAGTATCTAGCAAGCCCGAGAGGTTGGTAGAGGAGGACTACAAGAAGACCGGGGATTTGGGCTTGACCGTTGAGAAATTACTCCGAAAGAAATCGCAAGTCACGCTCGTGAGAAGGCCTCTAACTGTCAAGATAGTGTACGAAACATTCGACAAGATTGCGCATGCGACAGGTTCCGGTTCTGTTGAGACAAAAATCCGCCTACTCACAAGTCTCTTGAACGATGCGACACCACTGGAAGGGAAATTCATCGCCAGGATGGCTGTTGGGAAGCTGAGGCTTGGCGTCGCTGATATGACCGTTTTAGATGGGCTTGCCGTTGCCTACGGAGGCGACAAGGTGCGAGGGAACCCATCGAAAGAGCCTACAATCTCTCGTCGGACCTGGGATACGTTGCGGATGTGGTCGCGCACGAAGGCCTCGAGGGTATCAGGAAGTTCAAGATCACTGTCGGGCGTCCCATTAGGCCGATGCTCTGCGAGCGCCTGCCCGCGGCCAAGGATATTTTAGAGAAACTTGGGGGAGAGGGAGCTGCGGAATACAAGTATGACGGCCTCAGAATTCAGGCGCACTTGAGCCCGAAAGGAGTACAACTTTTCTCGCGGAGACTCGAGAACATTACCGGCCAGTTCCCTGACGTCGCCAAACGGTTACAAAGTTGCGTCAAAGCGAAAGAGGCAATCGTAGAAGGCGAATGTGTAGCGGTGGACGTTAACACCGGTGATATGCTGCCGTTCCAGGTGATTTCTCAAAGGCGGGGAAGGAAGTACGAGATTAAGAGAATGTCTGAAGAAATACCCGTCACGGTTTTCCTTTTCGACGTTCTCTTCCTGAACGGGCACGACCTGACGCTGTCTCCCTATCTTGAAAGAAGAAAAGAGCTGGTGAAAATTACGGAGCCTTCAGAACATGTTGTGATCGCTCAGCAATTTGTCACAAGTGAACCAAAGAAACTCGAGCAATTAATGGACGAGGCTGTTGCCTCGGGATGTGAAGGCTTAGTTGTCAAGAGTATCTCCGAACAATCTACGTATCAGGCGGGAGCGCGATGGCTGGCTATGGATAAAATATAAACGCTCGTACAAAGCGGAAGTCCAAGACACTTTTGACCTCGTTCCCGTCGGGGCCTTCGGGGAGAGGAAGACGAGCAGGGAGCTACGGTGCACTCCTGATGGCTGTGTACAATGAGAAGGAGGACGTTTTCGAGACACTCTGCAAACTGGGCTCAGGTTTCACCGACCAGGACTTAGCCGATCTTCCGAAGGTTATGGAGAAGAGCGTGATCAAGCACAGGCACCCACGTGTCAGCTCGTTAATGGAGCCTGACGTTTGGTTTGCGCCCTCGGCAGTTTTGGAGGTAGCCGCGGACGAGATCACGTTATCCCCCCTGCACACGTGCGGCAGAAACGTGATAAGACCAAGCAGCGGCCTGGCGCTTAGATTCCCCAGATTCACTGGTAATTGGCGTAAAGACAAGTCGGCGGAGGACGCGACAACCTCGCAAGAAGTATTGGGAATGTACCAGAAGCAACTCAAGAAGATAGAACCTGAAGCATAGCGTGAACCCGCTAATTTCGGCTCCGAAGTCACGTGATTGTATGCTGATCTATAGGTGAACGATTCGTCTGCGTTTGGGTGACTTGACCTTCCAGAAGCCTGAGGCGTCTCTGTAGTACTCTGCAATCTCCAATTAATGAGTCCTCAAGAGTACTAATTAGTATTCATAGTATATTTAAGGCTTAGCAATGCTGATTAAGCCTATGGTAGCCTCGTGAGTCCTCATCGGGCGTCAAGGAATGTCTCAAAGCCTAGAGATTGTGCGGCTTCAAGGATTCAGAGGGCAATATAGGATAACGATACCCAGAGAGATGGTGGAAAAGTTGAAGTGGCAAAAAGGCCAGCCCCTCTTCATCTCCCTTGAGGGGACCAAACTAATCGTGGAGCCTGTTACCAAGCGCTAGCAAGACGACTAGGAAGACGATTTATCTTCGACCGACACGAATGAGCTGTTCGAAGATACGGAGGAATGGCGGACGGCCCTAGCATGTACTGTTTGTGGTATCCACGAAAATGAGCTTGTGCAAGTATCAAGTGTAACCTATGCCGACGGAAGAGAAGCCCACTTTTGCTTGGGCTGTTTCGTGAGCGGGACCGTCAACGATGGGGCCATTTTGCTCCTAGGCCCAGCCAAGGTTGGGAAAACCTCCTTCTGCAAAGCCTTCGCCGCGCTGCCCTTGAGTCGGGACGGCCTGTTGTTTACCTACCGTCAGATGAAACGGCAGGGGATTTGCGGGGAGAGATCCGCAAGGCCTTTGCAAGGGGCTATGGCGAACCGCCGGCTCTTGAAGAAGACAATGAGCTTCGAATACTTGATTGCTATAGTGCCCTTATGGGCAAGAAGCCCGAAACGAAATATGCACTGGCAAACCTTGCGAACCTCACGGATCTTAGCATCACACTGAAAGCCGCATGGGAGGGTTTGACAAAATCATGCTTGCTCGTAGACGACCTCACTTCTATAGTCCAAGAAGCCGGGACGGATGTTACACTGAAGTTCCTGCGCCAGTTGCTCGCGAAAATCAAAATGACAGAAACCTTGGGGCTGTTTTCGTTGACGACCGAGATTCTTGAACAGCGTTTTCAGAATGCCCTTGTCTCAATGTTTGACGGTGTGCTCGAAATGAAGATTCATGACGGTTCGGAAGGCTTGGAGAGATATGTACGGATCTATTCGCTGCGGGGCCAGAAACATTCGACCAAGTGGAATCGCTTCGACATTACTGATGAGGGCATCGTGATGCTTCCGCAAATTCAACCCCTAGAAGCTGGAGCCCGTTCCGCCTAGACTTCGAAGAGCTTCTAGGACCGTCTCAGGGTGCTTGTATGATGTGGGCATAAGCACCACAGGAAAGATCTTTCGTATGACACCTTCTTTGTCGATTATGAACGTTGTACGTTTGGCGAAATAACCCCCGTAGCCCAGGACACCGTAGAGTCGTGAAATGGACCTGTCTTGGTCGCTCAGAAGTTTGAATGGAATCTTATGGTTGGAAGCGAAGTTGACTTGCCCTTCCACTGGGTCCACACTAATACCTAGCAACTCGGTGTCTGCAGAGGTGAATTTTTCGTAGCTGTCTCTGAAGGCGAAGGTTTCAGCCCGGCAACCCGGACTCAGGTTCTTCGTGTAAAAGTAGAGCACCACGTTCTTCTTTCCGCGAAAGCCGGAAAGGGTTACGGATGAGCGGTCATTGGCCTTGGCCGTGAAATCGGGGGCGGGTAGGCCCTCGGCTACGTCTGGCAATATTCTATCTGCTCTTGCAAAGGTTTTCATTCAGAAATAGGTTTCGAGTAAACTGGGGGAGCGTGCCCGACACCTCTGCCAACTCGAGGTTGGAGAGATGTCAGTTGTTGGCCCTTATGGTCAGCAAGCACAAGGTGCCTCGCACAACTTTCGAAGAACATCTGCGTAAGGCCGAGAGCAAAATCCTACGTGCCATGGCTCCTTACGTTAGGATGTACGCATCTAGGCCCCAACGAACTGTTGAACATGCCTCGCAAATCGCTGCCGGCTAACTGTATAGCCCCCCCAAGTACAGTTATTACCCTCCAACCAGATATTTTTCCCATGGCCGTCATGTTCTCAAGGATTCTTGTCGCTGTGGACGGTTCACCATTCGCAGAGAGAGCCTTGAAATGCGCAGTTGACTTGGCAAAGAAGTACGGCGCCAAGCTGATCATCGCACACGTAATTCTCCGCCGATTCTACGCCGTCACACCTTCAGAAGCAGGTGTCCTCGCAACCACCGTCTTCGTCAAAGAGATGGAGACAGAGGGCAAGGAGATCATGGGCAAGGCCGACGCTTACGCGAAGCTGGAGGGGGCGGATTACGAGTGCAGACTGCTTCAAGGCGTACCCGCTGAGGAAATCATGAAAGCCGCGCTTTCCGAAAAAGTCGACCTCATCGTGATCGGCAGCAGGGGGCTCACTGAGGTTCGCGCGTTCTTGCTCGGCAGTGTGTCAGACAAAGTGAGCCACCATGCTAAATGCCCCACGCTAATTATCAAATGAGCCTCGATGCTCTATAGTGCTTTTTCGAGTGGCTGCTGACACAGCCGCCGAGCCGTACGGTCTCGGGCTGTGCCTCCGTTGCGAATCAATTCAGCTTTTTTCTGATGAAGCTGTTTTGTGATTGTTTCGAGGGAAGTTCAGGCCACCGTCACTATCTTCGATAAGTGGCAAAGTCGATGCCTACACGTAGGCGCCGGCGAGGAATTGTTTGATAGCTAGATTCTACGGGTTGTTGGTCGATTCGCCTTCCGAGCTGTGGAAAGGCATCGATTCAGTTGAAGGGGGTTGCTCAGCGGGAGCGGGTTCTGCGGGTGGCGCTTCCGGCATTGGTTCTGGCATGGGTTGTTTAACTGGGGGCATTGGGGGCGGTGCAGCTGCGGCGGGCTTAGGCGGCATTTTCTTCTTTGGTCTAGCTTTCTTCTTCGCTGTACGTTTTGCTTTCTTTTTCGCACCTTTCTTGGCCTTTCGTTTCTTAGCCAAATAATGACACCGCCCTATTGTCGAAGTTCGAATGGTAATAAGTCTTCTAGGAATTTCGGGGCGCTAGTACAGTTTTGCGTCAACCCTTTCTGTCTTGTTGGATGAGGTGTCCCCAAACTGCCAAGTCGTTCACATGGGATGCATGGGTTCACCAACCAGGAACGTTCAAGATTATTTGAATCCTTGGAGGCTTGGAACCACTCAGGTCAGACGAAGATGCGGCTTCAACCTCCCGCTCTGCAAGCTTTAAGCCTCTCAGAACCGATTTGGCTGAGAAGGTTTTGTTATGCGATTTTCCACGCGGTGCAATACATGCAGGAGACGAGCCGGAGAACCGGACTGGAACGGTTGTTGTCCCAATCTACCAAGTGTCAACGTACAAGCAGACCCATCCGGGCACAGGTGCTGGTTACGTGTATTCGAGGACCGGCAACCCGACCCGAACGGCTCTAGAAAGTTGCCTTGCATCTCTGGAAGAAGCAGAGCACGCGCTGGCGTTTGCGTCGGGGATGGCAGCCGTAACCACCCTCCTCCTAAGCCTGCTCAAGGAAGGAGACCGTATCCTAGCTGTCGAGGATCTCTACGGAGGAACGCGACGCTTGTTCAACCGAGTAATGCGAAACTTTGGTGTAGAATCTACCTACCTCAAGGGGACCGATCTAAAGGATTTCGAGGCTAACTTCGCCGCTGGAACCAAGATTGTGTGGGTGGAGACCCCTACAAACCCGCTCCTCAGGATCGTGGACATCGCAGGTGTTGCGAAGATTGCACACAGTCACAATGCGCTGCTTGTGGTGGATAACACGTTCATGAGCCCTTATCTCCAACACCCGCTCAGACTAGGCGCCGATATTGTGGTTCACAGTACGACCAAGTACCTGGGGGGACACAGTGACCTAATCGGTGGAGCAGTAATCCTCAACGACGGGAAGCTCTATGAAAAAGTGCAGTTCGCACAGAACGCAGCCGGAGCTGTCCCAGGGCCCATGGATTGCTGGCTTGTTCTGCGCGGCATCAAGACCTTGGCTGTGAGATTAGAACGCCACTGCAGCAATGCTCAGAAGGTCGCAGAATTCTTGGCCGGGCACACGAAGATTTCAAAGGTTGTGTATCCCGGTTTGGCATCACATCCACAACACGACCTAGCTTGCAGGCAAATGGATAATTTTGGTGGCATGGTGAGCTTCCACTTGAAGGGCGGCTCCGATGCATGCCAGAAGCTGTTGAAACACCTCAAGATATTCACGCCGGCGGAGAGCCTAGGTGGCGTAGAATCATTAATCGAGCATCCGAGTTCGATGACACATGCTTCAGTGCCTAAAGAGGAACGTGACAGGATAGGGGTGACAGACTCTTTGATCAGGGTGTCGGTGGGTATAGAAGACGCCGAAGATCTGATAGCCGATTTATCCACCGCCCTAGAGCACGTTTGAGGAGACTCGGTGAGGAAAATGAGTGATGAGGAGGCGGTTGAGATTTCCTTTGAGGATTTCAAGAAAGTGGACGCGAGGGTAGGGACGATAGCGCAGGTCGAGCGTGTTCCCAGAACTGAGAAACTCTACAAGATCCTTGTAGATCTCGGTCCGCTGGGAGTTCGGCAGACGGTGTCGAGCCTGGTCGGTTATTACGAACCTGACCAGCTGAAGGGGAAACGAGTTATTTTCCTTTACAATCTGAAGCCGTCAAAATTCTCCGGTGAGGTCTCACAGGGAATGTTGCTTGCGGCCGAGCAAGGCGACAAGCTGGCATTATTGACCACCGATGGCGAAGTGCCTGACGGGTCGAGGATCACGTAGAAATCAGCTTTTCAGCCCAGAAAAACGACGGCTGACTGATCAACTCCGGAAACGATCTTCAACGTTTAAATGGAATGATGTCTATCTCCAATGCGATTCTGAACATCTCGTTTCATTTCTAGAAGGTTATTGGTTGCCGAGGAAAGGTCCAACGGAACAGGACGTCTTACGCATAGTTATGGAACTCGGCGACATGGGGATTCTGCAATCTGAGCTTTGGAGGAAATTGACCGCTGACAGCCGCGAAGGCTCAAGGGCGATTCTTAGGCTCGAGCGGAAGGGGTTGATTGCTCGAAAGAAAGAGCTTCACGATGGCCGCTGGACCTACCGTGTGTTTGCTAAGCGCCGTTATTCCACGATTGACTCTATCCTAGATATCCCATGTGCATTTTGCGACTTGGTCGGCAATTGCCCTCAGGCCTGGATTTTGAATCCGAACAAGTGTGAGCATTTGACAAAGTGGATGCATGACGTAGCCGACTCAGCTAAAGCGGTAGCGAAAAGTGCCGAGTGAATGGTTACGGCAGCGGAAGAGGGACCAATTCCACCGCCTCGCGAAAGCAAGGGGTTTCCGTAGCAGGGCTACCTTCAAGCTACTCCAAGTGGCCAAACGATATGCTTTCCTGAAACGGGGCGACCACGTCCTTGACCTAGGTTGCGCGCCAGGGGGTTGGTTGCAGGCAGCCCACCAACTAGTGGGCACGAAAGGATTCATTCTGGGCGTCGACCTGAAGACTGTAGCTCCTCTACGATTCGAGAATGTTATTGCAATCGAGGCCGACATAACTCAGGAAGGAGTCGTGGACCAAATCAGAACTAGGTACCCTGGAATGTTTGATGTCGTCGTTTCTGACCTTTCTCCTGAGGTATCGGGGGTATGGGACATCGACCAAGCTCGCCAGATCGAACTGGCTAGGTGCGCACTAAGGATTACACGTAGTGTACTGAAACCGTCGGGCAGCATGCTCGTCAAAGTGTTTCAGGGTTTAGAGTTGAAGGAATTTCAGCTCGACATGAAATCGTCATTTCACGTTCTGAGGATAGTGAAACCTCCTGCTAGTCGGCCTGAGAGCGCTGAACTCTACTTCTTGGGTTTAGGCTTCCTTGGCCAAGTCACGCAATAACGCCCTCAACTCAACGATTTCTGCGTCGGTTCTAAAACCATTGGGATCGAAATGTGTCCGACTAGCTCCGTGGCCGCTTTTGCGCAAGGCCTCTAGAACTCGCGTGATTCCGGGCGGCCTTATTCTAAGCGTCCGCGCGAATGCGTCGGTCCTGTAATGGAAAGGTGAAGCGTCCGCTTCTTCTGCTACGCGGGATAGAATCATCTGGATTTCAGAGAGGCGGATGGATGATAGGGTCGGAGTACGCTGTATCATCACCTGAACAATTTCTCCGTCCCAAAGTGGGCCAAGCCATACGGGGCCGCAGATTTCAACTTGTGAGCCACACCCTTCGCACACCATTTGGATTGACCCCAACGAGTTGACTGAGTTACGCATCAGACATTTCGGGCAATATTCGACGAAACCCAACAGTTTAGCTGACTGATTCGCGGAGGTCTTTCCTTTTCTCAAGGTTGCATAAATTCGTGCGTAGTGGTCAGAAGCATGTGCAAACACAATCTCAACCCCCACTTCGAGTCTGACTGCGATGCCCGCCAGGCAGCTTCCGAGAATTCTGATAGCCATCTCTTTCTCGAATTCCGTTCGAACTGCCCTAGCACCGTATTTACGGAAGCATGCCGCAGGCCTAGCGCCCGTGAGCGGCCCCATATCAGTCGCGGTGGCCGCGATAATGCCCCCATCCTCAGTCGCCCGTAAGGCAGATTCGAAAAACGGCGCAGGGGAACCGAACGGGTCTAGGTCAACTAAATTAAACCCATCTTGCATGTGCTCAAGCAGCAGCGAGTTCGTGTCCGATTCAATAACGGCGACTTTTCCCTCCAAACCGTTCAGCTGGATTGTTCGCTGGGCCACCTCCACCGCTTCGGGATCTCTATCGGCCGCGACAACGCTCGCGACGTTAGGAGATTCCAGCATGTACCGTACCGCCCGAACGCCCGATCCCGTCATAGCATCGCAGACGCGAAGCCGTTTGCCCTTGGGAAAGAAGGAGGCTGCAAACAGAACCGCAAAGTCCCGACCTAGACTCATTCTCGGGTTGAAAAACACTCCACTCTCTCCCCTCGAGGCGAGGAGAAGCCTCGCGCTTCCTTCTGTAGGCCCGCTCAGCGTGCCAGCATGATGCGCCTGTAAGCTCGACTTCAACCTACATCTGGCTCTCGATTCTTTCCGTGACAGTTTGTGGCAACACGTTGCAATTGTTCAGCGTTACTTCAAGAATTTGGTATGCGGGATTCGATTTGATCGCTGCAATTAGGTAATGCGACGCGCGTTTGTGGATAGTCCCCACCAAGTGCTTTTGTGTCGCCAAAGCCATTTCAACGGCCAGTATGAAAGGCATGGACTTCAATTCCATCGGACCCAGCTCGTCGACTATTATTACATCATCTTCCGCAATCGCACGCTTAATTGCTATTACTGCTATGCGTTGAATGTCAGCCAGGTTCACGCGGTACCTACCCACAGGTGGGCCATCTCTCTGAGAAACGTGGGCAAGGGTACCGGTTTCATGAGTTGAAAGGTCCTCAAGACTGAAACCTACTCGGACACCCCTCTCGCGGATCTCACCTGAAACAATCCCTCCCACTTTCCTGCCCCGGGCCGTGAGCATCTCGCAAATCTTCTTGATGGCCGTAGTTTTCCCACACCCAGGTTCGCCAGTCAAGAAAGACGCGACACGGGGGCATGGCGCTAGTAGCGAAGGTTGTACCTTTTAACTCCTGAAGTCTCTGTCATTTTAGGTCGGTCACATGGGAAAGCTCATCGCGGGTGTGGATGATGCTGGGCGCGGCCCAATTATCGGGCCGCTCGTGGTCGCGGGAGTACTACTGGGGGAAGATTGCGACCGCGAACTGTTGGCGATGGGCGTCAAGGATTCAAAGTTACTGACCCCTGAGGTGCGGACGCAGCTGGCCCCAAAGGTTAGGGCGCTCGCCACGAAGGTTAGCGCCGTAGAGGTCCAACCGAAGGAGATAGACGAAGTCGTGCTGCACGGTGGGAAGTTGAGGAAACTGAACTTCTTAGAGGCCCAGTTAATGGCTCAAGTGATTACTGAACTAAGCCCAGAGGAGGTCTACGTTGACGCTTCAGACGTTAACGAACAGCGATACGGGGAAACAATCCGAGAATTTCTGCCCGCAGCGTTGCGGAAAATCAAAGTGGTCTCAGAACACCATGCAGATAGGACCTACCCTGTAGTCTCTGCAGCCAGCATCATTGCCAAGGTGAGGAGAGACGAGGCAGTCGAAGCTTTACGGAGAGAATACGGAAATTTCGGGTCCGGCTACATAACAGATGCGAGAACACTCAACTTCCTTAGGGAGTGGAGGCGGACCCACGACGAGTATCCTCCGATCGTTAGGCTTTCATGGAAGACCATAAAGGAGATCGAGCGCGAGTTCGGTCAGTCCCTACTTGGGGCGTAATCAGATAATTCTTTAGGAATCCCGAAACCGATGACAAAGAGGCTGTGAAATCTCCACAGTAGTTCGCTGACTTGTGACCTGTAGAGGAAAGCGGGCTCTTGATCTTTGTACATCTGATGGAACTCTTGGTTGGTCAAGCCTAAGATCTTCCTAACCGTAAACTCCTCAATACGTTCACCTGAAACCGTGTAAACCGACCTGCCCAACTCCATTCTTCTCAGGACTATGATTGGAAGCTTCAGACGTCCGTGATATTCAGCTGGGACAATCTTTGCCAGCTCTTGCAACTCGGACTTTTTTAGCACGATCGCCGAGCCGTCAGCAGCCTCGACGGTTGGGTCTTCGACCAAAAGGAGCTCACGGAGGCTGGGCCTTTGTTTAGGGAGGTGAGTGTTCAGTTTGCGAAGCTCGTAGCCGAGAACAGCGTCCATGGCCCGGTCCAATGTGTTTCCTGACTTGAACGTCAAGCTCATGCCCGACTCGCTAATACCAATGCATGATCTTTCTCGTACGGTTCCAGACGAACGGTCTGAAGGATATCAAAATGCCTCTCGCGAAGTATCCCGGTTTCCTGCTTGAAAACGTCAGTAGGCTCCATCGTGACGTCAACACTTCTTGACTTTATCGCAATCAAAACGGACCCGTTGGGTTTTAGGAATAGGTCAGCGTTGTCCGCTAATATTTTCGCTTGCTCAGGTTGAGCGACATCCGAATAAATCACATCCACTCGATCCACCAAGGCCTTGTATTTTTCCGGCAGACGTGCGTCAGCCAAGATAGGGTAAACGTTGGAGCGATGCTGACATAGCGTATCGATGAGTTCTCGCATGCTTCTTTGCGCAAATTCTACACAGTACACTCGTCCACGTTCCTCCACAATATCGCTAACGTGGCTTGCTGTGGTGCCCGATGCAGACCCCAAGTATAGCACGGCCTTACCTGGCTGAATGGGCAGTGAGTTAATGTTGCGAAGAATCGCGGCAGCCAGTTTGCTCCTATAAGCGTCCCATGTCCTGAATTCGACGCCGTTGCTCTTGAGGAGTAGCTCACCGTAAACGCTGACGCCGGGTGCCAAGTTCTTCGTTGCGAGGCGCCTGCCCCCATCTTCGAGGGTTACCCGGTAGACGCCCTCGAAACGGTCATACGCCCTAACGTCTGCGGCCAACGTCTCTCTTCTTCAGTGGAGGCGGCATCTTGTACCTTTCCTTAATCTCGTTGACTTTTCGCTCGACGTCACCCCTCAGCTTTTGGCCCAAGAATTCGCCGCCGAAGGCATCAATCCTAGCAGCGATGCTAAGCTTTCCAGATAATGCCCTAGCGATCTTTCCTCGCTGCCAGCGGGGCGACTGATGAATCGCGATGTGCTGAAAGATAACCCCGTGTTTGGGCGGCCTGGCGCCCGTCTTCAAGGAGCGGAATAGCGCTTTCTCTGCACCAAGAACCTGCAGAGTACTCGCCGGCATCTTCGCTAAGTTGTCAAGACTTCCAGCGATGGAGATCAACCTGGCGGTAAGGGGTGCCCCCACTATGGCGGTCATGTTCGGGGCTACCTGTTTGAGAACCTCCTCGACGTACGCCTCACTTTTCGCCCTGAATCTATAGAGGTCAAGCATAAGTTCGCAGAAGGACTGAAGGACCACTAAGTCAGGTTCGCTGAGTTCGGCGCCCATTGACTTCTTTGCAGCGTCGGCGAGTTCCTCTGCTTTCTCCTTCGGAAGGCCCTCTGCTAGTAGGCTCTCATCAGTGAAATTCCTACGATTTCCAAGCTTCGCAACCAACCGTGCGTAGGTGTCATGTTTTTCCACCATCCTATCCATTTCTGGAAAATGAAGCCCAAACCACTCGCGAAACGCGTCCCGCAAGCAAATTCAGCACCTTATCTAAGTCATCCATTGCGCGAACGGCTTGCACCGCGCTCAGGTTGCGCCTTGCTGCCGCAACCGCAATTCCAGCCCGTGCAAGCTGCAAAGTCACTTGCCGGGTGAACTCATTGTAGGCTTGGGGAGTTTTGAAAATAGGCGATTCAAGGGATTGCTTCTTCAACCAATCGTCCCGTCCCTCCCACTCTGAACCTAGGTGAATGCGAAATTGTTCAGCAACCGGCGAAGGCTTGACCGAGACCTTCAGTTTCTCTGCTTTCTCGGCGGCTCTCGCAAGTTGCTCATTCTCGAATACCATGGGACTATGTTTCTTGGCAACCCGCTTGAAGGCGTCAACAACTGCTTTTGTGAGCGTTCCTTCCTGCAAGTCCTTCAGTTCGACGGCTGCAGTTTCCGGTTTAGGTGAGAAGAACACTTTCTCGAGTACGTTTGACTTTTCATCCAGTATGAAAAGGCCTGCAGGTGTTTCGACTACGTATGCTTCCAAACCAACCATCTCCGGTGCCAGTCATTAGCTGAAGCTTGAGCTTTGGGCATCGGTAAACGACCGCGAGTTGAATAAAGCTTTGTTAGTTCGTCAGAGTTCCCAGGTTTTGTTGGAGACCTTGATTCTTGTTGAAGCGCCCAGTGGCCTCTGAGCCGCTCACAGTGCGACGCCCCCTAATGCGGATAGAGGGTTGTCCGTTTGCGGTTAACCTGTTGTTCAGAGGCTAGGTGCCCGCAACAGGACGGCCCTTCCAAGCTACGGCAAATACCGCGATTTCCAGTGCTAGGATGAGGTCAATGAGAGCACCAGGCACTCCAGGCGGATTTCCGAGACTGACTGCGAGACCCGAAACGCGATATCGATCTTCCTTTGGGTCATTATGTACGAAAACACTTTCTTTCAGATTCTCGCAGTTTGCGATGACGGATATGTCGCTGCAAGAGCCTGATAGTTGCAATATTCTTCGAATTCGCTTCACGTGAGAACTATGAGTCTGCGTGACTGAGATCCACGGACCTGAGCCAGTATCTTGCCTTCAGCATTACTCATTCCAATGTACATCCCAAGAGAAAAGTGGAGGCTGAATCCAAGGAGTGTTAGGATACCAAAATGGTACGGAAGAGGGGCCCTGTTGAGCCAAAGAGAACGATAAAACAGCCCTACTAATGTGAGAATGGCACCGAGTCCCGCCAGTACGCCCACTTCTGAGTAAAATGGATGTTGCGTAGTTGGGGAATGAACCGGTGGGGAAACTGCTGAGATAGCCTCGTGGTGTCGGTCCCGCGATGGTCGGGTGATAAAGCTTAACGCGACGCTCTGCGGGGTGCCTGACGCTTACAACACTCGTAACAAGCAATAGATAGATAACAAGCAATAGATAGATAAACTAGTAACGAGAGTGACCTGAATACCAAAGCGAATACCCATGCCGAGTGTTAAAGGAGTATTTGGGAATAAGAAAGGGCGTGGAACGATTCTTGTTTCAGCTCTCCTGGTTCTTGCAATATTTACAATCTTGGCCAACAATGTCTCAGCAGTAGCGAGCTCGCCATCATTGGGTGCGGCGAGTAGCTTCGCGGTTCTGGGCGCATCGGCAATCACCAACGTTCCTACTTCTCAAATAAAGGGAGATGTTGGGGAGCCCTCCGGTAGTAGTATTACTGGATTAACTTGCGCAGAAGTGACTGGGAATATATACGACAGCGACGCTGGTAGTTCTCTTCCCTGCAGAGTAACAAACCCCGCCTTACTGACACAGGCTCACAGCGACTTGGTCACGGCGTATAATGGTCTAAGTAGCCAGGCGTGCGATATCGACTACGGACCTGGTAGTAAGGATCTGGTTGGATTAAGCCTCGTGCCAGGCGTCTATTGTGCGGGTAACTTTGCGTTGTCGGGAACACTCACTCTGGTTGGGTCAGGCGCTTGGATTTTCAAGGCATATGGCGCATCGCCAACCCTCGTTACCACAAGCGGCGCCAATGTTGTGGGTGGCGACGCGTGTAACGTGTGGTGGCGGGTGGCCAGCTCCGCGACTCTCGGTTCAGGCACTGAGTTGACAGGAAATATTCTCGCTCTCGCAAGCATCACCTTGGTCCACGGCGCAACCTTAAACGGGAAGGCCCTGGTGCAAACTGGAGCGGTTACATTAGACGCCAATCATGTAACCGCATCGAACTGCCCCCTCGCCACAACGATCACCACAACGATCACCACAACCATTGGCGGCATCGTCACCACGATCGTCACCACGATCGTCCTATTTTACCCACCAACACCTAAAGTAGTGGCGCCTGTTCCGGTTGGTGGAGTTATGCTTCCAAGCGTCGGGTTCAGTGCCCTTCTACCATGGGTCATAGCGTTATCTCTGCTAGGAGTTCTCTCGGTGGAAGCGTTCACCATCAAACGCCGCGCAAAGCGACGTTAGCCCGTCAGTACTCACGCGACACTTTCCGTGAAGCCTCAACACCTCGCTAACGCGAGGTGCCATTGGTGAGTATTTGTGCAAGTTGCTCGGGTTGTATGTTTCCTCCGCTAACGAGCAAAGCTACCTTCTTTCCCGCCAATCGGTCTCTTATTTTGAAAGCCGCCGCAGTGGAGGCTGCGCCGGACAGCTCTGCGACTTGGCCTGTGGCGAAGAAAATTGTCCGCACGGCACCTTTCATTTCGTCGTCAGATACTAGGATAACGTCATCGAGCGCTTTCCTAAGGATTTTGAACGGGAGCTCGTATGCCTTGGCTGTTGCGAGCCCTTCAGCAGCCGTATTCACCCGGTCCGTCTGTTTGATGACGCCTTCTTTCCACGAGTTGTAGAAGGCGGGTGCTCCTTCCGCTTGAGCGCCAATTACTGTGATTCGGGGGTCAAGTGTCTTGTAGACTATGCATGCGCCGGACGCTCCGGATCCGCCGCCGATGGGATTGATGACTACGTCAATCCCGGGCTGTTCCTCGATAATTTCGAGGTGCATGGTGGCGACGCCTTCATGAAGCAACGGTTCATTGCTCCCGTGAACATAGAGGTACCGCTTCTGAGTTGCCAGCTTCTCCGCGTACTCTCTGGCCTCGTCGTAGTAATTGCCGTAGGTGATTACTTCGGCGCCTAGTTCCTTGATAGCTTCGACTTTCATTTCGGGAACTCCAGCGGGCATGACGATCTTGACTTCGATGCCGAAGAGAGAGCCTGCGTAAGCTATGGATTGAGCATGATTACCAGTAGAAGCTGTGATGACTACCCTGTCCGCTGCTTGTTGCTTCATCCTCTCCATGTAATTTATTCCGCCACGGATTTTGAACGCTCGCGTTGGCTGGAGATTTTCGAGTTTCAAATACAATTGACAGCCTAGAAGTTTCGAAAGATGCCGCGAATAGAACAGCGGCGTTGGTTTCAAATAGGTACTGATCACTTTCCTCGCAGCGTAAACGTCCCTCAGAGTTGGAATCCGTTCAGAACTCATTTTTTCTCATGGCTTAGGGCCATTGATTGCTGATGAACATTTCCTATTTAGAAATGCGGCTGAAAGCTCGCCAGCTTGTGACCTCTAGGGTGGGTTCGAACGTCTTTCTTCTACGAGGTGAGATTTCTCGGTGTGAGTTAACGCTTTGATCTGTCGTTCTCGTTTCATTGCTGCACTGCGTGTCTCATGTTCTTGGAGGTAGACGATGCCTCTTGGTTTGTGCATTCTCGTGTACCGGGCACCCTGCCCTTTCATATGCCTGACGAGCCTGCTTGCAGGATTGTTTGAATATCCCGTGTAATAGCTGCCATCATTGCAGAGAAGGACATAGACAAAGTACGAGTCCTTCCTCGCCACTATATTCAACGCCATACCCCAAGCCCGCTACTGCGGCCATCTGCCGCGGCTGCCTCATTATATTTCTTAGCAAGGTTGTGTGGGTCGTAAGTTTTCCAATTGAGTAAAAACACGCCGCCTATGTTAGAGTCAAGAACAAGTGTACAGGCCCAACATGAACGATTTCTCGTCTTCGAATACTGAGAGGAAGCTTTCTAGGCCTCCCAACAGAGCTTTTGGACGACGCGTAATGAAAAAATACATAAATGTTGCCTCGAAAATGCGCCGGAAGAGGACATGGAACAAAAGGATTTCATTGCGAGACTGAAAACGAAGCCGACAGCAATTTGTGAAAAAGTGGGGAGATCTCTGACGATATACGGCCGAATGTGGCGCAAGTGGCAAACGGCGGGCATCGCATTAACCAACTGGGCTGGGGTATCGATGGTCTCAAAGATAAGCCTTATCGAAAATCGTATGTGGTTCAGCCTGGAATCCGGATTTTATATACGCAATAGCTTCTGCAAAAAACTCAGAACGAAGTGCCTCCGTTTTGCCATACGACATATCCGTTTGCCGTCGTGAACGACAAATTGAACCTTGGAATGTACCAGCGCAGTGCGGACGTTTTGGGAATGCCATTCAATATCGCGAGCTATGCCCTGCTTCTTCTTATGGTCCGCATCAGGTGACGGGGATATCCGGCAGGAGAATTCGTGCATATTTTCGGTGATGTTCATATATATTCCAATCACTTCGAACAGGTGAAAGAGCAATTCTCCCGCGACCCAAACCGTTTCCCAAATGATGGTGAATCCGAAGATCAAAGATATTGACGATTTCGTATACGAAGATTTCACGCTGGAGGGCTATGATCCTCATCCTGCAATCAAGGCGGAGATCGTGAACGTTGGCGGATCTTGATAGGTTCGCGAAACATTAAAGTTTTCGAAGTAGGCTAACCTGCTCCGACTGTTCATCGGAACAGAACGCAATACTTTCAAAATTCAATGTTTCACTTAATAGCCCATGAAAATAATTCTCATGATGGCGATAACCGTTAACGGGAAAATCGGCGAAATCAAGCGACCATTCCCCGACTCGACATCAAAAGAAGACAAGAAGATGTTCGCGGCCGTGTCGAAAGAGCATGGCGTTGTTATCATGGGGGACAAAACTTTCTTTACGTTTCCAAAACCGCTTCCCGGATCGGCTCAATGTTGTTCACGCCTCGAAAAAAATTCGACGGAAAACCTGGAAACGTGAAATGGGTGACGGGCGAGCCGGAAAAAGTTCTCGAAGGAACTGGAAAAATGGGATATAAATCAGCAATTCTTGGTGGCGGAACGTATATCAATACGGAATTCCTCCGAGAAACCGGACTGATCGACGAAATATGGCTCACGATCGAGCCGAAAATATTCGGCGACAGCCTCGGCGTTTTCGGTGGAGATTTTGATGTCGATTTGAAACTTTTGAGTGTTGAAAAAATAAACGAGGATTCAGTGATGGTGAAATATAAGGTTTTGTAATAGGGAACGTATGTTATCTGACATTGAGATAGCTCAAAAAGCTAAAATGAAACCAATCCGCGAAATCGCGGCGGGGATTGGGCGTGAGAAAAATATTTCGAACCTTACGGGGAATACAAAGCAAAATTAATGCCGGAGCTTTGGGAGAAAATCAAAAAAAATCCTAATGGAAAACTGGTTCTTGGTGACAGCTATCAATCCCACACCGGCCGGAGAAGGAAAAACCACGACTTCAATCGGCCTTGCTCAAGCTCTCTGGAAGCTTGGAAAAAAATCAGTTTTGGCGCTCCGCGAGCCGTCGCTCGGGCCATGTTTGGAGATGAAAGGCGGCGCGGCGGGCGGCGGTACGCGCAGGTGATGCCGATGGAAGACATTAATTTGCACTTCACCGGGAGATATTCACGCGGTGACTGTGGCCAACAACCTTCTTGCGTCTCTCATTGACAACCATATTTTTTTTGGAAACA
>CAWABQ010000011.1:0-9636 GCA_963780265.1 Candidatus Bathyarchaeota archaeon
TGGACTGTTCCAGCTTCTGCCACGACTTCCTGAATTACCGGTTTCGGTATCTCTGGAGCTTCGCCTCGCTCCTTGATTACGGGTTTGTCGGGGAAAACAACGTTTGGGGGCATGAGTTTGACGCTTATTCCAAAGAGCCCTTGCTTCAATTGGGTATCGATGACAGCAGTGCGCAGTATTTTGCCGATTGCCTCTCCGACAACTGGCAAGTATCCGGCACGGTATTTCTCGTAGCGTGCCCTATCGGTCGTGAGTTTACCGCGAATCGCTATTTCAACTCCTAGGGCGCCAGCTTCGATTGTTCTTTGGAGGGCCCAGTACGCTGCCCGCCTGAAATGAATGCCACGTTGGAGTGCCATTGCAATTTGGGACGCAACTACCTTCGGGTCAAGTTCGGGCGCGTCTATCGTCGCAACTGAAATCTGCGGGTTTTCAACGCCAAAACGCTGCTCTAGAATCTGTGTTAAGTCTCGTATGCTTTGGCCACGCCTGCCTATGACAAGGCCTGGTTTCGCTGCGTAAACGACAACCCTTGTGCCGAGCGGAGTTTTGGTCATTTCAAGCCTACTGTAACCAGCCCGCTTCAGTTCCTGGGAGAGATATTCATCAATCTCGGCCCTGCGGGCGTTTTCCTTTACGAAGTATTTGTGAATGGGCAAGTTACTCGGCCACCTCGTATCCCATTAGTTCGACATGGACGAGAGTATTCTGATAGGGTGTGGCCCTTCCCATAGCCCTCGAAATAGAGCGCATAGTCTTTACCCCTCTTTGGGAGGCCGCATGTACGATTCTTAGGCGGTCCACATCGAGGCCCTTGTATTCGGCATTCGACTCCAATTCCTCAAGAAGAAAGAGGAACGATCTTGCGGCCTTCACCGGGTAGCGGCCAGCATACCAGCCTTCGTCGAGGCTTCTGTGGGGAACTTCCTTATGGTAACGCCTGTATGCGATTGCACGTTTCTTCTTCGTCACTGCCTCAAGAAGCTCCTTCGCCGAATCTAACCTCATCCCGCGAAGCTTCCGGCAGATCTCCGTTGCCGCCTTTGGGGAAATCTTCAACTCCCTACCAGAGCACCTGACAGCTCGGTCTGGGTCGAATTCCTTGACCGAGTATCCCCAATTTGGCATTCATTTTACACCGTGCGCCCCCGCATGTGCGCAGTAACCCTAAAAAACGTTGTTTACTGCTCGAAGTCCTTCGAGGCTAATTCCTCTGGCAAGTTCTATGTATCGTCGCGGTATCTTGTTAGTTCCGAGCTTACATGGAACCTACAGCTACCGATTCAACGAATGAAAGTGAGATCCACGGGACGACTTTGAGAGTGTATTGGTACCTCTTTAGGAACACGAAACCGGTGGGAGTGCGCGAGACTCAGAGGGCGCTTTCAATGTCGAGCCCAAGCACGGCCCTGTACCATCTGGAGAAATTGCGTGAGCTCGGAGTGACTGAGAAAGACGCTATGGGACAATATTTCCTGAAAGAGCAGGTGCAAGTGGGAACGCTTAAGATGTTCCTGAGGGTGGGTCGCCTAATACTGCCACGTTACCTCTTCTACGCAATCTTCCTCTCAACCTCTCTCGTTGCATACGCAGTGGGGACGTTCTGGCAGAGCGGCAGCATTGAACCCGCAGGCGTGATTTTTGGGGTTGCGGGGGCTGGAATTTGCTGGTATGAGTGCGCTAGAATGTGGAGGGAGCGTGTCCTGTAATTGAAAGGTTTGCTGTTCGAAAATGTAGACTTAACCAAATCCAGAATACAAGTGCGATGAGTGAAATGATACCCAAACTTTGGTTGGCGGCATTTCTCGGCGTTCTCCTAGGGGTGGGTATTGCATATGCAACTTCTATCCCAGTCGCTTCCACGGCCAACATGAATTTCCCCCTGCAACCGATTGGAGTTAATCGCCAAACTGAAACAATGGTTCGCCCTGTTGAGTCGAGTTCTCAATTGGCCTTTGTTTCATTATTGGTAGGAATCGTAATAGCTACGCCTGTTTTCCTCGTAGCCAAAAGGCGTAGCTGAAAGTTTTCGAGCGCACTACTTTAGCGGAACGTACATACTTGACCTTGATGCACCGATGCCGGGTGTTCCGTGTACGACTTTCTTGTTGGTTATGATGAATTCGCCGATATAGTGCCCGATCATTTCAGGCTTTATCTCGACCGCCGTGAATTCTTTGCCGCTGTGAACTGAAAGGTTCAGGCCCACCATCTCTGGAATAATGACCATGTCCCTGCAGTGCGTTTTGATTGGTTTCGCTTCCTTCCCTTTACTTCTCCTGTAGTTGCGGATTAGTTCCATCAATATTCTTTGATCCGCGGTGAGACCCCTCGTGAGCGACCTCCTTTGCCTCGCGGGCAGTATCCTGATGAATTCGTCCATAGACATTTGCTGCAAGTCGTTGATCGTGTGACCTCTGTAGGAGAATTCACGAGGCAAAGCCTAACACACGACCGTTCCGTTCGGTATTGTTATAATTAATGTTGCCGCTTGTATGAAATAGAATACTAGTCGAAGGCGCTTATAGTATTCCGAGACGCACTGCGAGGTCCGAGGCCTTGAAGTCCGGCGTCAGCTTGACGAACGCCTTCTTCTCGCCTTCGGGGGTTATCAGGGTTCTTACATCTTGTACTCGCACCTCATACAGCTCTTGAATGGCTCTCTTTATGTCGTGTTTGTCGGACCTGATGTCAACGACGAAGGTGATTTTGTTTTCGGCTTCCAGCAGCGTGACAGCATCTTCGGATAGTAGAGGGTATTTTACAACTTCATTAGTGGCGATCTTGGCCATCTTCAGCTTCCTCCAAGCCGGGAATCTAGTCCTTTGAGGGCTGACTGTGTCCAGATCGTGAGCCGGCCCGGATGCGTGCCTGGTGCAAGGTCACTAACGTTCAGGCTTAGAACATCCACAACCTTGACGCCGGTAAAATTCCTAAAGGCTTTCTCAGCACCTTGCTTTTTTGCAACCACGACCAGTGCGCTGACTGGATGCTTGAAGGGGCGGCCACGCATGCTACCTTTGCCGCTGCGAGCCTTCCGATGGGACGCGCGTTCCACGTCATCCCAAACCCCGAGGTTCCTGAGGATCTTCTCCGCCTCGGAACTTGTCGTTATTTTTTCAGCGTCGTCCGAGACTACAAGGGGGAAGTCGAGGTCTGCGGTGATTCTGTGCCCTCTTGCTTTGACTAGTTCTTTCGATGATGTTGCCGCCACTGCAGAACGCATGGCTAAGCTGAGTTCCTTCTTGTTGATTTTCTTACCACTTTGTTTCGCTGAAGTTGGCGGAAAAGTTAGCCTGCCCTTCACAGTTCCTGCCGCGAACCCCGCGAGGCCTCCTCTCGCGTATCTTTCACCCTTAACTCTGGGAATGCGTGACATGCCGTGCCCAACACCCAGAGATTCGGCTGTTGTTCGTTTCCCAGCCATCGGGTCCCGGCCTTGAGGTTGGAACCTGCCGCTCTGAAGGGCGACAACCGCACGTCTAATCAAGTCGGTACGAAGGGGTGACTCGAAGAAGTCTGGGACTGAAACTTTCCCGACTGACTTTCCATCAGCGCCATAAACACTCACTGTCTTTGTCAATTTGCTTCACCCTAGCTTCATGGAGTTCAAAAGCGCCAATGAAATGAGGACTGCTTCCTCGGTTCGAACCGTCGCTACGTTTTGCTCCGGAACGGTATTGATGAAGAAATCAAAGACATCGCCGGGAGTCTTGCCTTCCTGGCTCAGAATTTCCGTGAGCCCCAACCGCGGTGATCCAAAAGCTACCAAAACCGACCCCACATTTCTTATTGAACTGCTTATCTTCGACCAAACATCTAGTACGTTGGTTCCGTATCGGGATGTCCCGATGCTTAGATCGAATTTCTCCTTTTTCAGCAAGGTTCCTAAGCTGAATTTCTGCTGTCTAACCCGGTAGCCCCAATATATGCTTATCTTGGTTGGGTCAACGATTTCGCCGACCAAACTCCTTTCGACACTGATTAGCCGAACAGAAATTCTCGCTCCGACCGGAGATTCTCCACGACATTCAAGTGTTCGCTCAAGTCCGACATCCACAGCCAAGGTTTCCCCGTGTTGAGCGACCACGACGCCATCCCGAAGATCGCCCTGCTTGCAATCACGAATCAAGCGAGGAACATCATGGGATGGAATCTGTAACGGGGGGAGAATTCCCGCAAATTTGAGTGAGGAATTAAGCCCGAAGAGCCTCTTCCGCAGGTATTGGGGGCTCTCGATGAAGCTCAGTAACTGTGCACAAAGCTGCATGTCTTCAGGCCGGTCATGTGACACGTCGTCGGGATAGAATATGATTTCGCGGACCCCGAAAATCGAGCAGGCGCGTGCAACTATCCCCAATTTGGCTGTCTTTTCCCGCAGGTGGGGAGTGTCAGCCACCAACGATGCGGGAATCGCTACGCATAGTGTAGCGGCCACCCTTCCGGACGACATTTTCTCTCTGCGGAGGGGTGGCGCCGTGTGGAAGATGAATCTTATTGCGTTAAACAGCATTCTCTCAGGGTGGTCGGCATGAACCTAGACGATATCTCAGTAATGAGTAGAATTGACCGCTCGCGCATGCTCGCAGCCATGGAAAAGACTCCCGAGCGTCTCTCTCCTCCGAGTGACGCAACGGCAACTTGTGGAGGGCATATTGAAAGACCTCGCAACGTTGTTTTCGGGGGGGTCGGAGGTTCGGGGATAGTTGGCGACATCCTTTCCGACTATTTGAGAAGCGTCGGCGATGTACCGGTTTCACTTTGCAGATCTTTGAAAGTCCCAGCGTATGTTGGAGAGCACACATTGTTCGTTGCGATCAGCTACTCAGGCGAAACTAGAGAGACGATTTCCATGCTCGACCAGGCCATACGGAAAGGAGCCACGGTAAGAGCGGTCGGTTCCGGGGGCAAGCTTATCTCACAATCAATAGAGAGCAAAATCGGTTATCTGAAAGTTCCAGAGGGGCTACTTCCTAGAGTTGCTCTCCCCGAACTCTTGGCCGCGACAATGTTCGTGATGGGGTTGGCCGAAGTGATCAAGGACCCTGAAAACCTACTTCGAGGCTCGGCAGAAAAACTTCAGACTCAAATTCGCGAAATTGGGCCGAATACTTCCCTGCAGGAGAACAAGGCCAAGCAGATGGCGAAAGAGCTGCAAGGAAGGCTGCCCTTGATTTTTGGCAGTGAAGAGACGGGAAGCGTACTACGCCGATTCAAGAACGAATTGAATGAAAATAGCAAGATGCCGGCCTTCTACTACACATTGCCCGAGGGATATCATAATGATATTGAGGGTTTGAAGATGATTGGCAAACTCGCTCGATCACAACCAATTTTCCTCCGTGAGAAAGATGAGGGTGACCACCAGCGGAGGACCCGACAAGAACTCTACGGCTTCCTAACAGAGCTTGGATTCCGAGTTCTCGAGTTTGAGGGTTTAGGGGAGAATAGGTTACAACAACTACTCACTGCTGTCATGTTTGGGGACTACGTGTCTGCTTACTTAGCCCTGCTCCTGGGCGTGGACCCTTCTGAGTTAACGCTGATACCAAGATTCAGGGAAGCGATGCGCGGCAACTAAAGATCTAAGATGAATCTCACTGTCGTCATAGCACCGCTGCGTGAGATTTCCATCTTGTGAATGGTCACAGCTTTCACTTCAACTTTAGCACCATGCTTCCGCCTCTCGTAGGGCTCTCCGTAGATCTTTGCGTTTGCTTGAAGCCTGTTTGACGGCCTCCTGTTCAAAGTTACTTGGAACCTCGAATACACCTTCCCTTCGAGCTCGAATTTGAGTAGCAGGGATTCGAGCCAGTTGTGGAGAAGTGTAACTTCATCAGCTGCACTCACTTCGACGTTTTCGACAAGGTCAGGCGAAATGTATTTCAAATCACACATGGTGTCGAAAAGTGCCATTCCGGCATACTCAAACGCCTCTTCCAGTGTTGAACCAGTCGCTTGGATGTATGCGTCAGTCGTGTGGGGAAGAAGTTTGTAACCCGGGACTGACACGAGAAGAGGCCTCTTCGAGATTTCCTTGTTGGCAAGTTATCTCGGAACTTAAATAGGAATCGCCTTCAGGGATACCTAGCCGGGATGGCCGAGCGGATTAACGGTGAGAACTTGATCCAGAGGCGCGGGCCTTGAGTGAAAGATTCAACGCGAGCCCGTGGCCCTTACGGGCCTCGGGGGTTCGAATCCCTCTCCCGGCGCCAACCGATGCGGTAGTCTGTTGAAAATTGAGGAGAAGAAGGAAAAAACACTGAGGAAGACCCAAGCTTTCGTAATCGTTCTGAGTCTGCTCATCCTCATCACCACGCTCCCCTCCCTAGCCCACGCTGCACCAAGCTTACGAAGCGACCAACCACTTTACACGACAAGAGATAGGCAGGCCACACTTGTAGGGTCCGGGCTTTCGCAGGGGTTGACGTACTACGTCTGGGCAAAGACGCCCGCCGATAACAGAACACTTTTCACCGGAACTAGCTTCTCCCCTGTCTCCGGCGGATTAGTGCCACCGAGCATCGTCCTCCCACTAAGTGCAAATTCCTCCCTGGGAACATATTCGATCTCACTATCAACTTCGGCAACCGTAGATAATTCGCAAGCGACAGCACACTACGGCGTTTGGGGAACACTACAGCCGCTATACCAACGAACCCAATCTGTCCAGATTATTGGTGGGGGCCTATTCCCGGGAACGACCCTTAGGTTGACGATTCGCGACCCTGCTGGGAATTACACACATCAAACCACACTAGCCTCAACGACCGATGGCGATTTTAACCACACATGGAGAGTGACTGAAGACGCAATTACAGATGCTTACACAATCTTCATCGATGGCACTGGAACCTATGACAACGCACAGCAGGATTACGTGTCCCAGTCTAAGTTCACTGTAACGCAGGCCGTGCTAACTGCAAGGATTGTTCAACAACCGAATCATGCTTACCAGCGTACTGAAAAGGCGGCGATTTCTCTAGCTCTTCAGTATCCTGACGGAACCCCTGTTCTCAAATCGAAACCTGATGTTCGCACAGTTCTGCTCTTGCAGGACCAAATTACCGTGGCTTACGCTTCGGTTTCTTTGGTGGACGCGGTAAACGGAATGTGGGGGGCGAGCGCCAAGATCATTGTGAACGCAACTCCCAGCGGAAAATACAGGTTTGAATTACCGGCGATGTCGTTTGATGATGGGTTCGGGAACAAAGGTGGCTCTGGCGATACCTTTTCAGAGTATTTTGAGGTCACAAATGCAAGTTTGATCATCCAAAGCGAGGTAAATGGAACACTGATACAGATTCCCTTCGGGCAGGTTAGCATAATCTCGAAAGTGACATACCCAGACGGAACCCAATTAACGAACGGAACAGTTGGATTGGTAGTCTCCGCAGGATCAGCCGTCTCGGAGCTGAAATCAGTCTATGACCCTACCATACAAGCGTGGCGCGCGTCGTATTCCAGCACTTTCTCGGACCTTTGGCGCGTGGGAAAGTGGACATTGAAAGTCAGTGCTGTCGATACACTAGGTAACTCGGGCACAGCTACATACGATGTGGCGGCGCAACCGTACTTATTCATGGTCATGTTGGCTTTGATAATAACAGTGGTGTTATTCGGACGGTGGACCCTTACCCGTTACGGAAGAAGAGTTTACTTCCGTGTCAGAAAGATAATTCAGAGGTTCAGGCCCACCGGGGTCGGTTGAGTTTTACTGAAATATTCCGCCAGTATATCCATGAATCGTAAGTTCCTTTCTCTGCCCACGCCATTCAAAAACGAATGAAAAGATAGGCATCAAGAACTGGGCCAGCTGCGTTATTTGAAACCGATTACTAAGAATCTTCGAAAAGGCCGTTGGCGGCGTCACGACCATAGCGTGAAGCTTTCTAATCAGCTCGTCCTTAGTTATGGACCCTGCGCCTAACTCTGCGCTAGGGAATTCCCTCTTCAATTCATCAACCGTCACCCGTTGAAGCGGCAAATTGCGATCGAAAAAAGCCTCGGCCTCAAGATTCTCTTTACCCTCAGCGTCCACGAAAATAGAACCTTCCTTGTACATGTACGCAAGCTCCGTAACATCGCCCAGGCGAATTGACTTTGTCCCAGTCCATTCCTTTCTGCCAAGCAAGCGTTTGGCGAAATTCGTCAACCCCTGCGAATCAAGCGACTCCCGCCCAAGAAGATCACGTATTTTGCCTTCCACCTCAACGGCCACCACATCTTCTGGCAAATCAATCTTGTACGAATTGCCACGGAAGTAGAAACATTCGTGGTAGCCTTTGACTCTCCAAAAGGGCATCAATTTCAATCGCGGGTTCGTCGGGGTTTGGACATCTTGGTCTTTGGGTTTCATAAATGTGACAACTCGGTTCTTGAACAGGGACCGCTTGTGCCCTTCCGCAATTTCGGTTAATTGTTCAAGTGGCTTCGGCTGCAGGTAGTAAATCTCAGGGGCCATCTTTTCAGGGGTCCAGCCATTTCCTACCCGTGAATCTTCGAAACCGCCGGCTGACTGGAAGAGTGATTGGAACTCGTTTATTGTGGAATCAAGGAGCCGCTTGATTTCCTCGAAGCGGTCGTCCACGCTCATAATCCCGCCCCAACCGCAACGGAAGGGATTTGGAATTTCAGCTAGGGTTGTACAGTTAGCTTCCCATAACGACCCACGTTGAGTTGAGTCTCGCCCCGAAAACTGTCCACGTAACCGTTCTCGATTGAAATGGTGTTGTTGACCTTCACTTGGTCTATCTGCTCGTTCCATAGGTTCAACTTAACGGTGCCAGAATCATCGCTGACTACGGCGGTTGCGACGCAGACTGTTCGCCCCTACGCGTTGTTACTTCCCTTGCCTCTGAAATCTCTAGAATCTTGACGGTAATCCCTACGCTTCTCGTCCCAGGCTTAAGTTCGGATACCTTCATTGAAACCGAAACGCTACACCGCGGTTGTAGTATTAAACTGTTACAATTCAATTAGGGTTTGGTGATCAACGAGTGCATCCTGATAAGGTCGTTTCTGAATGGGGTTAGAATCCTCGGCACCTGAACTTCTACCGGTTCACGGAGAGCCAAGTTCTTTTCCTCCTTGATCTTCCACACTTCCCTGTTGAATGCTAGCATTTTTTCCGTGTACCGCTTGTGGGCCTTAGACCAGCCGGGCCTTGGGAATTTCTGAACGTGTATGCTCCGGGTCGAGTATAACTGGCTCCATATATGCTCCGTCATGAACGGGGTTATGGGGGCGAGGAGTAGGAGCACGTTCTTCAAGACGGTGTGGAGGGTGAACCACGCTGCGTTCTGTTGCGATTTTGTGAAACCTTGGCCATACGCTCTCGGTTTTACCATTTCGGCGTAGTGTGAGGCGAAGGTTTCCCATACGAAGTCTCTGATTTCGGTGGCGGGGACAAAGAAGTTGTAATCCTGATATCCCTTCATGCATTTCTCGACCAACACGGCCAATTCTGAAAGTATCCACTTGTCACTGGCAAGCAGCTTAGCGCTTTTGACTTGGGGAAAAGAAGAAATGAATCTGGATAGATTCCACAGTTTCGTTAGAAACTTGTGGGACCCCGCAATTCTGCTTCGGAATAGTGCAAGAATACCAGAATTCTAACCAAGAAAATAACATAAC
>CAWABQ010000012.1:0-13788 GCA_963780265.1 Candidatus Bathyarchaeota archaeon
CTTCCCATGGACCTCTGCTCAGGCACCCGGGGCCGCCCGAACCGGAGCCCATTAGCACCTCGCTGTCACTGGGTCAGCGTAGTTCGGTAGACTCTGCGGCCGCCGAGTCCGGTGACCGTTGACCGGGCTGGCATTCCGAACCGTCCGTGCCGCGGGGAGCGTCATTGCAAGTCCGTCAGATTCTCCTGAGCCGCTGCTGCACTTCCTGCTGCTCGGTCTGGTCTTGTTCGCGTACTACGGGCGTGTGGCGCCGGACGACGACGGCAAGCGCCGCATCGTCGTGACCCAGGCCGAAGTCGACCTGCTGGCCACCCAGTTCCAGGCAACCTGGAACCGGCAGACTCTTTTTGCGGGAAATCAAAATTCAACTCACAGCTGCTATTTGCAAGGACCACGACCATTTTGGTTCCGGTGAAGATTTCCTTTGTCTAGTTCGTATTCGAATTTCTCTAAAGGGCGTTTTGTTAGCGGCTTATTTCTCGTCGCGTTCTCACTAACTGTTCTGTTCTCGATGCTTAATCAGGATAGAATTGCTTCAGCCTAACTGCGGATACAATCTTGACAATTGTGCATAAGGTCACGGAGAGTCTGAAATGCGGGCTGTTCTCACAGTTGAGCTACACCGATAATTCTTTGCTTAATCAACTGCAAACTTGATGTTGCCTTTCGAAGCACTCGGCCGCAGCCTGCGCAGGTGTGCCTTCAACAAGTCGTAGTAGTTGATCAGCCGCATTAGGCTGTAAGAATACGACTCTTTCCTGCATCATCCACAATATTGGAGTGCTCAGAGATGCTCCAAAAAATTGGCAGCTCACGCAAATCGCCAAACTGAATAGATTGTCGTTCCGTCGGAAAATCGGGTTCACGTTACTAAGTAATTTCTAACGGAATTTTGTTCTCGCTGCTTTTTGGCGCGAGAGATTGAAAAGGGGCAGGAAAGAAGAAAACAGCAGAAATTGGCGCGACGGGCGAAAAAGCGGCAGGGGAGGCGGATTCGCCGTCCGGAGCGAAAAGAGGGCAAAGAACGGGAACCGGCTGGTGAGAGAGAGAAAAGGGTATTTTCAGCTGCCTCCGACGCCACCAGAACCACACCATTTGATTAAACAAGCAAACGTGGCTAGCGGCGATTCAAGAGGGCTAGTTGAAGCAGTGTGCTGAAGAAGACGAATGGTTGGGCACTATAGACCTGCTGAGAAGGAATATTAGCCGCCGAGATTCTTAGGTGCAGATGGAGAAGGTCGCACCTTAGCATAGAAACCCAGCCCAATGCGAGAGAAGAACATTCACGGAGACCCTTGAAAGAACCTGGAGCTTGAGGAGTTTGGAGAATACAAGCCGATGCATGATTTGTGGCCAGCAGCTCCAATATATCTTCGGCAGGCCCCGAAAGCTGTGCGGAAACAAGGCCTGTTACCTCGAGTGGAAGAAGCGCCGATACCAGAACCTGCAGTTCATCGCCCATACGAGGAGACTGTCCAGCGCCGATTTCGAGTATGCGGAGCCCATATGCCTCTGTGGAAGCGACCACTTCGCTTGGACCATGGAGGGCGTCTTCTGCCTCAAATGTGGCATGCAAGAGCCTCTGTTCTCGATTGAGCCTTGGATACCCGCCGAATTTGCACCTAAACCAGCCTGCACTTGCACCCAGATCTGTAAGCAGTCGGCTCCGTACAAGCTATGGGCCTACGTCTAGCGGACTCTTTGGTACAGCATTCCTGGTTAACGGGGCACGGATTTTCATTATCAGAAGAAATGTCGAGTAGCCTCAAGCCGGGCTGTCGGGGACTTTTTGCCCATCAAAGTGCGTATTATATGAAGTTCTAGGCAGTGTTTCTGCGGCAGTGAGTCGTCAGAGCCGATTCATGCGTTCAAATTATCTTGAATTAGTTTTGGCTATTCTTCGACCAAGCGGCCTTCACGGTCTATGCTACCGCGGCGGATTCTAGTCGATGAGATCGGTCGTTTGTCCTCTGCCATGATTAAGTCGATTGGGTCGATGATTAGTGGTTTCAGCCTCTTGGCTCTCCGCTTAGAATTTATTTCGTACGCTGTCTTGAGCGTGCGCCGACTGACAACAATCGCTTGAATTCTCGACTCGCGAACCGTTGGCCCGTAGCGGTCCCTTAAGGGAACAATTTTTGCCCTGGATAAAACCCCCCAGCGAGAAAGTAGATGCTCAACATCTTTCTTCCTCTTGGCATATGAGTCAAGCTTGTGAGGCTTGTGCAAGGTTCTCGCAAACTCGTCACTAGTAATACCAATCATTACGTTGCGCCCGATGGTGAAGGCTTGTCTCAGGAGTTTTCTGTGACCCCTGTGGAGGACATCGAATGTTCCGCCCATGGCGACGAGACTGTATCTCGTGTTGGGCTTTGCTCCGACTTCGCTGCGCTTTGTTCGCCGCGCCATCGCAATGCAACGCTTTCGGGTCTGTTAGTAGAACGCATTTAGTGCTTTGGATTCGCTGGTTCCACGAGGCGAACGCCTCTGCAATCTAGGTTGCTGACGAAGGTTGAGGCGGATGGAAATTCCTTTCGGAGCCTCATTAGTGCTCGATTAGCTTTGGTTTTCGGCACAACTCCGTGGACTGCCTCGCCAATCATATTCTGTGCTGCGCCGACCGCCCCCGCAGATATCATTGCTCTAATTAAACGCGAGACATTGGCCGATTGGAAGCCAACGGCATCACTGAAATGTTGTGCCTCTTTCAGAAAGGTGCTCAATTCCGGTTTTCTACGGATACTATCCATCGCCAGGCGCGCCAGAGGGTTCACCCTGCTAGAGAGGTCCGAACGAGTGAGAACCTCCCGAGTTGAGATCGGCCCTAAATAAGTGCAGACCACGACGTGACCCTCCGGGAACAACAACCGATCGACTGAACCGATACCCGGCGCCCCCGGTTCCCTGACCAGAACAAAACCGCCAGTCAGCAACGCCGAAGCAGTTCCCAGACCTGTCTTGTTAACAACCTCGGCAATATGCGTAATGCGTCCCAAATCGTTCAGGGTCATAGGAATTTCCGCCGCGTCCACCAACGCCAGGCAGGATGCCAAGGTACCTGCTGCACTAGTTCCGAAGCCGGCCCCAATTGGCACTCTGACTCCCAGATCCACACGAACATCCAGAATGGCTCCTCTTGTTTTCAGGATCTCATCGATGGCCCATCGAGTGGTTCGTGCCTGCGGCGCAGGTTTTGAATTGATACGGATATCGACTCGAGGCCGCGAGGCCTTTCTAGTGGTTATCCTTGCCGTTACCCCGCGGGAGATTGCAAACCCGCCGCCTCTGGCGCCTATTCTAGCGGGGTCAATGAGTGGATTTCCAGCAGGATCAATATCGCATACTTCGAAGAAACTCGAAATGCCAGCTGGGCATTTCGCTTCGGAACCCGGCAACGATTATGTCCCGCTATTTCTTTGCAGGATTAGGAAGAAGACCACGCAGGCTCGGAAAGGCTGCCCGGCATGCCGCGACAATAGGTGGAGTTAGTATGACCATGAAAGGAATCTCCGTAAAATAGGATGAAGACGCTACGACATAGATGAAAATACTGCTCAGCGGTTTCGTGCCAAGCCCAACTGCCAGTGGCAGACCGAAAATGGCACTGTAAACAACAATCCCCACTCCAATAATAGCCGTCCCAATGGCAAGCCCGATCGACGCAGCAACTTCAAAATCCGCCCACCTATTGCGAAGCAAGAAGAGGCCGAGTACGACGAGTACGACCACGAGGCCTGCGAGTCCCAAGTATGAGTTCGGGGAACTGAGACTAGCTGTCCCAAGCAAAAGGTAGAGACCATAAGCCAACGCGAGCGCATAAACTGGCTGGACAATCAAACTGGCGGAGAGCAGAAGACGTCTTATTACTCCTCGATAACTCTTCCGCGTTAGCCAACCGATGACGAAAAAACCAAGAAAATTCGATGGAACTCCGACAAGGAAACTCAGCAAAGCGTCATGATGACCGTAGATCACGTCGGCAAGAAAAATACCAATGGCAGCACCAATCCCACCTACCCATGGGCCGAAAAGAACGCTGAAAATGGCGGGCACAAAAACCTGCGGCCAGAATCTAACTCCGAAAATAAGCAGTGGGAAAGCAGTCCATAGTGCGCCGATGCCCGCGTAGACTGCCGCGTTCATAGCGGTCATGACTAGCTGAAGGGATAGTGGGGAGGTTGTGCGGCTCAAGGAAGTCTTCTCTTATTCAACAGGGTCTGCCTATTCTAACTTATCTTCAAAGCAAATTGTGTATGTGACGTCTTCACTAGGTCAACGAAATCTTAAGATAAGCCAGCTTGGCTGGGTTCTGCTCGGTAGCCCGGTGGTGTAGTGGTCAATCCACACACGTGGGACTACGCATAGCATTGGCGCCAGATAACAGCCACTAGAAGGCTCTGGATCCCCTCCACCCGAGGAGAAACCTGCCGACGGGAGACTTGCATACACCCGAATTCGAATCTCCCCCGGGCTACCAACAATATTTGTCATTAGCTACGGTGTTGAATCTCATCTTTGCAGACTCTGTTTCACTAAATCAACAGTTGCCGTTCGCCGACGCTGCGAAAGCGTTAACGTCGCTTTGCACGTGTAGTTCGAGCGTTTCGCCTTATGAGAATAACGAATACTAGCCCCAGCAATAGGCCTAGAACAATTGCTTCAGTCGGGAAGCCGGGTATTCCAGCTGCGGTTTGCCCCGAAACCCCAACATTAGTACTAGCAGAATCACCCGTAGGACTGCCCGTCGCAGCAACCTGGTAGTAGCCGCCCGGGACATTCGCAACTACAAACAATCCTGTTAATGACCCCCCTGAAATCTGGCAACTGATAACTGAACTTACAGGAGGGCCTGATAGCGAACATGAATTGTCACTCAAAGAGAATCCGGACCCAAACACCTGTACTGTGAAGCCCGGAACAGCGCCACCATTAATCTCGATATCTGGTTTGCAGCACTGGTTTGCATTGCCCTGCGTCACGAAGATAGCTTGCACCCAATCTCCGTAGCTGGGAGTACAGCCGTTGTTGCCGGCGCAAGCCGTGACTTCGATCACGTACTGACCTGGCGGAACATTTCCTACTGTAAAGCTTCCGGTGAAATTCCCGCTGCTACTCCCACCACCGTTTACGGCGCATGCATCGGCTGTAATTATGGCGCCATTGGTTGGGCTTGAGATAGAACAACTCTGATCCTGGTCCGGTATAGTCACCTGGCCGGTTATCTCGACGTCTATTCCGACTGGACCTTGATTGGGCCTTAGATCGAGATAGCCTGAACTCGCCGAGTGTAGCAGTGAAGACGCTGAACTCGACATCGGTACGACAACGAGATAGGCTAACAGAAACGCAATGATCGCGAGAGAACACGATACTCTCAAGAGTGCACACTCAGATCTTGCGTCGGCTATCGTGGGGGTCGATTTAGGCGTTTCAGCGAAATTGAACTGACATTACACTCAAATTCGATATTTCGGAAATGAGACAAACCCGAAATTGATACGACTGGTTCAACTAACGATTCTGTCAAACCTCGCGGAAGAAGCCGGACAACTACCGATATCTGGAACCGGCAGTCTTTATTCTTACGCCGATGCGAATCTTCGATGGACGCATGATTGGAACGTCTTAGCCTTTCTTTACTGTCTCAACTGATTCCGGACGGAATTAAACTAGGAACGCTGCTCATAGTCGAATACGATCCTCAAGAACGCTGCCCGAGATAGCATGGGTTCTTTGCGATGCTCGAACATGGCCATTCCAATCGCCTAATGCGTGTCCGATTTCTTAAGCAGTAGCCTTTATGATTCTGCGACACCTCAGGGTAGCTGAGAGCCATTGTTACTAATAGTAGGCCTCTTTGCGAAAGGCGAGGCGTTCCCGGTTCAAGCTCTGCAGCTAGTGGACTCGGCTTTGATTGCTGCGGGTTTCAAGAAAGAGGTGCATTCTGTTGTTAAGCCGGGAAAAGAGTTCTCCGTTACCTATGAGGGCCCCAACATGGAGAGAAATCGAATTGAGGAAATTCTGAAACCAGTAGCAGAGCAAAATCAGATCGGTTTTTCTGTTGAGGTTGAGGAATCGGTACGATTCCCGTAGGAGACTCAGTCCACGATGACTCTCATATCATCAAGATGAAACGCCGAGCGGTCCTCGCTCAGAAACCATGCCGCCAAATCCTTCGGTTCTCCGTTTTGCACCGACACAACCAGATACGTGTACCCCGGCCACGCGTTGTCCAGATCGACCTTGGAAGGTTGAGCAGGCGAGTCGGGGTGCGAGTGGTAGATCCCTATCAAATTAAGATTTGACCGACGTGCTTCCTCCTCTGCCCGTACAAGTTCCATAGGATCAATATTGAATCTACTGCCGCGTGAACCTTGATTCGTATTCGGAACAGACAGCGCCCGCCGTATTCTTCGGCCGTCAGAATCCATGCCCAGGAGAAAACCGCAGCACTCCTCAGGATATGCGGAACGAGCATGATTCATTATGAATTGGAGTTGGTCCGCCGTCATGTATACTACCATTATGCGTACCCGCGTAAAGGACTTCTAGCCTCGGCAGTGCGTTTTAGTTTTACTCAGCTCACTATCCCTAACCCACCCATGCTCCGTTAAATCCTCAATTCGGGGGCAGTTGGTTTGCATTGTCGATTGCATGGTGAATTACCGGATGCTTGAAGGTTATGCGAAAATAATCCTACCAAGCCGCAGCGACAGAAGCAAAACTGGAATTCTGTACATTCCTGCGGACATTGTCAAAGATTCATCTTTCCCATTCAACCCGGATCAAGAGGTCGTTGTGCGAATCGATGGCAGGCGACTGGTTATAGAGGGTTCGAAAGCATGACAGCAGGCAACGACTATCGAAGCCAGTATACCTTCGCTATGGATTTCGGGACGAGTGATTTCAAGTTCGGCCCCATTATATGCGGCGAGAACCCGAGAGTCGTTAACAACCGCGGATATTTCCCCGACAAGAACTCGGTCGTGTACAAGGCTTTCGAATCGACAGCCGACATCATTGTGGGCGAAGACGTCCCACTCTACCTCCAGTCCACCGAAGACATGTCTAGTCACTTAGTCCATCCTATGCGTAACGGCATGATCGACAAGGGCGATGATACTGCCTGGCGAGTTGTAAGCGCCCTAACTAACTTCGGCTTGAACGCCTTCACACCCGAACCAAACAATGGGTTCCAAGGATACTACGTCGTAGCCTCACTCTCGTCAGTATCGCCACGCTACATGTATGAAAAGCTCATCGAGGTTTTCGAACAAAACAACGTTAACGGAATGGTCAAGGCAATAACAGTAATACCTCAACCATTCGCGGTCGCAATTGGCCATGGGGTGACAACTTGCGTTGTGATCGAGTCCGGGCACGGCAACAGCCAGGTCTGCCCAATCTCCAAATATCCCATCCGCGCAGCGCAAGTCGCGCTCAACCGAGGCGGTGGCGACGCAAACGCAATAACCTCTGAGATATTGAAAGACGCCGGATACGGAGACCTAGCTAAGGAAGAAGCATTCGTGCGGAAGGTCAAGGAAAACATAGGCCTCGTCCCGGCCGACCTCGACACCGCCGTCAACGAAGCGAAGAGGTTGCCCCGAAAATTCAGAGCCAAGTACAAAGTGCCAGGAACTAGAGTCGAGATTGATCTCGAGAAAGATTCGTGGACAAGGTTCCTAATTGGTGAGTACGTCTTCAACCCAAACCACGAGATTTTCGAGAGTTACTTCGGGCGCGGCATGCCGAGACCGAAGGATGTTAAGATGGGTGAAACCATCTTCCGCGGGATGTTGGACTTCGGCGATGCCATTGTTGCGTCAGTAGAGCGCTGCCCGGTTGAACTGCAACCCATGCTCTACCGTGAAGTGCTCCTGTCAGGTGGGAATTTCAGCTGGGTCGTCCCTGAACGACTCGAAGATACAGCGGTCGACGCCCCCACAAAGATGAAGTTGCTACTTCGACAGAAGGGGATCAAGAATGTCTCCGTCAAGATGACGCAATCTCCTCAATTCTCGGTCTGGCATGGCTGCATAATCTATGGTTTCGCAGTTCCAGAGAACTATGAATGGGATTGGCAACGCCTCGAGGGATGGATGAAGCTCAGTGGCTAACCTACCCATAGAGGACCGGCTGCTTCACTACTTTCTGGCAATGGGCGCACAACAGACCGAAAGGGCGGAAATACCGCAGAATAACCTCGCATTTCTCTCGGGTTCAGAGAAGATTCATGTCGTCGTTCTGAGGAATGAGGATTTTATTCAAAGAAACAAAGTAATTGAGACCATACTCAGCTTGACATCTCTTCGGAATACATCCCAATTGCTCTATTTGGCCGCGCCAAGATTACTGGGAGCCTCAATTGACGCCGCAATTTTCAAGCCTTATGGAATAGGCCTGCTGCTCTTTGACGAACGCCGGATCGATGAAGCAGTCTCCCCACAATCATTGCAACCCACCCAGACGATGCAACAGAAGTCACCGAACCTTGACCCAGGCGTTTTGACCGAGCTGGCTACCTTGAGATCTATGTACGCAGAAATGGAGAGGAATATGGCCATGCTTCGCGAAGACCTTAAGACCTTCCAATGTGACTCTGAATCCCGCACGAGCACAACAGAACCTACTCCGTCATCACGCATCAAGCGGCCTGAATCAATGTTCGCCAATCCCAGCTTTTCCAGTGCCCAACTTCCATCCTTCTTTGCCAATAACCCGTGGCTGGACGTTCTTTCCAAGCGCGGCAGGCCTGGGGACGAGCCTATTGCCGGTTGAAGTAGTCGTTAAGGTGCCGATCCGAAGGATCCCTGTTGTCATTGACATGAAGGATCCGCTCGCACCTGAACTAAACCTCGACGATTTCCGAAAACTGGTCGGCAGAGATCCTGACCAAGACCGCTTCAGGGTCTTGAATATTGAGGTCCTCACATCCCCCGACGATTTGCAGCCAATGCTCGTTTCGGAATGTGGGAGGTATGCACGTTTTCTGCGCAGAGAATCCGATCACGTGTACTTCCGGAAGACAATTGATTGAAACTAGACTTTGGCCAGCTGAAATCCGTCTTAATAACAACATTCCAGGCCATTACAGCGGCATATCAAGTGCATCACTGTAATTTGACTATTAGTGCTCCCGAATCGTCTCATATTGCTGTGATTGGATTAGAAAGTGCTGAGATTCGACATAAGCTTTAAATACGCTATACCGGTGGTTATTATAGATTTCGGGCCGGATGACGAAGTTCTGAAGCAGAACGACGCCGCGTTGTTCTACTAAGGAGAGATGGTCCGAGCGTAAAGCATCGAGTAGGTTGAAAGAAAATGAGTGCGAGTACAACAACAAAGAAAGTTGGAAAACTAACCAACTGCCCCGAATGTGGGAGCACGAACTTAGTAGAGGACTACGACCAAGGCGAGATCATCTGCCAGAATTGTGGTTTGGTTATCAGCGAACATTCTCTGAACCTGGGGCCTGAATGGCGTGCCTTCACGAAGGAAGAGAAGGATGAGCGTGGGCGCGTAGGTATCCCAACGTCATTCTCGATTCATGATAAGGGCCTTTCGACGGTTATCGACCGCGTCAACCGAGACGCAGTACGGTCGCCAACTTCCGTTGGCAACTAGGCTTGAAATGCTTCGCCTGAGAAAATGGCAGATCAGAACACGTGTACATTCCTCGGCTGATAGGAACCTTGCGCAGGCGATGGCCGAACTTGACCGCCTAACGGATATGCTGCACATACCAGCCTCGATTAAGGAGCGAGCAGCCATTGTTTACAGGAAAGCACTGGACAACGGCTTAGTCAGGGGCCGTTCCATAGCCGCAATTGCTGCAGCATCACTCTATGCGGCGTGCAGGATTTCGGAAACGCCGAGAACACTCAAAGACGTATCAGCAGCCAGTAGAATTCGAAAGAAGGATGTTGCAAGATGCTACAGACTCCTCGTCCGCGAATTGGACCTCCGAATGCCAGTCGAAGATCCTGTTAAGTGCATCTCCAAGATAGCCACCAAGGTCGAAATCACAATGCCCACCCAACAGCGTGCGATCAAAATCATCAACGAAGCCAAGACAAAGGGCATTGTTGCCGGAAAAGACCCTATGGGCCTTGCCGCAGCGTCGCTCTACGTCGCGTGCGTCCTAGAAGGGGAAAAGAAAACCCAGAAAGAGATAGCTGAAGTAGCTAACGTAACCGAAGTCACTGTCCGGAACAGGTACAAGGGACTTAAAGAATCACTGAAACTCGACATCTAAACCCGCTGAGTTAGCTTCGCAGCTGTCTCAAACCTTTCTTTTATCATCTCAATCAATTCGTGTTCGCTGACACTGAACACCATATTCAAGGATTCCGCGACGTTTCTAATAGGATGGACTCGCACGCCTTCCTCGCTGAGAATTCTCATTTCATCTCGTGCCGCTTCGAAATTTGCAACGGGTAAAACCAAGTTCTTGACGCGTATTCGCCGAGACTTGAGGATTCCCACAATTTTCCCGGTCTGAGTTCCGTAGCCTCCGAGGCCGCCCACCGGGCCAATATCAAGCTTGACTCCAATGGTCCCCGTTGCGACAATTGCAGGTGAAATAGGAACGCCTGCGAGTTCCGAGATGAGTGCGAGAACCATTGCCAGCCCAGCGCTTGGCCCTGATACGCCTTGCCCGGGAGCACCTTCTAGGAGGCTTCTAACTTGAAAATGTACGTGCAAACGACTGAGGTCTATGTTGCATGCGGTCCAGAGCCACGACCTAACCGCTTCGGTGGCGTTCTGCGCGCTCTGCAGAACCGACTCGTCCGGGATGACGGACTGCCCCACGATCAACGACGTCGAATTGCCAGTTACTGAGACTAATTTCTCTCCCGGAATTATCGGCCTACTCGAACACTCTACAGTAATGATTCCGCCAGTTCCATCATCAGCCGCGTAGAGACCGAACGAAGCCCCGGCCGTGGGCGTGGTCAAAATGAGGGCTTCCTCCATGTCCCTTCGCTGTCTGTCTTGGCTAGACTCGAGCGCTTGAATCGCCTTTTCGAAATGGTACAGACGGATTGGGTAACAAGTCTCGTCGATCTTTTCCATTCGACCTCCCATTCCGACCACCGATTGCAACCTCTCTAGGTCCGCTTCAAATCGCTTCTTGACAAAGAGCTTCTCCGTATCGGTCTTGGCCGTTTGAAGCTCGTCCACAGCGCTTAGTTCCGAAGCCCATAATCGATGCGCCTCAGAGATGGTTTCAGCTGCAGCCCTCGGGCTCAAGATTCTCTGCATTCTGAACAAACGTGTGATTTTTGCGGCATCAATCTCTTCGTGCAGAAATCTTCTGAACTTTCTTAAGTGGATCTCCACAACTTCGTTCCATTCACGATCGTTCAATGGCGGATGCACGTAGAATACATTGGGCTCGAACCGATCCCTCGTAGCTTGATCAATTAGATTCTCCTTGTTCGACGCAGCGATCACGACAATTCCTTCGTCAGGTTTGATCTCGCTCAACTCGGCCTTTACTTGAGCAAGAATCTTGTTCGCAGTCGGGTCAGCTCCCCAGAAAATCGCGTCAGCTTCGTCGAGGAAAAGAATGCACGGAATTCGTTGCCTGGCCAGTGCAAACAGGTCTTTGATTCGTTTCTCTGGCTCACCCATGTAACTCGCACCGCTCATCAGCTCACCTCCCCTGACTTTGATGAAGGCAACTCGGTTCTCAGCGGCAGCAACTAACGCGAGGAGGGTCTTGCCGGTACCAGGCGGGCCGAAGAGCAAGAACCTACAATTGGAGGCATATCCGAGCTGCGACATTTTTCGGTTGAACGCAAGCGAGATGTGATTTAGCACCTTGTGCTAAATCACATCTCGCTTGCGTTCAACCGAAAAATGTCGCAGCTCGGATATGCCTCCAAATTGTAGGTTCTTGCTCTTCGGGCCCGCCTGGTACCGGCAGACCCTCCTCGCGTTAGTTGCTGCCGCTGAGAACCGAGTTGCCTTCATCAAAGTCAGGGGAGGTGAGCTGATGAGCATCGGGACATGGGTGAGCCAGAGAAACGAATAGAAGACCTGTTTGCACTGGCCAGGCGACGAATTCGGCATTCTTTGCCTCCGACGAAGCTGACACAATTTATGGGCTTGGGACCCGACTCAAACAAGATTCTTGCTCAAGTAAAGGCCGAGTTAAGCGAGATCAAACCTGACGAAGGAATTGTCAGTAATAGCTGCGTCGAACAAGGAGAATCTAAATTGATCAAGCTACAGAGGGATCAGGTTCCGGAGCCCGAATGTATTCTACGTGCATCCGCAATTTCAACGAATCGTGAATGGAACGAAGTTGTGGAGATCCACTTAAGAAAGTTCAGAAGATTTCTGCACGAAGAGATTGATGCCGCAAAAATCACACGTTTGTTTCAGAATGCTGAGAATCTTGAGCCCGAGGGCTGCGGCTGAAACCATCTCTGAGGCGCATCAATTCCTGATGGGCTTCGGAACTAAGCGCTGTGGACGAGCTTCAAACAGGCCAAGACCGATACGGAGAAGCTCTTTGTCAAAAAGCGATTTGAAGCGGACCTGGAGAGGTTGCAATCGGTGGTCAAGTGGGAGGTCGAATGGAAAAGATCGACGAGACTTGTTACCCCGATCCGTCTGTACCATTTCGAAAAGGCGATTCAAGCGCTCGAGTCTAGCAAAAGCAGACAGCGAAGGGACATGGAGGAAGCCTCGGTTGACCACGCCCACGGCCACGGGGCTTCGTTCGGTCTCTCCACAGCTGATGATGGAACTGGCGGAATCGTTACTCTGAGAGTGTTCGAGTAGGCCGATAAATTGCAAAAGAAATTAGTCTCAGTAACTGGCGATTCAACATGACCTTGGGGCAGTGCGTCGTCCCGGACGATTCGGTTCTCTGCAAAGCACGCAGAAACGCCACCGAAGCGGTTAGGTCGTGGCTCTGGACCGCATGCAACATAGACCTCAGTCGTTTGCACGTACGTTTTCAAGTTTCAACCTCCTAGAAGTAACCCGGGCAAGGCGTATCAGGGCCAAGCGCTGGGCTGGCAATGGTTCTCGCACTCATCTCGGAACTCGCAGGCGTTCCTATTTCACCTGCAATTGTCGCAACGGGACCATTGGAGTCAAGCTTGATATTGGCCCGGTGGGCAGCCTTCAGAAGCTCTCGGAACTCTTCCAGGAAATTTTGGGAATCCTCTAGTATCACGAGAATACACAGTCAAGAACTTGGTTTTACCCGTTGCAAATTTCGAAGCGGCACGAGATGAAATGAATCTTTCAGCGAGGAAGGCGTGCGAGTCCATCCTATTAGAAACGTCGCGGAATCCTTGAATATGGTGTTGCAGTGTCAGCGAACACGAATTGATTGAGATGATAAAAGAAAGGTTTGAGACAGCTGCGAAGCTAACTCAGCGGGTTTAGATGTCGAGAGTTACGTGATTCTTTAGTCCCTTGTACCTGTTCGGACAGTGACTTGGGTTACGTAAAAAGCTATCTCTTTCTGGTTTTCTTTTCCCCTTCTAGGACGCACCGCGAGCGTGGAGCGACGCTGCGACAACCCCATGGGTCTTTTCCGGCAACAATGCCCTTTGTCTTGGCTTCGTTGATGATTTTTGAATGGCGCGCTGTTGGGTGGGCATTGTCATTTCGACCTTGGTGGTTACGGGAGATGCACTTAACAGGATGCTTAGACTGGAATCGGAGGTCCAATTCGCGGACGAGGAGTCTGTAGCATCTTGCAACATCCTTCTTTCAATTCTACTGGCTGCTGGCAGATACGTCTGTGAGTGTTCT
>CAWABQ010000013.1:0-131207 GCA_963780265.1 Candidatus Bathyarchaeota archaeon
CTTCCGTAACAACTCGGCATTTGCCTTCCCTATTAATCTTAGTCTGTTCCCTTCTGTTCAGACCAGGCTATTGGCATGGCGCCAGGAATCGGTTCGAGCAACCTGTTCGCGTTCAGCCTCACAGCCCTCGTAACGTCTTCGAATAGTGGGTTGGCGTATTCCTCTATTTTTCCTTCGTCAGCTAGCTTAGCAATTTCAGGGTCGATTGGGACGGCGCCCAGGAATGGTATCCCCGCCTTCTTTGCAGCGTCCGCTGCTTTGCTCCGGCCGAAGACTTCAATCCTCTCACCGCAGTGCGGGCAAACCAGGTAGCTCATGTTCTCAATTAGGCCGAGAATCTTCACAGAAGCAAGTTGCTCGCTAAGCGTCTTCGCCATATTAATCGCCTTCCCCACGACCATTAATGCAAGGTCCTGCGGCGTCGTAACCACTACAACGCCCTGTAATGGGAGCGATTGGAAGACGGTCAACGGGGCATCACTCGTGTTATGAACTACAATGCCATCCGCAATGAAGTTCTGATTGCCTTCAACTTTCAAATCATAGACTTGTTGTCTTCCTAGATGTGTTATCCTGGTTACCCTTTCGAATCCGACATAATCGGTTGACAATTGAAGTCCGATGTTCCCACGAATTAATCCCGCGCCATACTTACTTGATCTGGATTCTCTCGCCGTCTCGAATCCATAGAAATCGGAAGTGTATGTTCGTCCTGACGGTGGGGTTAGTGTCCGTGTCCTTTTGTTGAGATTTGTGACTCTCAGTCCAACCATTATTGAAAGCGTTCTCAGGTCTTCTAGCAGCATTTTGTTGGGTGACTCAAAACTCATCCAGCCTGCTCGTCTCCATAATGGTTCGGCTCTTCGTCTGTATCCGTCCGCGTCACAGTATCCCTCTATGATGGCAAGCTTCTGTGATCTCGGAAGTTCGAAAACCCATTCCGGGACTCGTTTGTCGAGTGCGTGCTTGTAAAGTCCCAACTCACGGAATAGCTCAACAACCGGTCGTGAGATCACTCCAAATTGATTATCGTCTTGGTAGACTTTGGTGGCTCCAAAGATGGTCCTCAGCATTCTGATGTACAACGATCTGTGTTTCCCATGCCGTGGTTCCGCAAACAAGAGCTGGTAGGTTCTCGTTTTCGGCGTTATCCTAAGGTATCCATCTCCGAGAAAGTACCCAACTAGGCGGGCGAATTCTTCGCTCGAGTGTTCGGGCAGCTTTACGGGAGATGTGCCTTTCGCACTTATTCGCGGTAAACCGTAGGGAGTGCGCACGGTTTCGGGAAGGCTTTTCACTACTGCGATTATGTCTTTGGGCCGTAGATCTGCCAGTTTTCGCCATCCTAACGAATAATGCCAGAACCGAGAGCCTTCGATCCTAGTCTTACATAGAGCCAACATGGGGTGGTTGAATGTGGCCTTCACTGCGCGTGATTTAGTTCGAAGTTCAAATACCTCTGATTCGCCCTGTGGCATCACTTCCAAGATTCGGTTGCGTTCCAGCTCTGCGGTGAGCTTGTTACTTTTTCCAGCTCGAGAAATGCTGGCATTGACAGAGTAGACATGATCTCCGGCTTTCAATTCCGAAATTTTCATGGGTTTGCTATTTGCGTAGACGGTCGTATCAGCGGTTACGCAGCCGGGTGGTAAGTCAACCAGCAGGAAGTGTAGGTTGCCCCATTCGATGTCCTGGAACATTTGGCGAATCACGCTGTTGATGATAGGGCCCCGTACGATAACTGGCATCTGTGGTTCTTCGAGAATGAGGTTCATCGAGACGACTTTGATTCCCAAATGTGACGTTGCTGGGAGGACATGTTTGTCGGGTGTTACGAAGAGTGGGCCTCTCAGGCCGAACATTTTCGCTATGCTTGGGCCTGTGATGTCTGCGTCGAGTATGCCTACCTTGTAGCCCAGCCTTGTTAGTTGAACAGCCAAGAAGCCTGTTACGAAGGATTTTCCGACCCCGCCCTTACCTGACATTATCGCGACGACGTTTCGAATTCCTTTCCTTTCCAGTCGGTTAATTCCAGGAGGCATGCCTCCAGGCCCCGCCTTTTGCGTTTGGGCCGCAGCCATCTGGGACTGAATCTGCTTGCGCACGCCGTCAAGTTCTTGCTTCGTCATCACACTTGTTTCAACTTCAACAACCGTGACGCCCGGCAATTTCGTTACTGCCTTTTCAATGTCGTTTGAGATTGTCTTGGACAGTGGGCAACCGCCGACTGTAAGCGCAACAAGAACCTTCACCCTGTCTCCTTCGATGTCAACTTTCTTGACCATTTGTAGGTTGACTATGGAAATGTGAAGTTCAGGGTCCATGACGTCTTTGAGTGCCGCCATGACCTGGTCCTTTGAAACCACTATTCTATTCCTCAGAACTCTGTCGCGGTATCAGCAAACAGCGGCTGATAATAACCGTTGTTAATTTTTCAGGTACCAAAACCTTGTCTGTTGGTTAAGGAACCCTACACCCGCGGCGAGAGGGGAGGGTGGGGCTGAGTTTTGTGTGGGACAGAATATTTGTTCCCGCTTCCCGCAGGGTTGGGTGTGCGTTTCAATATGTGGTGTAGTTTTCTGGGTACAACATGTTACTCGTCCCGAAGGCCAGTGGAGAAATGACCGTGTATAACATATGCTAGACATCCTTTCACTCCTCACTTTCAGTACTTGAGGAGGCTAGGGGAGCAGCCGTTCTGGCGTTCGGGGGAACAGGGTAGTTTCTTTCACGTTTTCCTTCTTGAGTAAGGCCATCGTGAACCTTTCGATTCCTAGGCAAAAGCCGCCGTGGGGCGGGACGCCGAACTTGAAGGGCTCGGTGAACCATTTCATTGCTTCAGCGTTAACATTCTTCTCCCGCAGCTGAGCCATGATCTTCTCGTACCGATGCTCCCGTTGGCCACCCGACGATTGCTCAATGTCCCTGTACACGAGGTCGACACCTCGAGACCATTGCGGATCCTCGTCTACCGCATTACGTAGAAGGGTTTGACTTTGAACGGGTACCTATTGATGAAGAACAGATCGGCCTTGTGCTTCTCTTGAACATACTTGCTGAGTAAGGTTTCGCCTTCTTTGTCGAGGTCACTCCCGTACGGTATGATCTTGCCGTACTCCTCCAGGATTCGGTAAACCTCGGGAAACCTCAATTCTGGAAAAGGCGTCTTCGGAATTTCCACTTGAATCTGCAACAGCTCGAGTTCCCGCGCAGTTCTCCTTGACCTTTTTCATTGCAGCTACGATAACCTCTTCCTCAACCCTCATCATGTCGGCCTCGTCGCTCATGAACCCAAACTCAACCGCCATACCCCTATGCTCGCAAAGGTGGCGAGGGGTGTGCGATAGTTCGGCTCGCCAATTTGGCCCTAGGTCGTAGATTTTGTCGAAGCCTGCTGCGATGCATAACTGCCTGTGAAGCTGTGGGTCCTGCCGGAGGAACGCCTCTTTCCCAAAGTAGTCAAGTTTGAAAACCTCCGCGCCGCCCTCAGAGGTTCCGCCGAGCAGGCAGGGTGTGAAGACTTGCAGGTAGCCCTGCCGCCCGAGGTATTCCACCATTCCCTCAACGAGTTTGGATTGGATCTGGAATATTGCGAGGTTTTCTCGCCTCCGCAGGTCGATGACACGCCAATCAAGGCGGACATCCAAGTTGGACTCGATCTTACCCGATATGTCCAGTGGGGCTGCAGCCTGTGCTTTGACTACGAGTTCAATCTTGGTTGGGGTGATTTCGGAGCCGACCTTAGCGATCCTTTCCTTGACGGGAGTACCTTCAACTGTGATGACATCTTCCTTGCCGAGAATCTCTGATACCTTGAGAATCTCAGGAGTGGCGTTAGCTTTGACTATTGTAACCTGTGCGACACCTTGCCTGTCCCTTAGCCATATGAACCTCATGCGGGCGAGTTCCTTCGTGTCGTGGACCCACCCAGCCAGAACAACCTTACCGCCTTTCGCGCTCTCTATTTCGTCCGTGTAATGCGTTCGCTTCAACAACGAGAACTACCACTCTGAGCTTTGTTTCAGTCGCAGCGCTATTAATTCGCTGTGCAAGAACGCGATAGCTAGAGTTGCGGGAGTGCCCTAACGCCGTTTGAGGAGTTTCGCAATCTCGCCTGGTTTGAGGGCAACTTTTACTCCTGCGCACCTGAGCGCGTCAATCTTCGTTTCGGCCGTCCCAGCCTTCCCCGTGATAATTGCGCCCGCGTGGCCCATTCGCTTCCCTGGCGGTGCGGCTCGTCCCGCGACGTACGCGGCGATCGGCTTGGGGTATCTCGTCTTCCGTACGTATTCCGCCGCCATTTCCTCGGCGTTTCCCCCGATCTCGCCGATCATTGCGATCGCCTTGGTTGCAGCGTCCTTCCTGAACATCGCAAGAACGTCGACGAAGCTCAAACCCACCACAGGGTCGCCCCCAACCCCGAGGCAGGTGGACTGTCCGAGGCCGGCGTTGGTTAGGCTCGCGGCGATTTCGTAGGTTAACGTTCCACTTCTCGATACCAGTCCTATCTTGCCGGGCTTGAATATGTGCCCAGGCATTATACCAAGCTTGCATTGGCCTGGAGTTATGATGCCAGGCGTATTGGGGCCGATGATGGTGGCCCCCTTCAGTCTGGCAACTGCCATCAATTGAATCTCATCCTTGACAGGAATCCCTTCCGTAATGACTATGACCGGATCAAGGCCGGCAGCGATGGCTTCGAGAGCTGCGTCCTTCGCACCGGGCGCTGGGACGAAGATGATAGAGCGGTAGCTTCGTACTTATCAACTGCTTCCTGCACTGTGTCGAAAACCGGAATTCCGTGAGTCTCCGTTCCGCCTTTGCCTGGTGAGGTCCCTGCGACTATTTTCGTTCCATATTCAAGCATCAGTTGGGCGTGAAAGCTGCCTTGTGACCCAGTGATGCCTTGAACGATCGCCTTAGTTTTCTTCCCGACAAGAATCGGCATACTACTTCGCCTCTCTGATTAGCTCCACAGCCTTCGCCGCTGCCTCTTCCATGCTGTTTAATGAGGGAATGCTGGCTGCTGAGAGAATCTTCTGTCCCTCTTTCTCGTTCGTCCCCACTAGCCGGATAACCATGGGTTTGGTCATGCCCATTTTTTTCTGAATTTCAAGAATCGCTCTGGCAACGTCATCGCACCTTGTGATGCCGCCCATGATGTTGATTAGCAGAACCTTCACCTTCGGGTTTGCAAGGACAATCTCAAGCGCGGCAGCAATTCTTTCCTCGCTAGCACCGCCACCCACGTCACAGAAGTTGGCTGGCTTTCCCCTGTAGTCCAATATCATGTCCAGGGTGGCCATGACTAGGCCTGCTCCGTTACCGATTATTCCAACGTCGCCATCGAGTTCAACGTAAGCCAGGCCTTTCTCCCGCGCTCTGACCTCGAGCGGCGTCATATCAGGCTCAAAGGTCTTCATTCGTTCCAGAAATTTCGGGTGCCTGAAAAGCGCGTTGTCATCTAATAGGATTCTCAGGTCAGCGGCGATCAGTTCCCCTGATTCCGTTTCGATTAGGGGGTTGGATTCGATTAGTTCAGCGTCGTAATCTAACATGATTTGAAAGAGTTTGTTGATGACTGAGGCCACTTGGTTCATCTGCTTTCCAGAATAACCTAACTGTTTCGCGACCGCCCTGCTCTCAAAGTCCTGAAGCCCAATTAGCGGCTCAAGCTTGTGTCGAATGATTCTCTCAGGGTGTTGATCCGCGACCTGCTCGATATCTACACCACCATCGGTCGAGCATAGAATCGTATAGCAACGCGAGGCTCGGTCTACGACTATGCTAACATATCGTTCATGTTTACTGGCTAATTTCTGCTCGACCAGAACCTTGGCGACTTTCTCACCCTTGATCACCATCGAAAAGATCATCCCCGCAACTTCCTCCGCCTCTTCAGGGTTTGACGCTGGTTTGATTCCTCCCGCTTTTCCTCGACCGGCAACCAGAACCTGAGCCTTAATCATCGAAGGCTGTCCCAGCTTCAAGTAGGCTTCTTTTGCTTCATGAGGGGTCGAGGCGACTAGCCCTTTGGGGACTGGTACGCCGTACTGCTGCGCGATTTCCTTCGCTTCATATTCGAAGAGCTTCAAAGTAATCCTCGTCCGCGAGTCCGAGGCCTAGACTGTTCAGGTTCCGTAATAAAATACCGCTTGAAGTTTGCAACACATGTACAGCATATTGAATAATTTGTAAACCCGACAACATATAGATGCCAGGGCTGTCAATGAGCGGGATCAATTACCCATGAATGCTCGTGAAGGTTCGGGAACGAACAGCAAAGTAGGGCTGTTGCAAGGAAGAGTCTGCCTAATCACGGGAGCAAACTCCGGTATTGGGAAAGCGACCGCACTCGGACTTGCCAGACTAGGAGCCACTGTTGTGCTTGCATCCAGGGACTTTAAGCGCGGAGACATCGCGAGGCGAGACATAATCAAGGAAACCGAGAACCCCGAGGTGAGCGTGGGGCAGGTCGACCTCGCTAGCCTGGAATCTGTCCGCTCGTTTACAAAGAGCTTCAACGAGAAATTTCCTCATCTGCATGTTCTCGTTAACAATGCCGGCATCTATGAGAGTAGGCGTATCGTCACGGTTGATGGCTTCGAGTCAACATTCGCCATCAATTACCTAGCTCATTTCCTGCTTACCAATCTGCTATTGGAGTCCCTGAAGGCTAGCGCACCATCGAGAATCGTGAACGTTACCTCAGAGGCGCAAAGGGCTGGGCACGTCAACTTTGGTGATCTTCAGGGCGAGCGAAAGTATAGTGGAATGAAATCATATCCGCAATCGAAACTGGCCAACGTTCTCTTCACTTACGAATTAGCTAGGCGATTGAAAGGGGCTGAAGTTACCGCAAATTGCGTTCATCCAGGAACGGTGAGAACGAATTTCGGCCGTAACAGCGGAGGTTTCATGGCTTTAGCGGTGAAGATTTTCGCCCCATTCATGCTAAGCCCGGAGGACGGTGCGAAGACAGTGGTCTGGTTGGCTTCCTCTCCTGAAGTTGAGCACGTTACCGGAAAGTACTTCCGAAAACAAGCTGAGAGGAAGTCGACAAAAGAATCTTATGATTTGAATGTTGCCAGACGCTTATGGGAAGTCAGCAGTGAACTCACCGGGCTAACTCAAACATAAAGCATTTCCAGATTTGAAGAACGGTCCACAGTTTTCAACCGTGGACTGGTGAAAAGACAATATCTTCAAATAGTTTGTTAGACCTCGTGCTGCACGATGAGGCTGGCACCGCAAACGCGAAGCCGGCCGACAATCCTTGGGACCAAGATAAAGATGAAAGTCTTTGGTAAAGACCATCCTAGATGCATTTTGCGTGAAGTCCGGCATTCTCTGCCGAAGATGTGAGGAGAAGGTCGAGAAAGGCCAGGTTACAGAGCTAGACCTCAAGGTAATCCAGCGAATTGTGGAGTTGGAGAAGGATAATCCAATTCTTCAAGACGTTACCTATCATCGGGCAGTTGAAGCCGACGGTGTGATGGCCGTCCTTGTAGACAAGAAGGACATGCACAAGCTACTCGGCAGCGGAGCAAAAATCGTAAAGGACCTCGGAGAAACCTTTGGCAAGCGAGTAAAGCTCATCAGCTACGGAGGAGACGACCGAGAGTTCTTGGAGGACCTCTTTAGCCCCCTCTCAATCCTTGCAATAAACACGGTTTGGATCCCGGATGGGACCACAGAAACGAAGGTCATACTGACTGGGAGGCAGCCGAGGAGGATGCCCGTCGAGTTGGATAAAGTCCGCAAAATTGCCCAAGAGCTCAAGGGCATGACTCTAAGAGTTGAGTTCGAGCACTTCTAACCCTCACGCTCCCAAACCGTACCTCCGGCCCCTCAAAGGAGATTCAATTTTCGCAACGTCAGCCACATACTTGGCGTAAAGCCCGGGATGGTCCGTGTGTATCGGGAACAACTTCCGCGGTTTGATCCGTTCAATGTTTGCTTTTAGTTCGCTAGGCATTATGTGACCCGAACAATGAATGTGGTACATTGGTAGACCGAAATGATCTAACCAATTCTGCAACCGTTCGAACTCGAATTCCTGTTCCTCATTGAACGGTTCTGAAGTTGAGAGCACAAACACGCTCCCGGCCTTCGGCCTTATATCGACGAGCTCTTTGAAATCGGGCATAGAGAAAGCAACGACGAACTTGTCCTGCTCTTCCCTCAGTTCTTCGCCGGAAATGGTCTTTGCCCTCTCCATCACGGCTTCCTCCCAGTCGTAGTATCTCTTCTTAGATCGCCTGAAAACAGCAACATTCGCGCTAGCGTCGAGAACCTTGGGCAGTCCAAGGTTCGGGTCAGATGATAGTTGATTGAGCAAGTACGCCTGCTTAAGGGAGATCGCAAGCATTCTATCGTTTTCCTTGGCGACTTCGTAGAATGTCCGAATGCGGTCAATGTCCACGTTGGAGAAGTTTGCTAGGACTAGGTTTTTTGTTGTTGAGATGAGCTGGTTGACTTTGGATTTGACTTCGGGTTCGCTCGTCACATGTCCGCCCAGTATGTTCGTTCCCTCGGCCAACAGAGCCTCGGGACTGGATTTGGTTGCCAGCTCGACGAAATCAACCGTCAACTGCGGCTTGGTTCCATGCAACCTAAGGTCAGCCGTATAGGCTATTGAGCCCTGTGAAGTTCTTACCACAAAGCCGTAGGCGCCTGGAATTGAATGGTCAACATGGCAAGGGGTCACCTCGATGTTCCCAACTTTGATGGTTTTCCCGGTTCTGAAGGTTTGAAAGTGGAGTCCTCGGATGTCAGACTCGAAATGCCTCACCTTGGTCGCCGATACCGCTTCCAGTATTTGCGCGCAAGTTACGCCGCAGTGGATTGGTATCTCTCGCTTGAGGAATGAGATGTAACCCCAGTGGTCTCCATGTGCGTGTGAGAGGAAGACTGCGTCGATTGATGGTTTCGATTCCTCAAACTCGTAAATGCCTTTAATGTCCGGAAGGATTCCAAATTCGAGTAGGTCGCGTTCGTCGCCGGGTGACAGCGTTGGATCGGAGAAGAACTTGCGCCTGTCGGAGTAACTCATGCCAAAGTCTAAGATCACTCGCGTGCCTTTGTCTTCAATGAGGATCTTGTTACCTCCGATTTCACCGACGCCACCGTAGAAAGTGATCCCAGTCGAATCGGAAGACATGCCGGACACAAACGGTCAATCATCGGCGCGCTCTCTTATAACCCGTGAATGAACGCGCTTTTTCCCAGCCGCCCGCTGACAAAGAGTTATGTGCCTCTGCAAGCTCCAAGGAATCGAAGGCGTCGTTTTGTTGCTCCAGGCTGTACTGCTCGACCTTGGCGATACATTGGTCCACTTGAGCCGGCCTTGGGACGATGTCTTCCACGCCAATCTGGAAGCATTGCACAATTATCTCATGAAGTTGGGTTTACGGTTAGATTTCGAGCAGTTTGCCGAGACATTCATCCGGATCTTCGAAGACGCCTCCGCCAGAGCCGATGTCTATAAGGTTGAGATTCCGATGGGCGATATAATAGCAAAAGCGCTTCGAAAATCTAAATTGGAAGTTCTGGGCGTGGATTTGATTCGGGACGCAGAGGTAGAGTTCTTCAGACCTGAGGTTGAAGCCTGGCAGTTATATCCCGACACGGTTGAGACCCTAGCCGCCCTCAAAAATGACGGGTTCAAGATGGGGATTATCTCAAACGCCAAGAGTGATTGGGCAGTTCATGCAATACTCGAGAAGAATGGTATTGAAGGGTTCTTCGGCGTAATCGTTACTTCAGCGTTCATGCGCATAAGGAAACCGAGGCCGGAAATCTTCATCCGCGCCCTCACCGATATAGGCACGAAACCTTCCGAAACTGTCTTCGTAGGGGATTCGGTGGAAGCGGACATAAGCGGGGCGAGGAAGGTTGGGATGCGTTCGATTCATGTGCTCCGCAGACCTATCGAGTCCACACACCCGGCAGATCCGGAGGCGACCGTAACTAGCCTTAGGGAAGCGGCGAATCAGATAACCGCGTGGAAGAACGGGTCCCTCGAGAAGCCCACGCCGGACGAGTGCTCTCTGATTTAGACTTCGCGGGCCACTCAAAGCAGAGAGAGAATCTCGAACGATTCTTAACTGGGCGATTGGACCTCCAAAAGACAAGTTAGGGTCTTAGATAATGAGTAACGACAAAATGGTGTTTCCTTACATCCCAAATTCGGTGCCTCAAGTCAAAGCGCAGATGCTGAGAGAAGTTGGTGCATCTGACGAGATGGATCTTTACGTGGAGATTCCTGAGCGTCTAAGATTCAAGCGCAAACTGAATCTTCCAGAACCAATCTTTGATGAATATTCGCTGAAGTGCCACGTTGAAAGTCTGCTGGAGAAAAATAAGAACTGTAAGGATTATTTGAATTTCTTAGGCGCAGGTTGCGCAGAACATTTCGTTCCTGCAGTTTGTGACGAGATCAACGGACGTGGCGAATTTCTCACGGCTTACGGGGGCGAATCGTATGCCGACCATGGCAAGTGGCAAGCGTTCTTCGAGTATTGCAGCCTCATGGGTGAGTTGCTCGACATGGATGTCTTGAGCTGCCCTCTATATGACGGTGCACAAGCCGCCGCGTCTTCCATTCGCATGGCGTCGCGTATCAACGGCCGCAAAGAGGTTGTCATACCGCGCGCGATGAATCCTGAGATCAGTTTCGTGGTAAAGAATTACCTTAAGCCGGATATCATTATCAAGGAGGCCGCCTTTGACAAAAGAAGCGGTCTGTTAGATCTCGAGGATCTTAGTACAAAGGTATCATCAAAGACTGCTGCGGTCCTTATCGAGAATCCGTCCTATCTTGGGGCTCTGGAGAATCAAGCGGCTGAGGCAGGTGAGGTAGCTCGCGACAAAGGCGCGGAGTTCATAGTATATGCTGATCCCATATCTCTGGGGGTTGTAGCCCCTCCAGCCCAGTACGGAGCCACAATTGCTTGCGGTGATTTTCATCCGCTCGGAATGCATATGTACGCTGGAGGTGGCCAGGGCGGATTCATCGCTACCGGCGACGACATGAAATACATCAGTCAGTTCAAGGACCTAATGTACGGAATAGCAGAGACGTCGGAGCGCGGAGAATATGGCTTCGGTGAAGTCTTGTTCGATAGGACCTCGTACGGTTCCCGCGAGAAGGGCAATGAATTCACAGGAACGAACACAGGCATCTGGGCCATTACTGTCGCAGTGTACCTATCCTTGATGGGACCGAAAGGAATTGAGCAGACTGGCAGAACAATTATGCAGATGTCGCAGTACGCCGCCAAGCAGCTCTCCAGGATAAGAGGAGTCAAGCTGCGGTTTCAATCTCCTTTCTTCAAGGAATTCCTAATCGACTTTGGAAAAACCGGCAAAACAGTTGCGAAGATCAACAAGGCTCTTCTGAAACACAAAATTATCGGCGGCAAAGATCTCTCGAATGAATTTCCGGAATTAGGTGAGAGTGCGCTTTACTGCGTAACGGAGACAAAGACGATGAATCACATACAGAAATTGGTCAGTGCACTCAAGGAAGTAGTCTAGATGGGAAGAGACGCGAATACCCTGTTGCGGAAATTCCACGAAGCCAAGTGGGATGAGCAAATCGTCTTTGAAATGAGTGTGCCCGGCGAAAGAGGCATCCTGGTTCGCGAACCTGAAGCGAAGGTCATCAAAGAGGTTGGCAGCGGAGTCGCCGCTATCCCTCTGAAGTTACGTAGAAAAGAAGCTCCTAAACTGCCCGAGATCAACCAGATGCGCGTTTTGCGACATTTTATGCACCTCTCGCAGGAAACTCTCGGTACCGACGTCAACATAGACATCAGCGAGGGCACCTGTACTATGAAGTACAGTCCCAAGGTGCAAGAGCATCTGGCAGCGAGACACCCAGGCATAAAGGATATTCATCCACTCCAGCCAAGCGAAACTATTCCAGGACTACTGGAGATCATTTACGAACTTGAGCAGTTCTTGAAAGAAATTTCCGGCATGGATAGATTTTCATTCCAACCTTCCGGTGGAGCTCAGGCTGTTTACACGGCGGCCTCAATGATGAGGGCCTATCACGCCTCCAGAGGAGATGAGCAACGAAGAGAGACTCTCACGACGATGTTCTCGCACCCGTGCGACGCGGCTGGACCTGCAACCGCTGGGTACAAGGTGATAACGATCATGCCGGACGAAGAGGGTTACGCGGACCTTGAAGCCTTCAAAGCTGCGTTGTCAAAACAAACTGCTGGAATATTCATAACAAACCCTGAAGACACGGGCATTTACAACCCAAAGATCGACGAGTTTGTAAAAGCAGCACACGCTGTTGGAGCACTCTGTTACTACGACCAAGCGAATGCCAATGGCATGCTCGGGATTGCTAGGGCCAGAGAGGCAGGATTTGACATGTGCCACTTCAATCTCCATAAGACTTTCTCGATTCCGCATGGAAGCATGGGCGGGTCAGTCGGAGCGCTCGGTTGTAGGGAGGCTCTGGCGAGATTTCTCCCGGTGCCTCAGGCTAAATTCGATGGCGAAAAATACTATCTCGACTATGATTGTGCGGAGAGCATCGGAAAAGTCAGGTCATTCATGGGAAACGTTCCGAGCCTTGTTAAGGCCTACTCTTGGATTATGCAGCACGGTGCAGAAGGCCTAAAAGAAGCCGCCGTCTGTTCCGTTCTCAACAACAATTACATGCTAAAGAAACTGAGCGAGATTCCCGGAGTTGTTGTCCCCTACGCCCATGGCAAAAGGAGATTGGAGCAGGTTCGATACAGCTGGGAAAAACTCAAACAGGACACGGGGGTAGGCACCGATGATGTCCGGCGTAGAATGGCCGATTTTGGGCTCCAGCATTATTGGACGAGTCACCATCCATGGGTCGTCCCAGATCCGTTTACCTTGGAACCTTGCGAATCGTACTCCAAAGATGATATTGATGAATTCGTGGCAGTCCTACGCCGAATCTCCAAAGAAGCCTACGACAACCCAGAGTTCGTGAAGAATGCTCCGTACAATTCTGTTGTTCATAAGGTCATCAATCCAAATATCAACGAGCCCGAAAGGATAGCAGTTACATGGAGACAATACCTAAGGAAGAAGGGTGCGCAGAAAACCATCGCTCAAGGCACATAGATTGAATTGGAGTAATGCATTTCTCCAAAATTCTCTGAAGCAACGGAACCTTGGTTATGGTTCTGTGACATAGGTTTGGGGAAGCTTAGATTTGCGAAAGAAACGACTTGGTCTCATAGTCAACCCTGTGGCGGGGATGGGAGGCAGAGTAGGCCTTAAGGGCACTGACGGACCTGAGATAGTCAATAGAGCAAGGCAGTTGGGAGCTTTTCCTGAGTCTCCCGGAGAGCAGTAGAAGCACTTAGAGTAATACAGAAGATTAAGGATGAGATAGAAATCTTCACGTATCCCCGAGAAATGGGGGAGAATGAAGCTAAGGAAGCCTCCTTTTCACCCAAGATTATAGGCTCCATCAAAAGCGGCGAAACAACGTCCGTGGATACCCAACGGGCAGCCACAGACATGAAGAACTCAAGCGTAGACCTACTTCTCTTCGCAGGCGGAGACGGAACGGCGAGAGACATCTACAGCGCAGTAGGCCGTCAGGTCACTGTGCTGGGGATACCGGCCGGGGTCAAGATGCATTCCGCCGTTTATGCAGTGACACCTAGGCAGGCAGGAGAGGTTGCCGTAATGTTTCTGACTAATCAGGAGCCAAGTCTGACAGAAGCTGAGGTCATGGATATCGACGAGGTTTCCTTTCGGGAAGGAAGAGTTGCTGCAAAACTTTACGGTTACTTGCGGATACCAGAAGAAAGACGGTTTATTCAAAGTGTCAAATCGGGTGGATTTCAAACAGAGAAACAGGTTATCGAGGATATTGCAAACGAATTGACCAACAACATGGAAGATAACTGTCTGTATATTTTTGGACCTGGCACAACTACCAGAGATATCCTAGCTTATCTCGGACTGGAGAAGACATTGCTCGGTGTGGACGTTGTTCTAAACAGGCAACTCATCGCTAAGGATGTGAATGAACACCAATTGAGTAGTTTGATTCACGACAAGAAAGCCAAGGTCGTGGTCACTGTCATTGGAGGGCAGGGGTATATTTTTGGAAGAGGGAACCAGCAAATTAGCGCCGAAATCATAACGAAGCTGGGGAAAGAGAATATTATTGTTGTAGCCACTAAAGAAAAACTCGCTTCCCTTCAAGGTAGACCATTACTAGTTGATACCGGTGTCGAGACGGTTGATAAGATGCTCAATGGTTATGTACGAGTGATAACTGGATTGAACAATTATTCAGTGTACAAGGTTGCCAGTTAGAGAGTTCGTCAATAGGAGAAGACGTTAGGCGTCTCATTTTTTCCGCCGCATTTGTCGAAGCTTAAATAAAGCGCGGGCTTGTTCTCACGCGTTCTAACGGTGATTTCCATGTCGCAAGCTCCGGCTTACGGTGGTGCGTCTCAGCAAGTGGCACTGAAACGAATTGACAAGTACGTCTGGGAGATTCCGAAAGACTCACAGCCCGGGATGACCGTGCCAGGCAGAATCTACGCCGACGACGCGCTAATTGAGAAAATGCGCACCGACGCCACCCTCCAACAATGCGCAAACGTCGCAACACTGCCAGGCCTCTACAACTGGGCCATCACCATGCCCGACGGACACGAAGGATACGGCTTCCCAATCGGAGGCGTCGCAGCAAGCGACTACGACGAAGGCGTCGTAAGCCCCGGCGGGATCGGATATGACATAAATTGTGGAGTGAGATTGATTCGCACAAACCTCACTGAAGCTGATGTTCGTCCGGTTCTTGGGAAATTGCTGGATACGTTGTTTGTGAATATTCCTTCGGGGTTGGGGAGTCGGGGGAAGGTTGGCAGGCTTTCAGCGGGGGATTTGGAGAAGGTTACGAGCGAGGGCGTTGAATGGGCTGTTGACCATGGGTATGGTTGGGCTGAAGACCAGAAGCATTGTGAAGAAAATGGGTGCATGCAAACCGCGAATCCGGACAAGGTGTCTGGTGTTGCAAAACAACGCGGTGCACCGCAACTTGGCAGCTTAGGGAGCGGTAACCATTTCCTTGAAATCGAGAAAGTTGACAAAATCTTTGACGTTCCCGTCGCGGAGAAATTGGGCATACGGAAGGAAGGCCAGATCCTTGTCTTAGCCCACACTGGCAGCAGAGGGTTCGGCTACCAGATATGCAGCGACTACCTGCGAGTCATGGAACGAGCTGTACAAAAATATGGAATCAAGCTGCCCGACCGGCAGTTGGCCTGCGCCCCGGCGAAGAGCAATGAGGTTGAAGACTACATAGGCGCCATGTCCTGCGCAGCAAACTACGCATGGTCGAACCGGCAAATGATAACACACTGGACGCGGGAATCCTTCGAAAAGACCTTTGGAAAATCAGCAGACCAGTTAGACATGGCTTTGATCTACGACGTATGCCACAACATTGCGAAGGTCGAGGAGCATGTAATCGATGGGGGGACCAAGAAGGTCTATGTTCACCGAAAGGGAGCAACTCGAGCATTTCCGCCCGGGCCACCCAGCCGTCCCAGCTGAATACAGGGAGATAGGCCAACCAGTCCTCCTCCCTGGGAGTATGGGCACAGCATCTTGGGTTCTCATCGGAGCATCCAAATCAATGGAACTCAGCTTCGGAACAACAGCGCATGGCGCGGGACGGTTTATGAGTCGTGCAGCCGCGAAGCGAAGGAACCCGGCGCGCGCGGTTGAAGAGCTGCTCTCAAAGAAGGGGATTATGATACGGGCTGAGAACTACGGAACCGTAAGCGAAGAAGCCCCAGAAGCCTACAAGAATGTCGACAGCGTGGCCGAAGTAAGCCACCAGCTCGGCATAGCAACCAAAGTAGCGAGACTCGTCCCGATCGGCGTAACCAAAGGTTAGGCTCATCCCTAGAACCCGACGTTTACCAGATCATCCACGCTGGTAATTCTGGATGCTTTCGGCTATAACCTTCGATTGCTATGGGACGTTGGTGGATTGGGAAGCGGGAATTACCAGCTTCCTTACCGAGGTACTACGAGAGAAGGGCACGACCGCGAGCATACCTGAAGTCGTTAGGGTTCGTGAGGATATTGATTTTGAAATGGTTCAAGGCCCTTACATGGCTTACAAGGAAATTCTTCGGTTGAGCCTGAAGGAGACTTTCCATAGGTTCCAGGTAGCATACAACGATCAAGACGGTGAAAGGCTCATTCAATCAGTTCCAACTTGGCCCGTGTTCACGGAAACTAGGCCGGCGCTTGAGAGGCTAGCGCGAAAATGCCGGTTGGCAATAATATCAAACATTGACAAGGACATAATCGAGAAGACAAAGGCGAACATTGGGGTTCAGTTTGCGATTACAGTGACTGCACAGGAAGCGGGGGCATACAAGCCAACATTAGCGCCTTTCCAAATTGCCCTCAAGAAACTAGCCTCGAAAGCGACAAACATACTACACGTCTCATCGGGGTTCAGGTACGATATTCCTCCAGCCCGCGGGTTAGGGTTCAAAACGGCTTGGGTAAACCGAAAGTCCGAACAGGCTCCGCCAGGTGAACGAGCTGACTACGAGTTCAGAAACCTGACTGAACTGGCTGATTATGTTGAGACAGAGTCAACAAAATAGTTGGAGCCGCTGGTCATTCAAGACTACGCGGCTCTTTCTTCAGATGCTCAGGTACTTCGCCCCTCTCCATCATTTCTTTGCCTCGCTTTATGATGGGATTGCCTGGGCTAATCCTCAACGCCCTTTCGATTGATTCTGTTGATGCGGCGCCGTCTCCAGTCAAATATTGTGCCCAGGCAAGGTTGTACCAAGAATATTCATTGTTCGGGTTAACGCGTGTTGCGTGTTGTAAGATGGGGAGTGCTTCCGACGCCCTACCGGTGTCGATGAGTGCCCACCCTTTACTTGTCAGAGCGGTATCATCATTGGGGTTCAAGGCCAGCGCCCGATCCGCATATTGAAGCGCCTGCTGCGAGTACTTCCAGTCGCGGCGCGTGTTTGCGAGTTTGTTGAGCGCGTAAGCTTTGAGTGCTATAGCTTGGCTGTTTTCTGGAGAAGTTTTGAGTATGCCGTTGAGCTGCAGAATCGCCTCTTCCGTCTTGTTCTTCGAGTAGATTAAGGTGAATATTCTCTCGCGAAGATCACCGGAGGACATGCCGGAAACCTGCGTGGATGATTCATGGAGCTTGGACCTATAAGTTTAGGCGGGGAAAATGTACTTCGGTACGTATAATGATAATCGGGGATTTACGAAACCCGTTTTCATGTTTCGTATATCAGGTTTTTCGGATTAGTGACTTACATGCAGCGGAGGTGCCGGTGCTGCCTGGAAATATTTGTACAGCCAGTACGGAACGAGGGTCAAATCCATGCCCAACATCATGACCACCATCGCGAGGCCGCATTGCGTTTGTTGCCACTCAGGGTATACGGAATAAACGTAGCCAGCTGTAAACATCAGGAAAGCCCCGAAGATACCCATAGCCTTGCTCGGTATGAGCAACAAGAAGGTACGAACACGCCACGTCAAAAGCTTAGAACCGACAAAAATCAAACTTCCAACTATCATGAAGGTCGTATGCATCAGAACGAGAATACTCTCATCCAAAACTGCTGCGTCAAAGTTTGCTGGCAAGTGCCAGTATCCTACAAGAACCCCAGCGATGAGGAAGGTCACCAAACCTTTCTTGTTATAGGTGGCGTTAATCCGGAGCAAACCCACATACACCCTGGAAACTGTGTTCGAAACTCCCGCTCCTGCAAGCACTAACATGTCTGCACCAGAAGTGATCAAGAATCCGCCTGCAAGATAGAAGGCGTGTTGAACAATCATGTGCAAAGAAAGCGAGGTGTCCAAATAGTGTCCAAACGAGGTCAGCATCGCCAATACGAAGAAGACGCCGAGTAGGCTCCTGAAAAGACCGCGTTTGACCCATGTCATCGAGGAAATTTCTCATTCACTCCCGTCTAACTCTCGTCATTTCGCTTTCGTTCTAAGTGAATCATGATCTAGGCGTTCAGTGTTTGGCGAGCATAGCTTCGGTGGCTTTAATGATTACGAAAACTCTGGAACCCTTTTTCAGGTCCAATCTCCTATCTGTGGTAATCAACGTCTTGACTCTTTGCGGGGCGTCAAGTAAGACTTCAACAAGGCTCACCTCGCCGCCTATTCTGATATGGCTCAGGGTTCTGTCCAGAGCGTTTCTCTCTTTAGACAATGAACCAGGTGGTTCTGATTTGGTCGATTAGAACCCTTGTTTTCCTCAACAAGCACAGCCTGACGGTGGCAGCCCTTATGGGTGTGCCATCTGTTCTTGGCGTCATTGTAAGTCTGAAGCTGCTGTTGACTTCTGGAGAAGGATTCATTCGGCTTGTATTCACATTGCTTTTGAGTTATACGATCGTTCGACTTGTAATCGAGCTCAAGAATTCTGCTGAGCCGGGAAAACTTCTACGTAAACTCGAATGGCGAGACAGAGAACGCTGGCGAATAAACAGTCGGCCTATGAGAACGGTATATGTTCTCTATTGAAGAAAGTTATCTGGCATCGAGACTTGGAAGGCATAGAGTTGCCACGTAATTGCCCCTTTGCTTAGTTGCTCTAGTAGTCTTTTCAGTGATGAGCATCTTTTCTACGAAATATCGCCGGCTTGCGAAGGAAGCATTCAAGTGTGTTATGAAGACGCTGACGCTGAGTCCTTGTGACATGGCTTTTGAGCAAAAGGTCAAGGCGAAAGTCACAGCAAAATTGCTCAATATCTCCCCAGCCTTAGCTAGGGGCTTCTATCGGAACTTTAGAATCTTCGTGGGCATTTACAGCCTCGTTCTTCGTATCATTGTTCATTACGGCATATTCGTTTTATAATTACGCGGTTTATGGTTCATGCGATCCCGGGGAACCATGCTACATCACAGCGCTAGGTGTGAGCATTGGCGTACTCGAGAGGTATATCGTATATCTCGTTGTTGCAATCTTAATCGCATTAAGCCTCTACGTTGTCTTGACCAAATTACTCCGCAAGTCTCAAAGGCATAGCGAAAAGACGAACTATTCCTGAAATTCAAGGGGAACATGAATTATCTCTACGCTTTGATGGATGAGCAAACCCGCTCCCGGATCGCTCAAGAGGTAGCTGAAACCAAGTACACCGCCGATGTTAGACCATTGTTCCAATTAGCCAAGGCGGTTGCAGGAAAGACTCCTAAGACTCTGATAACTGACGGGCCACCAAACTTCCATGAAGCATACCTACAGGAGTTCTACACGAAACGCCTTGAAACAAGAACCGAGCATATCCGAGAAATCCGCATGTCTGGAAAAGTTCACAACAATAAGATGGAACGCATGAACGGAGAACTCAGAGACCGCGAGCGCGTAATGAGAACACTTGAGAAAGCAGACACACCGATCTTAACGGGTATGCAAATCTACCACAATTATGTTCGACCTCACATGGCCTTGAAAGGGAAAACGCCTGCAGAAGTTGCCGGAATCAAAGTCGAGGGCGAGAATAAGTGGCTGACGCTAATCCAAAACGCAAGTTCACCTAGTCGTCAGTTGAAATCGAATCATTGCGTACGTAGAACTATCACGAGAGCCTAAAATCCTCACAAAATGGTGATGCAGTGTTCATTGAAGCCTTGCCATGTGCCATCCCAACGGAAGCCAATCGTCATGGATTTTGGTTCGGCATTATCGCTGAATACAGTCACTTTCAAGCGGTAGTTTGTGTTAGCGCTTAGAGAGTATGGTCTGTGTGAGTATGTGCCAACGCCGAGGAAAGATGGCGAAGTAGATGGCGAATTACTTGAAATATAGATTACATCTAGAAACTCATGGTCTGCTCTGTTAATCGTTATTGGGGCGTACTGATCCTCCAACCGTGCATATACCCGGGAGATTTTCGTACCCAATGTAAAATTGAAGGGTCAAATAGTGAGCCTCCTTTCTCATCGAGTGGTTCAATTTTAGCTTCACAATGATAAGCTGCCCTAAGCCCGTTGTTGTGAATCTTGAGCCTAACAAATTGTCTCCAACTACTAATCGTTCCCTGACTATCCAGTTGTGCGAATGGCCTCAGAGCACTCAGATCAAGAGCGATTTGCAGCTTGGGATGCCTTATCCAATTGATTAGTTCCCTGATAACTGTCGCTATCCCAGCACCGAGAAATGCAGATACAATCTGAGAAAGATAATCAGACTGTGACGCCATCCGTCTTCACATCTATTCTAATGGTCAGAAGTTGCTAAAGAGACCTATTGAGGATGGGTACATACGTTACTAAATGCATGACGAACAGACGAAAAGTAACAGGCTAACCTAACTGACGAGAAGGTACCGTTACCTTACGACAGGTAACGTAACGTCTTAGTTTGGTGAGCTAGTAAATTCTTGTTGTAACAAACCGTTTGGCGTTTAGTTTTTTGGGCGAGCTAGGTCTTGTGGCAGTGCTTTTAGCTGCATCATGCACAGTTCTGATCTCTGATCAGATTCTTGACAGGCTGGAAAACGAATTTCCTTTACTTCGTAACTATATGTGGAATAGTGACTCCAACCTTCTTAACACTCTATCCAACCACGCTCGTTCAAAACGCAGATAATGCACGAAATGTGGGCCTAGGTTTTACAATAATTTTGTTGCTCGGTTTTCTGCTGTGTATTCCGTTCATAAGTGAAAACAAGGCCAAAGCAATCGCCAAGGAAGAGGCTGAGAAGAAATGGGGGCCGAAGTACACGATATCTGTCAGTTATGCGAAGCTAGATGATTGGACATGGCATGTTCACGGATATCGTGCCCACGGACTGGGCGGAGCAGAGTTTGATGTTTATGTGAACGCAAAGACTAGAAAAATAGTAAGATCGAATTAGTCATAACCTTGTTGCTTTGCGCTGGCGTTTTGTATGATTGTTAGCCACTTGTCTTTGCCTTTGACTTCTATGCCTGCGGCTTCTGCTGGGGTTTTGCCTTCTAAGGCTTTGTGTGGTTTGATGTAGTTGTGGTAGATTTGATAGCCCGGTAATATTGGGCTGTCTTTGCGCTCTAGGCCAGCGCATTACCTTTTCCCTATCACCTACTTCACCATTGAAGCGTTCCATGCGGCTATTGTTGTGATCTCCTGCCAGTCTGATATGGCGTATGTGTTCGGTTCTTGTTTCAAGGCGTTTCGTGTAGAACTCCTGTAGGTATGCTTCATGGAAGTTCGCCGCACCATTAGTTATGAAGGACTTAGGTTGTTTGCCAGCTACTTGTTTCGCCAGTTGGAGAAGTGGTCGAACATCAGCCGTGTACTTTGTATCGGCTACTTCTTGGGCTATCCAGAAGCGGGTTTGGTCGTCCATCATTGCGTACATGTATTTCATGTTGCCTTTGACTTTGAGGAATAGTTCATCTGCTCGCCAAGTATCCGACACTTGCGGTGTGATTTTGTCTAAGTACTTCTCCATCAGAGCCGTGTACTTCTTTATCCAATAGAACACGGTCTTGTGACTCACTTGGACACCAAGCAAAAGTCTAAACTTGAATCTCACAAACATGATGCGATCTTTACTTAGTATTCTTACGGACATGACTAAAGTGCTGACAAAGTGAGGTAGGCTCCGACTGTAATCAGGACAAGACCGATAGTTCGTTTCACGTTTGTCTGACTCAGCCTTCGAGACCCAAAATAGCTTCCCAGCTGAGCTGACACAAGCAAAACTGGGATCGCCGGAAGGAATACCGACGATGAGGATATTAAGCCACCCAGTCGTGGTATCCTCGCTATTATGCCTGACACGGAATTAAGAAGAATAAACACTGTCGTAGTTGCCGCCGTAGTCTTAGGCTTAGCCATCCCCGCCAAAATCAGGACAGGGGCCAAATACACACCGCCACCAATCCCAGTCAGCCCAGCAACGGCTCCGATGACCATACCGATCATTATCTTGAACGGCCATTTCAGATCAACGCGACCTAACGGGAATGTAATAAGAATCAAACTAACTCCACCAGCAGTAATCGCCAACCCCATGACGATTTTCAACAAGACTTCAGGCAGAACGAATAAGCCTGCAAGGAACGCTGTTGGAACAGAGCCGACAATAAACCACGCGAGGTCGCGTGAGAAATGTGCGCGCCATCGAAATATCGAACTGGAGGCAGACACGACATTAAACAGCAAACCTCCAAGGGAGGACTGTGCGGCTGATAATCCGATTAGGAGCAATATCGCGGTAAACGTCGAACCGCCCGCAAACCCAGCCAACGTGTAGAACAGACTAGCCAACCCTAACAGAACTACGATAATGGCCGTGCCAAAGGAATCCATTTGAAATCCAGACAGCCAATTCACAGGGCGGCATAAGTCTTGGTAAGCAGAAACGATTACATTCGAGGAGAGTTTTGTGCCTATGAAAGTCTTTGACTAAGTTCAAGCCGCCAAGCACAACACTGACCCAGAGACAATGGCAAATCATACGGCTTAGAGCAACAGGCCTCACTCAAATGCAAGTTGCAAAGCGTCTTCACACAAGTCGAGAGAACATCAGCATCATCGAACATCGCGCCCATGAAAATGTGAGGGCGGCAAAGGCAACCCTTGAAGCACTAGAACAGGTTTCAGATTCCAGAGAATTGATCATACCAAGTAGAACGAGCATCTTCGACGCCACATCCACGATTCTACGTAAGGGAGACATGTTGCGAATAAAACTGCAAATGAACGCTGATTCAATTCTAGCCATGTTACGATCCCGATGTAAACATAGGATACGTGGACATCATTTGACATCAGCAATCCGAGTTGAGATCACTGAGGATGGCACTGTCAGAATGAGGTAAGATTATCTTGACTCATGAGTTCTCATCATGATTGCACTCTACGCGTAGGTTTAGCGTTTTCGCTTTGGCTAGCATTCTGGATTAATGTTAACCACCTATTTTCGCCTTCAACTTTGATACCTGCCGCTTCTTCTGGTGTCTTTCCGTCGAGTGCCATGTGAGTACGGACATAGTTGTGGAAAATCTGCATACCCAGTAGGATTGGTTTCGAGCGTATGAAACATAACCCGCAGGCGATCACAACGGCCATGCAGTTGTATTTCTCTGGTGAGAGCCTTAGAAACGTAGCTAGGTCGCTACGATTGCTCGGTACTCAAGTGAGCCACCAAACAATCTACAGGTGGATAGCTAAATACACTGAACTAATGAACAAGTACCTTGACAAAATCACGCCGCAGGTTTCTGACACTTGGGCAACTGATGAATTGTTCCTTAAAGTCAAAGGCAACATGAAATACATGTACGCAATGATGGACGAACAGACTCGCTTCTGGATAGCTCAAGAAGTAGCCGACACGAAATACACGGCTGATGTTCGACCACTGTTCCAGCTTGCGAAAGCGGTTGCAGATAAAACTCCTAAGACGCTAGTTTCCGATGGAGCCGCTAATTTCCATGAGGCGTACAACAAGGAATTTCGGACTATGAAGGTAGAAACTCGAACCGAGCACATACGCCACATCAGATTAGCGGGAGATTACAATAACAACAAAATGGAACGCATGAACGGAGAAATCCGCGACAGAGAGAAAGTAATGCGTGGGCTAGAACGGAAGGATAGCCCCATCTTGACTGGCTACCAGCTATTCCACAACTACATTAGACCACACAAAGCACTAGACTACAAGACACCCGCAGAAGTTGCAGGTATCAAAGTCATGGGAGAGAATAAATGGCTAACTCTTATACAGAATGCGAAGCAAGTGCAACGCTGATTTGTCCAAATGTGTTCACTCAACATTCTCCTTTCAGAATACAACCATCATTTGTTATGACAATTACTCTGACGTTACCTAGAATAGAAAACTCAATATGGTCAATCATCCTAAAGCAATCCGAATGAAATGAGCACTCAAAGCACAGCTCTGACGTATCTACTTGTACTCTTGATCAGCCTAACTATTGCACCAAATGCGCAGGCACAGTTCACTGGCCAACCAACTATCACTAACCTACAATACCCCCAGCAAGTAGCGTTGCAGAACGGAGCAATCGTGACTTTCACGCTCAGTTTTCCCGAACCTCCCCCGGGTTATTTAATATTCGGCATCCGTGATGTGAACGGCACCGGAGGCATGAACAGCACCAACTACTGGGCCACGGGCTCGGCCGCGTCAACGCCGGACCCTTGTCAGTCCGAGAATGTATTTCTTGGCGTGCTCGGACAATCTCTTGTCGCGCCCGATTGGTTGGCCAACTCCGCAGTCTGCGCGATTGCCCCTTCAAGAAGTTCCGTGAACGAGACTGCTTCATTCAGCCTCACGTTCAACGCAACTCGACAGTACAACCTTACGATTCTAGTCATGGTACTGGGTGCAAGTCTTGATATCTACTTTGCCACACCCACACGTTCTGGACAGTTCACAATTTCTGTAACCACTCAGACCAGCCCAACAACTACGGCCGCACCGACATCCGAATCAGCATCAATGATCATGTTGGGTCTTCCAGTAATTGCATTAATCGGAATTATTGGGCTAATCGTCTTTGTTGTTCGACGCAGGAAAGGTAAGAGAACAAGCGGAACTCAGCAGAAGGATTAGCGAGCAGGCCCTCTCTCTAGCACCAACCAATTTGTTACAGACTAACTGACCAACCGACAAGTTGACGTTACCTGTCGTAAGGTAACACGTCATTCACGTTTGGTAGGTGAGGGTGTGGCAATTCGTTTGGTGAGCCATGAGTCAGGGCATTTAGAGTAGCTACATGTCCTTGGAGTGGACTGGCAGATGCCACAACAGTTAGCAGCAATACGATAGCTAGACCAGAGTATCTCTTTCGGACTCTGTTACCGTGGAAAGGACGGTTCTCTTTCTCTGGCGGCAATGGAAACTTAGAATTCCGCAGCATATGTTTGACTTGTTCGCATAGCGGATCGTATCGGTCTTCTATTTCGATGAAAATGTTCTCCAGACGATTCAAATGATATTCTAAAGCATCGAAATGGTCGCGATCATCAAATGTGATTTGATGGTTATTGAGGTACTCTAATGTCCACACTAGAACAGCAAGTAGGTGTTGGGATGCTTCGTATATTCGTTCGTCATTTGATATAGTCGAGCACCTCATCTTGAGGAGTTGATTTCGGAAGGGCGTCTTCCAACTTGCTCTTTTGCGACCTGTTTTTGATTTCTCTCAGGATGCGCTTGGCAGTCTTGACCGCCATACGATTTTCAGATGTAACTCTATCTTTACTCTGGCGGGTTTGAGATTCACCTAAATCAATAGTCAATGCCAATCCAACTTCAAGAATCTGATGTAGAAGTCTGCGAGAACATCAGAGATTGCCCTTTCTTAGCGTGTGCAAGCTCTATCATAAGGAACGTTATGTGTTCCCCTAATTCTTCTTCGACGGTTCCACCCTTTTTGTTTATTTCATGTAGGCGCTGCTTGACTTCTTCCAAATCTTTCATGTCGCTGTCAAATTGCGTTACCAAAGTCTCAGTCGTCTCTGAAACTTGCTCGAAGTCTTTGGCAAGTTGCGAAAGAACTATTTCCGACCTCGTTTGTGTTTTTCTTCTTGGCGTATCCAATCCTCCAATGCTTGCTCAATCGTTTTGCTGGGGGTATTCACGAATGCCTCTGCTAGGGCCTCAAACACATCTGTTTTCTTGCGACCGCCGTACTTGTCTATGACCTTGATACTGAATTTCTTCCAGAGTTCTTCGTCAAGATTTATCGTCGTTTTAATCGTCTTTGTAGCTTGAACTGTCTCGACCGTATTCAATCACCCGCTATTATGCTATCAATGGACGCATATAACAGTATCGCCGTCTATGGGGCAAAGCTTATACCGGTGTATGGATATACGTATCGACGGCGATATGGCGATGATAACCCTCTCCCGTGAAGAAAGAGGCCGACTAATCGCAGAGAAACCTAACCAAATCCAGAGGTTAGATGAACGGTTCTACAAGATCGCTTCTCAATCTGGAAACGGCATGTACGATGTAATCAAGCGTAAAGTAGGTGGATGGTTGTGCGATTGCCCAGATTTCACTCACCGCAAAGTAATCTGCAAACACATCTGGGCTGTCCAAATTAGCCTAACCGTAAGAGAGGCCGTTCAAGCTAGAGTAATTGAACCTGTAACATTCGAGACATGTATCTACTGCAAATCTGAAAGCATAATCAAATGGGGCTTACGCCACAACAAATACGGAGATATTCAGAAGTTCTCCTGTAAGTCGTGCGGGAAATTCTTCACTGTGAATCTAGGCTTTGAGCGAATGAAGCATAACCCGCAAGGAATCACAGCCGCGATGCAACTTTACTTTTCAGGGGAAAGCCTACGGAACACGGCAAGATCGCTACGCATGATAGGCGTAGAAGTTTCGCCCCGCACTATCCTGCGATGGATTGAGAAATACACGGGACTGATGGAACGCTACCTAGCAACCATTCAACCCCAACTATCCGACACTTGGAGAGCCGATGAAATGTTCCTGAAAATGAAAGGGAACCTCAAGTACCTTTACGCCCTCATGGATGACCAAACCCGATTCTGGATAGCCCAAGAGGTCGCAAGCACAAAGTACACGGCTGATGTTCGACCTTTGCTAGAGCTTGGGAAAGCGGTTGCGGGAAAGAAGCCTAAGAGCTTCATAACTGATGGTGCGGCAAACTTCCACGAAGCATACCTCAAAGAGTTTCACACCATGAGCAAGGCAACGGATACAGAACACATACGCCACATACGGCTAGCAGGAGATCGTAACAACAATCGTATGGAACGATTTAATGGAGAAATACGGCAAAGAGAAAAAGTTATGCGAACACTCAAAAAACCCGATTCGTCAATCCTTTCGGGCTACCAAATCTACCACAACTACATACGACCACACGAAGCATTAGACGGAAAAACGCCAGCCGACGTGGCGGGAGTGCAAATCAGAGGTAAAGATAAGTGGTTTACTATTATTCAGAATGCGGCTCAGAATCGAGCAAAGACTTAAGTCCCGTTCGGGTGAGGTTTCTCATATGAGTAGAGTTCAGAGCCGTGCCATCGGGGGTTTCTTGAAATCTATTCTTCATGAAGAGGGGATAGAGTGTCAGCATTATCCCACCCTCTCAATTGTGAGAAGTACCCCCCAAGGGCAAATTGACCCCGTTTGGTCAGTTGGTCAACTTGCTCAGTGTTATGCCGTTACTAATGGCTACCTAATTCAAGCGGATGACGTCGAAGTTGACGATGTAACTGGACACTACATCCTCGACTATCTTTCGATAGTCTTATTCCGCGAAGGCGAAGGATGGAGTGTGGAAGTATTCACCAACATTGAAGATATCTATCCAAACACGGAGGATAAAGAAAAATTGGAAATGAGGTTCAATCGAACCGCCGATAAAGCACGGAAGGCTATCCTAGCTTTTGTCGAATAGGTGACCATAGTTCCAACGCTTTCTTGAGAGTAGAAAGATCAACAGAATATACATGAGCAGCTTTGCCTTTTGAATGAGGCTTATCGAGTATCACGTAATCTGACCGTAGTATACCCGCATCTTGCAGCACTGCCAGATTGTACGATATGGTTGCTCTATCCATCTTCAAACTTTTCGCTAGTTCGCTTATGTATTGCGATTTATCTAATAGAGATAGAATCAAGTGTCGCCGTGTATCATCGCCGATGGCCTTGACCAGTTTTGCCTCACTTGATAGTTTGGGCATGGCAGATTTCCTCCTTTTTCTCCGTAATTCAGCATACATAGTACGCATATGTATGTTTTTTCATCACATGATACATATTTCTACTTAGTGTCATAGACCCATGGATGTATAAGAAGCATGATTATGTAGGGTAATACTCTCTAGCCTGTCGAGTGGCATGAAGAAGCGTACTTTGAAATTCGTATCTCGAAACTAGTCCACCAAACGGTTTGCCACGCCTTCCCATACCAAACGACAATGACGCGTTACCTGTCGTAACAATATTTATATCAAAGTGTTACTAAAGGTAACAAATATCGCATGTGCGAGGTGAGATTTGAAAATGTCATCTGACAACGAATTCTTCCCCGAATGGTTTAGGTCGTGTCGAGGACGTATGGCACCCTTCGGATGGATGGACAGGTGGTTCAGCGATATCGACCAAATGTTCGAGCGCATGTTCCAAGACATGGTAAAAGGCATGCCCAAAGAACACATGGCGGAAAGGAAATTGCCCGACGGCTCAACCATACGGCAATACGGCCCATTCGTTTACGGCTACTCAATGACCATGGGACCCGACGGCAAACCCATAGTACAGGAATTCGGAAACGTCAAACCATCAAAGAAGCCTGGAGCCTTTGGCCTCGAACAACCCGCGCTAGAACCAAAAGACTCACGCGAGCCCTTAGTCGATGTCATCAACGAATCAGAACAGGTTCGAGTAGTTGCAGAGCTGCCCGGCGTCGAGAAACCCGACATCAAGACCTCGATAACAGAAGGCACCTTGACTATCAACGTCGATTCCCCTTCACGAAAATACAACAAGGAAATCGAACTGCCCTCCACCGTCGACCCAGACAGTTCCAAGGCCTCATACAACAACGGCGTCCTAGAAATCGTCCTGCGAAAGCTAAAACCAAAACCACGGGGCAAAGAAATCAAGATCGACTAAGCCGCAATCGCTTCCGCTACCCTCTTTCTCCTTTCTTACCTTTAATCTGTCATCCCTGGTCCAGCGTGTCGGGGCGACAGTGGAGCCGCCTTTCGTTCATACTCGGGCGAATTATTCCTGAAATGCCATGCTGTCAGACGTGGGCTACTTTTGGCCTTTGAACTCAGAACCCTGCGCCTTTGCGATCGTTTGGTACCATCGGGTTCGTGGGTTCTTGATTAGGTAAGGGCGCATTCTCTCTCGGAGCTTTGACTCCTGCATGGAAGTGTACCACTCACCCCGTGAGTCCCAAAAACCGATGGTTAGGTAGGTTGCAGGCTCACCTTCGTAGTGCATCAAGAGTGCTCCTTGCATTCCCTTCGCCTTCATTAAGTGGTGGAGTTCTCTTGAGAGAAATTTCTCGAAATCCTTCTCTTTGCCAGCGGCAGGATGCATGATGGTTATCGCGCATTCGACCACTCTGATCTTAACCTCGAACAGGCTAACTATAGAGCAGGTTGTACTAATGAATCTTGGACCCAGTCTTTCCCACGAAGATAATGGTTCTGTTAACTTGTCGGCTCACGTTAGCTTGGAAAACGAACGAGCTGAGGAATCGTGGGCTGCTTTATCCAAATCAACCCACGACTTGCGCCGGCGCTGACATGGCAAGTGCCGTCGACCCATATCCGGCATGGCCCGAGGCCGCCTGCCTACCTCCGTATTCACAATGGCCTGTACAGTGGGTTCGTGAAACTCGAAGGATCCTAGGCTTAGCGTGGCCACAATCCTGGCGCCGGCCGTAGTGTTATGACGTCATAGTTGCAACCAAGAAGGTCAAGAAAACCGTTGCGAAGAAAGTTGGTTAGAATTTTGAGCCATCACGTAGCCCCCCCTCCAGGGGGGGTACCCTCAAAGCTTCACCGCCTACTCACTCATGCCCGTTGCCAAGGAACGGTGACTATGTCCATGGTCGCCAGCAACCAGGTCCATCGTTCCAGGGCCGTAGTCTACGCAACCGCCGTGGCTAACAAGGTCATTGTTGCAGTGTATGCACGAATGGTTGTACCGGAGCATTTACGGGTGTAATCACCCAATCATTAGGTGATGACACCCACCTTCAGGGCCCTTACCAGCCTGACGAAGGAGTACCTTATCCGTGCCCGAAACGAAACCACGAAAGGGTGCATTGCACTCAATCGTCAGGTGCCTTGCACCTTGACGCCTTCACTCGCCTAACGAAACAGGTCGTCTTAGAGCTTGCCTAACGTGCTCTTGATCTCTTCGTAGTTCGGTTCTTTGCCTGGGTCTTCAGAAACCCACTTGTAACGAACAACCCCGTTCTCATCCAAAATGAAAACAGACCTCTTGGCTGCCGTGTAGCCTTTCAGCCCAGCGAAGTCGTTGATGACTATATTGTACTTCTTGATGGTCTCCCTCGTATAGTCGCTGAGTATGGGAAATTGCAATTGGTGGGTTTCAGCGAAACTCTTGTTGCTAAATGGATCATTGACGCTTATTGCGACAACTTGGCCTGGTAGGGTTTGGAAGGAGTCCCGAAATGTGCACATTTCCTTGGTGCAGGGTCCTGTGAAGGCGCCGGGGAAGAACGCTAAGATGGTTTTCTTACCGAGAAATTCCTTCAAGGATCGTTGCTTTCGGTCTTGATCATGTAGTTGGAAATCTGGAAGCTTCTGCCCAATCTCGGTTGACAATCCAAGACACCTTATGTCGAAGAAAGTAGCCTTAGAATTAACCGTTACCCCTTGGGATGGTTTGGATTGTTATTCGACTAATCGTATTCGCAAGTCCCAAATACGTTCATCGTGCATATTCAAATCAATGAGCACCCAATGCCTCGTAGGGTGCCTCGACTTCTTTCTGGCGGCTGCGAACCTGAAGAAAGAGGGCGACCAGTATGGGGATTAGGAGAACAGCAATCCATGCTCCGTCGAAGAACTTGCTGGCTCCCACGATGACGAATGTTACCCCTGTCGCTAGAGCTCCCGTAGCGTTCAGCAACGCCTTGAGCTTCCAGCCTTTACTTCGTTCGCGCCTCCAATGTATTACCATTCCAGTCTGCGAGAGTGTCCAAGCTAAGAACACGCCTACAGCGAACAACGGAATCAACGCATGACTGCTGCCAGAAAACAATACGATGAGCACCGCTGACGAAGCTGCAAGGAGTAGGATTCCGTTCGCATGGACTGACCTTGAACTCAACTTCATAAGTTGCTTAGGGAGGAAGCCGTCGCCCGCCATGACGCTCATGAGGCGGGGGAGACCGGCAAAACTGGTATTCGCTCCCACGGTTAGAAGGATGGTGGTACTGGCTTGGATGATGAGGTAAGCGGGTCCGCTACCTAGTAGATAACGCGCTAGCGCGGAAAGGATTGTTTCTTGCGGGCCAGCGATTATAGCGAGAGATTGGATTAGTCCAATACTGCCAAGAAACAATGTACCCATCAAAAGCGCCATGATGATCATTGTCTGGCCGGCGTTCTTACTTTCGGGGGAGCGGAAAGATGGGACGCCGTTACTAATCGCTTCGACTCCAGTCATTGCGGTGCAGCCAGTAGAGAAGGTGTGCAACAACAAAGCGACGGTCAACGATTGAATGGCTCGTGGAGCAGTAACGGCAAGTGACGAGGGGCCACTGACAGCCAGGCGCAAGCCACCGTATCCCAGCATGGGCAAGTATGCGAAGAGAAATATGTAGACAGGAATTGCCATTACAATGCCACTTTCACGCATTCCCCTCAAATTCAGGAGTGTTATGGCGCCTAGAAACAAGAGCGATATGATGACTTTGTGTGGCCACAGAACGGGGAAAGCTGAGGCAATGGCGTCCACGCCCGTTGTCAGGCTCACGCCAACGTTCAACAAATAATTAACGATTAAAGCTGCTGCAGCTATCAAACCCGGAACGGTGCCCAATGTTTTGCGAGCAACTTCATAGGAACCTCCGCCACTCGGATACTTCTGGATTATCTGATAGTACGATACAGCCAATATTGCAAGCAGGCCGGTAATTGCAAATGCGATGGGAAGGGCGTATGCCAGTCCTATGCTTCCAGCTATCACCAAGCCCAGATAGATCTCTTGATCAGCGTAGCCAATTGACGCTAACGCGTCCGGTGAGAATGCCGCGAGCGCTTGGAATTTGCTGAGCTTCTTGTGTTCGAACTGTGCCGGTTGGGAGGGGGATGCTTCCATTTCGTTCAAGATGGGCGCTCCTTAGACCAACTTGAGAAAATTAACTTACAGGAGGTCTAAAATAATCTAGTGCTGCGCGCGACTTGCAGCCACTGCTGCGAGCCTTAAGTTAGCTGGGCCAAAATCGCACGTGATACCAAGCATTGCCAGCGAAAGTAGGTTTGCTTTGGCCAGATCCACCGCTTCCAATCTTACGGGGGTTCTGTTTGGCCGGGAGCTGGGAGTCCCTTGAAGTCTTTGTCTAGTTTTGCCACCAAATGCCAGGGGAGAGACCATGGGTCCTGAATTACTCCAGCGACTTGTATGCCCTTAGTAGCTAAAGTTTCTATCAAAACGGCTAGTCCACCACAGATTGCGGACAGATAATCCCTGTGAGGGCCTGAGGCTAGGGCTTCGAGATTCACAAACTTAACAGTCTGAGGCTTCGCCTTTTCAATCTCATCCAAGAAGCCCTTCATGAGTTTTTTTTCAATGGTGTCGAAGACTTGGCCCGTTAGCATGTGGTGGAGCTCACTGGTGGGCTGGTAGGCTTCAAGATTGTATGGGTCAAGCAACTTGTTCAATGTGTTACCGTCTATCACGTATTCTTGGGACCCAGACATGACAACGACTTCCCTTTTGGGAGAGAACTGTTGACATCCAACCATTGTTATAGATGTTTTCTGGTATTCCCAAACAATGGTCGAGATGATGAGGTTCCTGGTTCGGCTATCGAATGGACGAAAATACACTCCACTTGACAGAAAGCGATTGACTTCTCTCGCCTACAGAGGTGTTCGAGCGTTGGGTGCGGATGTGGGAAATCTTCACGTCAGCAGCTCCGCAGTGGAACTAGACCTTCTACTAGACTCCCAGACGAACCTGGACAAGGCAGTTCGGGCCTTGGAGGATGAAATTGGACCGTCGCTAACAATTCGGCAGCTTGACTTACAAAATGTTCCTATTGAAAGTGCTGCGGCAGTTAAACTCGGGCTCGCGCTGTTCAACGAGGAACGATATTGGGAAAGCCATGAAGCCTTGGAAGCAGCATGGCGCCAGTCCACCGGCGCTGAGAAAGAAATCCTACAGGGCATTATTCTCCTAGCCGCTGCACTCGTCCACCTGCAGAAAAACGAACACGACATTGCCCTCTCTGTGATGAAACGAGGCTACGAGAAACTAGCCGAACACCGCGGAGAGCACTTCCGAGTTGACATCTCGGCCTTAAAGGAAACTGTCGCGCGAATGCTGTCGAGCCGTCCCGAGTTCTTCAAGATCACGACGAGCAGCTAGAGCAGTTCAGCAGCCCGAAACAGCGCGCAGATCGATTTCGCATCATGGATTTCTCCCGAGCGAACCTTTTCAAGGGCATTCTCCATCGGCAGTATCTCCACACTGATCTGCTCATCATCCTCCGTATTCATCTTGGATTGGGATAGCCCCTTCGCTATGTAAACGTGGATTTTCTCCGTGCTATAACCGGGGACAGGGAAGAACTCCAATATCTTCTCAATTTCCTTGCACCTGTACCCTGTCTCTTCTTCGAGTTCTCTAACCACGCATTCCTCGGGTGTTTCCCCTTGTTCCATAGTTCCGGCTGGGACTTCGAGGAGGTCTGTTGCGACTGCGTACCTGTATTGACGCACTAGAACTACATCTCGGTCTTGGATTATTGGAACAATTGCGGCAGCACCACGATGCTCAATAATCTCACGTTTCGCTGTCTTACCGTTCCCCAACATCAACTGGTCGACACGCAAATTCAAGATTCGACCATCGTAAACACGTGATGAAGACGTGCAGTGCTCCAATGCTATCCTCAGGTTTCGAATGGCGGCCGTGGATATGAGAAGTTCGCCCGAGCAGCTTTTCATCAAGTCTGGTCGTTTGGTACTGTTTTTATTGACAGCTCTCTACTGCTAGCGCCGTAAGGATTGTGCATTGACTCAGAAACTGGTTCCTGATACATCGATAATCATTGATGGTAACGTACCGTCGGTGATCGAGAAGGGTGGACTAACTGACGTTGAGATTGTTATCCCATATGCGGTGTTAGATGAGCTTCAGGCTCAGGCTTCGAAGGGTCGAGAGCCAGGCTTCGTTGGACTTGAGGAAATTAAGAAGCTACGGGGTTATTGTGAAAGTAAAGGCATCAAGCTAACGTTCCTTGGGCAGCGGCCCGGATACAACGATATCATGCTTGCGAGGAGCGGAAGGCTAGACGCTCTGATTACGGATGTTGCGAGGTCTGAGAATGGGATTCTTCTGACGGCCGACTACGTGCAAGCTCTGGTTGCGGAAGCTTCGGGCGTGCAGGTAAAGCATGTCCCTGGTGAAGTGAAGACCACGGGTCTTGCTTTCGAGAAATTGTTTGGAGCTGACACCTCGAGCATTCATCTGAAGGAGGGAACGCGGCCTCTCGCAAAGACGGGCAAGCCCGGCAAATTCGAGTTAGTTACGCTCGCCGAAACCCCTAGCACGACTGAAGAAGTTGAGCAGGTCATTCGAGAAGTAACCGAGGCGGCAAGGGTTAGCAGGGAAGGCTTTGTTGAAATAAACAGGGCCGGGGCAATGGTCATCCAATTGGGACGCTATCGTGTTGCGATAACCAGACCGCCGTTATCAGACGGCTTGGAGGTTACGATTGTTCGTCCCGTCGTGAGCCTCACGCTCCAAGATTATAAGCTGTCTGGGAAACTAATGGAACGGCTCGTATCTGGCGCCGAAGGAATCCTCATAGCAGGGCCTCCGGGGTCAGGTAAAACAACCTTTGCCTCGTCCCTAGCTGAGTTCTACTTGAGGCAAAACAAGATCGTCAAGACGCTTGAATCCCCGAGAGATTTGCAGGTTGGCCCAGAAATAACTCAGTACGGGCCCCTGGAAGGGGATTTCGAGAAGACGGCAGAGATCCTTCTCCTTGTGAGGCCGGACTATACTGTCTTCGACGAGGTGAGGAAAACCAAGGACTTCGTGATCTTCGCCGACATGCGCTTGGCAGGAGTAGGGATGATAGGCGTCGTGCACGCTAGTGAGGCAATTAACGCCATACAGCGATTTATCGGCCAGCGTCGAGCTGGGAATGATCCCTCACATCATAGACACGATAATCTTCATCCAATACGGAGAGGTACGAAATCTCTTCACACTAAATCTCACAGTTAAGGTTCCGACAGGCATGATCGAAGCTGACCTCGCCCGGCCTGTCGTTGAAGTTCGTGACTTCGAGAACGGTTCCTTACAATTCGAAATCTATACGTTCGGCGAGGAGAACGTAATCATTCCAGTAAGCGACGCAAAACCCGTTATCAGCGCTGCGAGAAAACTAGCCGAGGAAAGAATACTACAAGAAATCAGGAAGTTTGACCCTGGCGCAGAGGTCACATTAGTTTCCGACAACCGCGCCCAAGTATGCGTGGACAACGAAATTGTCCCTATCATCATCGGAAAGAAAGGTGTCACCGTTACAAAACTTGAGGAAAAACTCGGCGTCAAGATCGATGTAGAACCACTGGCGCCAAGTGCTGCGGGAAAAGAAGTTCGCTATGAGGTTAGGGAAGTGGGCAACCGAATCGACCTAGTGTTTGAAGAAAACCTTACGGGCGTAGCTGCCAACGTTTACGTTGGCGACCAATACTTATTCTCCGCAACAATCGGCAAGAAGGGCCAGATCAGGGTATCAAAGAAATCTGACTTGGGCCGAAGTCTATTGAGAGCCCTAGTCTCGAAGCAGAGGATTCGGGTTCTCATCTAGCCTCTACGAGAGCTCTAGCTTCACATCCGTCCCGGATAGCTTGCGTGAGAAAGCTTCGATATCTCTCAATAGCGAACTAATCTGCTCGTTAAATCGCCTTTCATTTCCAAGCGCTCGTTGCAAGTCAGCGTTCAACTCTTCCTGGGCAGTGCGGTTTGCTCTTCCCTTCTGGCGGAGGTCCCTAAGTCGTTGCACTAGGCCCGCCGTTTCCTGGTCAGCCAAAAACTGGTCGTAGGTACGCTTGCGTTCTCTCGATACTTCATGAATCTTCGACAATGAATTTCCTGAAACAACCTGTTCCGCTCGTTCAATGACTTTCTTGGCTTCACGCTGTTTGAGAGCCAGCTTCCCGCTTGTCACTGCCCCTGATAGAGCTGTCATAACAGCCTTCAGGCGCGGGTAGCCACTGCCCTCCGAGAGGAAAGTTGCGAAAGGCTTCTTGATGTACTCCTTCGTGCTTTCTCTTACATCAATGGGGAGTGGGTAGTCCCCGCGCTCAGAAATCGAAATGAGCTTCTTGAACGGTCTCCCGAGCCTACTGAACCCGGTACGGATTAGTTCGCCTCTCAGGGCTCTGAGCTCCGCGTCCAGTTCCATGTACTCCTTGATCTTTGGGTTCCGACGGATTTCCCCAACTTGGTCCTTCAGCGACTTGTCCAAGCGCTCTGTTTCCCCGAGTTTTTCCTCTAGGGCCTGTCTCTGTTGGGATACCGATTCCTTTGAAGTCCGCAACTTTGATAGGGAATCAAGCTTCTCACTCAACTCCTCCAACGAGCGAAGTAAGGACCCTCGCCCGATCAGGAAATTGTGAAGTTCGTCGCCTAGCCTTCGTAGCTTGTCAATGTTGCCACCTAACGTCATCATGTCGATAATATAGTACGGCCTAATCTGTCGGAGCCACGTCTCCCTAGTTCGGGCCGCCTCGGATGCAAGCTTCGAGGTTTCGCGTTGCAGATTCCTCAGACTAGTGGAATCGTTCTCGGTCGGGACGCTAAACTCTTTGCACATTTCCGGAATTATGGCTGTTAACCTTGCCACTGCTTTTGCTGCCCTGTACTGTGCTCTATTGTCGCGTTTTGATTCCATGTCCTGTTCCGCCTTATGCGCGAGTTGACTGCAGAACTTTGCGATCGAATCCAATCCACGCGTTATCTCTGCCATCAGTTTGTCACGTTCACGCTCTGCTTGGGACAGGTTTGATGCGAGCGATTTCCGCAGCCATTCTTGTAATTTTGAGACTGGGATTTGATTGGTCATGGAAGACACTAGGGATTTGCTAGCCTTCGGATTAACGCGGCTTAGAAGTTGTGCGCGGATTATAATATGTTCCGTGGTTTACCTTGCATCTTCTCGCAGAGTGATCAGTATGGTTTCAACCGTTTCTTCTGCTCGGTCGATACGTTTCGTGATATCATTGACCATGGCGTCGTATGTTTCACGAGTTGTTCTGCCCGCTCTGTATTGGGACCTCACCTGGTTCATGCTGGTCCGTGATACATGGATTTCTGCTTCTGCCCTGTCGATTCTTCGAATCAGTTCATCGTACCGTGGGCTGATTGCTCGAAGCTCGGTTTTGACCTCCATCAGCGACTTGTTGATTTCGTCCAGCCTGAGTTCCAAAACTTTCGTTCGTCTCCTGAACTCATGCTTCACCAAACCGCCCCTGGCCACTTCTTCTTCCATGACAACGAGTTCTCTTGATAATGCAAGTCTCTCGTCATACAGGCCAACAAACTCTCTAAGTTTCTCAACGGGAACCGGGACCGCGAGCTCTGGGCCTCGCCTAATCACGACGGCTAATGCAAATGCTGCAATCACAAGCTCTAACCCAAAGAGCCACGGCAATGTTCCAAACGCTGACCAGAACGGCGAATAGTTCAAAGTTAGTCCAACAGTTACGTTGCTCTGCGTGATGACTCCTTGGAGCGTAAACTCTCGATGGCTTGGATCGTATTCAATTGGAGTTGAGAGGGGCGATTGCATGGAAGTCTTAACGTTGCTAACGGTCACTCCGTTAGGCGTTATGATATTCACAGTGGCGTTATCAAATAGGAGGTCGTCTCCAGTGTTTAGAAGGCCAATAGTCAGGTTGTAGGTTCCCCACCAGTCCAGTTGCTTAAGGTACTTCATCTGGGGAAGGTCGTAGGTCAATGTGAATGTGAAGTTCTCTTTGTTCCTCACGCCGGAACTATACCTTGGGGACACTGTGACCTGGTATGGCGTGGGGGGGTTCTGTGCGCTCGTCCACATTGTGCCCACCAGGTCATACGCCATAACATTTGAGGCGCCTTCGGGAAGCGTGATAGTCATAGATGTGATGGGGATGCCGAGGTTGTGTAAGTTGTAAGTATCCTTCACGCTCAGCCCGCCTGCACTGCCGACGATGATGTCACGCTGAGCCGACGTTAAGTCTACAAGGTACTGGTTCACGGTGCTGTACGGGGCATAGAACGTCTCTTCCGAGTAGGCCTTCCAAGGCCTGTACTCCCTGAAGAGGGCAGGTTGCCCATTCAGACTTATGGCCAGGTAGGGCGAGTTCTGGGGAAGTATGAAGTTGGAGGCAGGCACCGCGACAAACGTGACGTTGGCCATTCTAGCATCCTGCGTAAGGATTGGTGCCGCTGTGAAATTGTATTGGAACCCGCCAACGGCGGGTGTTACCAATCCATCCAAAGTAAATGCTACTCTGAACTCGTAAGTCTTGTTAAGGGTCAACTCTTCGCCGAAATGAACTCGCATCCAATAGACGTCTGGGCTTGGGGTTACGTCGCTGTCTATGGCTAAAATTCTTCCCGCATTATCCTTTGAGTTGATGAAGTACACGTTGTTTCGATATATGCGTGAAAAGCCAAAATCCAGTGAAGATACTGGAGCTGTCCCGCTGTCATAATGGATCCTGTAACTGTCCAAAAGATGGATGACTCCCCACTGCCCGAGTGCGGCGACTCTTACGACATCTATCGTCAAACTGGGCTGGGAGCCTGCTGCTTGGAGCGGAGCGACCATCCCAAGAGCGAGGACTAAGACTAGGGCTACTACTGCGAATGTCATCTTCAACCTCAGTTTGGCTCCGCTTTCATTGGGTCCCACGAAAGGATTGCCCCGTGAATGCGAAGTTCAATATTTATTCGTTCTGCTGACCGCGGATTGAATCAATTTTGCAAAAGTGACGAATGCCACTCATCGGGTACGTCCCTTATTTTCTTCGCGGGGATACCTGCGAAAATTGTTCGGGCCGGTACATCGGAATTAACCATTGCTTGCGAACCCACGACAGATCCCTCCCCTACGGTCACTCCTGGGAACAGGAGTGCGTTCGCTCCAATGCTCGCTCCCTTCTTCACGGTTGGGCCAATGAGTTTGAATGGTTTCTGGACGACGTACTTGTCGTTTGTAAAGACGCAGCAGGGGCCGAGGAACACTCCGTCCTCCACAGTCGAATAGGTGCAAATGTATACCCCAGTTTGTATCGAAACCTTCGCTCCGATGCTCGTGCTTCCATCAATCACTACGTTGGTTCCAATTTTGGTCCGGCTTCCGATCGTTACATTTTCACGCACTAACACATTATGGCCGAATGTGATATCGCCTGCTGCCTTCACGTTCGAGTAGAGTGTCGTGCCAGGCCTCAGTATGCAGTTTTCGCCGAGGGTGGTTGCTTTCTTCTTCTTGATTCTGTGCGAACGCATCAGCTCCTTAAGTTCTTTAGCGGCTGGGAAGCCTACGATGCAGTTTGGGCCGACGTAGGTGCCTTTGCCTACAGTTACAGGCCCGTACACGACCGCATTCGAGTCGATGAACGTTCCCCTACCGGTTCGTACTCGGCCAAGCAGCCTAGCGCCGGCGGCAACATGTGTTCCAGAGCCAAGCAGACCCTTGTTCTCGACGACAGCCGTTCGATCAATTCTGCGCGAATTCAACAAAACCGTAGCCGTCCCTTCAATGATGTTCAAGGACTTAATTGCATTTGTTTGAGGCCTATTTTCCAACCTCTGAAACAACCATAACCGAATAATATGAACTCAGGGTAAAGGCCGCCGCGAGGAAGCGGAACTTGTCGCGAACTCATCCGTACATTCCCAATAGCGACGAATCGATTATGCGCCAGATGCTCAGAGATATAGGCGCGGAACGATCGAGGATCTTTTCAAAGATATCCCCTCACCCATACGAACGAAAGCCTCCCTAGCGATCCCATCCAAACTCTCTGAGATGGAGGCTAGGCGTCATGTCGAAGCGCTTCTCAACAAGAACCTTTCAACCCGTGATCTCCTATCGTTTCTTGGAGGGGGTGTCTGGCCCCACCATGTTCCAGCAGCGGTGGACGCAATAACCAGCCGTGGTGAATTCCTAACATCCTACACACCCTACCAACCTGAAATCTCGCAAGGGATGCTTCAAGCCCTCTTCGAATATCAGAGCATGATCTGCGAGCTAACCTCAATGGACTACGCAAACAGCTCGTTGTACGACTGGTCGACCGCACTGGGCGAAGCGGCCAGAATGGCTTCGGCGTAACCCACCGTGACGAGTTTATTGTACCACACTTCATCCACCCCGAACGTCTCTCAACCTTGCGAACGTTTTGTGAGCCTGCAGACATCAAGGTTGTTGAGATTGCACAAGATAAGCGGACGGGAGCCATTGATCTTGCTGACCTGAAAAGGATTTTGTCCGCCCAGACTGCAGGGGTTTACGTAGAATACCCATCATTTCTTGGATTCGTGGAGCAGTCGTGCGAAGAGATAGCCCAACTGGCCCACGATGGGGGAGCTCTCTTTCTTGTTGGCAGCGAACCCATCTCGTTAGGTGTCTTGAAAGCACCCGGCGAAATGGGAGCGGACATAGTTGTGGGGGAGGGGCAACCGCTAGGTAACCATATGAACTATGGGGGGCCTCTACTGGGCATTTTTGCGTGCAAAGGCGATTCACTTCTCCGACAAATGCCAGGCCGAATAATCGGAAAGACAACAACACAGGATGGCAAACAAGACGCCTATTGTATGGCGTTACAAACACGCGAGCAACACATTCGGCGGGAGAAGGCAACCTCAAACATTTGCACAAATGAAGCCCTCTTAGCGCTAGCCGCTGCGAGTTACCTGGCTTTGCTAGGCCCGAAAGGGATAACGGAGCTCTGCTCGACAATCCTGGATCGGACCATTTACGCGACGGATCAGTTGCAAAAGATCCGTGGGGTTTCAGCGCCCGGTTTTGAAGCGTTCCACTTCATGGAGTTCACAGTAAACTTCGATAAGACTGGAAAGAGTGTGGCCGAGATAAACGCGTCAATGTTGAATGCAGGGATCCACGGTGGCCTAGACGTAAGCAGATATTTCCCAGAACTCGGGCAAACAGCACTTTACTGCTTTACCGAAGTTCACACTCACCGAGACATCGACATGCTAGCCGACAAGCTTCGACAAGTCTTGGGGGCTTGAGATCATGGTGTATCGTCAAGCGAAATGGGACGAACCTCTCATCATCGAGCTGTCGCAGCCGGGGAAAATCGGTTTCCAACTTTCCTCCACTGAGGAAAGTGATGCTGCCCTGAAAGTTGTCCCACGTAAACTTCGGCGCGCCGCTCCGCCATCGTTGCCGGAAGTCTCGGAAATTGAAGTAATTCGTCACTTTACCCGTCTCTCACAAGAGAACTTTGGGGTCGACCTCGGTGTCTATCCTCTTGGAAGTTGCACCATGAAGTACAACCCGAAACTGTGCGACCTCATAGCCGCTTCACATAGAATCCAAGAATTGCACCCCTACCAGGACTTAAGGACCGTGCAGGGGATCCTTCAGGTCCTATACGAGGCGGCGAATTTCCTCTCGAACATTGTTGGCATGGAGAAGATATCGTTGCAACCGGCCGCGGGAGCTCACGGTGAATACACGGGTGTGATGATGATTCGGGCGTACCATCGCGACAGAGCTGACATGAAGCGTGATGAAATCATCGTCCCAGACTCGGCCCATGGGACGAACCCTGCGAGCGCAGCGATGGCCGGGTATAAAGTCGTCGAAGTTCCCTCAAATTCAGAGGGATGCGTGGACACGGAGGCGCTAAAGAGCGTAGTCGGACCGAAAACGGCCGGCCTGATGATCACCAACCCCAACACGCTAGGCATCTTCGAACGCGAAATCCTCGAAATCGCCGGTATAGTCCATGATTCTGGCGGGTTGCTCTACTACGATGGCGCAAACCTCAACGCAATAATGGGAAAGGCTAAACCAGGCGACATGGGCTTCGACATCGTTCATATCAACCTGCACAAAACCTTCGCAACCCCGCACGGAGGAGGCGGACCTGGCGCCGGCCCTGTGGGCGTCACAAGTCGCCTCGTGGACTATCTCCCCGTTCCGACCATCGAATTCGATGGGACGAAATACTACTGGGACTATAACAGACCGAAAAGTATTGGAAAAGTCAGAGCGTTTCATGGCAGCGCCGCCGTGGTCCTTCGTGCTTACGTATACATTCTTCTCCATGGAAAGGAAGGCCTGGAGACAGCCTCTGAGATTGCAGTTCTAAACGCCAATTACATGGCCCAGAAACTTCGAAAGATCAAGGGCTTTTCGCTTCCTTACGGGGAAGGCATCCCTAGGAAGCATGAGTTCGTATTGTCCGCTTCAGGTCTTGCGAAGGAAACGGGCGTCACGGCACTTCAGGTGGGAAAGAGGTTACTGGACTTCGGAGTACACTCGCCAACCGTCTATTTTCCCCTGATTGTGGAAGAGGCTATGATGACGGAGCCCACCGAAACGGTAGCCAAAGGAGAACTTGACGCTATGATCGATGGTTTCTCACGTATTAGCGAAGAGGCCTACTCGAAACCCGACGAGCTCGCAACTAGTCCTCATGCAACGAGTGTGACAAGAATTGACGAAGCGAAGGCCAACAGGCCCAAGTCGATGCAATTGACCTGGAGAATGAGCAGTTCCGATCTCAAGTAGCTCTCCAGCGAAGAATCGTTCTCGTGAGAACTCCTTGAAAGTGAAAATCTATTACTTCGCCTCTGTTCGAGAAGTGGTCAACATACGAGAAGAGAGCATAGACGTTCCCCCTGGTACAAACGTGCGGCAGCTTCTCGATCTCATAGCGGCAAAGCATGGTGACAAACTGAAGGGATACCTTCTCGATGAGGCTGGGAACCCGCGCCCATACCTTCAATTCATTCTGAACGAGACATCAATCTCTGAGACCGGCGGATTTTCAACCGTATTGACGGGCGGGTGCACATTCGCAATTATACCCCCCGTTGGGGGAGGGTGAGTCTGGTGGAGCGCATCTATCTTGAAACATAAACTAGGCACTCTTGTTGCAAACCCTGATGCAAGAACACGCAATCTATCCTGATTCTTGGATGAATATCGAAAGCAAATTCACGAGTTATGGCCCTTAGCAACTGCTAAGATGCTCAAATCGCGTCCGGTGAGACCCCTTTCCAAATATAGTCCCTCAAGTCTTCAACACAAATGTTCTAAGCTCGTCATCCAGGGTGAGCTATTGTCTACAGAAATTTCCCTCCGGAATATCCTCTGCGAATTTAATTTGTTTCAAATGGAGCCGCAATCCGCGGGGAGGAACATCTCAACCTAAGGTTGGATATCGATCAGATCGAAACGCTCACTTGAATTTGTAACTTAACTTCCGGATTTTGTTCCTAACGGATGTGGCGCGCCCTTCTGCCCGAACTTTCCCTGCTTTGATAGCCTCAAGGATGTCCTTCAGGTCTCTGGAATCAGCATCGACGACGGTGTAAGCGTCGCCGATGGTCTGGGGGATATGGGAGTCACTGCCTCCGACCTGTGGAAGCTTGAACCTTTGCGCATCCTTGCGCGCCAACCAATTTGAAATGTAGAACGACAGGGCGTCTGCATTAACTGTCTCAACCGCGTCTGGCCGGACCGTTAACCGCGCAATCTTGACACACTCACAGACGGGGTCATAGGGGTGAGGAATTATTGCAACCCCTCCTTGATCGTGGATCCTCTGAATGGTTTCGTCCGCTGGAAGCTTCGGCGAAATCATCTCATGAATGCCTAAAGCGAGTACATGCCCATCCCGAGAAGAGATTTCGACCGCAGGCAGGACTAGCGTATCCGGTAGTCTAGGGGGGTCGAACCTATCGTGCTCTGTGATTGCTACCCCGTCGAGTCTTCTGCTCTTGATGATTTGGGGGAGGTCTTCACGTTTTGTGTGGCCGTCGTACGAGCCAACCGTGTGGACATGCAGATCAAGCTTTAGTGATGGCGTCCTTGACCACTCTCATGACTTTGCTGGTACGGAGACCTTGTGAAAGAGCGGCGTAGCTTTGCCTATAGCGTAACCCGCTTTGAGGGCGAGTGTTCCCGCGTCCCACCATCCTTCTTCCCCGGTCAGGTTGAGTTGTGTACGTATGTGTTGGGCTGTTTCCGGTAGGAATGGGGAGATTAGGATGCCTATCGATCTGACGAGCTGCGTGGCAAAGTAGAGCGTTGTGGCCGTTTTGGCCCGATCCTTCTTTACGAGATGCCACGGCTCTCGTTCACTTAGGTATTGGTTTCCAGCCCGGGCCAGTTCAATGATTTCCCCAAGGGCGCTTCTTAGTTGGAATTGGTCGAAGAGTTGGGATACCTTTGAGGGTGACGACTCTATTCGATTCTTCAAGGCCTCGTCCTTTGCGTCCAGTTCTTGCGGTTCGGGTATCTTTGAATCGAAATAGTTGTTCACGAATGTGAGTGTGCGGTGGACGAAGTTTCCTAGCACATCGTTTAGTTCGCTATTGACGTGACTTTCGAAATCGCGCCACGTGAAGTTTGCATCTCGCGTCTCTGGCCGTATGGCTATGAGGACGTACCGCCAGTACTCGGCCGGGGCAACTTTCAGTGCTTCATCAATCCAGATTCCGATCTTCTTGCTCTTGGAGAATTTTTGTCCGTTGAAGAGTATGAATTCGGTTGAGGAGACCTGCCATGGCAGTACGTAATCCTCATGCGTGGCTAGGAGGAGGCTTGGGAAAATGATCACGTGGAAGGGAATGTTATCCTTCCCGATGAAATGCACGTTTCTGGTCTGTTTGTCGAACCAGAAATCTTTCCAAGCATCAGGCTTTCCTGATTTTTCAGCCCACTCTATTGATGCTGAAACATACCCCAGGACGGCTTCCAACCAGACGTAGATGGTCTTTCCTTCGGCACCGGGAAATGGAGCTGGAATGCCCCATTTGTTGTCCCTGGTTAGGGACCGGGGCTTGAGGCCTTCTTCGAGCCATTTCAGTGAGAAGTTGCGGGCGTTCTCTGGCAGTCGTTTGTTCTCTTGGACTAGGGGTAGGAGTTTATCTCGGAATTTCGGTAGGTCGAAGAACCAGTGGGTTGACGACTTGACCGTAGGAGCCGCTCCACAGAAAACGCATCTGGACCGAATTAGTTCGAGTGGGTCGAGTACGCGGCCGCAAGATTCGCATTGGTCCCCCCTAGCTTGTTCGTAGCCGCAGTGGGGGCAGGTTCCTTCGACAAAGCGGTCGGGGAGAAACCTTTGGTCCTTTTCGCAATATGGTAAACTTACGTTCTGAGTATACACGTAACCGTTCTCGTACACCTTCCTGTAGAGCTCTTGAGTGTAGCGAATGTGAACGGGGCTTTCGGTCCTGGTGTAATTATCGAGACGTATGTTGTACGCCTCCAGCAAGTCGCAAATTTGCTTGTGGATCGCGTCCGTCAATTGCTTGGGTGGCACCCCTTTCTTTATCGCTTCAACTTCAATGGGCGTTCCATGCTCGTCCGAACCCGTAACCGCTATGACTTCTTCGCCTTTGAGGCGGAGGTATCTGGCGTAAACGTCCGCACTGAGGAGATGGATGAATGTTCCCAAGTGGGGAACTGAATTTACGTAAGGCCATGCAGAGTTGATTATCCACTTACCCAATTACGACCCCCTCCAGTCGGGCCCGCTCTCCAACAAGCAAGAAGGTAGTGATTGCCTTTCGCAGCCTGTTCGTGATGAGCTTTAGTTGCGGCTCCTTCTCCAAACGCTTCCTCAAGCTTAGCGTCCCTGTAACCAAATTAACATTTCTTTCCTAAAGAGGAATCAAGAAATATGGCGCTTTGCATCCTAGTGCCGGAAATCAACTTTGAGTGGAGATTACGCCAAACTACTTGAGCGGGCCTATTCCAACCTGCCAAAGGCTGTGGGAACTGGGGAAAGGTTCGAGATACCGAGGGTTGTTGGTATAAGGATGGGTAGGCGGACGATTATCCAGAATTTCGGCGAGATTAGTGGCAAAATTAACCGAGATCCCCATCATTTGCTTAAGTTTCTGTCCAGAGAACTGGCGACGGCTGCTTCCCTTGATGGCGCGAGGGCGATATTCCAAGGCAGATTCGATGTTGGAACCGTAACACGGCTTCTGAACATTTACGCTCAGCGTTATGTGATCTGCCCAATATGCAACCGGCCGGACACGAAGGTCGAGAAGGAAGGGCGGTACCTCTTCCTACGCTGTGAGGCTTGCGGTGCGAGGTCTTCCATTCTTCCCGTCTGAGAAAGTGCCTCCACGTGAACGAAGTCTACCTCCGAGTCTTCAAAGACTCGAAGCACACCCTCGTGGCCGTCTGCGATTCCGAACTTCTCGGAGCGACCTTCCGCGAGGGAAAGTTGAAGCTCGAAGTGAAAGTAGATTTTTACAAGGGTGTCTCCACTAGCATTCCCGAAGCGCTGCAAGCCATTGACTCCGCTGACATAGCGAACTTGGTGGGTGAGGGCATAGTTGAAGCGACAGTTCAAAGGGGTTTTGTCAACCCGTCCGCAGTTCTCTATATCGGCGGCGTCCCGCACGTCCAAATGGTCAGAATGTGAATTACGCTCAGCGAGTTATTTGCTGCGGCTGGCTAGTAGGCTTATTTAGGCTGGCCGAATTATTAGCGCGACGTAACTTCGGTGGAAAGTGTGGGAAAGAAGAAGGTTCTAAGTGAGGGCGACCTCCGGGAAATGGTCATGCCCGGTGAAGGGCAGCTGCTCGGAATCGTAACCCAGATGCTAGGTTACGATAGGCTCATGGTCAAATGTTTGGACGGACACGAGAGAGTATGCCGAATTCGAGGTAAGATGAAACGCCGAGTCTGGATTAAAGTCAATGACACGGTCTTGGTTGCCCCATGGGATTTCCAGGTCGACACCAGAGGCGATATCATATGGCGGTATACAGAAAGCCAAGCAAACTGGCTACGAAGCCAAGGTCGTCTCGCTGCCTAACTTTCCCAAGATGATATCATTTGGTGGCGTAAGTGGAGTCCATAGCTGAGCAGAAGCTACGCCGCAAGGTTGCCCGCTATGAAGTAACCCGGTTGATGAGGGAGAAGCGTAGCGAGGAAATGGAGACCCTTGAAGAAGTTTTCGACAAGTCGACTCTAATGATCGTATATCGTTTGCTGAACCGCGGGTACATCAGAAACATAAATGGGGTAGTACGCTCAGGCAAGGAATCACGCCTGTACTGGGGCGTTGGACGAAAAAACAAGCCAGTAGCAATCAAGATTTTCCTGACCACGTCAGCGGAATTCGTGAGCGGCAGGATGATGTACATACAAGGGGATCAAAGGTTCAAGAACACCAGGAAAGACACAAGGTCGCTCGTTAACCTTTGGGCTCTAAAGGAATTCAGGAACCTTCAACAAGCACGTGACGCGGGCGTCCGAGTGCCCATCCCATTGAAGGTTGAAGGAAACGTGCTGCTAATGGAATTCATCGGAAGGAACGGTACTCCCGCTCCCCTGCTGAGGGAAACACCCCTGGACCACCCAGCGCGAGTATACGACAAAATAGCTGAAGCCGTAAGAAGGCTCTACCAAAAAGCACAACTCGTACACGGTGACCTAAGCGAATATAACATAATGATCGTTGACCTCAAGCCGGTAATCTTTGACTTAGCCCAAGCCGTTCCTCCTGAACATCCCATGGCCCGCAAGTTTCTTGAAAGAGATTTGGTACATATGAACGAGTATTTCTGCAGGATCGGTGTGACTGTACCACCGCTTGAAAGATTAACGAAGTGGGTGACGGGTGAAGATGTCGACGCGAATTAGCACGACAATACCCTTCGAACGAATGGGCGTGCTCATCGGAAGGGACGGTTCGACTAAGAACGAGATCGAAGATGCGTTCAGGGCGGACTTGCTAATCCAGAGTGAGGGCGGCGTCGTGGAAATAGTTCCCCGAGAGGATTCTGACGACCCAACCACAATCCTTCGTGCCCGCGATGTCGTTCTCGCGATTGGCCGTGGATTCTCGCCCGAACGAGCGATGGAACTCGTCGATGATGACATCGTTCTGGACATCATTGATCTAAGGGAAACGTTTGGAAGAAATGAACACGATATTGCGAGGTTGAAGGGCCGAGTGATTGGGCGCGCGGGTAAGATTCGCAGGTTAATAGAGGAAATGACGGACGCGAAAGTTTCAGTCTATGGCCACACGATTTCTATGATCGGTGAATACGAGACCGTGACTGCTGCGAGGGAAGCAATTGAACTCTTACTCAAAGGCAAACAACATTCCACCTTGTATAAACTGCTTAGAAAGATAAAGAGCGAAAGCAAGAAAAGAGAAACCCTTGAGCTATGGCAGAAGCCGCCTACGTGACACGAAGCAACCATCATCAGCTTTATCCCCCACTCTCACCAACATAGGCGAACCCTGATGGCCCTCCAAGAAGTGTTCCAAGAAATATCGGCGGCAGATTTCTTCTACCGTAACAGGGACATCGCGGGATTCACGAACCCCACAAGGGCTATCTACTCTACTATCCGTGAACTAATCGAAAATTCACTCGACGCATGCGAAACACGCGAAATTCCTCCCGACATTTACCTCCGAATATCACACGAATCGGGGCCGACAGATGGGCCGGGCGTCTACAGGGTCCACATTGAAGATAACGGCATAGGAATTCCTCACGACATCATACCATCCGCTTTCGGCCAGGTTCTCTTCGGATCAAAGTACAAGCTTCGACAGACGCGAGGGACCTTCGGGTTGGGCGGTAAGATGGCCATACTTTACGGACAGATCACGACCCATGGCGCAGCAACCATCATGTCCAGCACTGGTCGAACGAAGATACACCAATACAATTTGATGATTGACATCCAAAAGAATAAGCCAGTCATTCTCAAGCACAAGACGCAATCAAACGACAATCATTGGCACGGGGCAGTCGTCGAATTCTCCACCGAGGCGGACTATACCCGGGCGATGTCCAAGATTCTAGACTATCTGATGGAAACCGCGATCGTTGCACCATATGCAACGATAACATATGTGGACCCTAGGGGCAGGCTGTACAGGTTCGATCGTGCTACCGTGCAAATGCCAAAACCACCGCAAGAAACCTTACCGCACCCGTACGGCGTCGACGTCGAAACAATGAACCGCCTTATCGAATTGACCAATGAACGCACACTCGTCGCTTTCATGAAAAATCACTTTCACAGAGTTGGCAGGACAATCGCGACTTCATTCCTGCAACAGGTTGACCTGCCCCCCAAGAAAAACCCGAAGAAGCTGACACCGGAAGAGATAGTCAAGATCGTAAACGCAATGAAGAATTACAAGTTCCTTGCCCCCGATGCAAGTTGTCTGTCCCCGCTTGGGGAGGATTTGCTTGAAGCCGGAATTAGGAAAGAACTCGCGCCCGAGTTCGTCGCTGTGTATCAGAGGAAGCCATCAGCTTACGCGGGTTTTCCGTTCATAGTCGAGGTGGGTGTAGCTTACGGCGGTCAAATTGAGCCCGGGGGAGGAATCAAGCTTTTCAGATTCGCGAACAAGATTCCACTACTCTTCGACGAGGCAAGCGACGTATCCTGGAAAGTTGTGAACACGGAGGTTGATTGGAGGCATTACAAAGCCTCGCCGGAGATGCCCATAGCGGTTTTCGTTCACATCTGTTCGACAAAAGTCCCCTACAAGACTGTAGGTAAGGAATTCATCGCCGACCGACCTGACATAGAACGGGAGGTCCTAAACGCGGTTCGCGAAGTCGCGCGTAGACTCTCGTTATTCCTTTCGAAAAAGATTAACATAGCGCACGACAAACACAGGCTTGACGTATTCCAGAAATACCTGCCAAAGATCGCTTTGTTCTCAGCGAAACTCGCTAAGAAAGACAAACCTCCGGATGTCTCCCCATTACTCAGGAGTGTTTTGAGACATGAAAAAGAAGAAACTGAAGACGACCAAGGCGAGCAAAACTAGCCGAATCGAACAACGCAGAGGCCAAGTGTTAGACAGCCTCAAGGATTTGGGTGGCCAAATCTACGCGCAACTCTCCGAGAAGCAATGGCCCACGGTCCGAATGCCCAGCCGGTCCATAAACAACATACGCTACGATGAAAAGACCCGGCAATACATACTCGGCGAGCGTAACGTTAGGCGGAGCGCCCGAAACATCAGACATGTCCGCCCATTAACGCAGCTCGTCTGGACCGGGTCCTTCGTCGACGAACTGGCCAGGGAAGGAAAGACGTCAACACTTAGGGACGTTTTCTATTCGGCTCAGGCCTACGAGATGAGCTTCACAGACCAAGCTGAGAGCGACGACATAATTACAGATCTTGAGACAGTTCTCGGCTACTCGAGAGAAGACTTCAACGTCTTTCCTGAAGAACGAAGCGCAATCTTCGGAGACTTAACCATCCGATACACGGTGCGGGGATATGAAGGGAAGGAGCTGAATCTTTCATCGCACCCTGACGGAATGATGATTGGCCCCGCACTCACGAATGCTGAATTTGCTGATTGTAATGCTGACAAGATTATTGCTATCGAGAAAGGCGGGCTCTTCACACGTTTCATTGAGGAGAGGGTTCACGAGAAACACAAGGCCCTACTAATTCACACCGCCGGGCAGGCGCCACGCGCTACACGAGCTCTCCTTCGAAGATTGAACAAGGAACTGGGACTCCCAGTGTACATTTTCTGCGATGCCGACCCTTGGGGTATGCACATCGCCAACGTCATAATATCAGGCTCAGCAAATGCCGCGCACCTCCGGGAATTGAACACGCCAGACGCCAAATGGGCGGGGGTGTGGGCCTCTGATATCGTAGACTACAAACTTCCAAGCGATCCTCTGACGGACCTGGACATAAAGAGGCTCTATGAACTTGAGAAGGACCCGAGGTACAACGGAAAGCTATGGAAGAAGGAAATCGAAACATTCCTGAAAGTTAGACGCAAGGCAGAACAGGAAGCCTTCAGCCGATACGGGCTCGCCTACATCGTGGACAAGTATTTGCCTGCGAAACTAAAAGAAATAAGCTGACAAATGAGAGCTAGCGGCTTTCTACTGCGTGCCTTAATCCTGGAAGCCAGCTAGGGGACCCATTTCTTGAGGGAACGGCTCATGGCTAGCGTTATGATCGTGGAAAAGGCAACGATTAGTAGCCGTTCAATTGGGTAAAGCCAGAATATGATCCGCCAAAAACCCATGAAATTTGAAGGGCCGACGCCTCCGACCAATCCCGCCGCTAGTTCGTACAAAAGGCCCCCCATGAGGTGTTGTCCCATGGTGCCTACAAAAGCCAGGTATCCTATTGCTACGATCTGCCGTAAACCGCGGCTGTTTGCCCAGACAGGAATCTTAGGAGCGATCGGTGATAGGAGGAAGATGAGTGCGACAATGTGGAGCCACGTGTAAGGCACGTAGCCAAAGCCGAACAGTAGGCTGTAAGGACTCAAAATAAATGCGAGAAAAATTGTGAAGTAAATTCCCTGCGCAACTCTGTAGCGGCTTGAGAGCAGAAGAGCGGCGATAGCGACATTGACAACGGCAGGTAGGAAATCGAGGCCGAAGAAGACAGGCGGTCTCACGCCATAGGCCAGAATTGTCCCGATGAAGACTGAAAGAGTGCCGCTCCATAGTCCGCCAAGGAGAGCAATCGAAGTTAGTAGAAAATCGCCAGTGGTGAATCGGCTGGAAATTCCGACCATTTGAAAAGTGGGGACACTTCGAAGCACAAAGTAGACCGCGGCAAAAGATGCGGCCAACGTAACTTGGCGGGTTCTTAACCTCCGATGACTAAATGAAGGCATAGACAGCATCCTAAGCCAAGCTCTTTACGGCGTCCGCAAAGGCTTGATAATTTTCTGGGTCAGCCCGTGAGTCGAAGGATGCAATGAAATATTTTGTCTCCGCGTCAGCTTGGTTTCGCAACTTCCCAGCAATATTCCGCGATAATTCCGAATGACTCCGAGCCCCATCTGAAAGTTGCTGAAAAGTTCCCGACCATGCCTTCAGGATGCTGCTTGGCTTACGCCCGTGCTCAGCGCACTTTTTGGCAAGGTAATCTTCTCGGCGTTCAAGTCCATCTTTACTAAGACCCCAGTAGTTCCATCCATCAGCAAACTCTGCGACAACATCCAAAATCCTAAGATGCCTCCCACCAATCCAGATTGGCGGATGTGGTCGTTGTTTCGGCTTAGGAAGATTGACCGCACGTGAAATTTCGTAGTGTTTTCCGTGAAACGTGACTTCGTCGTTAGTCCACATGGCCTTCAGAATTTGAATACTCTCCCTGAGGCGTTCGACTCTCTCATTAAGGTCGGGAAATCTATACCCGTAGGAATGCAGTTCTTCGCGGCTCATTTTGTCCCCAGTTCCGAGGCCGAGTATAAGTCGGCCGTTGCTGATGTTATCGATGGTGCTTGACATTTTTGCCAGCAAACTCGGATTGCGGAGGCCCACATTCGTAACTAGACTGCCTACCTTAACACTGTTCGTACGCGCAGCAACGGCCGAGAGAGTAGTCCAACACTCAAACGCTTGGCCGGAACGTGACCAGAAAGGGGAAAGGTGGTCATAGACCCACACACTATCGTATCCGATTTTTTCACAATGCTTCGCCACTTCTATAACGTGGTCGAAGTCATCACTGTCCTGCGGAAGCTGGCATCCGAAATTTGACTTAGGCAAAGGGCAGAGCTCCATTCATCAATGCTCTAGCGCAATGATTACGACCAGCATCGCAGCAGTAAGGATCTATCCGTGTAATCCGCGGCGTTTTGGGGCATATATTGCAAATACGCCTTTCCACATCGCGTCGTAAGCTCTGGTCATTGTTTCTATGAAGCGTTTACTATTGGTCCAGAATCCTACATCTGCGCCGACCTCGGCGTTGTGGTCGTCAGGCAGCCTCTCATACAACATCAACTCTCGCTGATCAGAAATGGCTATTCCAGCTTGCCCAAGAGCTTCAGAATAACGCAATTCTGAGACGGGCACAAGCTTGCGGGCTCCTTCTGTATTCTCGCTGGTGATGGGTGCTATGACGCGTATCTTCGTGCCTCTAGCCTTTGCTTCTTTGAGTTGGTCGAAATGGAAGTCTGCGAGGGCTTGAATTCCCCTCATCGTTGTCCAAATCTCAACGCTTTGGTTTGCTGATGCTATCATTTCGTTGAGTTTCCCGCTTACTTCGTTTCTGCCCTTGAAGATTCTTAGGTCGTCTGGCGGTATTCCCTTTCGCAGTGTCTCCAACCGGCCTTCAGCTGGTGTGCCTGAATTCCACATCTCTTCGAAGTATGCTTGGAGGTTTCTTATGAAGGCACGGCTGTTGATCCATAATGCAACTTCATCCTCGCTTCTCGAGCTTTCGTCAGCAGTTGTAATTTCGAAAAGGGCTTCACTATCATCGATTATGGAAACCCTAGGAATCGGCTTTGCTTTCAAGTCAAGATGCCTTATCTCGATGCTTTCGCGAAGCTTCTCGACAATTTCCAAGTTGCTCTGATTTATCGATGTTATCACCCTTATTCTAAGGCCATTCTTTGCGGCTTCACCCAGCATGTCAAACAGGTCCGAGGTATCGGCCCGTATTACTTCCGACGGCGAGAGAACAGTCATTACCGATTTCTGAGCCTGACCGCACATACCGTGCAACCGTTGCTCAATCCGAAGCCTCCCTTGGACTACTTGAAAACGTTCAACTTCCTGACTGACGGGTTCGACGCGCACATCCGCGAATTGGCGGCGCAAGGCTTCGCCACGTTGCTCGAGAATCCTCAGCCTCGCCTTTCTTTCATCTATAAGAGTACTCAGGCACCGGTCAAAAGGCACGGATTGAAAACGCACTGGCCTCTCGAGTGTGGCTTCCACGAGTCCGCGGCGCTGTAGGTTTCTTATCGTTCTGTAGGTTTCCGTGCGGTTGATTTGCACTGCCCGAGCGACTTCGCTGGCCTTTGATGGCCCGGTCTTGGCCAGAAAGACGAGCACGCGAGCTTCATTGCGGGTTAGGCCATAATCCTGTAGCTCCGCGACAATGTCATTGACTGCCTGAACTTGCAATGAAGCCGAATGACTCGTTGATTGTACCCCTCGCCTGAATTGTCTGATACGAAAGCGACAAGGCTGATATAAACAGGTGGCGGAAAGATTTCGAAACGTTTGAGCATCGTCATGCAAACAGTTTCTACGATGCCAGTTATCGAGAATAGGCTACATGATGCCTGTACGAACCTTGGTGTATGTCCTCTCTCGCCGTACGGTTTGAAGGCTGTCCCGCTTCCGCCATAGAATTTCAGGAACCACTCTACCCAATGAAGTCGAAGAGACTGCATGAACACGAAAGCCGTCTCCAAGATCAATATCAGAACAATTGTTAGGGCTGAGAAGAGAACCTACCCAAGCACGTTCCAGCAATGTTACCCCAAGCCATGAAGAACACAGAACTCCCAGGAAGAGTCGCAGAAAAACATCGTCAATCAGTTTCATTGCCAAGATTCGCACATAGGAAATCGTGTGGGACAGGGACGCCAGCAAAGATTCTCGAAGGCATGCATCAGTCCCATGGATCCTTCGGTCCAGAACTTCAAGCCCCATCATAGCAATGAGCGGGACTCCCATCCTAAGGAAGATGTCCGTCGTGTTCCGGGGGTCGAAGAGATAGTTCGGAAACCGCAGGCCATACTGAAGCAGAGTTAAACCAAAGGCGCCGTAGAACCAGAGCCATACGAGTGGACCAGAGATCAGTTCTCGATATTCCTTGACGTACACCTTATTGAATATGTCAAGGAGGAGCCCGACATGATATGAATCACTCCAATCGTAATCGACAACCTGAGCATGAGCCGTATGTTGTCGAAAGGTTCGAACCATAAGAGGTCCGGGCAGGCCCGTAATCATCCTGAACCATTCAACATTTCCAAAGACCGTTCCGTAGAGAAAGCCCACAACGAATGCCGACAAGCCGCTAAGGATTAGCAATGCTGAGCCTTGGATGACCATGTTGAAAACGCCTCCAAGTCCACCGTACGCAGTGTCCGGAATGAGTAAGCCCTGTCTCTTCTTTGCACGAAAATATGGCTCGAAACAACATGACAACAAATCCATTGCCAACGTCGCCGAACATGAATCCGAAGAAGAGTGGGTAAGTCACGAGCCAAAGAACCGTTGGATCAATCTCATCGCTCTTCGGGACCCCAAACCCCAGAGTCAACTTTTCGAAAATTGACAGAACATTGGTATCTTTGGGTTCGTGACATTGTCGGGGCGTCTTGACTGTCCAGTCCTGATGATGACCTCGTCTGTCGCACATTACTTGAGGTTGGCTTTTATTGCTTCGACTCTGGAAGCAGGCGTCCAACCTTCAATCATGAATGTGGATTCAGTCTTACCACAGTAGCCTTTCGCTTGTTCAAAGGCTCGCTCGGCTCCGATGACTTCGCGTTGAACCAGAAGATACTCGCCCTCAGCGCGACTGTTCTCAGCGAGTTTATCCTTCAATTCCTTGAGTCGCTTCTTCGACTCCTCAATTCTGCTCGATGCCTCGTAGGACAGCCGCTTGCTTCTAAGCACGGCTTTCAACTTCAGCCCCAAAGTTTGAGTTACGGCGTCGGCGATTGCGGCTTCGTCGCGCTTTCTCAGCCATTATGTTGGCGACGTTGTCGGAGATATCTTTGACTACAGCATCTTCGAGAGCCTTAGCTTGAACCAGTTCGCCTAGTGGTTCGGCGAATTTCAGCTCTGCAGGTTTCAGCGTTTGGAAGATGCTGGCGACAATTTCCTCAAGCTTGTGCCTTCCTTCAGGAGAATTCACATTCTCGATCTTCGCGATTTCTTCAATGCTCAGTTCCAGTTGCCGTTCAGCATAGTTGATCAGCGATTCCAATGCTTGTGCTTCGTTGGAAGTTGAGGTTACTTGCTGCTCGATTTCGGCTACTTTTTCTCAACCTCAACTATTTGCACGTCGGATACTCGAGGTTCGACTAGAACGGGTTTTGCATGAATCGAGTTGATTTCTAGTGCAGCAATGACTGAATTGATCTTCGACTCAAGTGTCGTAAGCCTATAGAGCCTATCAGATACAATGGTTGAGGTGACCCCTCCACCATACCCTTTGATCATCTCCTTAACGTCGAGTAATTCAACGGAGTTCAATTCACGAAGGTAGACCATGACGTTGATCGAATTTTCTCTTGGGGACGATTATTTCGACTCGTCTCATTCTGGTTGGAAGAAGCAATAGTCATTCTCCTAAGCTGCTCGAAAATGTGTCATTGTGTTTCGAGGGTTCCCCTATCACGTGTTCTTCGGCGTGTCTGTTTTTGTGTCATTAATCGTTTAAGCCTGTCCGTTATCAAATCGTAAACGACCGGGAGGTCCCATCCGCCTTCTGAATAGGTGTAGGTGTTTCTTGTGGTTCTGATGTGTACCGTCACTTCATACCTACCTCGTTCCTTTCCTGGCTTCGTGAATTTTGATTTGATTATTGAGCGAGCTTCAAGGATGTCGGGGAAGATTCTGCGGTAGTTGATTAACTGTTCGCTTGAATTTCGCTTTCGTCGCCTCCGACTCAAACGGGTCGTTTGGAAGTCCGACGATGAAGATCGGAACAGCGCTTTCTGGTTCAGGTTCCGCAAGAAGTGTCATGAAGTCTCTGTGAGTCGCTATACCTTGCAGCTCCTCCCATTGGGTGACGAGGATGCAGGTTCTGTGAGCTCAGAATCATATCCAATGCTTGCTCTGCACTTGTTTCTGGCAGAGCATGTCAGAGGGGTCTGGATCCATCGCATCACCGACCAGGAAAATCGAAAGGATGGCCGGATTTCTGGTTTCATAGCCTTACTTCCAACCCGCTCTGGTGGGGCGATACGTGTGACGATTTGCTCGACGTTAGGATTCCAGCTACTCGACCTGCCCTTGGTCACAGGTAGATGGTCGATTCGCTTCCGAACCATGAGCTCTCTTGCTTTCCCAACCGACGCCGTGTCGTCGACCGTTATCGGATTCTTTGTCGCAAGAGAAGTAATTCGCAGGTCACCACCAATCTTACCCTTCAGCTCGAGGAGGATGCTAACGCAGTTTACTTGACCTACGATTTTGCGTCCGTCAGAAATGGGCACGGCTCTTACCCTGTAGTCAGCCATCAGTCTGGCAGCTTCGCTTACAAGCGCATCTCTGCCCAGCGAAGGTACGTATGACATAACAGCGCCTGGTTTTGTAGTTTCAATATTCGTCGTCTTCAAAACATCCCTCACGCATATCATTCCGCAACGAGTGCCTTCCGGAACGAAGACCTCGTAGACTCCGCGTTCTTTCAGCAGGCCCACCACCTTGGCTAGGTTGCTGTCAGCTGACGATTCAACCAAACTCGAAATGAATGGATCTAGCGGGCGGCCTTTCAGCTCCTCAACATATTTGGGCAAATTTGTGGCCGACAAAAGGAGGGTCTCATCCTAGGCTGCGATTTCCCTGGCGGCCCTTACCACACCATGGTCTTGCAGATAAGTTCCGTAGTAAATCAACGCCCAGAGCGCACGAGCGGCCCTTTCGGGGACTGAGTAAGAGGGTATGCCCCTCTTCTCAAATGCCATCCTCATGGTTTCCGCCATTTCCGTCCCACCCATGTCACATACTGTGACTGGTTTCCCGTATTTGGGTACAGTTTTCGCCATCTTATCCGCTGCATCATCAAGTATTGTTGGAGCATGGTGCATTGTAATCAAGACAAGCCCTCCTATCTCGGGGTCGTCCAAGATGGTTGAGAGGGCCAGCGCAAACATTTCGCTCGTGGCTTCCGCTGAGAGGTCCATGGGGTTAAACCCTGAAAGAACGGGTAGAAGCAGCTTTTTCGCCTTGAAATCCTTGAATTTCGACATAACTCGTTCAGAAAACTTGTGTACCATCAATCCAGATTCTTCCAACGCATCCGTGGCAATAATCCCGGGTCCGCCAGCGTTCGTCAAAACGGCTACACTGTGCGTGTAACCAGGGGGTTGTAGGGCCAATGCGCGCCCAAAGTCGAATAGCTCTTCAACGTTTCGCACCCTTATGATTCCGGCTTGCTTGAATGCTCCCTCGTAGATTTGTTCCATCCCAGCCAAAGTGGCCGTATGGGATATGGCGGCCCTGGTTCCTGCTTCGGTCCTGCCTGACTTCAGGGCGACGACTGGTTTCTTTTTCGTCGTGTCTTTCGCTCTGTTGAGAAACTCCCTTCCTTTGGCTAGGCCCTCAATGTACATCAGAATAACTTTGGTCTGGTGGTCGTTTGCGAAGTATTCTAGGAACTCATCTTCCGTAACGTCGCATCTATTCCCGTAACTGACGAATCCGCGTATACCCATCCCGTGCCCTGCCATGTAGTCTAGCGCCGCCGCGCCGAAGGCCCCACTTTGGGTTAGAAACGAGACCGAACCTGGTCTGGGCCTTGGGGTAGCAACGACTTCGCGGCCATCAGAAAGGAATTTTGTTTCGGGAAGAAAAAGGGTGTCCATGCCAGTGTAGGCATCATAGATTCCGAGACAGTTCGGCCCCACGACCCTGATATCGTATCTCCTTGCCACATCGACGAGTTTTTCTTCTAAGGCTCGGTTGCCGACCTCTGCGAACCCCGACGATATCACTATGGCCGCTTTTGTTCCCACTTTTCCCGCTTCTTCGATTACGTCTGGGATGCCTGCGGCGGGTATGGCGACTACAATCGTCTCGATGGGTTTCGTGATGGCCGAGATGGACGAATAGCACTTCTGGCCGAGGATTTGGTCGTGCTTCGGGTTTACTAGGTAAACTTCACCCTTGAAGACTCCTCTCGCATGATTGGCCACCATGTTTTGTGCCATTACGTACCCTATGCGGCTGGGTGTGGACGATGCGCCTACGATGGCTAAGGATTTGGGGTCAAAGAATGAGTCTAGGCTACGACCTTCTTTAGGTATTGAATGTCTCCCCCGCTCTTCCGCTCTTTCCAAAATTGACAGATGTCGCTATTGCTTTCAAGGTAGCGGTTCATTGCGACTTCGGCAATCATTTGGGCAGGAGCGTGATATTTCCGCGAGGTTCCATACGATTCCCCTTAGGGCTATGGCCAGCTTACGTTCTTGAACGGATGAGACCACTAGCTCTGTGACATCCTTTTCCAGTTCCTCGACGTGTTCTGAGCGGGCGATTATCTGGTTAGCTAGGTCAACATCCAACATGCTCAACGAATCCATTCCACTTTTCGATACGGCGAGAGTTTCAGCTCCGAACTTGCACACTTCTTCAATTACAGAGGCATATTGAGTGCAATTCTCATCCGCCATAGAGAGTACTAGGTTGGCAATCGACTCGCTGCAGTCAGCCATCTCTTCAAGGTGTTTCGAGACGGCGCGGTAGCCAACAGCGTGGGTTGCTGATTCTATTCCAACATGGCGCGATAGCGGTATCTTCGATATTGCCCGAAATATTTGCCGCAGGATCAGCCAGTATAGGCGGTCAGCTTCGTTTTCAAGCTCTAACACTTCCAAAGCTAGGGAAAACTTCCGGTCCATTAATGCCCGCATGGAAGTTTCCAGCATCGAGACAGCTACTTTGTGTAGGCGTGTGAGTAGACCTGTGACCGTGAATTTAGAAGGGTCGAGAAAACATTGGATCATCGTCTCCTTTGGCGTCTGCTCAACGATGCCTAGACCGCTCAGCCTTCGTGTTGAATCCGGATTTCAGCAAGTTGTTCTGGCTTCAGGTCAGTTGAAGATGATACTATGATGGTATCTCGACCCAGGATGTAGTTGCCCGTAATCATTCTCGCAAGGAACTCTCGGTCTTTGCAGGCGTCGGCGTTTATCTTGCAGACAGTCATCTCTTCTGCTTCTATTTCGTTGCCGGGGGTAACTATGAGTTCGCCGAATTCGGAAAGGCGAAGGGTGACTACGCCTCCCTGCTTTAGTCCAACCTGCCTAACCCAGTCTCTGGGAAGGGAGACGGTTAATGTCGAATGCCCGACTCTCTGAACCTTTCTTATCTCCAATGCTGCTTCACTCTGTAGTCAATACTCTATTGATGTGCGTAAACCGAAACTACTGTCAGCGGCAGAGGCCAGTTATATATTCCGCCGCGATTCTATATAGAGAAAAGGCGCTATGTAACTCGCAATATCTCAATTAGCGGCTTCAGCAGCGGCCTCGCTTCCTTGCATGACTGTCGGAAGAACCATCCGAACACTCGTTATCATGCACTCGTCACCGCCTTCTATAGTCAGTCCGCCAGCGCATTGCGGACAGATTAGAGGCGGTATCCCGAAATGAAAGGACAAGTCACCCTCGGGGTCGAATTCCCCGTGATAGTTGCATTGAGGGCACTTTAGTCTCCCGGCCGATCCCTCCACAATTAAGTGGGAGCCTTCAAGAACAGTCCCGCTGGCAAGAATGCCATAAGAGAAGCGCAACTGCTCGGTAGACAGCGCCCTCAGTTTTCCAATTCTTAGGTGAACTTCCAACACTTTACTCGCCCCCTGCTTGTTTGCGAGGTCGAGAAGGGACTCCACAATTGATGTTGCAAAAGAAAACTCATGCATGCTCCAAACCCCTAACCCAAGCCGAGCGCCTTGATGACTTCCTCAACGCCTTTTCCACTCTTGCAACTTGTGTTTACAGTAGCAGCCTTTGGGTTCAGTTTGGCAACATCGGCGCTTAGTTTCTCGGGTTCAACTTCCATCGCCTTAGCCAAATCTACCTTGTTTATGGCTACCACATCGGCGCCGAGAAACATCATTGGATGTTTGAGAACCATGTAAGGGCCCTCCGTCACGCTGATCACGACCAACCGCTTATCCGAGCCGAGCGGGAACTCGGAAGGGCAGATCAGGTTTCCTACGTTCTCAATGAAAATTAGATCAAGCTTGTCGAGCGGCATACGGTCCAAGGCTTTTCTGATTAGGTTCGCGTCCAGGTGACATTCTTTGCCAGTGTTGACCTGAACTGTCGGAATTCCCTCTGAAGCGATGAGCTCGGAATCAATACTTGTCGTTACATCTCCTTCAATGACTGCGATTCGCAGTTCGTTCTTCAGTCTTGAAACAATAGCCTTAATCAGGGATGTTTTTCCCGACCCCACCGAACCCATAACATCAATCGCATGGATCTTGTTCGCATCCAGCCTTCTCTTGTTCGCGTCGGCGAGGCGTTGATTCTCTCTTAAGATGTTAATCTCAAGCTCCACATCGAATACCTCTCCCTCCGACGAAGTCACAACTTCGGAAGCCTTGGTCAAATCAAACGCACTAGGACAGGTTTGAGTTTCTTGGGTTATGAAGGTGGTTGCTGGTTTTCTCAGGAAATCACTAAGGAACTCGGGTCCTGAGACTCTATCCCAGTCTTGAAACCAGCATTACAAACATATAGCCTTGAGAAACGAGTATCGATATGGGCGTTCCGCCTTGTGTCTTACCTTCCCCGGCAAGGTCGTGGCGATAAGGGGTGACTCTGCATCAGTGGATTATGGCCCAGACGGGATTAGAGAGAACGTAAACATTTCCCTCATAAAAGCTCAGATAGGCAACTACGTTCTTGTCCAGGGTGGTTTCGCAATTAGGGTCCTATCAAATAAGGAGGCAGAAGAGGCGTTGGAAACTTGGAAGATTATTCGCGAACTCCAAGGGAATTAGAATAGGTGGCCTGAGGTTGAGTTCACCAAGAATCGAGGGAGCAATCCTTGCGGCGCGCCATAGCTTCATGCCCAACCGTTTGGGCTACTGCGGACCAGATGAAAACGATGTCCTACTTGATGCTTGCTTGAGTAACAAACCGAACGAACAATTGATCAAGGCCTTGAAAAGCTTCCAAGCTGCTTACCCTTACCTTCGTTTCATCGCTCAATCTGTGGGAGTCGCCGACCCCTTCGACTACCGCCGGTCGAAGCCTACTGGATCGGGAATGAACTGCTTGAGAAGATTTCCCCCGGGGAATTCTATGACCACCTAACGGAACGGCTCAAGCCAAAATTCTCGAAGGAACAGATAAAGAAGCTGTTCGAGGCGCGGCCGTATGCGGCCTTTCCACACCACGCGCTCCACGTTTTCAACGCGTTCTCAACAATGGGGACGGTGCGGGATTCGCTCGCGAACGCAACCGGACCCGACGACGTTGTCGGTGGGATGATGGACAAGTGTCGAATCTCTTGGGGAAAAATAGTCGGGACTGACGATAGGGGAAATCTTCATGTCGAGTATGAGCCGGTGTTGAGGCGGGATGGCAAGTTGTTCTTAGGAACGCCGGCTAAAACGAATGTCCTCGCAGAGGTGCAAGGCCGAAGTTTCGTGAGCGGCATGAAGGTGGGCGATTGGATATCATTCCACTGGGGATTCGCCTGCACGCTTCTGACCCCAGCACAGGTTGCCAACCTCAGGAAGTACACTCTCTCGGACATGGCGCTTGCGAACTTAGTCCCCGTCCCCCAATAGATTCGTCCGCAGAGGTTACGAAATGATCATCCGCAACCGTTGGACCATGGCAATTCTTACAAGTGCAGGAATTTTCGTAACTTTCGTCCTCCGTGTGAATTTATCCCCCGTAGCACCGCTTCTTCAACGCGACCTCCGCCTCTCCGACTTCGAATTGGGATTGGTACTCTCAGCATTCCTGTGGATCTACACACTGCTTCAACCGGTCGCGGGGCTTGTCACAGACCGATTCGGCGCAAAACGAAGTCTATTTGTGGGCGGGTTAGCCACATCGGTAATCACCATACTCACAGGTTATGCAAACTCATTCTTTTCCCTCTTCGCGCTACGGGCCGCTCTCGGTGTTACTCAGGCACCCAATTTCGTATCTGGGGCGAAAGTAACCTCCTCCGGATGGTACAAGAAGGAAGAGCGAGCGAGAGCAACATCAATTTGAATCGCGGGCGGCCGATTAGGTCCCGTGCTAGCTTTTCCCTTCGCAGCCTGGTTGGCCCTCAGTTACGGCTGGCCATGGGCATTCTTCGCTACGGGCTTCGTTGGACTCTTGTGGTGTGCCGTCTGGCTATTCGTCTTTCAGGACAACCCCCCAAACCCAGCACCAAGAAAAGAACCGAAACAGAAAATCAACATCCGCAAAAGCCTCCCAGTAGTAATCAGCCCCCTGGGATTGGGACTAACATTAGCTAGCTTCGGCCAAGGGTATGTGGCCTACTACTTGAACCTCTGGCTGCCAACGTATCTTGTCCGAGAACAAAAGTTCACAATTCTCAACGCAGGGGTTTTCTCAACTCTTCCGCTGATTTCCGCGGTTGTGACATTGATTCTGATCGGTGGCGTGGTGTCAGATTATCTTGTGAGGAGGGGTAGTTCTCCAGTTGGACTTCGGAGGAAGCTCTTTGCGGTTGGAATGGTGGCTGCTTCGATTATGCTGTTTGCGACAGCCTATGCCCCCGACCCCTATTCCGCGTTGGCTGCTTTGAGCCTTGCAGGAGCTGCGCTTGGATTTTCAACCCCGTCACTCTGGGTTGCATTGGTTGAGGCGACACCGAAGCGTTTCACGGGGACAATGGGAGGTGTTCAGAACCTTGGGGGAAATATTGCGGGAATCGTCGTCGCCGTTTTGACCGGTTACATCTTGGAAGTCACAAAGAGTTTCTTCTTCGCGCTTATGGCAGGTAGTGCGGCCGCATTGTTTGGCGCAGTTTCAGCGGCGCTGTTGATCAAGCCGCGGACAAGCTGACGGAGACATTCAGGTCGGTACAATACATAGAATATTAGCAGAACGGCTAAGAGTAATTACCCTGGCTGTTTCTCACGACAGGCGTATGCGAAACGAACAGCTCTTGGCATTACTTAGAGACCAGCTAGACCACGAGGAGCACGAAACCGAAGTCTATGCCAAGAAGGTCAGGGAGACAAAGCATAGCGTGGTCAAAATTCTCTACAGTAAGCTCATGCGGGATTCGATGCACCACGCCGATGTCATCAACTGCGCAATCAACTACCTCGCCACGAACCAGTGGGAAGGACTTGCACCCGTCAACGAAAGTCGGGAGGAATTACTCCGGCTGATGGATATGGAAGAGAATGCCCTACGGCTGTTCACTTCGGCGACAGCGCAGGTCAAGGATCCGCACCTCAAAACAATGCTGACCATGCTGGCTTTGGACGAAGAGCAGCATTACGCCATGCTCCGTTACGTATTGGAAAATTTCGTTGAGAAAAGGGAGGTCATAACAGCTTGACCGCAGCCACGACCATCCTTCAACCCAGAGCTTTCGTTAAGATCCTGGACGAGCGTTGCAAAGCTTGTGAGCTTTGCGTCGTCACTTGCCCACAAGGCAACCTCAAGTTCTCTACAAAACTGAATCGGGCTGGCTTCCACCCAGTCGAGTTCTCGTACCGAGGAACAAAAGGGGAGTGCACCGGGTGCGCTATCTGCTATTGGGTTTGCCCAGACTTCGCCATCAGTGAGATCCAGGTGAAAGCATAGATGTCGAAGCAACGAGTTTACTTGAAGGGCAACGAGGCTCTGGCCTATGGCGCGCTTGAAGCAGGCCTCAACGCGTACTTCGCATACCCAATAACGCCATCGAGTGAAATCCCGGAAACCTTAGCAAAAGAGTTTGGCAACAAGAAATACCCAGATTACAAGTTCTTTCTTCAGGCTGCGAGCGAACTGGAAGCCATCAACATGGTCATTGGCGCCGCAGCAGGCGGTGTTTGTGCGATGACTGCGACCTCGAGCCCTGGGTTTAGCCTGAAGCAGGAGGGCTTGTCCTATGCGGCTGGGATGGAACTTCCGTTCCTGGTAGTTGACATTTGCCGAGCAGGGCCAGGTCTAGGTAACCTTGGTCCAGAACAGAGCGATTACTTCCAATCGACCAAAGGCGGCGGGCACGGCGACTATCGATTGTTCGTGTTGGCTCCGGCCTCAGTTCAAGAGATGGCCCTCTTCCCAAGGATTGGGTTCGACTTGGCATTCAAGTACAGAAACCCAGCACTCATCCTGGGCGACGCTTTTACAGGACAGTTGAAGGAAGATGTAGAATTCCCGGAGTTCACACCGCCAAAGTATGATGTGTCCTCGTGGGCGGCTACAGGCGCTAAAGGCCGCGGGTCACACATACTCAATTCGCTTGAACTCGATTACCAGAAGCAGTACAAACATGTGGGCAAGATTTTCGAGAAATACAGGCAAGCAGAAGCGAACGAGGTCAGGTTTGAGGCTTACCTGACTGAAGATGCTGAGAAAGTGATTGTTGCCTTCGGCATTGTGTCACGAATAGCGAAGGGCGTCATCAACAAACTCCGTTCGAAGGGTGTCAAGGTCGGCCTCTTCAGGCCGATTACGCTCTGGCCCTTTCCGAAACTCGCGCTAAGAAAGCTCGCATCGGAAGGAAAACAGTTCTTAGATGTTGAGTTGAACACCGGCCAAATGTACGAGGACGTCAAACTCGCGGTCGGTGATGGTGTGACAGTCGACTTTCTAGGCAAATGGGGCGGAATCGTCCCCACCGAAGCGGAAATAGAAAGTAAGCTGCGACGACTGGAGATGATCGTAGCATGAGCCAACTTGCGCTCAAGGTGAAGTTGGGCAAGCTCGAATCCTTGACCGACAACCCAACGCATTACTGCGCGGGATGCGAACATGGCACGCTTACACGATTGATAGCGGCCACGATGGATGAACTAGGGATTCGCGAAAAAACGGTTATGATAGACTCAGTAGGATGCAGTGTTCTAGCTTACAACTACTTCAATTGCGATCATATAATTGCCGCCCACGGAAGGGCGCCCGCGGTCGCCACAGGCCTGAAGAGGGTTAAGCCTGAACTTTCAGTCTTCACGGTTCAGGGCGACGGAGATGCTGCGTCCATCGGGCTCTTGGAGTTAGTCTACGCAGCCAAGAGGCCACCCCAATCACAGTGTTCCTCGTTAACAATGCAATCTATGGAATGACTGGCGGGCAAATGGCGCCCACCACATTGGAAGGCCAGATTACTACCACGACGCCTTTCGGTAGAGATGCAGCAATGACAGGGACCGAGCTTGATGTCTCGAAGCTCCTTGCGGGAATCGACGGTGCAGCCTACGTGAAACGTGTAAGTTTGGCTGTTCAAGAGCTTTCGAGTCAAAGGGGCAAAGTGTACACGGTCAAAAACCTGCTTGACGCGAAGAAGTCCGTTGTGAACGCTTTCAAAGTCCAGGCGCTGGGCGGCTTCGCCTTCGTAGAACTCCTGAGCACCTGCTCGATAAACTGGAAGATGCCTATCTTGGATGCAAAGCGTTTCGTGTACGAGCACATGGTGAAGAAGTTCCCGCTTGGTGTTTACAAGGATACATTCGGAGTTGAGAAGCAATGACCAAGACGAAGGTTCTCATAGCCGGACACGGAGGCCAGGGCGTGCTACTTCTCAGCGACTACATTGCTTACACAGCTATGCTAGAAGGCAAACACGTCGCATACACCCCCTCATACGGCCCCGAAACTCGCGGGGGCAAAGCGAAGTGCTACGTCGTGATATCTGACGAGGAAGTTGACAACCCAATAGCGGAAGAACCGGACGTCGAAATAATCATGAATCAACCGTCAATGGACTTCATCAATTACCTTCGCCCAGACGGACTAATCGTCTACAACACAACACTAATCGGCGATGAAATCGACCGCGATGACGTCAAGAAGCTCGGAATTCCAGCTACTGAAATGGCTGAAGAACTGAAGGATGAGTTGCCAACTGAGGTACAGGATACGAAAATGTTCGCCAACGCAGTGATGTACGGGGCCTTCATTGAACTGTGCCACCCACAGGTTACTGATGATCGCATCAAGGAATCGTTGAAGTACTTCCTAGCGGGCAAGAAGGAAAATCTGATGCCATTGAATCATTTGGCGTTGACGAAGGGTAGAGAATTTGTTCGGGCCAACCCGATCCCCGAATTCGAGGCCAAATCACCATTTCATTGTGTGCCCACGTGGGCAGCGCAGTAAGTAGAATCAACCGCACCAATATTGTAGAACGCCCAGCCTCTGTTCAACATCAACGCTTTTGCTTTCGCCGATGCAGTCAGGGCACAGGTAACCTATTCCAATTTCAAGAAGCCCAGCTGGGCGTCTATGTTCACTGACCCAGTACCGCTCCTGACATTTGAAGCATCTGTGCTCACTCGTAATGACAGATGTTCGGAGCTGCCGCATTTTGTTCCCTGCGATTTTTCTGGCAAGAGTCAGATGTACACCGAGCGCGAAACATTGTTTCGGTTCCTCGGATGGAAACCCCATATCAGTTATGAAAAGGTCGTTCTTATGTGTCAGCCACACATCAAACCTACCATGGAATTCACAGCCATCGTCGCGGTTCTTCGCTGAAGCCCCATTCAGCCCCAAGAGGCATTTTCCGCCGGTCGCGTGGCGCCCACCGTCTTCAACGAAGTTTAGACACAACGCTCTCGCGCTTCTTCGAACCTTCCTACCTATAACCTCCATCCTATTCTCTTTGGCATTTAATGTAATTACATTAAGTTAGAAAGCTTATAGAAAGACTAAATCAATCCGCGCTCAAGTAAGCAGGCAGAGTTAGATGGTAACGCTTTCCGACCGTGTTACCGCACTTCACATCTCACCCATTCGCCGCGTCACAGCCCTTCTAGCCGAAACAAGCAAGAGAAAGGAGCTCGTTTCTTTCGGAGGCGGAGGGCCAAGCCTACCACCGCCAAAAGAAGTGTCTGAAGAGATAGTGAAGAGGATTACCCAGGATTCACAGGGTACTTCAGCCTACACCGGAACGCGCGGCTATTTGGAGTTGAGGAAACTCATTGCTGAGGATTGGGCAACGCATCAAGGGATGAGGTACGCCCCGGAAAACGAGGTCATCCTAGCCGATGGTGCCACCGAAGCCATATTCAGCGCTTACCTGTCGATTTTCAACAAGAACGACGAGCTAATCGTAACAGACCCAACTTACCTCGGGTATCTAGAAGCGGCTCAATTGGCAGGGGCGCGCATCACTAAACTGCCTGTAAGCGTAGAGGAGGGATACCAGCCTAGCCTCGAGTTAGTCAAGTCGCTGATAACTAAACGGACGAAGGCTATAATCCTCCTCAGCCCGGACAATCCCACAGGTCGGATAGTACGACCTGACTTCGTCAAGGGGATCGTTGACCTCGCGGTCGAGCACGACTTTTGGATTATCAATGACTCAACGTACCGGGATATTATCTACGGAGAGGACACCCAGGCGAGAATTACTTCACTGGAGGGTGCACGAGAGAGAGTGATCTCTATCGGTAGTTTCTCAAAGGAAGCTTCGGTACCAGGCTTGAGGCTGGGATACGCGCTCGGACCAGAGGACGTGATTGACGGGATGGAAAAGGTAAAGCAGTATACGACCCTCGCGCCGAACACCCTTAGCCAGAATGCAATGATTCGTTTTCTCCGTGATGGTGTAAAGGAACGATACCTACGCGACTTGGTAATCCCGACCTACATGAGGCGAAGAGATTGTATGGAGAAAGCGATAAGGGCATGCTTGCCCGACGCAAGAACTGTCAGACCTGACGGTGCGTTCTACTTCTTCGTAGACATGAAGCGATACCTAAAGTCTATGGAGCTAAACGAAGAGGAGTTCTGCAAACAACTAATGTCCAGAAAAGGAGTGGTCGTCATCCCAGGATCTTTCTTCGGCGAAAAAGGTGCAGGACACGTCAGGATGACATTCGTCAGCGAGCCCGAAGAAAGAATAGAGCTTGGTGTGAAGCGCATCGGGGAGTACGTCTTTTCATTCGCTTTTTCGGTGGCAAGCTAGAGTAGTTACGAGCCGGGTTCAGAATATGCGATGACGCCGCGGGGCGGGTTCCATGTATCTCTATAGTAGTATACGTTAGTTTAGACCATGACACACAGTACTGAAGTATATATTCTAGTTATTGGACCATAACAAATTGTGCAGGGAACTTGGAAGCCCGTAAAGTCCAGAGGGTTGGATATTCTACCTTAACCGTTTCCTTGCCGCGTGAGTGGGTTGAAGATGTCAAGCTGAAAGCGGGTGACATCGTCTCAATCAAACGCGAAGACGATGGATCACTGAAACTGATTCCAGGAACCGAGCATAAGCGGGAAGAAATCAAGGACTGCGTCGTCAATGCAGACCTGTGCACCTCCCCTAACCTTCTAACCAGAGTCATAACAGCGAACTACATTCTCGGCCATGACACGATACAAATTGCTACCAAAAATGAGTTGAAGAAGAGTCATCTCGAAGAGATTCGGGCAAGCACACAGCGCCTCACCGGGCTCAGTATCGTTGAGCAGACCTTGAAGCAGGTTACGCTGCAGAGCTTCGTTGACCCGACCCGTTTTCCAATCTACGGACTCATGCGACGTTTGCATATCATAATTAACTCAATGGTCGACGTGTCGATCAAAGCTCTTGTCGAAAGGAGGCCTGAGCTTGCGGCCGAGGTGACCCATATGGAAGAGGAGTCTGATAGAATCTACTGGTTGATTGTCAGACAACTGCTCCTGGCGATACGGGACAGAAGTGTGGGGACAAAGATAGGTATTGAGTCGCCGCTTCACATAGCTGGGAACAGGGTAGTCGCCAAAACCCTTGAAGAGATGGCTGACGCAGCTGAAAATATCGCCATCGAAGTGCTTGACCTGAAGGACCGAGAGATAGCGAGTGAGGTAATGCTAAACGAAATTGCGAAATTCGGCAACCAGATAATCAAGATTTCAGATCACAGCATGAAAGCACTTTTGACGGGCGACATCTCGTTGTCCAATGAAGCTGTTGAAATGGTGGAAATGGCGGAGAACGACGAGAGAAAGTTGACCCAGAAGGTTCTTGCCCACGTGAAGGACGTGAGCGTAGCCGCAAGTCTGCGAATTATAGTTTGGAACCTTGCTCAGATTGGCAAATACTGCCGAATCGTCGGCGAGATCACAATCAATCGCATCCTCGAAAAACCATCAGCGATATGCGATTACCTACCCGTCCCAGAAGGAAAAGTGACTTAGGAACCGAAAAGCGCCGTATCTGATTCTCTGTCTATTTCTTCAGATACTTTCCGATCATCACAAGGTCGGAATGAACTTCGTAACCAACCGACTTGAAGAAATCAGCGGATTTAGTATTCCACTTATAGATCTGAGCGTTAACTTTCTTCGCCCCTTTTTCAAAGAGGCGTTTCTCAAGTTCGCCCATTAGAGTGCGCCCTATCCCCTCCCTCTGACGGTTGGGCTTCACCGCAAGGTGATTGATCCAGCCACGCCTTCCGTCCCAAGCGCCCATGACAACCCCAACAATCTCACCACCATCCTCGACAACCAAGAAGAGGTCAGGGTCTCTTTGCAACTTCAACTTGATTCCGTAAAGTTCGTCGCCTGGACGCAGGATTAGGCCAGCCGTCTTCCAAAGACCCACGACATCATCGTAATCAGTGAGTTGGAATTCACGAATTCGCATCTGAATGAACGCAACTCCTTCAGGCCGAAATCATTGGCGCCGCCGGCAGGGCTCGAACCTGCGACCAACGGGTAGCTGCGCCTGCCCGCTTAACAGCTTCAGCCCCTTCCAAAGGAAGGGTCCGCTGCTCCACCACTGAGCTGTCGTCTACGCAAATGCGCATACGGCGGCTAGTGTCTATTTCGGCGGCGTTCGTGCCATTTCGCTTTCTGGCATTTATTTGTTCTCCGGAATGGTCTTGGCGTTGCCAAGCGCCGCAAAAAGCGCATTTGCGAGCTCCTTCCGGAATCAGAGAACCGCAAAATCTGCATTTGACTAACTTTTCAAGTTCAATAAAGGGCTCACGGTTTTCTTTTTGTCGAATTCTTCTGAACCAGAAAACTACGCCCACCATCAGGATGAATGTTATCAAGATAATGACCGATATGGTCAGTGAATCAATCATGGCAACCAGCGACAGCGCGTGTTAGATACCTCCACCGCTAATATCTTCCCGTTGGGTGAGTGTTCATTCCATGTACCATCTTCACACTGAAGGGTTCCAGAAACTAACCAAGGTGGACGACGCACTTAGGGTTCTTTTCGAGGCTCTCGGAGAACGTGCCCCTAGGCTGGAATCCGTGTCTATTCAGCACGCTTTGGGGAGGTGCCTCGGGAAGGATGTCATCGCAAATCAGTACCTGCCACCGGTTCACCGCGCGGTAATGGACGGATACGCGGTCCGCGCTGAAGACGTGAAGAATGCCTCCCAAGAAAATCCCGCAATTCTTCAGATGGTCGGGGAAAGCAGGCTAGGCGCAATACCCAGAATGCAGGTAGGGCCAGGAAAGGCAATTGCTGTTGCCACCGGGAGTGCAGTCCCAATGGGAGCAGATACGGTTGTGATGGTTGAGCGAACAGCTACACTGCCAGGAAGCAGAATCACCGTCCACGCGCCCGCTATTGCCGGGCAAAGCATAGCCAAGAAGGGGGAAGACGTTACACCAGGAACCCTTGTGCTCAAGAAGGGGTCGCGCCTCCGCCCACAAGATATTGGCATATTGAAAGCGCTAGGTTCGGCGACGGTTTACGTGGCAAAGAAGCCTCGCGTGGCTATTCTATCAACTGGTAACGAGCTTGTGGACTCGGTAAGTAGACGTAGCCCCGCCAAAGTCATCGATATCAACAGAGCGATCATTTCCGGCATGCTTCAGGAATTGGGGGCGGAGCCTGTTGACCTGGGCATAGTTAAAGATCGAAAAGCCATAATCAGGACCGTTCTGAGGAAGGGATTGAAAACATGCGATCTCGTGATTGTCAGTGCAGGGTCGTCGGTTGGTAAGAGAGACCTGGTACCGGAATGTGTAAACAGCCTGGGGAAGCCGGGGATGTTGGTACATGGGATAGCTATGCGCCCCGCGATGCCAACCGGCTTGGCGGTGGTCAACGGCAAACCCGTATTTTCATTGCCTGGTTTTCCGGTCTCCGCACTCTTCGGTTTCCGAGTCTTCATACGCCCGATCCTTTCTAGGATGTTGGGTGTTCGGGAACTGTTGGAACCTACTGTTAGTGCAGTCCTAAGTGAGAGGATCGCAGGGGCACCCGGCTACAGGACATACGTGAGGGTCGCGGTCAAAAGGAGTGGGCGCGAGTTAGTTGCCGAGCCTCTGAAACTGCAGCGCGCTTCGGTTCTGATGAGTATGGTTGGGGCGAACGGAATCATCACTATTCCTGAGGAGGTTACAGCAATCGAACGAGGGCAAACAGTGAACGTGACGCTGATCGGAGATATACTGCCTTAAGCGCCTTCAGGTTCTTCTCTACTTTTCCGACCCGGGTTTCGCGGCCCTGGCCTTCCTGATCTCGCTGACGATGGAGCGAAGAAGATTAGCTTTCCCACCCTTCTTTGGAAGTATGACATACCCACCTTTCTCCCACCATGCGTTAGGCCGTGATTTAGCAGGGACTATATCAGCTTCGAAGGAAAGCCGCTTGGCAGCGTCGTCAATTTCTTCAAGCTTTGGGGCTTGTATTCCCGAAGCCTTCGGGAGTTTTCTCCCAGCTCTGCGAGACTTTGAAGAATCAAGGTTAGCTGGCCAGACGACCATTTTTCCTTGAAGTTTCAAGCAGAGCGTCACCTAGGGTTATATGAGAAAGGCAGAAGGTCTGGAATTACTGTTGTGCGCCCTGAAGGAGAACGGCGTTCACAACGCCGTGCTGACCTGGTCTAGAGGTCACAATCGCCTGTCCTAAGGGCGTCTCGACGACGGCGCCTTTAGTGATTACTCCCCGGCGCTGGTAATCAACGTTGGCAGGGTTCTTCACGACACTCCGAATCTCTGTCTTCTGACTTTTCCCAGTTGAAGGGTCGGTGACGTTGACCGAGTTAACTGCCAGAGCCGCGAACTTAGGATTCCCACCGCGGCCGCGTTTTCTTGAAATTCTTCTTTCTCCCACAATGGTCTGTGCGGGGTCGCTTCCCATTTCAAAAGCACGTTTGCCACGGAACATGTGCTTCTTGCCGCCCGTCTTCTTGCGTTTGTGAAGGTCTCCGTGCCATTGGGGCATCTCGTGTTCCAACTCCTAAGATGAATTTCACTGACAGGCAAGGGGCGGTTCTTTTAAGCGTTGTTATGATTCCGCTCGGCTAGGCGGGTAGTTGATCGTTTTCTTTCAAAACTTTCTGGAGGAGTTGATAGAGTTGCTTCGCCTTGTCGACGGTCATCGTTAGAGTAATCGAAGCACCCTCCGTGGTTCTTGGGATGAAAATGTCGACAGTCTCTTTCAGCCTGTTAAATTCAACCATGACCATTCGCGGCGCCTCAAAACCACTATTGCATGTTCTCTTGTTTCCCTAGGGACTTAGGGCTTTCTCTTTTTCGGCTGGCGGATTAGGTTTCTGCTGGGACCTTTCTGATTTGATGTTCTCAAAGAGCCGCTCCAGCTGCTTCTTCATGGCGGACATGTCGTGGCTAAGGTTGAAGTAATCAGCGAAGTTTGGAGTTGTTCGGAGAACTTTCGTCCGCCCCAACTTCTCCTCTGCTATGAGCCCCGTTTCCCGAAGCTGCTTGACGTGTGAGTACGTTAGGCTGCCTCTGACCTTCGCGAGGTAAGATTGTGTGACGGGTTGCCTTAATGCGATGAAGGAAAGCGTCTTCATCGGGCCTGGTGTGAGAAGTTGCCGTGTTGCAAGCCGTTTAACGTGCTGCACGTACTGCGGTTTCAACTGCATCACGAACCTGCCGTCGCTCAGCTCTAACACTTCCAGTGAACTTCCGTCTTTTCCGTACATCTCCTTCAGAGTGCGAGCTAGGTCCCTGACCTTATCTTCCGACCGAAACCCAACGACTGACCCAAGCGTCTTAAGGTCCAAGGGCTTGCCAGTGACGTAGAGAGCGGCCTCGATCATGGCAAGCTTTGTTTTTGCTTTCGGAACGGTCAGCATGGGTTCAGCGACTGTTTCAGGCAATTGGTGGCGACACCTCACCTAAACGGACGAATAGGTCTGAACCTTGTTCGTCCTGCGTGAGCAGAATCTTCTTCTGATTGGCTAGGAAGAGTAGCATTACGAAAATTCGAACTGCTTCGATAAACGTTTGACCCTTGACCAGGTCTTTGAAGGAGAGAGGTAATCCCCTAATGCTGAGCTTGATGAGCTCTGCATAGAAGGTCTCTATGTTCTCCTCGATATTCGCCAGAAATTCATCTAATTGCTCGAATACCGACGGTGGGCTTAGCACGAATGGCTTCTTCGCCAGTACCGCTTTCTCGTTTTCCAAAACCTCTTGCAGCGTGCGAAGGATCTCAGCAACCGATGTGGAGGTGTATTCAAACCGAAGAGGAAATGGCAGGGGAGGGGGAATCTCTACGTCAGGCCTAGCAACCGGGGGTTTTGGCGGTGCTTCCATTTTCAGGACAAGTTCAGATTTCATACGGTGGACGACTGAAGATGAGAGTAGGGCTGTGCCTGATGCGGAGAAGTCAACATAGCCGTTCTTCTTCATTTCAGCAAGGAACATGTTTAGCAGGTTGGTTATGTCGACGTCCCAAGGTTTGACTCTGTGAAGTCTCAACAGGTCGAAGAGGATGAGGTAGGGGGGCCTCAGCCAGAACGGCTTACTTAGCTCTTCCAATCACCTTTACCTCCTGCATTGGCAGGCTAACTACTTGGGAGACGCCTTCCTGAATGAAGACGCCGTAAACCGCATCTCCACGGGAGATGGTCACATCCTTTAGTGAGACGATGATGAACTGTGAACCTTTCGACTTCGATTTTAGCAATTCAGCCAGACGCTGCGAATTAACCACGTCTAGGTGAGCGTCGATTTCATCCATCATGTAGAATGGCATCGGATGAATGGCTTGAAGGCCAATATGAAACAGACCGTACCGACTGATTTCTCGCCACCGCTGGCGCTTCCAATCGTCATTTCAGTTTTTCCAGGGAACTGCAGCCTTATGTCCGCGCCCGCTTCGAAGGGGCTTTCAGGTTTCTCAAGAAAGAGTCTTCCGAAACCACTTGTGACGGTTGAGAAGATTTGGTTGAAGGATTCACTGACTTGATTGAACGCTTTCATGAAGGCTTCAAGTTTCTGTTGGTCCACTTCGTTCATGAATTGGACTATGGACAGTTTCTCTTTTTCGAGTTCGTAAATTCTAGTGGCCAGGTGTTTGTAGTTTTCCTTAACTTCCTCGTATTGCGAAGCGGCGAGTTCATTGACGCCCCCGATCCCAGCGAGCTCCTTCTTGAGGAGCGGGAGCGTGCTCTCTACCTTTCGGATTTCGTCCTCAGTGACTTCCACTGCTTCTGGGTAGCCCAGTTCTTTCAGCTCGGTCATGTGGAAGTCGATTTGCATTTGCGTGTGCTTGAGCGAAGCGCTTAGGTCGGCGCTTTTGCTGTTCAATGGGTCAAGTTTGTCGAGGAGTTTGTTTATTTCTGCATCCATTTCACGTAGGTGTGAATTGTAATCTTCCCGTTTGACTCTAACGCCAGCAAGTTCCTCCGTAAGTTGATCCCTCGCTGTTTCAAGCTGCTTCAATTGTTCATTATGTTTTGAAAGCTCAGTTTGGGCGAATCTCAGTTCTGAGGCTAGTTTCTCCAGTTGCCCGTCAATGCTAGTAGACTGAATTTTCGATTGTTCGGCAGTCGGTTCTATTGCCGTTACAGTTGATGTCAGCGACTCAACTCGACTCTCAGCTTCAATCTTCTGTCGGACGAGTTCGCCGAGTTCGCTTGTGAGCTTTGAGTGCTCGTTTTCCCTCTCGAGGAGGAAAGCGGATTGTGAACGGATCTTTAGGGAGTTGTGGGTCTGCTCCAATTCGGCCAACTTGGCCGTTATCTTCTCCTTCTGCGATACGCTGGCTTCGAGTACCGTTTGCTCGGTGCCGATTTCGTGCGTTAACTGTTCGATGCGCGCGGAGGTATCTCCGACTATTTTGTGGGCTCGTTCAAGGTTCTCTTTGAATGTGGCAATTTCCCTTTCTGTTGACCGAATCAGATTTTGACTCTTCGTTTTGTTGCTGCGTTGGTCAAGAATTTCTTGGTCAATCCGTGTAATGTCTTCTTTTGCCTTTACGGCCAACTTCTCAAGAGACGCGAGTGTGGTCCTTAATTGATCGATGGTCTTGCCCTTCAAGAGCAATTTTGATACGTCGAGTGGTTGCCTGAAGTATCCTGTTTCCATCGCGCCGCCTGGCTCGTACAAGTCGCCCGTGGGTGCAACCGCTCGAACGCCTTTCAGGGATGCAAGGAATGCGGATTTCTGATTCGAGGTTAGCAGTGTGTCGCCGAAAACGTAGTTCACAGCTGGCCTGACGCGTTCTGCAAATTCAAGTTTGTCTGTGATGGGCCCTATGATTTCCCGAATTTCTTTGGGAACGTTTACCTTCTTTGGTTGGGTTAGACCTTGGAGCGGAATGAGCTTGACGCGTCCTACTTTTGTTTTCTTTAGAACTTCGATGCATGAGACCGCGGTCTCAATGTTTTTCACAACGAGGGCTTTCATCCAACCCGCCGCAGCGGCTTCAGCAGCTTTGCCGTAGCCGTCTTTCACTTTGACGAGGTCCACTAGTCGTCCGTAAACACCTGACACAGCGCCTGCCTCAGCCATCTGTTCGATTAAGGACAGCGCTTTGTCGTCTGAGGCTAGGTCCTCTGTTACGTTCTTCTGTGTCTCTATCTCAGTGAGTGCTAGAGCGGAACGCTTCGCAACCTCGTTCGCTTTGTCCGTCTCTTCGGCGCGTTGCTGTTTGATCTTCATGTATGCAGAAACTTTCTTGTCCGCCTCAGTTGATCTCTCTGTCTCCTGGTTCCTTGCGGACTGCAATTCGTCCACACGCTTTGTGGCGTTCTGGAGGGCGTTCTCATATTCTTCCTTACGTGCCCGTAGCGTTTTCAGATGATTATTCAGTAGATCGATTTTTGTGGCACTTGCTTTGACCTGTGCGGTGAATCTTGCGACTCTCGTGGTTATGTTCCCTATCGTGCGTTCTAGATCTTCGGCCTCTTTGTTGCGCGCACCCAGTTTCTCCCGTAGTTCAGTCAGTGCGTTGAATGATTCGTCGGCTTTTGCTTGCTTTGCTTCTATTGCCTTGAGGAGCTCTGCGTGGGATGCCTTTAGTTCTGTAAGTTCATTCTTTGAGTTGCTAATTTTCTGGAGTATTTCGACGGAGTTCTTTTCCAGTTCGTTTTTCTGTTGTTGAAGGGATTTGATGTTCGATTGTGCGGCATTTGCCTGCGCCTGTAGGCCTGCAACGCTAGCGTTGACGTCTCCCATTTTGCGTTGGATTTCGAGTAGCCTGCTGCTGCCTTTGTCCGCTACCGTTTCCTCGTATTCTCTTTTTTCTGATTCCAGTTTCGTTTTTTCTTGAATGATCTGGTCTCTTCTAGTTTTCAGGTCCTGGAGTTGTTGTTGATGTTGGCTTAGGTCTTGTTCTAATTCGCTGCTTTCTTGCTGGGCTTTCCTGATCTTATGGGAGATTGCCTTTGCTTGGAGTTCTTTAATCTCGTTCTGAATCTGCTTATACTTCAGGTAGTCGTTGCGTTCCTTTTCGAGAGATTCGACTCGAAGCCGGACTTCCTCAATCTTTGCGGATGCTACTTGCAGGTTCACGTCGGCTTTTTGAAGTTCAACTTGGGCCGAGGCTTTCTTAGTATCGTAAACCGCGATACCGATCATGTCTTCAATTATCGTCCGGCGCTCCTCAGGCGTTACTTCCGCAAGCCGGGTAATTGCGTGCTGTGGGACGATGTTGTAGCCCGAGACCTGGATGTCTGCTGAGGAGAGAATGTCCGTGAGCTGCTTTCGGGAGACCTTCCTTCCGTTGAGGCGGTAGATGCCCTCACCCCCGCGCCGGAACTCCCGTGAGATGGTCACCGCTTCGGCATCTATGGGTATACGTCTGTCCTGGTTGTCAAATTGTACTGCAACCCAAGCCGAGCGAGATGTAGCAGCCATCGCTCCCTTGTGAATCAGGTCGCCTATTGTTTCGCCTCTCAGCTCTTTGGCGCTCAGTTCCCCTAGAGCGAACTTTACCGAGTCGATGATATTCGATTTGCCAGAACCGTTCGGGCCGGTTACGATCGTGAGGCCGCGGTCGAGGTGAACAGTCGCCTTCTTTCCGAAGGTCTTGAAGCCTCTCAGGTCGATTCTTTTGATATACACCAATGTTGGTTCATGCTCGCCGCAGGGAATGCACCAAACTTGTCACATTAGCAACTATCGTGGACTATCGGCTGCTCAGAAGGTGCGAAGATAAGGCTTGGTTACATTTTCATGATGATTTGTATGGATTAGGCCGTGTCAACTTTGGCATAGGGCTGTTTTTCGAATCGTCGGTAAGAAAGACAAATTCAAGGTAAGGAATGCTCGACACCATAGCTAGCCATTAGTTGGCGGGCCCCTTTGGGAGCCTATAAGTGAGGATGCCAGCCGAGTCGGCGTTTCGTGCTTCTATTTGCCATACCGGCGTTTTCGACGCTGGTATGTCCGAACAGCCCTTAGTAGGTCTATCCGGCGAAATTCAGGCCAGAAGACGTCTAAGAAGACAAACTCACTGTAAGCGGCCTGCCAAAGCAGGAACCCGCTAAGTCGCTCTTCACCTGAAGTGCGAATTATCAACTCCGGGTAGGGGTTCGGAAGGTGTGATGTGTACAGGTATTTCCGAAACATGTCCTCATCCACTGCCCCTTCATCCAACGAGCCGCTTTTGACTTCGTCAATGATCCGCTTCGCGGCATCAACAATTTCAGCGCGGCCACCGTAGGCGACGGCAATGTTTAGGTAATGCTGGTCGTATGCGGCAGTTACCTTTTCCACTTCGTTCAAAACCCTTTTAGTGATTCAGGTAGCAGTTCAATGCGGCCAATCGCTTTCACGTGCACCTTGTTCTCGTGGATTCGACGGTCCGTAATGAGTTTCCTTGCTTCGTTCTCAATCAGTTTGAGTATCGTGTTGACCTCTTCTCTTGGTCTATGGAAGTTCTCAGTGGAGAAAACGTAGAGCGTTACTGTCTTGATGCCTAGGTCTAAGCACCATTGTAGGAAATCTTCGCCCGTTCGTGCTCCGTATAAGTGGCCGTCAAGTCTATCGCCATATTTCTCTATGCCCCATCTTCTGTTGCCATCAAGTATTATGCCAACGTGTTCAGGCATTACATCCGAAGCAATTTGATCTCCGAGCCACTTCTCATAGATGGTATAAGCGCCTATTGCCTTGAGGAGGGTGGGTAGCATTGGTTCACACTCGGGCTTGGTCCATCGCCTTTCTGCATGGGCATTTCCGCTCGACAGGGATGCTTTCGACAGTTTTACGTATGATGGTGAGCACCTCAGGCATGACTCTTTTTCCGATTTCCGTGACTTCCCTAGCCGACAACCTCTCCTGCATTCCAGCTGCTCGGTTTGAAATGAAGCATAGCGTCGCGTAACACATCTCCTGTTCTCTAGCCAAGAAGACCTCAGGCGCTCCCGTCATTCCAACAACATCGCCTCCTAGCATTCGCAGCATTCGGATTTCAGCCGGTGTTTCATACCTCGGTCCCTCAGTGGCGGCAAGGATTGCATTCTCCCACGTTTTCGCCCCTTCGTCCTTGCAAGATTCAATTAGGATTTCGCGCAGGTCGGGACAATACGGTTGGGAGACATCGATGTGCGTTACGGGTGCACCGTCAAAGTACGTTGAGATTCTGGATTTGGTCATATCCAAGATGTCTTCGGCGACGACCAGGTCGCCTGGGCCGTAGCTTGCGTTTATGGCGCCGACCGCGTTGGTGGCTATGACCCGTTCCGCTTGGAGTTGCTTAAGCGCGGACAGGTTTGCCCTGTAGTTGACCTTGTGAGGTGGAAGGTCGTGACTTGGTCCATGTCTCGGTAGGAATGCGACCTCCTCACTGCCGACCGAACCTAAGGATATTGGCGGGGCAGGTCCATATGGTGTGTCGACTTGAATTGTGCGTGAACCTTGAAGCAGTCCTTCGAGGCCGCTTCCTCCAATTATTGCAATTCTGGGCATGAACCATCAAAGCTGGCGTTAGTCGTCATCATCTTCCGAACCGCTGTCCTCCATTAGCGCCTGGAATTCTTCGAATGATAATTTTCCACCCGTCCGAAGCTTCTCGTTCGCGGCCTCTTTGTACTTCGATTTCAGCCTCTCTCCTTTCAGTATTGGCATTGTCTTAGCTTCGCCTATTTGAGCTCGAATCATGTCCATACGCTCTAGGTTTGCCTTAAGCTCAGAGACCACATCGCGCCGTTCTTGGTTCTCTTCAAGGTATTCCGAATGCTTCACGTCCGCCTCCTTCTTTTTCACTACCAGAATCTTAACGAGTTCTTGCATGGCTTCGTGGACCTTTTCGCTTTCCTCAGCCACTTTTGTAAGTTCTTCATGAGTGGCTTGCGCCTGCAACCTCAGCGCCCCAACTTCAATCCTCAATTGCAAGAGCTTATCCTTCACATTCCTCAGGCCTTTATGCTTCGCCAAATTTACTTCCAATGCACTAATCTTGGCGACAAGGTTCCTTTCAGCTTTGGTGGAAAGCGGATTGGTCTGAATGAACCATTCTAGGCCCTTGATCTGCCTAGAAAGTTCGGACATGCTCCCTTGTAGCTGCTCTGAAATCTGCCTAGCCCGTTCGAGAAGCTTTGAAAGGGCTTCTCGCTTTTGGGAAGCCACTCCCCTTAGCGCGTCTCGCTTTTCTTTGAGTTCCTTTACCTTCGCGTTTAATGAGTCTCGTTTCGTTTTGACTTTCCTTATCTCTTCAGATGTGCGCTTGACTTCCGCGTTGAGTTCGTCACGTCGCTTGAGGGTCTCTTCGATCCGTCCTCTGAGAAGGTTTACCTTCGCTTTCTTCGTGGCATTTTTTTCCTTGAGTGCTTCTAGCTCTCGGTACAGGTCCTCGACGGATGTCTGCATCGTGCTCGAATCCATTCCAGTCTACTCCCTCCCTGCCGCTAAGCAGGCGAATCCTCTAAACGGAAACGAACTGTCATGAGTGCCCGTAAGCTTCAATGTGAACACGCGGTTTGGGATGCGTGAAAACAGTCTGGCCGCTCTATATAATGCGTTGTGTGGAATCCCTATGTTCTCATTCGCCAAGTATGATCCTAGCGTCTACAATGCTGGCGCCCGTTGCATACACTATCACTGGATTGAGATCCATTTGCTCTATGGCTTGGTTTTCCATCATGGCCTTTGAGGTAGCCTGCAGAATCTGCATGATTGCTTCCTCATCTGCAGCAGGTTGACCCCTGACGCCCTGCAAAATTGAATAGGCTCGAATCTCTCGGATCATCTGACGCGAGTCAAGGTCACTTAATGGGGCTACCCTGAAGCTCGCGTCCTTCAGGACTTCGACGAAGATCCCGCCCAGGCCGAATAGAACGGTCGGGCCGAACTGGCTATCTCGAAGGCCTCCGACAATCACTTCCACACCTTTGGGAGCCATATGCTGCACAAGGACACCGGAAATTCGAGCCTTCTCATTGTACGCTCGGGCCTTACCGATGATTTGACTATACCCATCTTCAACCTGCTCCTTTGAATTCAGGTCGAGCAAAACTACGCCCGCTTCGGTCTTATGCAATATGTCCTGCGAGACAACTTTCAGGACCACGGGGAACTGTACCTTATTTGCCAATTCTGCCGCTTCAGAAGGATTCTGCGCGACGCCAAAAGCTGGTGTCGGCATCCCGTAGGCTAGACAAATTTCTTTGGCCTCAGGTTCAAGGAGGGCTCTCCTGTTCTGTTCACGCACAGATTGAAGAATCCGTTCAACTGCCGCCGGCGTCATACGACTCAATTGTCCCTTGAACCGAATTTCGTTTGCTCAAGCCATATCTTCGTGGATATTATGATTATCTTGCATGCTCACGAAGACTGCTCCTCACCGCCGGTTAGCACTCTTGTGACAGCCGCGTTGAGTTCTACCAATCCTGAGTTATCTTTTGCAGATACCGGAATCGGCTCGGACAAGAGTCCGGCATCGAAGACCGCATTCGCCAAATTCATCGAAATCATTGAAAAGCCTTGTTCCTGAACCGCCCGCAGAGATTCCTCGAAAGCTTCATGCTCAGTGGCCCACGTCGACAATCGTATCAAGCTCCTGGTCCGAAACAAGGTCGGCCTTGGAAAGGACGTAGATTTGGGGTTGCATGATTCTACTGTAAATCGCGGCGGCGAGGTATATGTTTGAGACGAAGTTGAGCGGGGAACGCGTGAAGGGTGCATCCATCAAATAGACTATTGCACGGTCCTCTTCCGTCAGCTGGTTAGCGATGAAACGGCCGCCTTCCCTGAAGGCGAACAGCTCAATCTGTCCCGGCGTGTCCACAATGAGTATGTCGGGGTTAGCGTCTTGAATTTCCCCCCGAATCTCCTCAATGTTGTCGGCGAGCAAATCAGAGGCCATAATTAGCGCGCCATTCGGGCCAAGCTTGTAATCGAGCATTAATTTCTCCACATCCACGTATTGGCGCGCATCGATGTCCGGATTATAGGGTAAGGCTGTGGCGCCGGGGTCGAAGTTAGCCACTAGAACATCCTGGTCGCTTCCCTTCAACCATTCCGAATAGGCAGCCGTGAGAGACGACTTCCCAGAGCCAGCCATTCCAACCATAAACACAGTGTTAGTCACACTCAGGCCCTTCTCAACCACGGCTAGATGGCGTCCAAGGCTATTTGGAGTACCATAGGAAAATTTTTGGGGACCAAAACCATTCATCGGCCTTCCTTGGTATGCTAAGAACAGGAGAACATGTGTTTGGTAGGTCACAATTTGGGTATGTTACCACGATGGGATCTTTCGAATGTCTATCCGGCTTTGGAGTCAGAACAGTTCAAGAAAGCTGTGGCCGACCTGACGGGCCAAATCGACGCTCTTGACGCCTACCTGGTCGAGCACAAGATTTCCAGGACGACAGCCGACAAATCAAAGGTAACTGCTAAAGAAACGAAATGCGCTATCGATGAATATTTGGCCCTCACCAACGCCGCCTTCCGCTTATTCGCAACGCTTAACGCGTACGTGGCATCGTACGTTTCGACCGATTCCTACAACACCGTTGCAAAAAGGTTGGAATCGGAACTGGAGATGGTTGGTGTCCGATTACAGAAGCAAGAGGTGTTCTTCAAGGGTTGGGTTGGAAGCGTCAGGGATGTCCTACCTGTTGTGTTGGCCCAGGAGGGCGCAGCTAAGGCTCATGCGTTCTATCTTCGTGAGACGGCGGAGCAGAGTCGTTTCCTGATGAGCGATCCGGAGGAATCTCTGGCAGCCGAGCTTGAGCTCAGCGGGTCGAACGCATGGAGTAAATTGCAAGGAACTGTTTGCTCACAGGTTACTGTCGACTTCGAATTGGACGGCAAAACTCAAAAAATGCCGATCACAGCGCTGCAGAATCTTAACCATCATCCAGATTCTGAGGTTCGCCGCCGCGCCTACGAGGCTGAGCTGGCAGCTTGGGAGACCGTACGTGAGCCATTGGCGGCAGCCCTTAACGGCGTCAAAGGCAGCGCCAACACGCTGGAAAAGCGACGGGGCCGTGCCGACGCGCTTCATGCTTCACTGGACACCTCAAGGATTGATCGCGAAACCTTGAACACATTGATGGCGGCAATGCAGGAGTCCTTCCCCGTCTTTCGCCGATACCTGTTAGCCAAGGCCAAGTTATTCGGCGAGAAGAAGCTTCCGTGGTGGGATTTGGACGCGCCTGTAGGCAAAAGCAATAGGCGATACGCTTGGGTCGAGGCGGTAGGTTTTATCGTAACTCAATTCCGCAGCTTCAGCGACCGGTTAGCCGCGCTTGCGCAGAGAGCCTTCGATAATCATTGGATTGATGCAGAACCCCGCAACGGCAAACGCGGAGGGGCATTCTGCATGGGCGTTCCCGGCGTGGACGAGTCACGCATCCTGTGCAATTTCGATGGGTCACTTGACCAGGTCTCGACCGTGGCCCATGAGCTAGGGCACGCGTTCCATAACGAATGCCAAGTCGGCAAAACGATGCTGCAGAGAATTACTCCTATGACTCTGGCCGAAACCGCGTCAATCATGAATGAGACCATAATCACTAACGCGGCCATGAAGGAGGCTTCAAGCCGTGAAGAGGAACTAGCCATCCTTGAAACCTCGCTGGCCGGGGCGACGGCAGTGATCGTCGACATAACTTCCCGGTTTCTCTTCGAGAAAGAGGTCTTCGAACGTCGGGTCAACTCGGAGCTTTCCTCGGCTGATTTCTGCGAGATTATGCTCAGATGCCAAAAGGCCACTTACGGCGAGGCTTTGGACGAACGCTTCCTGCACAAGTACATGTGGGCGTGGAAAGGTCACTACTACATTCCATCGTTTTCCTTCTACAACTATCCGTATGCCTTCGGCCTGCTCTTTGGGACGGGACTGTATTCAATCTACAAAGAGCGGGCCGTTCCTTCGTGAAAGACTATGAATCCCTATTGGCCAGCACCGGCGAAGCGACCCCAGCGGAACTTGCTAAGAGGTTTGACATCGACTTGCACACACCCGATTTCTGGCGAAGCAGCCTGAAAGTCATAGGAGAGAACGTCCAACGTTACGAAAAACTCTGACTAGAACATTGATATATACCGCTCAGACTGGCGACAGTCCCCCAGCGTAACGCGCCTTCGGGCGAGTTTTCTTAATCGTTTTTCGAAGTCACGATAACAAAACTCTAACGATGTGACTGAGATTCGCCAGTGTTCACGCTAAGGGTGTAACTCGCGCACCGTAATCTTCCAGCTGTTTTCTCAAGTCCTTAACTGCACCGAAAATAGACTGCCTCGTCTTCAGCACCGAAGTCGAGGATTTTGAAAGGTGTAGTTCAATGTTCGGGCGGCCACTTGCTTCTACCCCTCTCGGATGAGATTTTACGTAGACACCGGGCCAATGACGCATAACTCGGTCGATAATCGGTGCAAGCGAAGACTCCATGACGCCTTGAACCTTAAGCCACTTCTCTACGAAAACCATGCCATTTGCCCTTGCGTTAACAGCCTTGGAAATAGTTCCTTTGAAGATCGCTTTTGCTTCACTGGGTACGCCTGGTAAACAGAAGATTTCCGTACCGCGCACGGTCAACCACACGGCGGGGGCTGTCCCAACGGGGTTGAACACGGGGACAGATGTGACCGGGATTAATGCCATTTTGAGTCGAGGTTTGGTTAAAGTTATTCTTCGGCTGGGGAATCTTCGGGCGTAATGGGCTCGAATCATTTCAACAGCCGCCCTGTTCAATACAATCCGCAGGTGGAAGGCTTTTGCGACGCCCCTGAGGGTCATATCATCAAAAGTAGGACCAATGCCACCCGTCGAGATTAGGAAGTTAGGTTCCCTTCCTAAAGCCTCGCTTATTGATTGAGAGATTTCGCCAAGGTTGTCTGCAACCGTCGTTATTCGAGTTACCTTACCCCCAAGTCTAGTAACCTGGGTCGCAATCCACGAGGCGTTCGTGTTGACCGTATTCCCAAGTAAGAGTTCGTTTCCAATCGACAATATTTCTACAGTGCACGGCAATTTTGCTTACGCTCAAGTAGTGCGCTAAATCAAACATTGCCGATTAAACGGTATCTCTTCTGGGAAAACTTACGGGAACCTGTTATCTCCGTAACAGGGTATGGCGGAATCCTATTCTTTCTTGGAGAGCCACCATTTCAAGTACTCGTTCTGCTTACGCCTATGTTGCTCCTCTGGCGTTTCGCGTTTGCGAATCTTGAGCCGGCCCTCCATCAATTGCTGCGCGCTAACAGTGAGACCGCAGCTCTTGCAAGTATAGTGCTTCAGTGCACTGTCGTAGCTTAGTATTCCACCACATTCGAGACAGTAGTTCGTTGTCACTTGCGTGTTGGTCTCCATTCGGGTAAGTTGGAGACGCCCTAGTTAAACCTGTAGCAGCCTATTCAGTCGCGGAGGCGTAATAGAACTCGCCCGAACCCTTCTGCTCTTTGTCTAGCTTACTGTCTAGCTTGTTTATGCGCGGCCGTTTGGTTTCAGGGTCACGCCTGAATGTAATGCCCATATCGGACAGGAAAATATTCATCGCATCACGCAGGGGCATTGGGTTGGAGCCTTGGCCGCTGATGCTTGGCAATCCTTTGAAAACCATTATGCGGTCCGCGAGGAAATCCTGGGCTACAATGTCGTGTTCGACTACGAAAGCGAAAGCTTGGCGTGAGTCCACCAAATGCCTCAAGGCCTTGGCCACATTCAACCTCTCTTCGACATCCAAGAAGGCGCTCGGTTCGTCCAGTAAGTAGACTTGAGCTGACTTGCCCAAACAAGCCGAAATTGCAACACGCTGTAATTCGCCACCGCTGAGTTCACCTATCTTTCTATCTAGCAATTTGCTTATGGACAGTGGACGAATTACTTCATCGGTGAAAAGGGCCGAGGAGTAGTCATCAGCGGCACTTGTGAGGAGCCCTTCAACCGTTCCATCGTAGGCAGAGGAAATGTATTGGGGTTTGTAACTTACTTGAAGCTGGTTTTGGCCTGACTTTACATAGTATTCCAAGAGTTCTTTAATGAAAGTAGTTTTGCCAATTCCGTTGGCACCCAGAACGCCAACGATTTCGCCCGAGTTTACGGAGCCCGACTCGACACGCAGGCGGAATTTTCCGACGCTTTTGCTTATCAGTGGCCATTCGAGATTCGTTTGGGATTCGGCGTCGATCTGCCTCGGTGGCCTTACGTGGAAACGAATAGGTTCGTCTCGGAAGCGCATGTTCTCGTCGGGCAGAAACCCGATCAGATAATCGTTGATACCGCCCCTAGTGGGGTGAACGTGCGAGACGATTCCATACGAGCTTGGTTGCCCATAGACCAAATAGACTTCGTCAGACAGGTAATCGAGCATTGCCAAGTCATGTTCTGCAACAATCACCGACTTGCCCTCGTCCACAAGTCCCCTTATGCTCCGCGCAGCCCGCATTCTTTGGTAGATGTCTAAGTAGCTGGAGGGTTCATCGAAAATGTATACGTCTGCATCTCTCGAGATTGCCGCGGCTATTGCGACGCGTTGCAGTTCCCCTCCACTCAGAACAGTTGCTTCTCTTTCGAAAAGTGTTTCCAGCTCAAGGTCCTTAGCGAGTTCTGCGATTTTGCCGCTCGTCAACCTTCTTGAGTAATTGACCTATCCTATCTCTTAGAACTGATGCGAGCTTGTCGACATGTTGGGGTTTGTGAACAACCTTCAGCTTCTTGGCTGCAATTCTGCTGAAATATTCGTGCAGTAATGTGCCTCGGTATCTTGTTAAGACTGTGTCCCAGTTGGTTGAGGTTTCAGGCGAACCGAAGTTAGGTGTCAGCTCCCCAGCTAACACCCTAAGGGCGGTACTTTTCCCCGTTCCATTTCGGCCGATTAGGCCTATGACGGTTCCAGTTTGTGGGACGGGCAGTCTGAATAGTTTGAATTCATTGACGCCGTAACTGTGAATGCACTCACCATCCAGCTCCTGCGGGAGTTTTACGATGCTTATGGCGTCAAAGGGGCATTTCTTGATGCAGATTCCGCAGCCTGTGCATAGGTCTTCATCTATGATCGCTTTTTCTTGTCCGGCTATGAACTTGATTGCGTACCTTCTGTTCAAGACTTCTGGGCAAAACCGATAGCAGGGTATCCCACAATCATCTGGTTTGCAATGTTCCTTGTCCAGCGTGGCTACACGTAGCAATCGAAAACGCCTCTAAGCTGTCTGGGGATCTTCCTTTCGTCAATGGCTTTGAATAGCAACAAGGAAATTAAAGCTGGGCTCAGTCACCACTCCTCTTCTTCTCCCCAGCCATCGTCTTCTCCCCATTCGTCATCTGTCCAGTCGTCTTCTTCTCCATTATCCCAATTCTCATCTTCACTCAAGAGAAGAAACTCCTGTGACAAAAGCTCGAGTAACCCCCCTAAGGTGGGGCTTTAAAACTTTTGCCGATTTTGAATCATTCTTGATTCTTCTCATCAGGTTTGGAGGACGCGAAACTGGGTCTTCCTCTATGCCTCGACGCTTAGTGCAACCGAGCCACTATCTTTCCCCGCGAGGCCGCCTTAGGGGCACGCATCCCGGTTGCCCAGAACGCCCACGGCATGTAGGGAGTATTGTGAACTGCGGCAAGTTGCCCGTGGCGGTCGATCGCTATGACGCCGGCATCGCCCTTCAAGCGTTTTGACGCCGTCCTCACCGCCAGTTCTGCAGCCCTAGGCGCTGACAGCCCCCTCTCCATTGCCGAACACACAGCCTTCGAAAGAGTCAGTTTGATAGCTACTTCTCCCCAACCAGTCACCGTGGTTGCTCCACACCTGTTGTCCGAATAGACCCCTGATCCAATCTGCGGCGTATCCCCGATTCTCCCAGGCAACTTCATAGTTGTTCCCCCCGTCGAAGCCGCCGCTGCAAAATTCCCCTTCGCATCCACAGCCACTGCACCTAGTGTCGTGTTTGATGATTTCAGGATGCTTTCGCAACAATATCGGGTTCTTCCGGACCCACGCCGATCGTGCGTCCAAAGGGCCTCTTTTTAGTCTCAGAAGCATTCGGCGCCTTTCCGGAGTGATCGGGTCCGTCGAAGGAAGTGAGTGGGCCTTCGCCAGTTTCTCCGCTGTCCGCCCTGCCAGAAGTACGTGGTCGGTTCTTTCCATAACTAACCGGCGAGTTGGACTGGGTTCTTGACCTTGCGAACGAGCGCTACTGCCCCAGCGGAAAGGTCTCTTCCATCCATTATGGCTGCATCCATCTCGACCGTCCCGTTAAAGGTCAAAGATGACCCCCTGCCAGCATTGAATACAGGGTCATCCTCCATAACTGAAACAGCCGCTTCGACAGCATCGAGAGCAGAGCCTCCATCCCCAAGAATCCTCGATCCAGAGGACGCTGCGTTTCGGACGCCGATCAACGCACTTCTGACGCCGCTCCTCCAGAATCCTGCGCCACCATGAACAATAATCTTGCCAGACTTGCCGGTTTTCACATCTGTGGCCTCTTATCTTCCGCGTTAACTGCGAAAGGAATGGGTCAGTCTCGGAGACTAATCTTTAAGCAATTCGCGGCTTTGGTAGCGTCGGTAGGTTCGTCGATTTCGTTGGTACGCGTCTTGAAAGCCGACCTGGAAGGCCTGACTGCAGCCGCAGATGTGGTCGGAAAGGGGGGGCTCATCTGCTATCCCACCGACACGGTGTACGGCTTGGGCTGCGATCCACTCAACTCTTCAGCAGTTGAACGAGCGATGCGGGTAAAGGGCGCCCGGACTAAACCGATGCCCGTATTGGTGAAAGACATTGAAAATGCCGAACGACTGGCTCAAATCCCGAACCGCGCAAGAAAGATTGCGCAAAAATTCTGGCCGGGCCCGCTTACGATGGTACTTCCTGCCCTCGAAGTTCTCCCGAACATCCTTGTCCCGGATGGGACGGTTGGTTTACGTTCCCCGAAGCACGCCGTCTGCTTGAACCTTCTCGGGTTGTGCTCAGGGGCCTTGGTTGGGACTAGCGCCAACCTAACCGGAAATTCGCCAGTTGTCTCTGCAGATCAAGTAGCTAGGGAACTAGGAGATCGTGTTGACTTGGTCTTAGATGGGGGTACTACTCCCCTGGGCGTAGCCTCGACGGTGGTCGACCTCACTCAGCCCACTTTCACTATTCTCCGCGAAGGACCGATTGGGAGACTGGAAATAATGCGCTGTCTTCGAGAGGGAACCCAAGATAGCTATTAAGGTACGAGCTTACCTTCCGCAGGAATCCGGGGCATCTCTTTGCTGAACGACTTCAACCTGGTCATCTCGACCAGCAGGGGCAACGAGAAAAACACATGCAGCGAAATGTGGTATCTACTCGGAGAAGTCGGTGACCGCGGTTCAACAATCGAGACAACCTCTGTCATCGGATTGGTAGTTGCCAAAACAAAACTTGACCCGATCAAAGCAATCCGAGAGCTTCGTGTTCTCCTGAAGGAGAGACCTTGGGAATTCAAGTACACCCTGAAGCTCGTTCCAATTCAAAGGGTCGTAGAGGCTGGCCTCGATGCAATCAACGGGGCTGCTGTCGCCGTGGCAGAAGGTATAGGGAAAGAAGAGAAGTTCAGAATCACAGTCGAGAAACGGCACACGGATCTATCAAGCAAAACGATAATTGATACGGTTGCAAAACGCATTGAGCGAAAAGTCGACCTAGATAATCCTGACAAGATCGTGCTAGTCGAGGTAATTGGTCAACTTGCAGGCTTGGCCCTAATCAGCTCGCAGGATGTCCTCTCAGTTGAACGCGAGAAGCGCAAGGCCTGACGTTCTCATTTCTTTATAGTGAGCATAGCAGACCTTTCAATCGCTAAACGCTCGACAGCTTTGACCGGGTCTTCGTTCTTGCGAAGTGTAGCCCTGATCTCCTTGTCTCCTATCCCAAGGGCCGATCGGACATGTTCAATGCGCTCTTTGTCCCATTCATCGACTAATTGGTCAGATTCTTCTTTTTTCAGGATTTCACGGAGAGCACCGGCAGGGTTCAAGACCTGCTCTCTCGACTTACTTACGACGATTGCGGCGACTCTTCTGGTTTCCGCGGTAACGCCTACATTTTTCAACGCCTCGCCTATCTGTCGATTCGCTGCCACGTAGAGCAGGATTTCCATGCTGAGCGAACGTGCGATTGGCTGCTTTGAACGGAAGGATTTGAGCGCGTTGAAGGTAGCTAGAAGCAAGTAGCGAGAGCCTGCCACCTTGTCTAAGTCTACTAGTTGGACGCTAATGTCCGGGAACTTTTCTTGCATCAACCGCAGCACATCTTCTACTCCATCCGGTTTAATGTCAAATGCTGAAATCCAAACGCACGCTTCTAATTCCTTGATCTCGAATAGCAAGAACTAGGAACCGCCGTTCGCGAGTTGGAAGAGCGATTCCACAATCTTGCCTTCTATGCCACATCTCCTCAATATTGCACGAACTGAATCTAGACTGCGTCCCTCAGCCTTGGCCTCTTCGAGCAGCAATCTTGTCGCTTCTAGTCTTTCCCACGGAAAGATTATCCAATTGCTAGTGGTGTCGGCGAAAAAGTCCGGCTTGAACGTGCTGTGCGGCTTGTAGTATACGGTTGCTGTCTTGATAATTCCAGCCCCTTTCTCAAGCACGTGGTCCAAAGCGACTTTGAGGCTCATCCCGGTATCAGCTACATCATCGACGACCAACACATTCTTGTTGGAGATATCTTCGCTAATTGGTTGAGTGACAACGGGCTTATGCCCTGTCTTTCCGATGCCCACGTAAAACTCAATTTTGATGTTAGCCGTGTGGGTGTTCTCTAGTAAGTCAGACAAGATTCTTCCCGGCGCCCAACCGCCTCTTGACACACCAACGATAAGGTCTGGTTTGAAACCCGACTCCTTGATCTTGAGGGCAAGGTCGACGATCATCTCGTAGATCTTGTCCCAGCTGGGCGCTACGTACTCCCGAGATTCCGACATTCGGGCACCGTTCGATATGGCAAGAATCAGTTAGCCACTATAAGCGTTATTGCGGTCAGCGGAGATGCATCTCCTCATCTGGCGTGAGGGGCCTCGGTGCAGGTCAATCCACGTCATGCCGCGCGAAGGTACCTGCGTGAACAAGCTTAACTACTCTTCGCAGAGGCCTGAATCTCAGTCGGAGGTTTCGTGCAAGTAAGCTACTACGATTGTAGTAGTAACTCTTTTATATTATCGCCAGCCAACGGGTGCAAAATTCAGCAAACATGATTGTAAGTTCAAACTTAGGGATGGTTTAAGTTGCAAGCAAACTTCCCGCGGAGGATCAAGTCGGTTCGGACGACATTCATGAGGACCTGGAGAAGGTCTTCAAAGTTTCTGAGTATCTTAACTTTCCCTTCACCTTAGAAGAAGTAGCGAATTATTTTCTGCCGAAAACGCAACTTACTGGCGAGCAGCTTCGGTCCATCTTATCAACACGTAACTTTGCGGACATTCCTTTTGATATCAAGGACGGCTACCTTTTCACAAACGCGAGCCAAGCCAACACTTCTCGCTTGGAAAGAGAACAGATGTCCGTTGCGAAGTTAGATTCCGCTGCGGAATTTGCGAGAGTGTTGAGACGCATGGTGCCTTTCATTCGGACAGTCGCTGTTACCGGCAGCGTTGCCTACGGAAGCGCGGACAAATGGGATGATATCGACCTGTTCATAGTTACGAAGCGAAATAGGCTCTGGCTCACAGCTTTCATGACGTTGGTTTTTGTGAGGCTGACCAAACTCCTCGGCTTGCGCGCTCCTCACCTATCCCTTTTTTGTTTGAGCTACGTCCATGACGAGCAGGGCTTTGCAAACGAATCCAAAAGGAATAGAACGAATCCACTCTTTGCTCGTGAATTACTCAAAGCAAAACCAGTGGCAGGTGCAGGTCATTATAGAAAGATATTGGAAGGGAGCAGCTGGGTTCAAGATATTTATTCGATGCCTTACGCTGCAAAGCTCCGAGGCCTGAAGGTCGAGACTGATAGCCAGGGGGTTGAGGTTGAGCGGGACTCAAGGCTGTTTTCCTTCTCTTTCAAATGGGCTGAATGCATCGCATTCGTTTTTCTGAGCCGCTATCTCCGAATTAGAGCATACTTGACGAACCTAAAGCTGAGGTCGCAAGGGCAAGATTTTCGTATTTTCGAACCGAAGATGAGCGCGGTCTCGTGCGTCTATACTTCGAATTTCTATGAGTGGCTCCGCGGTTTGTGGGGCAAATAGCATTACTAGGGAGATGCCGTGGTTCCGACCGATGAGCCAAAGTATTGTCCTACACAGAAATAACGTCCTTGAGACCGGTTTCTCGATAGGTATCTGTGCAGCGGACTCCGCCGCAAACTTGGACAGATTGCTTGCCCTCATAGAGAGCGAATCATACCCCACAGGTCTGATGCTAAGAAAAATAGTGCTAGTTGCAAGTGGCTGCGAACCCAAGGCAATGACATTCGCACGCGAGCTTGCGCGCCGTGACCGACGTTTCGTGTTGGTTGAGGAACCCAGAAGAACAGGGAAATCCACTGCGCTAAATGTAATCATAGAAAGAGTTGATGGGCAGTTCATTGTCCTCGTAAATTCTGACGCGCTTCCGGAGCGAGGGGCGATTTCGAAATTGCTTCGTGAGATAGTTGAGGACAGCAATGTTGGAATGATCTCCGCTTCTCCTCTTGTAGACGGGAAGACAGGAATGATCGGAGCGGTCTCGGAGTTAATGTGGGGGGTACATAACGAATGCTTATTGCGGCTTAATGAAAACGGCAGAAACAATCATTGTTGTGATGAACTTATCGTTGTGAGATCCGAAGCGCTTCACAAGTTGCCAGCCGGGACCGTGAATGATGGAGCGTATTTGGCTGGTACCGCTTACCAGGTTGGGTATTCCATTAGGTTTTCTCAGGAGGCACGCGTCATAATTGAAGTACCGAGCATTTTCGTTGATTTGATGCGCCAACGGAGAAGGATCGTTTATGGGCACCTCCAGATTTGGCAATCTGTCGGCGAATCGCCTCGCACTTTCGAGTCAATGCTCGTCAAGAGTCCTCTTCTGAGTTTGTCGATTTTAGTCAAAACGCTTTCTAGGTCCCCTAGGTTAGCGCTTGCACTGCCGGTTGCTTTGGTCGGCGAGGCAGTATCAGTTGTCCTAGCGATGTGGGACAACCTGTCATCCAGCAAGAAACATACATTGTGGGATAGGGTTGGAAGTCGATCCTGACGTTGCGTGAGTTGCCTCGATAATGGAATCGACACGAATTTCCAATGCAGGTGTGGCCGATAGGGTCAAGCTAATCACGGAAGGCCGACTCACGAAACTGCCGCATATAGTTGAAGTTCGCTTCGTTGTCCTCGGAAGTTCCTTCTTTGTACTTGCAGGGGATGGAAAGAGCGACTGGGTTCAGAATGCTCTGCTTGCAGGGAAGGTCAAGGTGAGGATGAGGGAATGGGTATTCGAAGCGGCTGCGAGAAAAGCTTCCAAGAGCGAGGAGGCGAAAACAGTTGAGGCCTTCGCCTCCAAATACGGAGGCAGAGTCGTAAGGGATTGGTACTCCAAACCGGCTGCGTGTCTTCGTCTAACACCGCAAAAATCCCCGATTCAAAGAGGTGCCATTAAGGGTGAGGGCGAAGCGGTCACCACTTACCGAGAATGGCTCAGCCAAAACAGTGACTATTACCGAGGCATAGCTGAGGCCTTTGACTCCGCATCCGAAGAATACGACTTCACAATAAGCCACAACTACATCAACACCTGGATTCGGAAACGCTCGATAAGAGAGATCCTAGACTTGGCCAAGCCTGGTGATACCCTCCTCGAAGTAGGTTGCGGTACGGGCGCCGAGGCAATAGAAATCTCCGGACACGTTTCGAAGATCATTGCCACGGACATCGCGGAAAAGATGATTGAGCTCGTAAGGAAAAAGGTAAATGCCGAGGGCTTTCCGAGAAGATAGTTCTTCTGCAAGCGAGAGCGGCAGACATACAGAAGGTAGAAGAAATTGCTAACAAGGTGGACGCAGCGTATTGTTTCAATGGCGCTTTAAACTGCGAACCTGAGTTGGAGCGATTCGTGAACGGACTTTCGTCGGTTCTCGTTCCACGGCGGCTATTTCGTTTGCTCGATTAGAAATTCGTTTTGCCTCGGTGAAGCTCTGTCCCACGCAGCCGTCCTCCAATTCGAAAAGATGGCTCCTCGGAAGAAACAACCTGTCATGGTTTCAGTTGGGGGGATGGACATCCCTGCGTTCTATTACCCTCCAGCCACTTTCTCAGAATTCTTCTCCACGAAATTCAAACTTAAGCGGCTGATTGCGCTGCCGGCCTTCTTGCCTCCAGCTTACCTGAGCGACTATTATGTGAAGTTCAAGAGTATCACATCAGTGCTGGAGAAATTTGAATGATTCTGGGCGGCCGCTTTCCATTCAATAGAGTGGGCGATCAAACCCTGTTCGTCTTTCAAAATCGGTAAACAATAAACAAAACAATGGGCTAGTGAGAAATCTAAAACGATGTTGACCAGCCTGGGTGGTCGGCAACAGGAGTGGCAGCCGCACTCCTTCTCGGTTTTCTGATACGTGAGATTTTTTCTTTTTGGACTGGGCATCCTTTCGATTTCGAACTGTGGGTACGTCTGGGTTACGCAATGGTTCATGGGGCAGACCCCTACGGGCCTCTACCGCCAGTGCTTGGACTTAGTTTCGCGAACGTTTATTCATCACAAAACAGTGCGACGATAGGATACCTCCCATTCTGGCCCATACTAACCGGTTTGCTATACATAGTCTACTCCACAGTAGGCTTCGGTAACCGATTCGTGTATTATTTTCTTCTTAAACAACCGATGATTCTGGGCGATTTAGCCCTAGCATATCTTCTGTTTTCGTATATCTCCTCAAGGACCGCTAAGCAAGGTGTTCCCATTTGGGCCCTATGCTTCTGGCTCTTCTCCCCATTCACGATAGTCTTTTCAGGAATCTGGGGAATGTTCGACTCGATCGCTATGTCTTTCATCATGATTTCAATTATGACAACTAACTTCGCGAAACGAAGTCTCTGGTCAGGCCTCGGTATATTTGCTAAGTCGCTGGCTATTATTTACGCAATTCCAATAACGTTCGGAAAAACGCGAAATTGGTGGCCTGTTTTTCTGGCAGTTGCATTACCTACCCTAGCCTCCATTCTCACAATCACGGGAATGGGTTGGTCTCTTTCCACCGCCATGGGAACACTCGCATCGACGATAGGCAAGGGCGGGGCGCTGGGCTCGATGTCTGTTTGGGACGTGTTAGCATTTCTATTCTACTTGGGAATCTACCCACCATTATCCCAGATCGCTTACAGAATATTGGGCTTCATTTGGATCCCCGTAATCGCCGCATTTACAATCTTGGCATTTCGCAAACTTGGTTTCGGAACTGATTATGGAGCTTGTCCAATCGATGCTTGTGGTGACCCTTGCTTTTCTCATTTTCAAGGCTCGAGTGACCGAACAATATTCTATCTACCTTCTGGCTCTGGGGGTAATTGACGTAGCCCTATGGAACCCTCAACGAAAACGTCTGCTCACAGCGACTGTGGTCACCGCCTTGTTCTACCTCATTTTGAACAACTACCTTCTAGTCAGATTTCTCTCACCCATCTATACCAACTATCCGGAGTTCGAAAATGCGCTTAGTCAAATAGAACCGATCAGGGTTACATTACTATTAGTCTCCGGGATCGTCTTCACATGGCTCAACATAAGATACCTGATCAGCATATTGAAAAGTGAGCGGCAATCTCCGACCGGTGCCAGAAAATGAAACTCGTATGGGTTGAAGCCCAAAGCCCCCTGGTAATGAGGGTTGGTGGAAACGTTACAACGCTTGAGTTCACAGGTTCCTGACAACCTTCCAAAACTTCTCGATTTGTCTGCTCGGTGCGAATCTTCGTCCGATCAATTGGAAGCTGGTTTACAGCAAACAGCGAAAGTAAACATTAGTCCCATCGTGTAGCCGAAGAAAATTGCAGTAATATCAAGAACGCCTAAAGTCAAGGCCACGACCCCAAACATCAAAACTGACGCCAAGAGGACCGTGTATCCTCGCTTCGTTGACATCTCGAGATTCGCTGTACTAGACTTATGCGAGAGGAAAAGACCTATCCCGGTTATGGCTGACGACAATCCCAGGATGGCGTCGGGGGGATCATAATAGTCGATCACTATTTTGAACAATCCGAAGGCACGGCAATCGGTGCCAAGAGTACCGCGATCATTTGATCAGCTTAAGCACATTCGCCGAGTTCACATTACTTCTGACCAAAACATGCTTAGCATGTGATTCGTATTCCCTCGATGTATCCGTTAGCAAGGCTAAGGACGAGCTGTCTCCTCGACTTGCTGCGAAGAACATATGCAAGCAAATTGGGAATGATGAACCTCAACGATTCGAGCATTGCGCGTAGCATGAAGAACCTCTTCTTCCCGTGAATCATATGCATTATGATGAACCAGTCTCGAATTTCGAACCTGCACACGCTTGGGGTCTGCTGCGCCATGCGTAGCCCACCAACCTATTTTTCCAGGTGGTTCAACATCGTGATAAATGAATGAGCCTGTGAACGAAAGTACTTGCCAACCCTTCGATTTCAATCTCAGAGAGAGATCCATAGAACTGTTTACCACCAATCGTTCATCAAAACCGCCAACATCTTCGAGTGCTTTTCTTCGAATCATCGAACGCATTTGGAAGCGCATCTGCAACAAGAAGCCTGTTTTCCAAAGACGCATCGCGAGGAAGGTTCCGACCTATTAGATTAAACCTTGGTCCCGACTTCAAGAATTGGGCGGCGTACACCCATACTAAGCTTGGCTTGGATTTGTAAAGGACTGCGGGCATAACCGCCCCTACTTTAGGCAGTCTCAAAATAGCCTGATAAACGCGTGGTATCGTTCCCTCATCTACAACGTTATCGTCATCGATGAAGAACACAAATTCTGTTTTCGTTTCTCTCCATCCTATATTCTTGGCTCTCGAGATGAAAAAGCGCTCTTTGAGCACTTTATGTACAAGATTCAGCCTCTGAAAATCTGAGGCGATTCTAATCGGCTTTTCAGAATCATCAACAACTATCACCGAATCTAATTCGTTTGGTCGGTTTTTCTCTATGCTTTCCAGAAGTGCTCTCAGCTTCCCGTACCTGTTGTGAGTGGGAATCACGATGGTAACTGTTCCGGATCTCAGGTGAGCCACTTGTATCCTACTCTAAGTTTGAAGAACCTGTAATTTCACCAAACCTAAGACTAATATGGATTTTTTGTAGTTGAAAACTCTTGACCTTCAGACCGTACCGGAATTATTATGTTTAGTATCGGGTTCCTTCTCCGCTCACTGTACGTAGTTCTCAGACATCCTCGGTTCTTCCTGCAATTATATTGGGACAGGATCCTCTTCGTCCAGTTGGAGAAAAATCTGTTGAGGTGCCGTGTACGACGTTAGATAGTATTGCCGAATCGTTAGATGAAAGAAGAATTGACATCTTGAAACTGCACGTTGGCGGAGATGAACCAATAGTAGTGCGCGGAGGATGGGAAGCAATTTCTTCATCGCATCCGATGATGATCATGATTTTCGGAAGGGCAGCGTGGGAAGGTTCAGCAAATCTTCTCCAACTTCTAGCTGAAGACTATGACTTGTTTGAGGTAGTAAGGCTAGCAAGACCCTAAGTGTGTTTTTTTCAATATGTGGTGCGGTTTTATGGGGACAACATGTTACCCATCCTACTGGTAGTGAAGAATGGGCTCGCTCAGGCCGGCTTTAGCATAATCAAGATTTGCGAAGCAACATACATGAACACTAATCCGAGAATTATGGCGAACGGTAGGCCTGGAAACATGTCGCGCCCTTCAAGCATCTTGAACCCAAGGTAAGCGCCAATGACCAATCCGACGGCCGCGGCGAAGAATGGTAGAGGCCCGAAATTCATCATTGAGTTGCTCGCGAGCATAGAGTAGAACACCATATCCCCCATCCCGACCGTCAAGTCTCCATACGTGAAGACGGCCCCTGTGAAGTCCTCTAGGTCAGTTGATTGAGCGATTTTACCTATAGGGCCCTTGTAGACTGCGAAGAGGTCGTAGCCCGCTAACGCCAGCAAGAGCACGACCGCCGTTAAGGTTGGTATGGATACGCCGAGAAATGTTCCCGTGAGGCCGCCTATAATAATTATACCGACCAAATGCAGTGCCCCTTTCGCTTTGTAGATTAATAACCCGAGCACAACCGCCCCTAGCAGGCTTACGATGAGCCAGCCCCAGCTGGTCGAACTCAAAAACTGTGGCAAGTAGCTTGCGTATAGTGACCCATACCAAGTGAACAAGAAGAACAGGAGCGCGAAGAGTGCGATGTTGATCAGGTATCTGACGAGGCGTTTCAGCCCGAATTTTATGAACAGGTACATGATCGTTCCAGTCGCTGCCATCAAAACTACGAAGATGCCCGCGTTCAGTGTGATCCCGCTTGTTGTTTCGGGAAAGATGGTAATGGGGACGATGGGCGCGTTGGATGATTGAAGGCCAAACGTGAGCAGCCCTGCGAGGGCAATGGCAGAGATTTCAGGAACTAGCTGGTCAGGCTTGGCCTTGAATTTCTTACTCAACTTTCTACGCCTTCAAATCCGAGCGGCAATCCTTGCAGAAGGCCGTACTCTTCCTATCCGTATCGCCAATATGCTCAGAGAAATGCATCACGCACAACGTGTCAGGGCAATGCTTGAGCCCCAGCGTATGCCCAATTTCATGGACCGCTTCCTTAAGCACTCGGTCCCGAAACAAGCGTTGGTTCTGGGGAGTGGGTTTCAGGCGTCTTGTGGAAATGACCGCCACGTGGCCTGGGCATCTGGCCTCGCCGAATACGAAGTTCATGCCAGGGACATAGAGGTCAAAGGCTGCGACACCTAACATCCGGTTCACCGGGACCGTTCGTAGGTGTTTCTCCAGTAGCACAAGGAGGCGAGTGGAGTGGTATTGCCCGCGAAACGAATCGTAAGCCTCTGAGGCGTCGGGAAGCGGACGCATAGTTTCCAACGAAAAGCTCGGAAAACTGTCTGAGAGTTGATTCCTAATTGTGCCAAGCGCGTAATCACTCGTTGAGCCTACTTGAATAACTCCGAGAACCTCAGATGTCGTAGGTCTCACCTGGTCGGGGTGTGAAGGCCTGTAGGCCTAGTTCTCGAGATGCCCATTCAGCCAGATGCTTGCAGTTTGCTTCCTCCCCGTGAACGACAAACACCCGAGTTTTCTTGTCAAGTTCTCTCAAGGTCTCTTCGAGTTGGGTTTTTCCACCGTGTGAAGAGAAATCGAATTTTTCAACCCGGGCTTCCACATTCCTTGCTTTGCCGTGCAAGATGAAACGACCCTCCTCAAGGAGAATCCTGCCGGGTGAGCCTGGAACTTGGTAGCTGACAAGGAAGATGCCGTTGTCCCGGTTACCCGCGATGTTTTCCATGTAGAAAACGGACGCTCCTCCCTTGAGCATCCCAGCAGGCGACACTATTACTCCCTCAGTGCGGGCCGCGCGTCTTCTGTCATTCCAATTCTTGATTTGCTCTGCCTCTCTCATAGCTCTTCGGAACAGCTGTTCGTCTTTCAACGAGTTCGGATACTGCTCTAACATTCTAATCGCATCCAACGCCATGCCGTCGACGAAGACTTTGTGGTTAAAGTTGTGGTCGGCGAGCATGCAAAGAATTTCCTGGGACCGGCCCACTCCGAAGGCTGGAACGAGGACGGTTCCGCCCGCTTCCACAACCTCCTTGCAGGCCAAGACGAAGTTGCGCTCAGACTCAGCCCTGTCGGGATGGTCGCCCATAGCGTAGGTGCTCTCGATCACTATAGCGTCTAAGTTCTTGTATTCTCTGTCAGCGCCGGGAACAAGGTGGGTTGGAATTAGGTTATAGTCGCCCGTGTAGAGTACACGTCTACCATCGTTTTCCACTATTATCTGTGCGCTGCCGGGTATGTGGCCCGCGTTAACCATTGTGAGTTCAGAATCGCCGACCTTGAATTTTGAATGGTATTCAACGGGAACGGCATGGTTCATCATCGTTTCAAGGTCTATGTACTCATACGGAAGGAAGTAACCGCTGAGTTTGATCATGTCACGCACGAGTACTCTGGTGAGTTTGAAGGTCGGTTCGATCGCGTAGACTGGTAGCTTCGAGTGGACGTAGAATAGGGGTATCAGTCCACTGTGGTCGAGGTGAGCGTGGGTTAGGACAACTGCGTCTAGGTCTTTTGGTGAAACGTGCACTGGGAAGCCTACATCGTGGTTTATCATAACGCCGTAATCCATCAGGATTTGGCTGCGGGCGCCCTTGATCGCGACCGCAGACCTACCTACTTCTTGACAGGCACCTAGGAATCGCATTTGCATTCGAAATCAGCTATTCTGTTCATGAGCCTAACTTGGGTTCGGTAACTCTTCACCAATGTATGAATGTTGCATTAGCCGTACATGCCGCGTAGTGAGCGGGCGGTTTGTTGCATTCGCTTGTCTATTTCCTCTTCGATATCTTCGGCATCGTATTCCAAGTCCCTGACGTCGACTTTTAGTCCGTACGCTTTCGACACCGTCCTAATCGCAGTGGCCGCAGCTTTGGGATCGGCGTGCTCAGCAGAGGCGTAGGGGAGCACTGCTACGGCAGGAAAGTTCAGCTTCTCGAATTCCCCTAACATGACGGCCAACGGTCCGTAGACGAAGAGGCCTGCTTCAAGTTTTGGGTGTTTCATCTTCTTTGCTTTTAGCGTGTAATCTCCAGTTGTGACAATTCTGACGCCGTCCTTGCCCGATTTCAGGGCTCCGTCTAGGCCTCCGATGAGAACAGCGTCTTTGAATTTGTTTTCCATAGTCCAACGCGCTAGAGTCTTTGCGAATTCTGCCTCCTCCGCCCTATGCGGAGAAAACTCCAACTTCACTAGCACAATCCTCCCAGCCCTGTAAACCTCGAAGGGCGTGACTAAACCTTCTTCGGATGTTGCGATGAATGGGGGAGGATGGGCCACGTCGACGAAACCTATTCTCTTAGCATTCAAAGCATGAACAAGATATGAGACCGAAATGTATCCCGTTTCCCCCACTCCGTGAAAACCGGTAACGAGAGTGCAATTTCGAAGTTTGCTGGTTCGCACCAAGAGGTTAACGGGCAAGTGTGCTTCCTCGAACTTTCCCGAAAATTCTAGAATCTTCTGTGTGGACGAAAGGGTGGACGGGTATAATAAGTTCGCTCGATAATCCGCGCCAGATTTCATGCCGGGACGCGAGGAATTGGTGGAGTTAACTATCCAGTTTAGAAAGTATTTGCTCAAACAGCCTCTTATCGTCCAGGTTGCCTTCAGCCGATGGAGTGTTGAATAGAAGAATGCTTATTTACTGGCCGTTTTTATGCTGAGTAGTCACCTGAGGTAACAAGAATGGCCTATCTCTCTGGTCAACCCGTACTCATTCTAAAGGAAGGATCCACTCGCAACAGGGGCCGCGATGCTCAACGGAGCAACATTACAGCGGCGATTATTGTCTCTGAAGTTGTCAAAACGACGTTGGGCCCCCGCGGAATGGATAAGATGCTCGTCGACAGCCTCGGCGATGTGACCGTCACAAATGACGGGGCCACGGTCCTCGACGAAGTTGATGTTCAGAATCCGGCTGCGAAGATGATGGTTGAGGTCGCCAAGACGCAGGATGATGAAGTTGGCGACGGAACTACAACGGCGGTAGTCCTAGCCGGGGGTTTACTAAAGCGAGCCCAAGACTTGCTCGATGACGGTGTCCACCCAACGACGATTGTGGCGGGTTACAAGAAAGCAGCAGACAAAGCGATTCAGCTTATCGATTCCCTGTCCGAACCGATCAAACTTGATGACAAAGTTGGGCTCAAGAAAGTCGCCATGACGGCGATGCATAGCAAGGGTTTGGGTGGTGCCCGTGAGCACTTCGCCGACATCGCCATAGAAGCAATTCAACAGGTTAGGGAAAAGCGCGGCGACGCATGGTACGCTGACATCGACAACATCCAGCTCGTCAAGAAGGAAGGCAAAAGCCTCCTCGACACCCAACTGATCAGGGGTATAATCGTAGACAAGGAAGTTGTCCACCCAGGAATGCCAAAGCAGGTTAGAAACGCCAAGATTGCGCTCCTAGATGCAGCCCTCGAAATTGAAAAAACCGAGATATCCGCTGAAATACGCATCAACGACCCGACGCAAATGAAAGCCTTCCTCGACGAGGAAACCCACATGATGAAGGAAATGGTGGACAAGATCAAAGCGTCCGGCGCAAACGTTGTCCTATGCCAGAAGGGAATCGACGACACCACACAGCACTACCTATCAAAGGACGGAATGCTGGCCGTACGAAGAATCAAGAAATCAGACATAGAAAAACTAGGAAGGGCAACGGGCGGAAAAATCATCACAAACCTGGACGACCTGAAAGCTAGCGATCTGGGCAAGGCGGACCTTGTTGAAGAAAGAAAAATCGGAGACGATAAGATGGTATTCATTGAAGGCTGCAAGGACCCAAGGTCGGTTAGCGTCCTTATCCGAGCAGGCCTGGAGCGCCTAGTCGATGAGGCTGAGCGGGCGCTGAAAGACGCGCTCTCCGTGCTAATCGATGTTGTGCAGAAGCCGAAAGTTGTTACCGGAGGGGGTGCAATCGAAGCCGAACTTTCCAAGAAGCTCAAGGACTACGCCAGCAAGGTTGGCGGGCGTGAACAACTTGCGATAGAAGCATTCGCCGACACCCTCGAAATGATTCCGAGAACCCTAGCCGAGAACGCAGGCCTTGACCCCATAGACATCATGGTTGCTCTTCGCTCGGCGCACGACAAGAAAGACGGCGGGCCGCAAGGCGTCGATGTCCTCAAAGGCGGAGTCAAAGACATGAGGAAGCAGGGCGTAGTCGAACCAGTCCGAGTCAAAGAGCAAGCGATTCGGTCCGCGGCCGAAGCCGCGTCCATGATCTTGAGGATTGATGATGTAATAGCCTCAGCTAAGCCGCCTCCAGCACCACCCCCAAGGGGCGGAGAGATGCCCGAATACTAAGCCAAGGTCCCTACCATTTTTCCTCTTCTTTATTCGTCCCTGGCACACTGTTAAAATAGAGTGTAATTGCGTTAGTCGGGTTGCTCCGGGCAGTTGGGCTCCGGTAGAAGCGGTTCAGGCTACCGAGTATAGCCCGGTCAAGGCGTATGTCGCCGAGAGTATGCTGGCCTCTCGACTTTGCGGAGAGAGTCAGCGACGCGGGTTCGAAAGCGATGGTTCAATCGCAGAAAATCCCGCCCGGAGCACCACCCTCAATTCATTCTTTAGATCATGTCGATATGATCAGTCGGGAATCCTAACTTGACGAGTTCTTCTTTGAGGTGGCCTCGATGGTCTCCCTGAAGTAGAACCTCTCCGCCTTTGGTGGTTCCTCCGGCCCCAAACCGCCGTTTCAGTTCGCGAGCAATCTCCGCCAATCGTGAGTTAGGCAGCCCTTGTATGATTGTCACTGGTTTGCGAAATCGCCTAAACTCCAATCTGACTACGATGCGTGCTTCGCTACGGTCAAGTTCCTCGAGCGGATTAAAGCCGATGTCGTCCGTTTTCGCCATGCTAAATCAACTCATATTATGTGGGACGTTTTGAATATAGAGCTAATTGTTTGGCACAACAATGACGTGGCTCCAGCCCTTAACCATGCCCTTGAACTTGCACAGCATTTTCTCTCTGTGACTTAGCCAGTCTGACTAGGTGAACTTGGCGTCGGGTTCGTATTTGGTGTGGCAAGGAGAACTTTCTGCCCTGAGGATTCTCATTTGTCGAAGCCTTGTAACAAAGCGTCAGTAGTGCACGTGTAATTTGGGAAGTCTTATAGCCCCTAATTGAGCAAAGCAATTTACATGGCTCACCCCAGAATTGAAATCATCAATGAAAGCACGATTCTTGATGACAGTGATGTAAAACCTGTAGTTCCGTCACTTCAAACACAAGTACGACGTGACTTTGCGCTCCCATGGGGTGCAAATGCCAAACTAGTCTTCTTACCTAAGAAATCAAATCCCAGCCCCGCTTCTTGGTGGATTGGAATTTTCGATGATTCACACCAAGCAGGCGTCCTTGGCTATCATGACATCACTGCCAAAGGCTTGCCTCTGGGTAAAGTGTTTGCGAGGACCGATAAGCAGCTTGGTTGTGAGTGGACGGTTACCCTGAGTCACGAGCTACTGGAAATGCTGGGGAACCCGAGCAGTAACCTATTCGTTCAACACCAGTCTAACAAGGGGCTTCTATACCCATACGAAGTCTGCGACGCATGCGAACCGGACAAATTCGGTTACAAAATCGACAGCGTCCTAGTATCCGACTTCGTATACCCTGCTTGGTTCGAACATTTCCACAAGAAGGGTAGCACCCGATTCGATCATTGCAAACTTACGGTTAGGCCATTTCAGGTATTGCCCGGTGGCTCTATCTATACATTTGATGTCCGCACACATCGAATAAATGCTCAAAGGAAACCAAAACACGTGCGGCCGCGGAACGATAGCAGAAAGGAGAGACACAGAATTCCCGCAATCAATGGCGTAAGAGCTCCGTCAAACGGAAGTAATGTAATGAACTCTGAGGTCTAGCTTGTAGCTGGGCTAAAGGCGAGGCTCCGAGAAGCTTTTTGAATGTATGCTCTGAGAATGACTTCGCTGAGGTTGGGCCCGTAGCTCAGCTAGGCTAGAGCGACAGACGCCAAAAGTCGAAGCTCATATGCATAACGGGGGAACCTGCTGGTCGAGGGTTCGAATCCCTCCGGGCCCACCATTTTGAGGGTTCGAAAGCTTTTTCGCCGCGTTGCACCCCGGCTAGTTTATGCCGTATCTTTCTGGTTTGTCTGCTGCATATAGACGAATCTGGTTGATTAGCTGTTGCGGGGGCACAGGTGCAAGCGGTCGGGGGACTGCTGTGTCATTCATTGGGCCTCTTTTGAGGCGACCGACGAGGACATCGTGCGTTGGAAGAGACAAGGACGAGTAGACATTCTGAAGCACATAGCGATTGATTCCACTGACCCTCACAATCGACACGGAGTTTTCGTTACGAAGAGTTGCCCCTTTCTGAAAAGAGAGGAAACAGGCCTCTACTCGTGCGCAATCCATGAGACAAAACCGTTCTACTGCAGGATCTACCCAGACGACGGCATGTGTGAACACGAAGAAAGCATAGAAGACTAAGCCCTGACAACTTCTTTTGAGGAGCGAGAGTACTTCAGGGTCCAGGAGCCTCTCATCTGGTCGTCTCTTCGTCTCCACATCCAATTTTCGAACGAGTTTGATGACTTCACGTGAAATGCATAGCGTCAATTGAAACTTTCCATGATGTGGGCAGTATGAATCGAGATCTGTTTCTCCCGTGTCTTCATAGAAAATGGCCGGGTCAGCCGACAACCTTCAGGCCGATAATTGTAGATGACGCATCGCTGACCGTTATGAAAGACGCACCTCGAAGATTTTGAGTGCGGTTCCCGTTCTTCTTGACGATGAAGAAATCCTCATAGAAACCAAAGCCCCTTATCCGGACGATATCTGAACTGCTCAGTTCCATCTCCGTATTCAAACAGCATTTGACGCACCCGTACTCGAGACACGTGTTTCTCATATTCCTCATCACTGGACTCCTGCCAAGCGGTTCTAACAATGAATACAAAGCGGCGCCCCCTACTCCAGAATTTGACCACCGTGAGTTTGCTCCGACCCCAGTGTGACTGCGAGGTGCAAGCCCGAGGGCACCGCACCCGCGAATGCGGCTCTCATCGCCTAAAAAACATAGGTAGGTTCCTGGGGCAGCAGGGTTTCAGTGGAAGAGCTTCGCGGGGGCTCTAACTTACCTACTTCAACTTCCTCGTTGCCGCATTGGAAATGCTTGGTTCTTTGGTTACTTTTTCTTCTTTGCTTTCTTCTTCGCTTTCGGCACAGAAATCACGTGTAAAGCTAATGTCGCTATTGCAGGTTTAACACTTCCGACCGCCACGAAGTTCTGTCCGAGCTGCCAGGCTTCCTCGTCTTCTTGCTCTGCTCTGAATAGTGTTAGCCATTTCTTGTTACCCCCTAGCCAGTGCGAGCAAATTTGAATTCTGTTTTTCCGTGTGTGCGCACTACTAGAGCAAGTTCGCATACAGACAAAGGCCCGCTTATTCTGCACAAGCGAAAAGTATTCGGACTTCTATATCTCATCTGACACAACACGGAAACACTACGGCAGGTTAAATGCCCAAAATGTGGCAGATACTACTTAGCGGACGTAGATAGCTCTCAATGTCCGCATGAACCAACTTGATTACAGACCGCAGCTATTTGACCGCATAGCATGACGTGTAACGAACAATTGACCATCTTACACTTACCTACAAAGCCATCATAATGGCACGTCAATCTTATGTTTGCTCGTAGCTAGATGGTTTCTCCGGCAATTTTCCCCCAAGGTCATAAGACGTAAGGTTGGTCATTAGGACCTTGCCGCGGGATGTAACACGTGCGACTAATTGTTCCTTGCCGCTTTCTTCTGCAGTGTAGGTTCCCTCTATCGTCCACAAGCCCTTCTTATCCGGACGTGTGGCTGCGATGTGGTAAGACAAGTTGCGCACCATGAAAACCCACGCTCACAATTAGGACGAAATCGCAAATATGATGCAACTAAACTCGTGGGCAATTCTTTTTGTGGAGTGCAAATATCTCGGGACTGTTTGTCTCGAAGCCGCATTTTTGGCAAACTGCTCGTTTTCCTTCCTGGTTAGATCTCGACATAGCAAACTCGTTGGTCAAGGAGGTCAAGGTCAAGTAAGAACATGCCGCCGAACAACGAGCCGCGTAAGTCTGAACCTTTCCGAAAGAAGGCCCCACCCAGATAACCCTCTCAGCCTTCATCGATGGTTCAGACAATGAAATTGCGGGAACCAACGTGCCGGCTCATGGCGTGATCTTTCTGAATGCGCTGATTGGAAAACCGCCATATTCTCTGGCATACTTCTTAGATGAAGATATGAAGGGGGAAATGGGGAGGGGTTACATCGTGAGGATGCCCTTGCTGTGAAGTACTTGCGCTTGGTTCTGTGTGTAACGCCAGAGTACGTCCGCGCGGCTGGTTTGGAAATCCCAGGGGGCAACCAAGACTACATCGCCGTTCTTGATCCATGTCCGCCTCTTCATCTTGCCTCGTATGCGGCAGAGTCGGTCGGCTCCGTCTGAACACTTCACCATTATCCAATCGTACCCGAACATTTGGGTTACAATCCCAAGCAACTGGCCCGTTCCTGGAAGAACGAGTTGATTAATGTCTCCCTCCGAAAGGACCTTTCTCTTTCCCAATCCATACCGCCTATCCTACAAGGTGACAGCTCGACACTCCATTTTAACCTGCCTCACCATCCTTGAAGAGGCGAAGAAAACTCCAATCACAGGAATTCTCTCCCAGCCTTTCTTGCCACCTAGTTTTAGTTTCATGCGGAAGTTCGATAGCACCACATTTCGGGATAAATGTGAGTTGGACTCATCTTGAATTCGAATTAGGCGATTTCATCTTCTAACTAAGATTACTCACGAAACTTCGTCTTTCTATCCTTATATAGAACCACGACGAGAATACACAAAGTTAGTTGTCGAGAACGAGAGGCGCGAGTCATTTACAACGATTGCCCGCATGTTCTTCTTCTTGCTGCAACTGACCGAAGTCGCCGAAGTCTGAGGAAACAACCGAAGTCTCGTTCCCACAATGAGTCAAAGACGGAACCAGTCTTCGGCCTTCATTTCAGACCTGCGACGTGATTGGAAGATAAGGAGAAAGAATCAATGAGTAATTTCGAGAAACTGGGCTTAAGCCCAGAAATATTGGACGCTATCAAGGCACTTGGATTCGAGAGACAGTTTCCGATCCAAGAAGCAATTATTCCGCTTCTGCGGCACGGAAGCGATGTCATTGGTCAAGCACATACCGGAACTGGAAAGACCGCTGCCTTCGGCCTACCGCTCCTGGAGATCGTTGACGAAAAGAACCTGAACATTCAGGCGCTGGTGCTCGTTCCGACACGCGAGCTTGCAGTGCAAGTAGCCAGCGACATCAACTCGTATGGCAGATTCACTCGCAAGCACGCTCTTGCAATCTATGGTGGCCAATCAATTAATGCCCAAATACGCGCCTTGGAAGATTGCCCGCAGATCATAGTTGGAACACCGGGACGAGTCATTGACCATCTAGAACGTGGATCCCTTCACCTTGAAAAAGTCCAGTGCGTTGTTCTGGATGAGGCTGACAGAATGCTGGACATGGGTTTCATTGATGACGTTGAGCATATTCTAACTAAGACTGGAAGTAAACGTCAAATCGCGTTCTTCTCCGCTACGATGCCCAAGGAAGTACTGAAACTTGCCCGTAGGCATATGAAGAATCCTCGCGAAGTCCTGATCGAACCGGAGGATCTCAATGTCAAGCAGATCAGCCAATACTACTGCCAAGTGGACCATGAAAGAAAACTTGATGCGCTCCTAAGAATCCTGCAGGACAAAGAAGTACAACGTGCCATAGTTTTCTGTCGAACCAAACGTAGCACATTCTGGCTGAACCAATCACTCGGGAGAAGAAATCAAGATGCCATAGCACTAAACGGTGACCTCACCCAACATCAACGCGATAGAGCAATGAACGCATTTCGAAGCGGTCAGAGTCCGTATACTGGTTGCCACTGACCTAGCCGGAAGAGGCTTGGATGTTGACGGAGTTACGCACATCATCAACTATGACGTTCCTCAGAATCCGTATACTTACTTCCACAGGATTGGTCGAACCGGACGAGCTGGCAAGGCAGGAACCGCAGTGACGATAGTATCCACGGAGCAAAATGTCGACTTTCGAACAATACAATCGATGGCAGACGACCGGATTGAGCGACTTAACTTCAGCTCTGGCCCGGACGCATTCACTGCTAGGAGAGAGGGATCGAGCAGATCCAGCGATGAAACTCGACACGCTTTCGAAAGAAGACCCCATCGATACTCAAGGCACACTCCCCGTTCAAACTTCCGATATTCGCACCGCCGAAGCTGCACATTTATGAAAAACAGGCGGGTTTCGTAGTTGTTGACACGCAACCATCTTCAGGGGGCGAAAATCCGCCAAACAGATATTCGAGTCTGCACTTCAGAAGTTGAAGCCTTCATAAATACGATCGACAGGATTAATCGTCGCGAATGGTCAACGTGAGATATCACTAGGGCTTTGATATCGAGGGAACCGGCACGCGAAGGCTTGTTAGCGCAACTATGGAAGACGTCTGCGGTAAAACGGGCAGGATTTTCCCAGTTTTGACTTCTACAATGCCGTGCTCCCCTTTCCTGTGGCAGAGAAGGTCTGGAAACGAGACTGGAGATTCGGTCTGATCGGCGCGAATCCTAATGTATTCTGAGAGAATGAGAGAATGAGTAGTAGAGAAATCTCTTTGAGAGTTGCTGACGCCAGGCAGCGAGATGTTGGGCACGGCAAAGTCCGCATTGACAACGACACGATGCAGAAGCTCGGAATCACTGCGGGAGATTTTGTTGAAATTCATGGGAAAAAGATGACTGTAGCTGTAGCATGGCCCGCGTACGCTGAAGATCAGGGACAAGAAAGTGTAAGGATGGACGGCCTTATTCGAAGGAATGCTGGTGTTGCTCTAAACGAGTACGTCAACGTTAGAAAGGCAGACGTGAAAGAGGCCGAAGCGATCGTGTTCGCGCCAACAGACGTACGCCTGAGTGTGGACGAGGAATTTGTGACGTTTCGTGAAAAGACGATTCATGGACATGCCGTTTATTGAAGGAGACATGACCCTTCTTTCGATCTTCGGAAGCGCCGTTCCATTGATAGTTACGAGAACACGTCCGCATGGCCCAGTGAAGATTACAGAGACAGCCCATGTCCAAGTATTAAGCGAGCCGACGCCCGAGAAGAAAGGGATCCCGATAGTAACATACGAAGACATAGGCGGTCTACACGAAGAGATACAAAGAATTCGTGAGATGGTGGAACTGCCTCTCAGACATCCGGAACTTTTCCAGCGACTTGGTATCGAGCCACCTAGAGGAGTATTTCTGTATGGATCTCCAGGTTGCGGCAAGACACTTCTCGCAAAAGCTCTGGCTAACGAGTCTGACGCAAACTTCTACGTGATCTCCGGACCGGAGATAATGTCAAAGTTCTATGGGGAATCAGAAGCGAGATTACGGGAGATATTCCAAAAAGCACAGGAGACATCGCCTAGCATAATCTTCATTGACGAAATGGATGCGATCGCACCAAAACGTGAAGAAGTAACGGGCGAAGTAGAACGTCGAGTCGTCGCACAACTCCTGTCTTTGATGGATGGAATGGGATCTCGCGGCAACGTAATAGTAATCGGTGCAACCAACCGGCCGAACGCAATCGACCCAGCACTACGTCGACCCGGGAGATTCGATCGCGAAATCGAGATCGGAGTTCCAGACAAGGCGGGAAGATATGAAGCACTCCAGATTCATACGAGGAATATGCCGCTCGGTGAAAACATGGATCTGAAGCGACTTGCAGACGTGACACATGGATACACTGGAGCCGACATTGCCTCGCTATGTCGAGAAGCAGCAATGAAGGCGCTCCGACGGTACATACCAGAAATCAACTTGGAGAAGGAACGCATTGCGCCCGAAATCCTCGAAAAAATGGTTGTCAAGATGGAGGACTTCACGTCAGCATACCGAGAGATCACGCCTACAGCAATGCGCGAAGTCTACGTCGAAGTCCCACAAGTGAAATGGGATCAGGTCGGTGGTTTGAAGCAAGTCAAACAGGAACTCATGGAATCTGTTGAATGGCCGCTTAAGAAGCCTGAAGTATTCAAGAGAATGGGAATCAATCCGCCGCGTGGAATCCTGCTCTACGGACCACCTGGTTCCGGTAAGACGCTGCTAGCACGAGCGGTAGCAACAGAAAGCGAGGCCAATTTCATTTCAATAAAAGGTCCAGAAATATTCTCCAAGTGGGTTGGAGAGTCAGAGAAGGCTATCCGCGAAGTCTTTCGAAAAGGAAGAACCGCAGCTCCTGCAATAATATTCTTCGATGAATTGGATGCCATAGTGCCGAGACGCGGGTTGGGATACGCTGATTCTGGAGCCAGCGAACGGGTGATAAGTCAGCTCCTGACTGAAATCGACGGCATAGAAACATTGCAGAACGTTCTCGTAATCGCAGCCACTAATCGGCCGGACATACTAGATCCAGCAGTGATGAGGCCGGGAAGATTCGATAGACTGATCTACGTTCCCTCGCCAGACTTCGACTCACTCAAAGAGATCTTCAAAATTCACGCAGGCTCAATGCCCCTCTCAAAAGACGTGTCATTGGACGAACTCGCAAGGAAAGCACAAGGCTATTCAGGCGCAGACATCGAAGCAATCTGCAGAGAAGCGGCCATGAACGCTTTACGAGAAGACGTAGATGCCACAGAGGTCTCAAGGCGAGACTTTGATGAAGCAATGGAACGAGTTGGTCCTAGCATAGCCCCCGAAGACGACGCATGGTACCAGAAATTCTCCAAGAGACTCAGAAGAGAAAGAGCCGCAGCACGTACTCCGGTAGCCTAGACCCAGTGACCGCTCGTTGGAAAAAGTGTAGGGACCACGACCATTACAGCTGTCTGTGATTGACGTCATTGAACGAAAGAGCCCGTTGACCGATGACGAACTATTAAGCGATCTGAGGAATGGCAAAGAGGACATGAGCTTTCGCGAACTAAATCGGATACTCATGAGATTAGAAGTCAACCGGGTAGTTCGTGTCTCGCGACAAATGAAAGGAAAACGACGCGTGGAACTCGTTTAACAGTCAGAACAGCGAAAGCAGGCAAGCGGTGCGGATCTCAGAATCAAGTGAATCCAATTTCCCGTTGGCAATCGGATCCCAGTTCCATGTCTCCACCATAAGACCCGCCTTTGAGCACTGTAAGTTTCAGACCTGTTTTTTCCATAATTGCGTTGGCGTCAACGAAAGATTTTATGCATTTTGAGAAGTATGGGCTGGTTGGGCCGGACCGAGATGACAAGGACTGTGTCCTCTTCCCCGAGAGATTGAATGGAAAGGTTGCAATGCTGCACCGACTCGATTCGAAGATTCAGATTGCTTACTTCGACAATCTTGATACAGTCATCGATTCCCAAGAGTTCTGGCGCGAATATGTAGCCCACTTTGATGATTTTGAAATTATTGGACCCAAATATCGTTGGGAAGAATGGAAAGTTGGTGTCGGCCCCCCACCCATCAAAACGGATCGCGGATGGCTCGTGATTTATCATGGCGTGAATGTGCAGCGAATCTACCGTGTAGGAGCACTTCTGCTTGATTTGGACGAACCCGCCAAGATTCTAGCGCGGACTAGGAAACCCATACTTGAACCCGAAATGGAGTTTGAAAAACGCGGTCTTGTCCCAAACGTTGTCTTCCCAGAAGGAGCAGTTATTCGCGATGGTGATCTTTTGACTTATTACGGTGGAGCTGACAGGGTCTCTTGCGTGGCGAAGGTTCAGATCGACGATTTTCTGGACGAATTGGAAAGAGGCACATGAGGATTATAGTCATTTCAATTTTCAGAAACTTTCAATGAATGTTGCCGCGGCTAATAGAAAGGCAAGTGCGGATTCCACACCTTGATTTTCGTTTAGGCCTGTCTAGAAGGTCCTCAAGGCATTCGCAGATAGCATATAGCCAAATCGTTTGAGAAATGAGAACGTAGATTCCGCTCTTTCAGGTCTTGATCACTACGCCGTTGAGACGCCCGTGATTTTACTCCTAACTCAAAACTCCACCAAACGCTACCACAATGGTTAAGCCAGAACCAAATAACCTTGCAGTGAACGGGTTTAGGATGGTTCGCCTTTCAGTAGTCTGTTGCACGAGACGGGTCGAGCCCAGGTTTGATTGGATTAAGGAATCGCTGATCCAGCAAGAGTACAAGGACTTCGAGTACATTCTCGTTGATGGGCTTGCGGGCCAGAGGGGTAAGGAGGTTCGAGAGTTCTTCAAGGATGTGCCGTTCCGGTTCACGTACTTGCCTGACAAACCAAGCCGATGGTCAGGCATCAGAACAGCCATCGCTAACGGTCATAACACCGCAGTCATCTTCGCCGAAGGAGAACAGTTGGTCTTCCATGATGATCGCTGTAGGTTGGATCAATATTTTCTGGAGAGGCATAACAAATGGGCTGAACAAGGGTTATGCGTGGCAGGAGCCTGGTGTTTGTACGAGAAACCCTGGGAGGTCGGTCGGTACGGGTTCGAGGACAGAAGGAAACTTGTGAAGGCAGCTCAACCAGTAATGCCGGAATGGCTGTATGGAGGTAACTGCTCAGTGCCCCTAAAAGCAGCCATCGAAGTCAACGGCAACGACGAACTCTATGACGGCGGATTCGGCGTTGAAGATTGTGATTTCGGTATCAGAATTGGAAGGCTAAAGTATTCTGTCATCTACGACCCCGAATGCTTAGTACACTACGTAATCAGCCGCGAGGAGTTGAAAAAAGACAAGGAACGTTGCTCTTGTCTCCAGAAGAAGATTGCTGATTTGATAGGAATCAACGCATTGACACCCAACAAACCACAGAAGGCAGTCTATTCTTGGGACGAAGAGAAGGCGATGAGCCAGAAGCGACTTATGCTAAAAGACGGAAAAATACACAACGCGAACGAATGGCTGATTCAACTTCTGAATGAACAACCGAGTCGGTTCTGGCCCTTGGGTAATGCCTTCAGTCTAGCGGACCTCAGGGAACAATGGCAGAATTACAGAGGGCAATGCGACGGTTTCAAAAAGTTCTGGAAAATACTGGAAAACTGGCGTTCACCACAGCTATACGACTGGCGCGACGGACAAAAGATAGAGGATATGAAATGATCGCATCTTCCCTTAGAATGTTCAAAAAGCCCAGCGAATCTATTATTCTGAAATAGTAAGTGGTTAGGAGAACAAACTGGTTTCCGAATCCGATCAAGTTCAGAGCAGAGCTAACTAGTGACCACGAAGGGATCCGCCATGTGAGTCCTCCGACGGCGATGTACCAGCACAGTTAGTGTGGCGTTATTCGTATACTCTCACAATTCAAGTTGTGGAATACTTGAAGGCAGTTCTTACAGGATATAACTTCACATGCTTCACATGTGCCCCAGTTACGGACCGGCCTATCGACTAATTCTTTGCCACATTCTCCGCAGTTACTTTGTGGGCTTGCTTTGTTCGCCATGAGGTGTTCACACGCCACCGTTACGGACCGAGTTACTTAACGTATTGCCATGTCAATGACATGGAAGCGTGGGAATCTAGGAAGATTGAGTCGATTGACAAGTCGCGGGCACGGTTCGACGGATCTTCACGTAGAATGGATTTTGGCCGATTTGTCGATAATGTGACAATCATGTCCGGAATGCGGTGCAAGACCTTTAGATCCAATGATGCGGGACTCACTTACGGAAGAAGTCAATCGGTCTTGGGATTTCCAGAAACCGGTCGCAATCCGGACAGATGTAATGTTCCGAATAAGCGTCACTAGAATAGAAAATCATTTTTCCACCGCAGCCTGGACACCCAGGAACAACTCTCTCCATTCTTACGCGCCCACCAACTACTTGCGGTTCCCCAGAGATGGACCTTTTGCTTGACTATCTCGTATGCGTCATGAGGCTCACGATGCCTAAGCCTTTGGAATACTAGACGCCGTCGTCCTACTGTGCAGAACTGCTGTGAAAGAGGAATTGGCAATGAAATATTCGGGGCGTATGGTCCAGCAAGGAAAGAAAACGCGCGCTACTCCTTCCAACAACTAACGAGCATAGTTGAGAAAAGGAAACCAACCACACCAAGAGAGCAAGGTAGCAAACTTCCTCAAGAGCAAATCATGGTTCCAGTTCGCAAGGTTGACGAGATCAACAAATATCTGAAGAAAGGCTACGAGACCAAAATCGAACTGAGCAACAAACAGGTTGTCCTCTACATCCCGGAAAGGGTTTCCCACTAACCTATTTTGGTGGGGCCGATGGGATACGAACCCACCAATATCGTGGGTTCTATGAGGGTTCCACCGAACGTTAACCAAGTTAAACAAGCGAAGGTTTGGCAACCCACGCTTATTATTAAACGGGGGTCAGTACCATGAAATGGGTCGTCTGCAACACGACCCGGCGCTTTCCCCCGCCAACCACATTTACCGTTCCACACAACCAAATATCATTACCGGACTCCGGCAATCAGCGAGCGAATCTGGAGAGTTGTCAATTGCGAAGGATGGCATATACTGTAAGCATTGTAAGCAGTCGAGCCTAAAATGCATGCTTCATCCCACGGGAGCGGCGTGATGTAAATAATGCCTAGAACACTCGGTATGGCTGGCTCCCGGAGGAAGGCAGCTGAACAATTAAGCATAATTCAGCAATGGAGAGGTACGGTAGGTTTTGCTAAGAGAAAAGCTCTGCCGATATCAACGGCGCTACTCGTGCTATCTGTAGCGTTAGTAGTGGCGGTTGTACCCACCGCTGGTGCTGCTCCTCCTCCAGTTTTCTACGTAGCCCCGACTGGAAGTGACTCAGCAGGTAATGGAACGATCAGCAGTCCTTTCGCCACGATTTCTCACGCCGTGGCTCGTGCAACTTCAGGCTCAACAGTCATTGTCGAGCCAGGCACTTACCGAGAGATGGTTCTGGTAGCGACGAAGATAACCCTCATATCCCAAAGCTCTCAGCCTTCAAATACTATCATCGACGCGACTGGCCTTCCAGTTGGGATAGCGATATTGGGTTCAGCGGCAGCGGGGACGGTCATCGAAGGCTTCACTGTTCAGAACGCAAACAATGAGGGAATCTATGTGCAAGACAGCTCAAACGTGATCATAGAGAACAACGTTGCTAGCAACAACGGTCTAAATGTGATCAAGGGTCTGGGCGAAGTTAAAGCCATCGAGCTGACGGGTACATCCGACTCTACGGTGGCTGGAAACAATGTGGAATGGAATAAATTTGGTGGAATAGGCGTTACCGACGACGGTCCAAACAACCCATCCATGAACGCGACAGCGGTCCCGAGCGCAGGTTTCCCAGTCAGTAAGGCACTGCCAGCAAATGGTAATGTAATCAGCGGGAATCTCGTCGCGAATAATAGACCTCATCACTGCGCCATTGTCGTTTCGGCATCCAACGCGGGCATGGGAGTTTGGAACAACATAGTGAGTGGCAACACAGTTGTTGACGACCAATCGGGCATAATCGTCGCGGCAGATACTCCGAATACTTTTGCAGTCAACAACACAGTGATTGGCAACCAGATTTTGAACCTCGGAGAGGCAGGAGTGGTAGTGCATAGTAATGCGCCCGGTGATGTGGTCAAGGACAATTCTATCGTCGGCAATCTCATCAGCTATAGCGGAAGTGGTCCAAAGATGGCCGGGATACTTGTAGGCGGCGAAGATATGGACGCGGCTGTGGCCGTTCAGAATACCCTGATCTCTGGGAACACCTTCCACGATGAATACGTTGGCATTCAGATTGTGAACGCAAAACAGACACTCGTGGGAGGAAACACGATGGATTCGACTGTTAAGCTCCCAGTCAACGGCACTGTCACGACCATTTCTAGTCCATCTGCGACGCCCGTTACCTCAACCGGGATACCCTTGCTGGCCCTTCCAACAGCCATTGGCACTCTCATCGTCGGCTTGATTGCAGGCATGATCGTCAGCCCATTTCATAAGCGGCGAGAGACAGTGTAAGCAATGCCTTTCGCCAATGATAATCATGATGGCAGCACAAGCGTCCGGCCACGGAAAGCCGCTGATGGGAATTCAAACAAATCACGAAGGGACTTCTTGAAGGCCGCGCTTGCATTTTCGGTAGTACTAGTAGTAGGAGGCGTTGCCGCTGTAACAAGGTCGCTTTGGAATCTCTCCTCCGAATCGGCGCCGACATCGCTGGAAACAAGTGGCTCGACGCCGCCATTATCGTTTCCAAGAGTGAAAGTGGCAAATGCTAGTGATCTCAAAGTGAACCAACCCATCACCTTCAACTATCCGCTCGATAACGAACCGAACATCATCGTACGGCTCGGCAAGAAGGCTCAGGGCGGAGTTGGTCCGGACGGTGACATCGTGGCTTTCAGCCAGATCTGCCAGCACCTTGGTTGCATCTACGGATACGTTGCGCCTGGCACTTCACCTTCCTGCGACGCCACGTACAACGCGCCTGGACCTGTTGGATATTGCTGCTGCCACGGCAGTGTCTTTGATCTAGCCAACGGCGCCAAGGTGACAGGAGGACCATCGCCAAGGCCCCAGCCCCAGGTCATGTTGGAGTTCAACAGCTCTACGGGCGACATCTACGCCACTGGGATGACCCCCCCAAACATCTTTGGGCACAACACCGGATCCAATGACGTGACGAGTGACCTTCAGGGCGGGACGCCGGTGAGCTAATCCCATGGTCCCCCACAAGGTGGAGAAAAGCTCTGGGAAGGACGATACCCACGAGCCTGAGCAGCATAGCAGACTAGCCAGAATGGCGAATTGGTTCGATTCGAGACTCGGTCTCTCCTACGAGTTGCTGAGACCTGCACCTCGGTATTCGATCAATCCGTTCTATTGGCTTGGAGCGCTAGCAGTTGCAGCTTTCGTTATTCAGGGAGTTACCGGCATTATGATGATGCTATACTACCTGCCCACTCCCACTCAAGCTTATTCCTCAACGCAGTACATCTTGCAGAATGTGAGTTACGGCCGCTTTCTGGAAACTGTACATTTCTATACGGCCTACGCGATGATTATGATCGCATTCATGCACATGATGCGTGGGTACTTCGTTTCGGTCCACAAAAAGCCTAGAGAATTGATGTGGGTCGTTGGAATGGTGATGGGCTTCGTCACACTAGGCCTTGGTTTCACAGGCTATTTACTGCCTTGGACCGTCATCTCGAAATCCGCGACTGATGTCGGAGTCGGAATGATTGACGCATTGCCACAACCATTGTCGTCGTTCCTTAGCTTTCTAATCGTGGGCGGCGGAGGAGATTCAACGGAGCTACTTCGCTTCTACGATCTTCACGTGGTTGTGCTCCCAGCCGTACTTCTTGTTCTGCTCGTGGGGAAGATGTACATGCTTGAAGCACATGGCATCTCCGAACCTGTCAGCGGATCCTCGTCAATACCCGAAAAGCGGACGTTAATTTCCATCTTTCCGGATGTCTCATTCTACCTTTTAGAACTCGCGGCCCTGATTCGGCTCCGCTATGCTCCTCATATCAGTCGCATTTCCACTCAACCTGCCTCCACAGTACTCGCCTCAGCTTGCTGCTCAATACGTAGCGCAACCTGAGTGGTACTTTCTCTGGATATACCAGATACTGAAAATATCAGCCTTCGAGGGAGCAGGACTGCCTATCGCTCTCTCCCTTGTTACATTGACCCTTATCGCTCTCTTTCTCCTTCCGTTCATCGATAGAGGCGAGACGAGAAGTATCGTCAAAAGGCCGAAGTTTGTAACGCTTGGGATGATCTTCGTGGCAGAAGATCGCGGTTCTTGCTGTCTGGGGTTTTATCACTCCTGGAAGGACTATTTCTGACGAACAGGCTGCTCTGGTTTTAGGTGGAACCGCGCTTCTGGTTGCAGTACTATCATTCGTAACCTACAAGCTGCTCTTCCATGGTCTTTCCGGCCGCGCGCCTTCGACCGCGAAAGGCTCATTTGGCACCAGGAAGTCAATTAGGTCAGCTATTATGTGGACCACGGCATGTTTCGTGTTCCTGCTCGTGGTCGGAACGCTTGCCATTAGCAGTTCAATCAACTTGGTAGTTGAGCTGATATGGGAAGGCCCAAGCATTGCACGGGTTTCATCGCTAGGCCTCTCGCTGATCGGGCTCTCGCTCTCAGCAGTGACGACGATGTACCTCCTCTATAGACTTGATCTGAGGAGAGGGGCAATCAAGCGACGAATAAGAACCTTCGAGGTGGGCTGGAAGAAATGAGCGAGCTGCCTCAGCGGATGAACGCGCCGCATAGTCGCTCTTCTGCTACTACTTCAGCTTCTTTCGGTCTACTTCCTCTGGACTCTTAATCCGGTGAGCGAGGTAGGCGAGGCAATCTTCGCGCTGTACTTATCGGTTGACCTTGTATCATTCGCGATGATTTCGCACATATTCAGAGTGGACAAATGGAAAGGCAGCATACGCAGAGCCACACTGGTTACTGGCTGCTGCTTCTTAGCGTTGCTGTTGCTCTTTGCAGCCTTCTTACTCTAATACCGTTAACCATGTTGTGCATGTTGAGCTCGCTGTCCAACTCTTGAAGCGGTCGCAGATTAGAGCCGTAGAAAGCCCGAATAGCACTCATCGTGATTTGACGGTCGCTTGGACTGGTACCCTTGTTCTTGACAAACTCCTTCGCATTCCTAAGATGCCTGAACTCCAACTCCGGCTTACCGGAAGTGTGGCAGCGATCGTAGTCGGCCAGCATCTCCTCACCCGTCTTCGGATCCTCGACGCTATGCTTCCTAGCCCACTCCCAGAATTGTAGAAAGACGAAGAGCTTCGTCCGAGACTTGGGCTTGAGGGTGTCAGCCCAACTTCGAATCAGGGGATCGTCAGTCTTCGGCTTAAGCGCGTCAAGACCCTTGTATCGCATAGGTTCGCGAGTGGCCGCGGCCGTTCATATTGATTTCGATTGAACCCACGAAAGTGGTGGGGCCTGTGGGATTTGAACCGGAGTCGTGGAACTAATGGCGATTACTTCTTCCGAGGATATCCGTCTTACTGAGATGAATTGTTTGGAGTCTCGCAACGAGAGCGAACGCAATCCGAACATCATGCAAAGTTTATAGTAAGCCGAATTTAGTGCCTCGATTATGATACCGTTCGTTGTCTCGTTTGTAGAGTTTGTACTCGCAACATTCATTCCGCTTTATCTCGGTATGTTTCTAGCAGGTGCCGTACGAACCGCTCGTATTGAATCTCGATATCTTTCCGCTTTTGCGCTTGGGCTTTTGTTTTGGTTTTTCTTGGATACGCTCAATGATGCGATTCAGTTGGGGGTTAACGATGGGTACGACTTCAATCCTCAACACACCGGTTTGTTGTTAATGTTTATCCTTGGTTTTCTCGCAATAGCACTGCCCGCGGGTGTTGGCCTTTCGAAGAGAACGAACACGATCCAATCACCTACGGCAGGGCCTTTCCTGACTGCTCTGCTTATTGCGATTGGTATGGGTTTTCACGGCATCGGCGAGGGCCTCGAATTTGGAGGGTTATCAGCGGGAACCACAGCGACGACTATTCTCGACGCTATTGGCGGAGTAGGCGGGGGGATAGCGTACGTATTGCACAAGCTTCTGGAGGCATCGCTGGTCATGATTGTTTTCGTCGCCCTCGTGGAGGGTGAACGTTTCTCGTTTCGGGTTGAATGGAAACGCATTGTGCTTCTAGGTTTAGCCTTTGGCATACCTTCTGCGCTGGGTGATGTTGTCGGATATTTCGTCGAAGTCAATTCCGCCTACTTGTTCGCGCTCGGGGGCGGAGCTGCACTTGTCGTTGCCTTATTTGCTGTTAGGCCAATTTGGGGAGACGGTTGGAAAGGAGATCTGACATATGCGCAGTACGTCAAAATGGTGTTAATGGTTTTGATCGGATTCCTCTGCCTTTATGGCGCAGCGATGTTTCACTCATAAGTGCTTCAAACTTCGTGGCGGCGGGACGCGTGGCATGAATGGTTTCTCGTAGGAAAGTAGTTGCAGTCGTTCTCTTGGTGGGGTTAATCGTCGCTGTCGCTGCTTTCGTTACGGGGATCGTTGTCGTTCCCCCACCCCAATCGTCCAACGTCGTCACTCCCCCCGTTGTTACTAGGTCGACTTGTGATCGACCGCCCGGGTTCTTTCTGATCATCGCTGACCTTTCAGGGTTCAACGATAGCATAAGCCACGGAGCGCCGGCGAACCCGTGGCCGGTCATTCGAGTGCAGCAGGGTGATGTGGTTCGCATCCTCGTCTGCAACAAGGACACGACGCAACCGCACGGTTTCGCGATAAGCACCTACTTCCCTATCGGCGTAGCCATAGCGCCAGGCGAAGCCTACAGGATCGTCTTCACAGCCACCGTGCCTGGAACATTCGTGATGTACTGCAACATTTTCTGCACAGTTCACGTTTTCATGGTCTCGCGGCTAATCGTTCAGCCCAACACGTCGGCGAACTCGTAGCCACGACTTTCCCCACGTTCACAGCCTCAACTATGTTTTTCAAGAGATTATTACGCAGTAATCGGCAGGGGTAGCCGGCCATTGGAAGTGGATAACTCGTACAATGTGATGGTTAGGCGCACAATGAGGAGGGGCATGCTTCTTCTAGTGTTGAGTTCAACCCTGATAATCTCCATGCTCACGCCTCTTGAACCAATCGATTACCTCTTCGCGGCCCTATCGACGAGTCTTAACGTTGCCCCGTTCGCTTTGATCATGGTCTCCGACATACTGCTTCTGATCGCGGGGTACTGGCTGGCAGGTTCACTCAACGCGTTTCTCTCGGTGGGCGGGTTGTTATCGGATTTCCTAGCCCGTGTATACTCCGGACTCAGCCGCGTGAATCGGTCGTTCAACAAGAAGGGGTTGGTAAGTTTGAGCGTTGCTCTGTTGATAATCGCCCTTTGGTATGTTCCAGCAATTTTGAATGCTGTTCTTCTTCAGTTTGCGTTGCATGTATTGATGCATGTGTCCCTGCTGTTTGCGGGGGGTCTCATTTTCGTGGGATTTAGGCGACTGTCGTCGAACATGCGACTTCTATCGTACCTTTTGGGTTGTAAGGGCATGGCTATCTTCGGTGCGTATCTGCTTGTCTCACCGGTGGCCCTTTACAGCTATTTTCCTTACTATGAGCAAGCCGAGGCGGGTGCGGCGATGGTCGCGATGTGCGTAGCCTCAGATGCCACAATCATTCCGCTCTGGCTCAGGCGTTTCTTTAGCAAGCAATAGAGCAGTGCTCATTCTCTTCTATCGGAAATGTGCAAGAATCAAGAAGGCTTGGCGTTGTAAACACATACGGCGTGGTACCAGTGGTGCTCCCACCACCAAGAAACTCAACGGTTCAAATTCGTATGGTTAAACTCAAGGGTGTTCTGAAGGGCCTTCTAAGAGAAGGTGATTGTCGAACACATCGAACCTCCGAGGCCGAATTGGATTGACCAACTCATAGATGAGAAGATAACCGACAGTTGATTTTCGATTAGCCCCTCCTGAATGGTGGGGCCGGTGGGATTTGAACCCACAAATCGTGGGACTAATGACCCAATTTGGTCTGTGTAAGTCCTGACCAGTAAACTGGCCGCTCTTCCTGTGAAGGCAGAAACAAGTCAGGTTTATCCCAGCTCTTCAGTGAGTCCGCCCTAGTTGTTAGAAACTAGATGAGTTCTTGGTAAATCATTTTGGCGTGTAGATTTCGTCAAATCGTCTATACTTCCAGACGGCAACTGAGAGTAGCCAAGAAGCAAGAAATATGATTATTATGCCGAAACCTATGGTTTCGAAGTCGAGGTCGCTTAGCAGATTCCAGAATACGCCCGTAAGCTTCAATTCATTCGCTATTACTTGGAGTAGTTCGGCCGTGCCTATAGCAAGCGCAACGAGCACCGAAATTACTGTGACTGTCAAGTTGTAGTAGATCTTGCGAATAGGATTCAGAAAAGCCCAACCATAGGCCACCCGCATCGTCAAACCATCGGTCGTGTCAATCAGAACCATACCGCATGTAAACATGAACGGCAACACGAGAATCATCCACACTGGAACGGAGGAAGATACTCCGACTCCAACGCTAATCGCTATCACGGCGATTTCAGTGGCGGTGTCAAAACCAAGTCCGAACAGAACGCCTATGGGGTAAATCTGCCAAGGTCGCTTCACAATCTTGAACAAGGGCCGGAAATAGCGGTTGAGGAAACCACGATTATCAAGCAGACTTTCAAGCTCAGCCTGATTCAACTTACCATTCCTGAGTTCCCTGAAGATTCGATAAATGCTCAGAACAATAACCATGTTAACAATTCCTATCAGCCACAAGAAAATTCCTGACACAGTTGTTCCAATGATTGCGCCGCCGCTCTCCAATATCGGTATGTGGCCAATTATTGTTCGAGTCGCAAAAACCAATGCCACAATTAACCCGACAACAATTGTCGAATGGCCCAGCGAAAACCAAAGGCCCACAGTGAAGGGATGCTGGTTCTCCTGCATCAGCTTCCTTGTTGTGTTATCAATCGCTGCGATATGATCAGCATCAACACCGTGCCTTAAGCCAAACACGTACGTAATAACGCCAAGCCCAGCAAGAAGAGTCGAAAGTCTACCTATGATCGTCGATGCGACAAAACCCGAGATTGTTGCCACGACAATCAGTGAATAGAGGAAGACGATCTTTATCTTCTCATTCTGTGAGAGACCTATCGTCGAATCAGCACAATCGGCCCCGTGCACTTCAGTAGGAACGCTCCTTCCCTACTTTCATTTTGCATTGCATAGTATTACCCTTTCGCAAAGGGGTAATAATGGTATTAAAAAGTACCGAGCCAATCTCACATGCTGAGTATGACGACCATGGTGAGAGTAGAGAGAATAAGTTTCTCAACGCCTCCGGCGCTATTGGAAGAATTTGACGATTCGCTAAGAACACTCGGTTATGAGGACAGGTCAACAGCTCTGCAGATCGCTATGAGGAACTTCATCACAGAATACGCTTGGAAGAGGGAAACCGGTAAACCTGGAGCAGGGGCAATCCTCCTGACCTATGACCACAGCTCACATGGCCTTCAAGAAGCTCTGACTGACATTCAACACAGATATCGGAAGGTTGTGAACTCGACAACTCACATTCACCTTGACGAATCCAGATGCATGGAGATAATATCTGCCAGGGGCAAAATTGATCGCATTCAGGCTCTGGCGAAAGACATCATGAAAAAGCGTGGCGTTACACAACTCAAGCTGTCAACCATCGCAGTTTAGATGAAAGACCCCCCCAGGAAGACAGCTACGTTGTTCGTGTATGAGTGCACCATTACATGATTGGAGACTACCCACAGGGGAGAGGACAGAATCTGGGGATCTCTTCTTAAGGGAAAACAATAGTTCTTATCCTATGCAAGAATGGGCACCCCGATTTGCATTCATTCACATGCCTCACCTTTTGAACGTTACCAATTTTTCCTTGAAGGGTTCTTTTTGCCCGGACGAGCAATGATTCAACTGCAGAGACAGAACAGCCAATTATCTGGGCAATCTCCTCATAAGAGAGGTCATCGTATCTTTTTAGAACCAATGCCATTCGCTGGTTTTCAGGCAGACTTTGAAGGGCATCAGAGATTTGGCGGCTTCGCTCCTTTTCGAGAAGAATATCTTCAGCAGAGGGCGCACTATCGGCGAGAGTCTCCTCAAAGGTGTGTTCACCATCTTCGTCAGACCAGTTGAATGAAAACCATTTCTTGCGGCGAGCGGATTTCAATTCATTAAAACATAGATTGGCGGTAATCCGATAGATCCAGGTTGTGAATTTTGCCTTGGGCTTATAGGTTTTGGCGCTCTGCCAGACCCGTATAAAAACTTCCTGAGCTAGGTCTTTCGCCTGCGTCCTGTCCCCAATAAACCGATAAATAAGATTCAAAATCGAAGTCTGATGACGATTAACCAGGATTTCGAATGAATCGTTGTCACCTTCAGCGATTTTTGCCATAAGCTCTTCACTGGAAAGGTTATCCATGGGTGCCATTTACCTTCTGCGGAAACCCTCGGTTCATCACTTCTTTCAATTATCCTACCTTCAGTGGCACGGCGGGGTCAAGGCGGAAGCAGGAAGAGGTAGGGTTATTGGTTTCAAGGAAGGGAGAAATAGTACCTTACCCTAAACTCGATTCGATAACGGTTTTGTTTCTCGCCAAATTCCGCTCCCTTTGATCCGACCAGGGCCATGCCTTTTAGCCGGAACTCCCAATTCTTTATCCCCACGTACAAAAGCTCCGGCGAAATGGAGAAACTTCGGTCATCGAGATTCATTATCGTGGTGAGGGCAGGTGTAAAGTAGAGGATATTAAAAGGTTGATTCTGGCTGATCCGAAGATAGAGGTAATCTTTCCCGGGATTCATTTTTCCATAATTGCCCTGGAACAGGGTCTCAGCCTTTATGAGCTGCTTATTCTTCCCGGTGGATTCGAACGTATCAAAGGCCTTGTCAGAAAATGAAAAAAAGCCCTCCAATTCACGAGAGCTATAACCAGGCGCATTATGGTAATATTCAAGGATGTAAGTGGTGTCCATTGAGGAAAGGTACCGCAGGCCCAGGAGGAAACTCGTTGCATCATACGTGGTCTGAAAGGTATTGCCGTTGCCATCGACGGAAGTTTTCTGTTGATGATTGATGAAGGCAAACTCTCCATGGACCTCTAAATTTGTTATGATATTCCTTGAGAAATCAAATCCAAAACGATTCGTTTTGCTTCCTCCCGCGAGGAAGAGAAGATCGATGTCCGTATCATAAAGCAGGCCGTAGATCCTCCCTCCGAAATTAAGCTTATTCAGTTCTCCGAAGGTGTCGTTAATATGGTGATAAACGGGGAGCAAGATAGGGCTTACCGAGAGAGTTTTCAAAGGCCCTTCTTTGAAACTCTTGATGTAATCTGCCGTAACAGCATAATATCCTTCGCGAGGCAGCTCGGGATCGTCCGGGTCTTTGGGCCGGTCGACAAAGGCCGCGGGGTTCCAGGCATATCCTTTGCCCCAGTTGAATACCCTTTTCCCAAAATCGATGGTCAAAGAGGACGAAGGTTTCAAGGAAGCATAACCTTCATAAACCTTTGTCTCGTAGTCCCATCCTTTGTACGTGTGATCGAGGCCCAGGTTCGTCTTCAAAAAAAACCCCAGAATTCCTTTCTCATAGCTTCCTTCGAGCCAGATCCTCCCGTCGTAGTCCTCGATGGTGCTTCCCTCTTTACGATTAAAAAAGTTCAGCTTGTAGATTGCATTGTCCTTGTCCAGGACGTAGAGAATAGGCCTGAATTCGAAGTAACCGCCTATGTGGTAAGGGTTCTTCTCTATTTCTGAAGGCTCGAACTTGTACTCTTGTGCAGAAGGAGTGGAAGCCGGGGCCTGGGTTTCAGTCGTTTGCCCGGCAAGGGGTTGAGACGGGTACTCTTCTGCAAACGAACTAATTGAGGCGAGAAAGAATAGCAAGATGACAAAGGCGTAAAGAAGTCTGTTCACATTCATCTTCCTCTTCCTCAAATTCCTATCCCATCCCTTCTCTTCTGGTGAAATCCTTATTTTCTCAAGGAATCCATCTTGGGCATATAAGTGAGGGTAAAGACCTCGTCCTTAAAATCTCTTTGCTTGATATTGGCAAAGAGCATAACCGATTTGTAGCCCTTATAAAGAGGGCTATCTGTTTCAAGGACCGAAGGTCGAACGATCCCACCCCCGAAATCCTTGATGTCTTTAAAATAGAGAGTCTTAATAAGCATCGAGGCCTCTGTCAGGCATTCGATCTTCTTGGGCAGCTTCTTATCTTTATCTACCCACATCTTCAGGCGATCATAAGCGACGGTTTTGGTCTTTGCTTTGAGATAAAGCAGATATTCATTCTCCGGCTCCTCCACCTTCTGAACATCATATTCTGCCGAATAATCCAGACTCAAGATATCGGCATTGTTAAAGATCCCGCCAATGACGGACTGAAGGCTGGTGATCCGGATGGGTTTCCCAACATTGGGGATATAGAGCCACATATTGTCTCCGAGCCGGAGGGTGCTTCTTCCCTTGTCACTCGCCGGAGCCAGAAAGAGACCCGCGATCTTGTCCAATCCTTTTTTGACGGAGTAGAACGTGTACTCCATTTTCCGGCCACTGGGCTCTATATTGATGAGCTTTCGGTACATCTCATAGGATTCCGGGTTTAGATTCCGGTCAATCTGCTTCAGAAGCTGAGTCCCGTCAATGGCTGCATATGCTGGAATTGCAGCGATCAGGATGCTGAGAACCAGCAAGATTCTTAATACGTTTCGCATGTTAGGACCTCGTAAGAATTTATTTTTCTAAGGTTTAATTGGCTTGTAAAACCTTTTTCAGCGCCTCATGAACGCTTCCCTTGAACGCAACCACTCTGATGCCCTTGTTCTTCATGCTCTCGATGATTTTAGGCCCAAATCCTTCCGCCACGACAACGGTTGCGCCCTTGCCGGCAAGAAAATCGACGACGGCGATTCCGGGGTTCTCCGCGTTTTTTTCAGAATTGGCAAGCTTCTCAATCAGTTCCCCAGTTTTGTTGAAGATCAAAAAAAACGCGGCCCCGCCAGCCTGGGCGCTTACGGAATCCGCTCGGGTTTCGCCGTTCGCGGCCACTGCAATGATATCCCCTTTTCCCGCTTCACGTTTGGCCATAGCCTGTTTATGGTTCGCCACAAGCGCATTTTCTCTTAACGCTTCCGGAACCTTGCCTTGCGCCACCTGGGCGGCGGCCTCCGCCGCACTGCCTTCGACATTGTAAGGGGAGATGCCTTTATTCTTCAGCATATCGATGATATCACCGCAGTAATCTCTTCCGATAATGGCCGTAACGCCTTTTTCAACGAGGAACCCAATCATTAGTTTGCCAGCCTCGTTCTTCCCTTTGAAAGGATTGTCGATGGCCTCAGCCAAATTCCCTTTCTCGTCAAATATCAGAAGATAGGGAGCCTGCGCCGCCAGGTCACTGACCGCGGCCTCAGAGCTCTTTTCCTTTGTCGCAACGCAAATTTTCCCTTTCTGTTCGGCAAAGGCCAGACCAGATACCAGAAATAAAGCTACCAGCATTACAGAGATTACCTTTTTCATCTTTGTTTCCTCCTTTTATTTATTTGGTTTGTAAAACCTTTTTGACCGCTTCCTCTGCGCTGCCTTTGAAGGAAACGGCTTTTATCCCCTTGCCTTTCATGACTTCAACAATTTGACCACCAAATTCTTCGGCCACGACGACTGTTACTCCCTTGTTCCCAAGCAACTCGGCGACTGACTTTCCCGCGCCCTCTTTGTCTTTGTAAGGATTTTCAATTGCTTCGGTCATTTTTCCTTTTCCATCAAAAAAAAGGAAAAAGGGAGCAGGCCCTGCCTGCTTGCTTACCGCAGCCGATGGAATTTTATCATTTGCGGCCACGGCAATTTTCGCTTTCTCCCCTGCAAAGGCGCATACCGCCACCAACATCAACAAGAAGACTACCATCACACAAATTGCCTTTTTCATCTGAGCCACCTCCTATTTAGATTTTTAAGATTCAGAAATCCTATCGTGGATAGTCACCCTTTCTTTCCCTACACATGCCTCAGAGCCTTGATAGGCTCCATCCGCGAGGCTTTGAGCGCAGGCTGCAGGCTTCCCAGCACAGAGATCAGGATGACGATGCCGGATACAACCAGGACATCGACCGGAGCGATCGTCGCCTTCAGAAGGAGCCCTTTCTGCCTGCCGAAATCAAAAGTGATACCGTAGAGGTTTAGTCCCAAAATAAGTCCTAACCCGATCAAATCGCCTACGATCACTCCCAGGGCTCCAAGCGAGAAGCCCTCCATCACAAACATGGCCAGGATCTTTCCGGGCAGAGTGCCGATGGCAGCGATCGTCCCGATCTCTCTGACTCTTTCATAAACCGCCATGATCATGACGTTCATGATACTAACCAGGACAACGGCGATCAGCATGATCTTAACGAAAATCGTCATCACGTCGATCATCCGTGCAATATTGTAGAAAGGAGAGAGTTTTTCCCAGGTACTAACTTCAAAAATAGGCATACCTTTCTGATTCAATTCCTTTCCCAGGAGCCCTTCAAGCTTTTTAGTGAACGGAGCAAGAGAGCTGAAATCCCTGAGCCGGATAGCCACTTCGCTGATCTCCACCTCCGTCATTCGCAGAAGTTCCATGGCGTCTTCCATGTGGACATAACCGTCCCGGCCCCCTGGGCCTTGGGCGCTTTCAAGGATGCCACCCACTTTAAACTGTTTCCCGTTCACCGACCCGTCCTTGTTGGTAGTCACGATGACGACCGTGTCCCCGGGTTTAACCTTCATCCCGACCGCGAGGAGTTCCGGGACGAGGATCTCTCCCTTTTTTAGTCCCTTCTCTCCCTTTATGATTCGAGACTCCAGGAGAGGCACGGTTTTGAATTCCTGGTCCGGGTAGACCCCGTTCAACCGTATGCTCGTCGTCTCCACGAAAGTGCTGAACATACCCCCGAATCGGATTCTCGGCGAATAGGACTCAACCTCGGGTAGGCTCTTGAGCGTATCCTCCAGTATCTTGTAGGGCCTCGGCATCAGGTTCATGGTCAGCGGAAGGCTTTCCACGGCTGCCATGTATCCCCTCCGGTGGACTTGCAGGTGTCCGAGAGAGGAGTCAGTAATCTGGGCGATCATCATGTTCTTGAAGGAGCCGGAGACGCCGATAAATCCCAGGACGAAAACGACCCCGATGGTGATGAGAGAGGCGGTTAATAGCGTTCTTCTTTTGTACCGAAGCAGGTTACGGATGGCGATTTTAAAGAGATTACCCATTGTTCTTTCCTCCTTGAGTTTTTTTCCCGACCAGTTCTCCGTCTTCCAGCGAGTAGATGACCTCCGCCTCGCCGACAATCTTCTGATCATGGGTGGAGAAGACGAAGGTCGTCTTCATTTGATCCTTCATCTTTTTCATAAGATTAATGACCGTAAAGGCGGTTGCATGGTCGAGATTCGCCGTCGGCTCATCGGCCAGCACCAGTTCGGGATTAGTCACCAAAGCTCGCGCTACGGCTACCCTTTGCTTCTGCCCTCCCGAAATCTGGTCAGGATATTTATCCTTCTGCTCGATCATCCCGACAGCCTCCAGGAGTGTAAGGACCCTCTTCGTTCTCTCGCCTCCGGGGATCTTTTGAACCATGAGAAGGGGGTATTCGATATTTTCGAAAACGGTTAGAACCGGAATCAGGTTGAAATCCTGGAAGATGAACCCTAAATGGTTTCCCCGGAACGAAGCGCTCTGCTTGCGGTCGAGATGGAAAACATCCTCGCCGGCGACCTTTAAATTGCCCTCCGTCGGTTTATCGAGACAACCGATGAGATTTAACAGGGTTGTCTTTCCGCTTCCTGAAGGCCCGACAAACGAGATGAAAGAGGCAGGTTCGATTTCGAAGCTGACTTCCTTTAGAGCCTTGATAGTGATCTCTCCAACCTGATAATCCTTACTGATCTTCTCTGCTAATATGAGTCCCATGTGATCTCCTTTCTGTTATATGATACCGTGCTGAGGTTTTGCGATTCGACCCTTATCTTTAGGCCTCCTTTTTCCGACGTTCAATCTTATTGAAAGCTCCTCTACCCTTCTTTGAACAAAATGGGCATGAAAGACGCTGAAGATCGTGAAAGAGGGATATAGGATAACAATCATCTGAAACAGGTAGATGAGTGCTTGCACTTTTGAGAACTGATCAAAGAGACTGAATACTCCGTAAAATCCAAAGAGAATCGGCATGAGCGTTCCCGCATACTTTCCGATCATCTTGATTTCGTGATTCTTCCGGTTGAAATACCTGATTCCCAGATCATCCATGGTCCAGAGAGTGGATAAGAGGAGAGAGACAAGAATCGTGATCCCCGTGACAACCAATAACCGTCCCAGCTGAAATTGCCCTTGGGGTAAAAAAATGGAGGCCGTGGGTGTCGATCCCGTAACGATCTGAAGAACTCCAATCAGTTTTGTAGCAAAAAGAAGTCCGATGCCAATTCCTTGAAACGGTCGAAAAAGCCAGTGTTTTATGGGACGAAATTCCAGTTTTTGGTTTCGCTTTATTTGAATAAGCATCTCTTTCCTTCTCCGGATAACAGATCCGAGGTTGCCAAAGATGGATGATAGTAGAAAGAGGGGAAGGCAAAG
>CAWABQ010000014.1:0-25074 GCA_963780265.1 Candidatus Bathyarchaeota archaeon
ACATTCATTTTCAAAACGAGAAAATGGGCAAGAAAGAATTGAAGGCGGTCATACTCGCTGTCAAAAAGGGTGAAATCTTCGGGTTTCTCGGCCCCAACGGCGCTGGAAAATCAACAACACAGAGGATGCTGTCATCACGGCCACCCCCCACCGGCGGAGAAGAAAAGATACTCGGCTATGACTTGGCAAAACAACAGGAACAGATAAGACAAAACATTCGATACGTTGGTCAGACAGGCGGAACCGACCCCGCCGCCACCGGTTTCGAGAATCTCATATTACAAGCGCAACTCTACTGTCTGGATATCCATCAAGCAAAATAAGAGGCTCGAGATTTCGTCCAGCGCTTTCAAATGGGATCATTCATCGAAAGGTACTGGCTTCGACCTATTCGGGCGGTCAAAAGCGCAGACTGGACGTTGCCCTTGGAATGATTCACCACCCTAAGTTGTTGCTCTGGGACGAACCAATGTCTGGGTTCGACCCACAAAAGCAGGGCCTATTTGTGGGACGAGATCAAGAAGCTGAAAACAGAAGGGATCACCATATTCCTATCCACCCACTACATGGACGAGGCGGACAAGTTTTCCGCGCTACTGGCAGTCTTTCCGTCGTGAAAACCAAAAACTACAGTGTCAGCGCCAATGGCGCTTTTTAACTCAGTTGGCGTTCCCTTGACTATGATTTTGCCGTTGTCTATTATCGCCATAGTATCGCACAACTTGTCCGCCTCGTCCATGTAGTGGGTGGATAGGAATATGGTGATCCCTTCTGTTTTCAGCTTCTTGATCTCGTCCCACAAATAGGCCCTGCTTTGTGGGTCAAGCCCGGACGTTGGTTCGTCAAGGAGGAGCAACTTTGGGTGGTGAATCATTCCAAGGGCAACGTCCAGTCTGCGCTTTTGACCGCCCGAATAGGTCGAAGCTCGTCTTTCGATGAATGATCCCATTTGAAAGCGCTCGACGAAATCTCGGGCGTATTTTCTTGCGGTATGGATATCCAGACCGTAGAGTTGCGCTTGTAATATGAGATTCTCGAAACCGGTGGCGGCGGGGTCGGTTCCGCCTGTCTGACCAACGTATCCAATGTTTTGTCTTATCTGTTCCTGTTGTTTTGCCAAGTCATAGCCGAGTATCTTTGCTTCTCCGCCGGTGGGGGGTAGCAATGTTGACAGCATCCTCTGTGTTGTTGATTTTCCAGCGCCGTTGGGGCCGAGAAACCCGAAGATTTCACCCTTTTTGACAGCAAGATCTACGCCCGCGACCGCTTCCAATTCTTTCTTGCCGTTTCTCGTTTTGAAAATGAATGTTTTTCGAAGTCCTTTCGTCTCGATAATGAGATTCTCAGACATTTCGTTTTCACTTTTTTCAGATTAACCCATGTGAGAGCGGTCCACCTTGAAAGTCTTCGTGGCGGTAATCATCTCAGTTGCGGGAGGCATTCAGTAGCACTTTAATCAGCGGCTACGTATTCTCGAACTACAAGATCAATTGTTAAGTCCAGGCTTCGCTGTGTTCGCACACAGAAACAGTTTTCCAATTCAGTTCGCTTTCGTCATCGAGAAAGAAGTTCGAGCGTATCAATTGCCCTCCAAACGCTCTTGGCGTTGAATATGATGTGGATAACTCAATCCAATCCATTCCATCACGGGCCATCTTGGGTTAACCCGTGATTGCTGTTTAGACCTTGTTAGTTAAGGGGAACACGTTAATTTTCGATGGAAGTGTTTCCAATTCAAGCCTTGATTCAGACGAAGATGCCTTGATGTGATCCGTCCATTAGCTGGGTGTCACTCGGGGCGATAGCGAGCGTCGCGTTGCAGGTCGCCAGTGGCACGGGTATTCCGCTGTAGTTTGGTTGTTACATGAGGGAAGGATGGCCACCTAAACCAATTCATCACGAACAGTGCATCAAAGTAAATTCTGGACTAATAGAATTGCAAGAGGCACAATTCTAATGCTGTCATAATCAAACACCCAGGGTACAGCAAAGGGCTAAACATAGACGTCTTTAGAGTCTTAGGTGGTTTCGATGCCAGTTCTACGTCCAGGGCAATCATACAAAGAAATTGTTCTAGAAGATGCCAGGAAAGCGGCTCTGAGGGCTCCCGACTGGCAGGACCTAGACGACTTCTTGGGTTTGATAAACGAGTTAGTTGACGAACATGCCGACATTCTAAGAAGCACCCACTCTTCGCATAGCGAGGAAGCTGAATGGTTAGGGGACCGGTTGACGGCTATAGAGAAGGGCAGCCTCATCGCCTTGGTTGCCGAGATAAACGGAAGGATTGTTGCCAGCGCGGACATCGCCCAGAGGACGCCGGAAAATCCGGAACATAGCCATGTGGGAGTCCTGGGCATCGCCATATTGAAGAATGCTAGGGGGATTGGCCTCGGGAAAGTGTTAATGGACTCCCTCCTTCAACTTGCCAAACAAGCGGGTTTGAAGGTAATCATCCTGGATATGTTTGCCACAAACGCGGTTGCAAGGCGTCTATACGAAAAGGTGGGATTCGTCGAGGTTGGGAAGATACCTAAGGCCATCAACCGAGACGGCAAGTACATTGACCTGATTCGGTTTGCCATCGAAATCTGAAACATGGTCTAAGCATTACCCGGTCAGCATTCACGTTTTCGGTTGCCGTGCAATTTCTGAGCTAGATGTCCGGACTTTCAGTATTTTGAATCCAAGTTGCACCGCTGGCCCGATCGCGATTGCAGCTACGAGCGTTCCTAGCCATGCTGGTCCTCCTAGCAGCCATCCCACCGCAACCACGGTTACTTCGATGCATGTGCGGGCAATACGCACGCTAGTCTTGCCGAGCCTTGATAGGGCGAGCATCAGAGTATCACGTGGCCCTGCACCCGCGTCGACTCCTATGTAGATTGCAGTGGCAAATCCCATAATCAAAACTCCAAGAAGGAGGTATGCGAGCTGAACCAGGAAACCGCTGGGGACTCGCGGAACGTAAGGTTTCAGGAAATCGATCCATACGCCGATGAAGATCATGTTTGCAATGGTTCCCCAACCTAATGGTTCTCTGAGGGCGATATCGATGAGTGTTATGATGAATGCGACGCCAATGCTGGATTCTCCCAGAGTAACCGGTAAATGGTAGGTTAGAGCCATCTGCAGAACATCCCACGGGTCCAATCCAAGACTCGCCTGAACCATCACATCAATTGCTAGACCGAAAAGTAGGAAGCCAATTTGAATAACGAATAAATCGTAGGCGAGGCGCCTCCAACCCAACCAAGTAAATTTGAAAACTTTACCGTTCAAGGTCTGCAAGTCCCAGGACAGAAAGCCTACAAATTAAGGCAGGAGGGCGACGCTTGCTTATCATCTACCAGAAGAACCGTTTACTGGTTTTCAGGTCTGGGTGATTGTGCGTTCGTGCCTGAGAATGGCTCGTTTTCTTTCCAAACCCCACCTATAGCCACCTAGTTCACCTTTCTTCCTCACAACTCGCTGGCATGGAATCAACAGGGTTGCTGGGTTGCTGGCGCATGCCCGGGCGACTGCACGAACCGCCTTCGGAGAACCTAGATCATTTGCGATCTGCTCATAGGAGCGAGTGGATCCGGCTGGGATAGATTGGAGCTGCTTCCAAACCTTCATTTGGAATGGTGTTCCGTGCAAGTCTAATGGTAATGTGCGTTCGAATCTCCGGTTGCGGAAATACTCACTGAACTGAGATGCGAGGTCTCTCAATGCATCGTCGTCACGTTGGATTGAGGCTGCTGGGTATTCGTTGGCGAGTGCAGTTTCAACGAAGGCATCAGATTCACCTAAACAAACTGAGCAGATTCCTTCCCGGGTTGCGGCTATGAGGAGGCGCCCGACAAAGGAATTGATGATTGTGTATGATATCGCCAAGTTTTTGCCGCCTCTCCTGTAAGTGCCCGGCTGCATGCCGAGCTTATCTTGGATTCTGTTGTATAGTCGGCTTCGGGAGGAGAAGCCTGCATGGTAGGCTGCTTTTGTGACGGGTTCGCCTCGTTGTAGCTCACGTTTGAGTACTGCGAGCCTGCGGGCTTCCACATAATCATGCAGCGTCATACCAGTGACGCGTTTGAAGATTCTGTGCAAATGGAACGGGCTAATTCCAAACTGCGAGCCGATCGTTCCAAGAGTCAGACGCTTCTTGAGGTTTGTGTCCACATAATCGCAAACATTTTTCGCCAATTCAGAGTGACGGGGCGTCTGGTTTTCTTGGGGTTTACATCGCTTGCAAGCCCGGAACCCGTGCTGTTCTGCGTCGGTTGGGGTGTTGTAGAACTCAATCAGGTTGGTGCTTGGCCGGCGTGAAGGACAGGAAGGATTGCAATAGATACCAGTCGACCGTACAGCAAACACGAACACACCATCCAGAAGTTCATCCCTCGCCAATACTCCCTGCAACTTTCCGCCATAATCTAGAACGTTCGGCGCTGCGACTACGCTGGAAACCTGACTAGAGGCCATTGGAATCATTACCGGATTGGAAGAAGTTCCGGTCAATAAGAGCATTGGCTCCGAATCTTGCTCCCAAACTGTTCGGCCGATCGTTCCAAATTTGAAAGCAAGATCCGGAGTCAACCCACTTATCACATCACCGCGAAACTGCTCACGGAGGTGATGTGAATGAGCATGCTAACGAACTTGTTGGGCAAGTTTAGCTCTGCTGTTTCCATTCATCGATTGGCCAATTCCTTCTACACGAGTCTGCTCAAGTTCTACTCGATGAGGCCGACACCGCGTTCTTTGCGAGTTAAGGAATGGGCTTCGCTCAGAGAGAAGAATGATTATGATCGGGTCATGCTGGTAACGAGATCGCGCGACGAATCTTTCACTCTCAGACTAACGCCAAAGTAGACATCCTGACGAGTCATCTTCGGATTCTTATGATTACTAATGTGAGCATTATGACCGTGACAATTACGAGGAGGACTAGTAGGCTTCGGTTTCTCTCCCATATTACGAATTTCGACGTTGAGTCGCATGAAGGGGTCGCGTGAGTTGAGCATTCGAAAGAGTATGGTGGCCTCTTCTCTCCTGAATACTCCGTTGTCTACTCGAATCTCTCCGGTTACGCTCTTTTCGAATCTATGGTGCCTGACCCAGAAGGGATTCGAATATTTGCTGCTTAGCCACACGTCAAATTCCTCTTGCAGCATTGACATGCCTGAACCTACCTGATCTGGACGTTGATGTAGTAGAGTTTCACAACCCCGCCTGTGGAGACGAGGACGCCGAAGCTAAGGTCACCGTTCGGCGCAGTCCAATAGTAAACTTCTGTCACGCCGTATTTCTGGCAGTAGTTGGCGATGAAATTGTTGATTGTGGCATTGACAGAAGCCCATTGGGTTTCATCGGTGTAGGTGATGTTTGCGATTTGAATCTCCACGTTCGCGCTGATCTTGGTCGGGCTGACTAGTGAATAGCCTTTGTCCGTGAATAACATGTTGAGCTTCTTCTCACGTTCCGCCGATCCCAGTATGGTTGGAATTCCTCCGGATATGGCGTAGTATGCTTGGGACGAGTCTGCTCCAACCGCAACCCTAGCTCCCGTTGTCGCGTCGACGACCGTGACGAAGGCCATCTTTGTGATGACGGCATTTTCGACTTGCGTGTTGATGTAGACCGGAATGAAGTAGTAGAGGTGGTCTCCGATCAGGTACAATAGGATGTTTCCAAGTCGGTAGTTCGGGAGCAGCGTTAACTGTTGGCGTACGTAGTCGTCTGTTTCAACCGCTTGCAGGGCAGCAGACGGCCCAATCAATTGGGTTGTCGAATTAGATATCCTGTAAAGGTTCAACTTTCCAAGCTGGTCGGTGCCATAGGCTATGTACATCCCAGCGAGGTTGCGGCCGGGGGATGACTTGATACTCTACAAGCTGCAGTCCTACGAAGTCAACTCGATTCCCCGAACTCTTTAGGACGTAGAGTACCTCGGTAGCTTCTGGCCGCTCGTAGAAGTCAGAGCCTGATCTCCAAACGAATGGGTCGTTCACATGATATGTGAAAGACACGTCAAGCTGTCCTGGCAGGTCGTGGGTTCCGAGCAAGTCCTCAGGATAGCGTAGTTGGCTGACGAGCCAATCTGGCGGAGCTTTCCATGACGAGTAGTATTGTCTATAGAAGTCGACCAGAAAGCCATCCGGTTTGGCTATGACGTAGGGGTACATGCGTCCGTCTTCTATATCGACCAAGACCACTCCGAAGAATCGGAGGTAGCTGCTGCCGGAGAATCCAGAGTGAATCGGGTAGTTCGTGTAGACTTGGACGAGGTAGTAGATCCGGTTTCCGTCTGTGACGAGGTAGCTTGCGCGGTCGGTCGTCAGCCCACCGATGAGGAAATCTTGGATTCTCTGATGAACATCTCGGTTATGAAGCATCATGATCTGGTCTTGGGGAGGAGTGAAGGCGAAACCGACTTGACCTTCTTTCACGAGGAACCATAGAGTCCTCTGCCAGCCTGAGAGAACATAGTCAGGCTCTCCAGTGTAGGACGCGTTTCCTATTTCCTCGAATCCTCGGACGTGCACGTAGACGTCGTCGGTGAGGTTCTCACCATAGTAGATTGAGGGTTCCGACTTGACTCCGAATGCCTGCTGAACGGAAACGTAGTCGCCGGTGTGGCTGTCGATCATTACTATTCTGGCGGCGTGAGTGTAGATGAGGTGATGGCTGATCCAGTCGTTGGCTGGATAGTTGATTGTTGTGGGGGCGGCCCAGTATTCGTGGCCGTTGAGGTAGATTATTTGCGAATCGCTCAGCCGCATCCAGTTGACGCCTATCTGATTCTTCATTTTCGTGTAGGATGCGTCGTGATCCCATTGTCGAACGAGCGATACGATCGTGCTTGTGTTTCCGGCGGGGAGGGTTGAGAGAGGTTCCGTCGTTACGTTTTCTATGCCTGCGGCCCATCGTGTGACCTGGATCTCCTTCATCGTCATAGGCTTCCATTCATAGCCAATCCAGTTGTTGTTCCAGTTTAGCGAGTAGCCTGCCACGAAACCCAAGTTTACAATGAGTATGGCGAACAAGAACAGTGCCATGAGGTAGACGATCCATCGTTTCCGACGCGCCATGCCTATTGTTCGTCGAATGACTCCGAACTGAAAAGAGGCCGCGATGGCCAAGAAGCTAAAGAAAACGGTGATAGCGATCAGGTAGTCGTTGGGCGTCGCAATGTTCATGGACCAGTAGGGTGCATCGAAGATCGCCACCAGCACAGCTAGAGCGAGAACGAGGAATAGATCTCTCCCCCATGCATTCGTCTTGAGTCGAGTGAAATCGCGGACGAGCATCAGAATGAGTCTGAGGACTGCCACGAGTACGACCGCAGAGACGATGTTGAAGATGAGGCTGTACTGCACCTCCATGGTAGGCATCAACGCAACAAGTTCAGTTCCGGAAGCGGGAGCCAACGGGAGCTGAAAGACCCTCAGGATCTGGCCCCAGTTACCCAGCCCACTTTGCAGCATCGTGATCACTATCGTCAGGTTGCCAAGGCCCGGTATCCCGTTCGCCGACGCGATAATCCAGAAGGCGACAGCCCACTTGATTATCTGCCAAAACAACCACGCAACCCTGCCAGGGCCAAGCGAGACTGACTCCTCCTCCCCTCTGACACGCGCGAAGGCTCCTCCGAACGCAGAAAGCCCCTCGAAGAGATGGCTTCTTCTAGGAATTGGGTTGATGAAGAGAAGTGCGAGAATACCGGCGACGATGAAGGTGTTATTGTGATAGAAGTTTACCGCGAACCAGTCGAGGCCTGCCTTGGAAGCATACATGGACTGGAAGACGATCCAGTCCAAGTAAACTGACAGCCCATAAAATGTCACACCAACGAAAACTAGCGCTACAAGAATCCAGCCAACCAATCCGAAAAGACGCGGTGGCGGCCCAGATCGTTCCATAGATTCCAACCTGCCTTTTACGAACACTGCACCAGTATGAACTACCCGGAACGACTATACAAACCATGAGTTCTGTTAACTTGTCGGCTCATTGCTCTCACCGACCATTCAAGCAATAATATCCCGGTTCGTAACTGTAGCCGAATTGAATGAACGCACCATTGTTCAGGTTATCACCCACCCAGAAATACTGGAAGTCCCCTCGAGTCGTGTTGTAGATGTGAGTCAGAATCTCGACCGACACTCCCTTGTTTCCTTTTGAGGCATCGTCTCCCCAAACATCCACCTGCGGTTCGAAGGTTTGGGCGCGTACACTAGGCACGAGGACATAGAAGAGTAGCAAAGGGTAGCACTCGGCGTAGTCCAATTTCCACGAGGGCGCCCCAGCTCAACTATTTTTTTGAAAACTGTGCTGATTTATTTCTTTAGGTCTATGATGCGTGTGTGGGTCTGGTGGTAGGTTGAATGCTGCGTACCATCGCCAGATATTCAGCGAAAAGACTATTTCTTTTTGCTCCCAGCCGTGAGCTCCTCCAGAAATTTCTTGCGAGCGTTTGGAACGAGCAGGAAATATGCGAGTGTGCAACGGAAGAGAGAGGATTTGGTTAGACCCTTTATCTTACCTGACCTAATTGCGCTCGTGAAACATTTCGCAAAGATTCTGTGCGAGAGGGTCTCATGGTCTAACGTGTTTATGGCCTGTATGATTTCTTTCGAGCGAATTATGGGCATAGCAATTTCTACCTAGCGGGGCCTAGCGCAAATCACACATAACATAAGAATCGGGCCTATCAAAAGATGGTTCGTTAGGTTTTAGCATCATAACTCCTTGAAAGTCTGCGCGAAAACCTCGCGCGATCATTCTCCTATACGCATAATGACAAGCGGTATTGACACCCACCAAAACACGTGTCATTCCGTTCATAGTAGCTAATTCCTCACAGGCATTCAGCAACCTGTCAAAGAGATCCTCCGCACCTGGCCATTTACGGACGGCCCCGAACTTGATGTAACATGTATCTCTTCCTGCCTCAGTGCCCGGCCCGCAATGGCATACTGCGATGCCGGCAAGCGTTTCGCCTTCCCATAAGAGTACGGTGTCGCCAAGCTTCTGGTTTCGGACAGCCATTATTTCTCGCTCCAAATCCAGTCCTTCGTAGGTTGAGTTGGTCAGGCTTCGACACATCATCAAGTACCTTCCGATATCCACATCAGCCACATCTGAAAACTTGGACCATCCTCCGGAATTATCTCTCGGCTCGACCGCCTTCGACATAATTGGCGTTAGAAATCTTGGCCAAAAACCGAGTTTCTGATACAAGCCTAGGTGCTTTGGGCTGTGAGCGAACGTAAAAAGGCCCGCGTGGCTGACACCCCATTTGTTCAATAGTTCCATTGTCGGTCCGAGCAGGAGTTTAGCAATACCTAGGTCCCACAAATCAGGACGTACAGTTACTGGCCCGAAGAACCCAAAGCTACCCCATCTTGTGACAAAGCTGGAACCTACAAGTTCGCCATCTGCTTCGGCGCCGAAAGCCGCAGTCGGGTCTGCCAGCCAACGAGTCTTTACATAACCCATGCCCTCCCCGAAGTTTTCTGGGTCAGGAACACCTAGGAATGTTCCAAAGGCAACACGCATTATATGATCCGCGTTCCGCAGATCCTCCTGTCTAAGAGACCGCACCTTTAGTTCCATGGGCTATAGACACCAAGCGCGTTTTGCACATTAGGCGGTCGTCATTAGTTTTTCGTCGCGAACATTTTCGTGTGTGGGTGTGGTGGTGCGGACACGCACCTTCCTGCCTGTTCAAAGCCTTTAGAGTCTATGCATCGTATGAGGGCGACTTGAGGAGTGCATATTCTGACTTGCGCTGGTCACCATCGGTTCTGCTTATTGTACTTGGGCTGCTGATGGCCGTCGCATCTGTAGTGATATTCGGGCGGAGTGGTTTTCGGTCGCAAATCCTTTCGATCCTCGGTGTCGGTGGGATAATCCTATTTTCAATAGGCGTTATAGTGTGGCACACGGAACCCTAAAGGGCCTAGTTCTCAAAGCAAAGCAACCATTTCGTCTGTGCGTGTGGGTCTAGTGGTGTGCACACACACGAAAAACCAGAGGACTTATCGGTTCAAATTCAGTCGGCCGCACCATTGGTACCGCACACACGAAAACTGATCGGTTGCGTACGAAGAATCAACCAAAGACATGATTATCAGATATAGCAATCGGCCGAAAGCAATCCATCGGCCCTTTGAGCAATAACGCCTGAGCAAATATGAAGAGCAAGTTGAGGGTCATCGAGATTCGCAAGGATAAGCAGATAGACCTCCCCGACAATGCTATCCCAGTAAGACTGGAACAAGTAATCGAACCCACGGGACTTGTAAATCCCGCACCGTCCTCAGAAAAATTCGTCCTTTACTATCTGGAGAAAGAACGCTGAAGCCATCTCTGCATCAAGATTCCTTCTGACCGAAGACCCCATTCCCAATCAGTGTGAAGGAGGTGAAATTGTGGCTAGAATAGCACGCGAGATGGTGGTGAAGGCTGGCATAAACGTTGACCAGCTTCTTGACCTACTGGTCAGAAACGCGGCCGCGGAACTGACAACGTTCTACTACTATACAATCTTACGTTGCAACCTAATCGGCTTGGAAGGAGAAGGAATCAAGCAACTCGCTGAAGTAGCTCGAATCGAAGATCGCAATCACTTCGAAGCTCTTGTCCCACGCATATACGAGCTTGGAGGCAAGCTCCCGGATGACATGAAAGTGTTCCATGACATGACTGCATGTCCCCCCGCTAGACTGCCCAAAGACCCAACGGACATCAAAGCAATGTTGACGGTGCTGGTAAATGCCGAAAGATGCGCAGTCGCAGGATACTCACACATTTGCAACATCACCGCAGGCAAAGACCATCGCACATACGACCTGTCCTTGGCAATTCTGAACGAGGAAGTGGAACATGAATCATGGTTCAGCGAATTCCTGGGAGAAGGACCATCCGGACACTTCATGCGGCAAGGCGACACGTCACCATTCGTATCAAAATTCCTAAAGTAGAAGTCGAATCAACATATTCGTCCAGCTAAACCTCTTCTTTTCTCGACGGTTTTCTTGTTTTCTTGTGTGTGACGGGTATACTGGTGCGCACACACACACCACTTTGGGTTTGGCGTCGGTTTGTTAAGCCGATGACTCTCTGAGTCTCATGGGTTCAAATCCCACCCCCGGCGCCAACTTCACGTAACGTTCCTCGTGCGACAATAAATAGGGCTCGCCGCGAGTCCATAGTTCACTCAAGTGACCGCCGAATCATCCAACCTCTTCAGTCTCTCGCGCCTGACTTCTGATGAAAGGCTCTATATCACTCAGTTCGGATATTTCGACACAATACGCTGTCAGGTAGCAGTGAGATCTTTGCAACCAGCCGACCTTGCTCGGTCGAAGAGCTTTGTTCCGCCCGCATTTTCTTCGGCACGGCCGACGCTTGACAAGCTCCGTCTCGCCGTCTTGCCACTGCAAAACATGAGCCCGGATCCGAATGATGAATACTTCGCGGACGGAATGACGGAGGAGCTGATCACATCGCTGTCGGGGGTAAGACAGCTGACTGTTGTCGCAAGGACGTCCGTCATGAAGTACAAGGGATCCCAAAAGAGTGCCTTGGACGTAGGGAAGGAACTGAACGTCGGCAGCCTGATTGAAGGCAGCGTCAGAAAGGCAGGGAACAAGGTTAGGATAACGGCGCAGCTCGTTGACACGTCAACGGAAGGCCACCTCTGGGCCCAGAACTACGACAGGCAGCTGGAAGATGTCTTCGCGATTCAATCCGAGATCGCTGAGAAGGTTGCCGAGGAACTCAAGATTCGGCTCGTGGACTCGGAGAAACGCGTGATCACGAAGAAGGCTACTGAGAACACTGAAGCGTACACGTACTACTTACGGGGAAGGGAACTGACTCGAGAGAGGACTGAGACATCGCTTAGGCAGGCGAAGGGGCTCTTCGAGAAGGCGATACAACTGGACCCCTCCTTTGCAAAGGCCCACTCCGGTCTGGCAGACTGCTTCCTTCACCTCGCGAATGAATTGTACGAGCCTTACGAGCAGTCAATCCCGAAGGCGGAGCTTTCAGTGAAGAAGGCGCTCCAATTGGACCCAGAACTTGCCGAAGCCCACACGACGCTTGCGCTGATCGACTTTCTTGAGGACAATGTAAGTGGCAGCGAAGCGGAAGCTAGGCGGGCAATCGGGTTGAACCCTAGCATACCGGAAGCGTACTACGTTCTGTCCAATGCAGCTTTAGTGAAGGGCGATGGGGACGAAGGAATCAAAGCTGCCGAGGCCGCTTACCATTTGGACCCTGCTGGGCCGCGATATGTTGAGAGGCTCGGAACCTTGTATTTCTACATGGAGAGGGAAAGTGAGGCGCTTCAGTTCTGGGAGAAGACGGCCGAGTTGGCTCCGGCTGGAACCTACAGGAACATGACCGAGTACTACATGTTCAAGGGCAACCTAGAGAAGGCGAAGGAGCTCTTCTCTATGGCGGAGAAGCTGGAGCCCACCAATTCTTGGGTGGCCTGGATGCGGGGCTTTATTGCGGCACAGACGGGGGACAGGAAGACCGCTCTCGATGCAATCCGGAAGATTGAGGAAAACTGGAGTGGTGCGTTGGATCTAAACGGCATCGGATTCATCCACTGCGCCCTAGGCGACCTGGATTCCTACTTCACGTACCTGAATAGGGCTACAGACCAACACTTGCTTCAATACGCATACCCAATGTACTGCCCGCTCTTTGCGCAGGCAAGAGCCGACCCCCGATATCAGGAACTAATGGAGAGACTCAGAAAGCAGACGAGCATGACGAAATAAGTCGCCGTCGGCTCAGCTGACGCGCACAAGAATTTGAACACAACACTTTTCGATGTCGACCTAAGCATTTAGGTTAAGATATGCGATTAGTGGAGCGAGAGCTTAGTTGTCTAACAAGAAATGCCCGCACCCAGACAAACTTCCGGTGTTCATCCGGCCAAGCACGGGAATTGCGGGGGGTTCAAATCCCACCCCCGGCGCTTTCAGCTCCACCCTACACGCAAGGTCAGCGAACTTTCTACTCGCAACCTCATGATTTGCCATTGTCCCTCACTTGTAGGCCCGCCCTCTAAATTCGACGGCGAGAACGGCAATTCGCTTGGATTCCCAGTCCACGTTGTATTCAATCCGGATTTCTCCTATTCGTACTCTGTATGTGTCACGCATACCCGCAAGTTTCTTGAGATCATATTCGGGAGCTGGAGCAGGATTCTGACTCAATGCCTCTAAAACCAAGAGGACTCTACGTGCGTAGTGATCAGGCATACGTTTGAGTGACTTTCTGGCACGGTTTGAAACGATAACTTCGAACAGAGGAGCTACGCACCGAGTTCTCTTCGAAGCTGACCCAACGCAACGTAGCGACCATTCTCAATCTCTCGTCTACCCTGTTCGATCAGTTTTCTTTCCCTGGCAGTCACTCTCTCTTCTGGCAGCAAGGCCGCTCTTAGGCGAATTAGCTCAATCTTCACGTCATCAAGCTTTGAAATTACTTTGCGCAGCTCAGTCTTGGTTACGGCCATAGGCTTGCCCAGTACATCTGGAATGCGCCCAACTAGTAAAGAATATGCTGTCTGATGGACCAGTAGCTATTCCGGAAATGGAACAATTCGAGCTTAGATGAGTTCGTGGATTGGACTCAACACAGCGGCGGATGTGCCACTCGAGCAAATTCAAGCTTTTCCAAATTCGTCTTTCACGGATCTCACGTGTGCGCATCCAGTGGTGCGCAGATACACACGAAAACGACGGTTATGAGTTAGGGTGATGCTTGTGGGTCGGGCATTGAGCCCGAGCACAGGAGGTCTAGTTGTTCGATTAGCCCGTTTCTAATATCACAGTAGGCACGTTGTTCGATAACCTGCCAACCATCCTCATCATGATAACGCAGCTGGTAAGAAAAGTGATAACGAGAAAACACGCGATACACCTCAGATTTCTTCATTTCGAAATGGTCGGCCCCACCAAACCAGCCGCGCAGATAACGAACCGTCCCTGCTCTATCAATAGAGCTACGCAATTCACCTGAGTTATTGGGGCCAGGAACCAGCGCGTGAAAACGCATTTTCGAATCGAGACGAGCTTCGAGCTGCTGCCAGTCACGTTCTGCTAACGCGTGAAGAAATCGCTCGCAAGTAACGGATTCATCAGTAACCGTCTGCATGATAGGAAGTAGTCGTGGCTCATATTTCTTGATTCCGGCCATTGTGTGTGCGGTGTGCGCACACGCATCGGAACGCTGAAATCAACAGGCTCATTGATGGATATGTGACCGCGCCTTGAGGAGGTTTATGCTTTGCCCAGTGGGCTTACCGTGCCGTTCTTGAAGGAGCTGATTGAAGGCCCCATTGATTATGGGACGAGCTTACTGGTTGAATTTGAGTCGGATTCGATCTGGTACGAAACATCTTTGACTCTTGCCGCTCATGCCTTGAAGGATGGCGTTAGGACTGACTATCACATCTTTCAGCATATGCCGAGCGAGATTAGGGAAGCCCTCTCCAGGCTTGGATTGAGCGTCAAGTCGTTAGAGGAACAGAAGGTTCTCAGAATCATCGACAGCTACTCGGTGCAAACCGGACTCGGCACTCCGAAAGAACCGTCATCACCCGTTGGCTACCTGACTCAGGCTCTCAAGTTGTCCGATCGGAGTATTGCAAACGTGCAACGAATCAAATCTGGGGTTCCTGAAGAAGACAAGAGGAGATTACACGTTGACGACAACACTGGAATCATGCTTCAATACAACGATGAGAAGGCTTTCATCGACAATTGGCGAACGAGACACCGTCTTCACACAAGAGTACAGGAAATTGTCTTGTTCAACTCCATGATGAAAGGAGCAGCGTCCGATGCATTCACAAAGCAGTTCGAATTGTTAAGCGACGCGATAATAGACATCAAGAGTCAGGAAAAGCAAGGACGGATCGAGCACGTTCTTAGAGTAAGAACCATGCGAGGTCGGCCCTACGAATCCCGATGGCGACGACTACGCGTGTTACAGACTGGCGAAGTCACACTAGTCGATTGAAGACATCGATTCTCTGCGTCATGATTTCTGGATGTAGCTCAGATTTTCGTGTGTGTGCGTGTGCGCGCACCACTATGACCACACACTGAAAGACGTTCTTTCCTTAGTTTCGGAGTTCATTTGTAGTCAATGATGGCGTACAGCAATTCGTCATGCCACTTCCCCTTTCTCAACTTGCGCTCTCGAAAGTGCCCCTCTCGTTGCATGCCAACTTTCTCTAGAACATGGACCGACGCAATATTCCCCGGATCGCATAGGGCAAAGATCCTATGCAAGTTTAGTTGATCAAAGCCAAATCTGAGAAGTGCTCTTGCTGTTTCAGTTGCGTAGCCCCGTCTCCAGAAATGGCGATTAAGGCAGTAACCGATCCACCCTTCTCGATTGGTGGGATCTGATACATGGATCCCGCAACTGCCGATGAGTCCGTCATCCTTGAGGATGATAGCGAGTGTGTAGCTCTTTCGGGGCTGTTCCTTCTGACTTGCAATCGATTGTTGAATGAAATTCTTGGTTTCATCTTCTGTGTTTGGTCCCCAATCCATGTAACGGACAACTTCGGAATCAGAAGCATAGCTGTGCACGGTTCGCCAATCCGCCACCTCAAACTCTCTAGGCACAAGTCGGTCTGTTCGAACGATTTCCACGGACTCACAACTCTCATTTAGCCGATCGAGGGCTGGAATTGTTGATTTGACTCGCTGGATATGCACGAACTGGGAAATATAGCCTGAGGCGACGTTTTGTGTGTGTGGTACTCATGGTGCGGGCGTCGTAATTTGAACCGTCGTCATTCGTCGTCAGAAAAAGTGTGTATGCGCACAGTAAATCACACCGTGAAATTGCCTGCAACATACAAGGGAATGTCACAATAGGCTCGATAGTTGCTCCTCCTTTCAAGGTCAAGTTCAGTTCGCTCAACTAGAGAGCTGTTCCATCGAGAACCGCTTCTTTGGATGAAGTCGCGGAGACAAAGTCTGCGATCTTCAGGCGTCATGAATGAGGTCTACTAGATTGTGGAGGTGAGATTGAATGGGAGAATATGAAAATGTTCTTGACGACATAAAGAAAACTATGGGCATAGTACTTGATCAGTTTACTGCGATTCCACATGATGCGCTTCCTCACGAATGGGCGGAGATGAAGAAATTTACTTTCTCAGAAACCAAGATACCTGCCAAATACCGTGAGCTCATGGGACTAGCGGTTGCGTCTGCAATCCACTGTCCGTACTGTATTCATTTCCATACGAGAGCTGCCAGAATGAACGGAGCTACTGATGATGAAATCGCCGAAACCGCCTTTCTCACTAGATTCACAGCCGGTTGGAGCGCCATACTTCACGCGGCCAACATTGACTTTGACAAGTTCAAGAAACAGTTCGCACAAGTCGAAGAATACCTATCAAAACAGACGAAACACTGACCACTGCTCAGCCTCTTCTCAACTCCTTTTCTTCCCTTTATTTACTCTTCGTAATGGAATGAGAACGGGATAAGTTATTGCGAGCGAAGCGAGCTGCGTGAAAGTGTGTGTGGGTCTAATGGTGCGAGCAGAGCAATTTGAACTCAACTTTGTCCGACGCTGACCCAAACATTTTCTGTAAGATATGTGATATGCAGATCGTGAGTCTAGTGTCTGACGAGAAACGCTCGCCGCAGGAAAAACATCCGGTGTCCGCGGGGCCAAGCACGGGAAGTGCGGGGGTTCAAATCCCACCCCCGTCCCATCAATATCGAACAGAACTATATGCGCGGTCAACTCAGATCCGCTGGCGAATTATCCGATTTGCTCTACCCATCGGGATAGAGGCTCAATGTGGGAGCGCTCACTCACCATAGAGCTCAACGAACCCATGATCTTTCTGAGGTGCTTCTAGGGACATAAGGAACTGACGCTTCGGACACATTGTCAATATGAGCTCTAGGAGCGTTTCGCCGCAATAATCTGAGATAGAGAATCGACGGCGTTCGCGACATCATCTGTATCGTTGTATGCGTGGAAGGAAAATCTTACGCCGTTGAAGCGCTGGGAGACAATTACTCCTTTGCGAACAAGCTCCGCTGCGACAACGTTCTGATCGAGGCCTCTGAACCTGAAGGAGGCAATACTTGCTCGCGAACTCCTGTCAGTTGGCGTGAGGAGCAATGTTCCTGATAGACTCTCGCTCTCGGTCACCCTTTCGATCATGCTGTCCACAAGTCCCGTCACTCGAGTCGTTACATCGCCTCCTAGATTCTTGAGGTAACCCATCGAAGCGCTTAATCCTACTGCAGACGCGTAGTTCATTGTACTGTACTCGAATTTCTTAGCTCCTTGGGCAAAGCTCAGCTTTGTTGCATCTAATGCATACGGAACAGGAGTACTTCGCCAGCCTGCGAAGGGGAGTGAGTTCGTCAACAAGGTCTTGACGAATGTAAAATATCGCTGCCCCGAAGGGCCCCAGTAACCCCTTATACCCACCAGCGACGAGGGCGTCCACATGTTCTCGATGTACGTCAATTGGGACGAGACCCGCTGATTGAGTCGCGTCAACGATGAGAAGTGAGTCATGCGTGTGAGCGAGTTCTGCCAATCTGCCGAGGTCGAATTTCTGGCCTGTACCATACTCAACGTGACTGATCGATATTACTTGTGTTCTATTGTCAACAAGTCTCTCCAATTCGTCTTCGCTAACTACTCCATCATGATTATGGGCGAGTCGAACTTCAAAGCCGTGTTCGCTTGAAAGTCGTTTCCAGGGATATACTACGCTTGGAAAATCTGCGTCGGTACTGACGATATTGCAATCTTTCGGCACGTGCAGCGCTCCCGCGAATAAACAAATCCCGTCGGTTGCACTTCCCAAGATAGCCACTTCGTCCGGAGATGAACCTAGAAGAGATGCGGCTCCGTTTCTAGCATCTTCCAGTGCCATAGTCTCAGCCGCTTCATCAAAGCCGATAGTCCCACCAATGGCGATCTTCCGCTGGAACTCAAGCATCGTGTTCACAGCTTGCAACGGCATCAACGAAATTGAGGCTGAGTTGAGATAAGTAAGATCACGGGCCGTTGGAAAGTCTTTGATATCAACCACCATGTCATTGCCCATCTCGGACACACGAAGTTTTGATGCTATTGATTATTAATCTAACCACCTCCGATGAAGAAACAGAAACTCGCAAACTCGCCCAGTATATCACCCATACCGTTTCAGTGTGTGGATCTTATGGTGCGAGCATCTAAATTTGAACCGCCAATTCTTGTGTGTGTGGGTATACTGGTGCGGGCAACTGAATTTGAACTGCGAGGGCATTCATTCTAAGGTTGGTTTCAAAGACAAAGCATGATAAAGTTGTAACACATCAAGAGCATGAACGACAGAAACAGCGGATAGACAGACGTGAATAGCAGTGGGAACAAAGCCAAAGGCTGGTGACACGGCTCCTGATTTCGTAGGCCAAACGTCTAACGATATTCGGATTCATCTCAAGGACTACCTTGGAAAGAAAAATGTGGTACTATACTTCTACCCTAAGGACGACACCAAAGGTTGCACAATCGAAGCCTGCACTTTCAGAGACAAACTCCAACCGATAGGAGCTCTCTGGACAGAAGTGGTTGGCGTTAGCGTGGACACCGTTGAATCTCACAAGAAATTTGCCGAGAAGAATGGCCTGAATTTCCCATTGGTCAGCGATCATGATAAGCAGATCTCGAAGACCTACGGAGTTCTAAGCGATGATGGTTCGAAAGCAGACAGGGTTACATTCATAATTGACAAAGAAGGCAAGATTGCTAAGATCTTCACGAAGGTCGATGTCACAAGACATGCGAATGAAATCGTTGATGCACTCAAGCAACTTACGTTTAAGAAGACGAAATCCTGAGAAATTTAGGGTATGACTTGGTCATTCGAATTGCAGGTATGCGAATAAGGGTCCAAGTTTCGGGATTCTATTGGTGAGTGGTTACTGAATCCCATTCCGAAGGTGGGGAGCGGTTTTGTGTGTACGCACCAACATACCCACACACATTGGGAGCGTTTGTTGTGAAACATGTAGCGTTAAGATCCAGAGTGTTGGAGGGTGGTTTTATTTTTGATTCGAACGGGAACGTGTCGAAGCAGCTTGACCTCATCCTCATGACATAACATAACGACTCTTCGATGTTTTGCGCAAGTGTATTTAACTAAGTTCGGGAATGCTGACTGCGTCGCTTTATTGAGGTAAACCGTGTTTGACTACTGTAGATGAATTGCTGATGAAGATACTTGATTCGGACATCAAAGCGGACCTGTTGACGTTGTTCTATAAGAGCCCTGGTGTGATCGATACTATGGACGGAGTGGCATGGAGAATTGGTTTGCAAGGCAAAGATATCGAGAAGGATGTCAAAGAACTCGTTGAGATTGGATTACTTAAGGTGAAGCGGTTCAGTAAAAACGAAGTCATATTCTTTCAGCGCTCAAGAGACATGGAGGTTCAACAGATTCTATCGGACCGATTCAAGGAGCCGACCTAGCAAGTTCAGGTGTGATTGATCATGGAACGGGTAAAGACAGGTATTTCACAACTCGACGAGATTCTCCACGGGGGATTTCTACGGGGAGATTCAATTATGCTCGGTGGACCAGCCGGGGCAGGTAAGACAAGTTTAGGGCTTCAATTCCTCGTCAACGGCGCAACCAAATTCGGAGAAAATGGCATCTTCGTCACGTTCGAACAGCTTCCGGACCAGCTCTATCGTGACGCGAAAAGTTTCGGATGGGACTTGCGGAAACTGGAAGAAGAAGGCAAAATCCTAGTGGTATGTACATCGCCCAAACTGCTGGTTGGGGCTGAAGCTGAGCCATCCATACTCGAAGACCCAATTAAACAGATTCGTCCTAAGCGAATAGTGATCGACTCACTCAGCCACTTGGCATTGATCATCGAACATCCCGACCTGAGAAGAAGAGAAGTCTATCGGCTAATCATGTACTTGAAGAGCAAAGGGTTGACCTCAATGTTTACTTCGGAAGGTTCAGTCGTTCTTCCCTCAACTGGGGCCGGACTCAGCTTTCTTGCAGACTGCGTTATCGCCTTGAGGCTGGTTGAAATCGAGTCTTCGATGCGGAAAGCATTGGTCCTGCTCAAGATGCGCGGTAGCGACCACGACAAGTCCCTTACACACTTCGAAGTTACGTCGAACGGAATTGAGATAATGAAACCGTTTGCACATTACACGGGCGTGTTCACAGGTTCGCCAAGCGGATTCCTATCGGATAGGGAGAACGACTCACAAGGTAACAGCGGCCCATCGCAAGCAAGGGCATTGTCTACTCGAAACTGAGGTTAGTGATGCCATAAACAAAATGACTTTTGATAACTTACTGTTGGAAACCAACGACGAGGTCCTCCAGGTAGCATTCGAGGGCTGAAGCTCCCAACAAAGAACCGGAAGCCACGCGTCGAAAGCTCCAAACTAACGCAGAACAAACACGATTCGAACCGTCGTCGTTGCTCGTCAAAAAGTGTGTGTGTGCGCACCAGTATTACCACACACGAAAATTCCCATTTGCGACTGCTGGTTCACACTTTGGTCCCGTGTTAGGGCGTCTCTTAGGACCTCGGAAATTGTAGGTTTGACGGCGTTCATGGCTTCGATAAGTAAATGTTACAATTATAACTTTACGTAACGAGAGTTATATACGAGTCACAGGTATATCGTGCATTAACAATACTTGGAGTTAGTAGGTGAATATAATGCAAGCAAACAAAATGTTCCCGACTTACGTGTTCGCCAAGGTCCAACGTGACCGTGTCCCACAAGTGGTCGAGGAGCTACGCAAGTACAGCGAGATAGAGTTCAGCGCACCAGTGACCGGTCGATACGATATCATTATGCGAATCAAGAACAGCAACCCAGAGCAACTAACCAACACAATTAACAAAATACGCACCATCCACGGCGTAAACGCTACCAATACTTTCACCGCAAATGATGGGTTCGTTAACGGTCAGAAGCTTGACGCGCAGGGTGTTTGGGGATTCAGTTTACTATCAGTGAATAAGCCATTACCGGAAGTTTTACAGAAGCTGAAGAGCCTACCAGCCATATACGACACGTGGAGTATTCCAGGTCAGTTCGACATCATCATGAGTTACAAGGCTCCGAACTATGAGCAACTCATGAAATCGACCGTCGACCAACTAGGCCATACCGATGGCATCTGGAGAAGCGAAACACTATTCGCGTACCAGCCTAACCTTAAGGCATAGAACCGAAAGTAACCTGGGGGACATCCGCTCCCAGTTACCCTCATTTTTTCAAACTATTTTCCGTAAATAGCTTATGATTTTCACCATTATCACCACAATGAATCCAATTAGGTTCTATCAACTGTGCATTTCGTCAGACTCTTTCATGCGCTGTGTGCGCACCACTGGTACTACGCAGAATATGATGACCTAGATGACCTCCCAGAACACATCCTGAAGGAGCTGCCGCCCATAAGTTTGGTTCGAGTGCTTGCTCCATGGATCGCCGCCCTCCTCACACTCACAATCATCCTTCGCGACATTGAGACCACGACGAAGAAATGAAAACTAGCAAACTCTCCTAGAAGAAGAAATAGCTTGCTCATGTTCCTCAAGCCTTCTTTCCAGCTCTCCCGCGGGTCTGATGTTGATATTGGGCCATGTTTCATAGGTTCAGCGCAGGGAGATGCGGGCAGGGATAGAAGTTGGATGACGTGGTCATTGCAATTCAAGCGATTCAGGGGAGTCTAGCCCCAGCAGTCATGATTACCGGTGTAGCTTTGCTTCTCGTCACATTCAACGCCAGGCACAGCTCCTTGGTGAATAGGATCAGATTGCTGAATAATGAGAAAAGAGGGCTCGAGGGTAAGCGGAGAAAGTCAGATGAAAAGGAACGGCTGAGGCGAAAGAGTATCAATAATCAGTTAGACCTCCTCCTGCCACGCCTGAAGTACGTAAGAAATGGAATACTTTGTCACATGTTGGCAATCATACTTTTCGTCCTCACGTCATTCCTAATAGGATTAGGATATTCCTCACCTCCGCGAAGTCTGGCAATATTCATAAACGGTACTTTCATTGCAGGAATGTTTCTCGTCCTGTGCGGAGTCATATACCTCGCCTTGGAGTTATTCGTCTCATACAGGGTAATCATGGTGGAAATTCGAGAGGGTTAGATGATACCGGGATAGGATAGTGTGAAAGCTGCCCGTCCGCGGGCATTGGTCTGCACTTGTCAACCGGTCGTTGCTGTGTGTAGGTGGTGATGCGGGAAACCGAATTTGAACCGTGCTATTGGTTTTTGATGCTGGTGCGCGCGCACACACACAAATCAGCGTTTTCGCGCTACAACGGAAAATACGTGCCAATGCTTCCTTCGTTCATGAAGTGTTGTCCTGTCATCTTTCTCCTGTTCGAGTAAGAATTCGATCTCAAATGGACGCAGTAGTGCCTTAACTTGCTTAGCGGTATGAAATGTCCCATTTGAACTGCGAGCCCAATCATCGTGAACGCCGAAGAAATGGCCTGAAAACCTTCCTCCAGTACGAATCGAGGTTATGATCTTTCGCCAGAAAGAATGGAACCGTTTCGGTGAGCAAAACGGTAGGCTGTAACTTGCATTTACAAGATCACATCTGGGTAAGGATGATCTCTCGAACGAAGTCACACGGGTTCTTAGTTGCGCTCTATGCGTTGGGGATACGTTAGATCGGATCCATCTAATCGCTCCAGCCTCACTGTCTACAGCTAGCACTTTCCAGCCTCGTCGCAGCAACTCAGACGTATCCCGACCACCTCCACATCCCAAATCAATCGCAAAACGCACCTTCTTTCGCGACGGTTCAGCGTCAAACGAAGAAAGTGCTTTTTGCAGAGTTTCGTAAGGAGGACGCTTTGAAGTCGCTTTGTAATAATCAAGCCAACGTGGTTCTCTGCGTTTGGACATAGAAGCATAGTGCAGCGTTTCTCGCTGATAACTATCGCCTGTAAACCTTCAGCTCTACACTTGTAGAGGATACTTCCACTGACAGGTGGGGATCGTAAGCTGACTCTCGGTAGTAGCCGTAACTACACTAGTCAACGACGCCTCCCATTCCTCATTTCAAAGGTTCTTCTCCTTTCGGAAATTAGACCCGTGCTTAAAGCGCAACACGCTGACGCAATGATTATGGTTCTAGCCAGTTACGAGTGGGTTGCCGTTCTCATAATCATCGTAGTTATTGCTCTGGCGTATTTGCTCTGGCGCTCCTTTTCGCAGAATGGAAGGTACACGAAGACCACAGACGACCACTGGTGCAGGATGGAACAGTCGCATACGGAGTAATCAGACGCAAGACATCAAATCGAAAATCAGCTGACACATAGATGCAAAGTTGACGACTGATAGCAGCTTTCATGATAACATGAAACAATGATTTACCTGCGCTCATTGGCGCCGTAGTTACCCCTCGAATGCTTGATATGATGTAGATTTCTCCCGCGGTCACTGCACCTTAGTGTGGGTGCGCACCACTAGACCCACAAACACAACTAACAACAAACAATACATCACAGACGGTTGTTCGTTTGTTTTCTTGGGGGGGTATCAATGGTGCGGGCCTTCAAAGCCCCACCTCGATACCGTCGACTAAGCCTCGGCTTTCGAGACGATACAGAAGAGATTGCCTTCCGGATCCGCCAGTACCTCGAAGTCCTCGTCTGGCTCGGGAGGCCGGTGGCGGGTCGCTCCCAGCGATAGGAGTCGTTTCACTTCATGCTCTCGATCGTTCGTGTAGAGGTCGAGGTGGATGGGACCGGGGCTGGGATTTTTCTCGGGAGCCAAGTTCACTGATACGTTCGGGCCCCGCCCAGCGGGATCCCGCAGAACTACCCAGCCCTCCTCGGGAGGCTCTCTTGGAACGTAGCGCAGCGCCTCCCTCCAGAACGTTGACATCCCATGGAAGTCACGGCAATCGATGACTACGGAACCGATTCTCATGAAAACACTCGACTTTGTCAGTCCGCGCCGAAGATATAACGGTCCCGTTCGGACCTTCGGGGGAGGTATCAATGGTATGTGTGAGCGTGGTATGCTGGCACACATAGAAAAACGCCTTAATACGTCACTTGACTCGTGAACAAACCCACATCGAAATGAATGTTGAACGGTGAACTTGTTTGGATATGCCTAAGTTTACCGACCTCGAATTGTTCCTTATGTCAGGTTGGGTATCCTACATACTAGTCCGCAGTCTTGCCGACTCCGTGAAACTGCGGTTATACTTAGACTTCAAGGACTGGAAGATCAAGGTCGGAAGGCCGTTGAAGTCTGAGCCTAAGACCGTGTTGGGCAAGGCCTCCCAGGCGATCGGCGGACAGAAGGATGTCCCGAACACGCATATTCATCACTTTGTGTTTGGGATGGGCCTCATGCCGTTCACCTTTATTGCCCTTTACTGGCGCTTCTGGTATGGCCCAATACTGGCTGGCGTGGTTATGGCGCTAGTCTTCTCCGAAATCAAAGAGCTCATTCTAATGAACTGGGGCGAATAGATCGTCCACACAATCAAGTCATTGTACGGCATCTCTGGACCCAGACTCAATGATTTCCTTAGTATCTGTGGTCTAGTGGTGCGCACACACACGAATTACCAGAACGACGGTTCAATTTCCACTGCTCGCACCACTAGAACGCACACACACCCACCGACTATTCGGTCAGCGCGCACTCGGGCTTACCAACCCGGAAAACTTACACAGACGAAGCCTAGAGATTTTTCATCCATTCACACACTAAAAAGGCGAAAGTATTAAGAACTCGCCAGCCGAATCATGCATGATGTGTTTTGACTGATCAAAATTCTTTGTCGAAAGAACCGTTGCAGTAGTTACACGTCAACGGACGTAAGTCTCTGTGGGGCTCGTCGGTGGTAGTCATGCAACGTGATTTGTTAGTAGTCTTGGGTCTGAGCGTTGTTTTTGCCGTTTTCTATGCGGTTGCCCAGTCATGGGGATCGTGGCTTGTTGCGTCCACCGACATACTCTTCGTAAATGTAGATCG
>CAWABQ010000015.1:0-26614 GCA_963780265.1 Candidatus Bathyarchaeota archaeon
TTATTCAGAGTTTTTCATGTCACGCGCCACACACACGAAAAATCCCACTGACCACGGAGAGACGGCTCAGTACAGAATAGCTAGCAAGCAAGCGCCAACGGGTTCGCTATACAATCCAATAGTCATCAGCGTCATCTGTTCCACGATCTTCAATCCGTTACCGAGGCGCGCCCACATTATACTATATAGTCTTCGAATGAGAAGTAACAGGTAGAAGAAACATGAAGATTGATGGAGTCACGTTCTCCATAACCGAGTGGAGTGCAGTTAAGCCTGTTGAGCATAAGGGAGAGAAGGGTTCAGCCTATTGGCGCACGTTGGAGACCGGAAACGTGCGCGTTCGAATCGTCGAATACTCCCCTGGGTACGTTGCGGATCATTGGTGCACTAGGGGACACGTGCTCTTGGTTCTGAAGGGAGAGTTAGTCACGGAATTGAAGGATGGAAGAAAATTCACGCTGAAACCTGGTTGCAGCTACCAAGTCGCAGACGACGAAAGAAATCCACACAAGTCACATACAAAGAAAGGCGCCAGACTGTTCATCGTCGACTAAGCTGTGTGTGCTCTATCTGGTGTAACTGAATTGCTTTGTATGATTGCTAGTATCTTTCGGAAACTCACAGGGTCTTCTTCAGGGCCCGTATGTTGAATGTTGTATTGGCGCAACCGTTCCTGATTAAAGGCACATTTTGACCTGGCAGCCCCGTCTTCTCTAGCAGCCTTTCAGCTAGCTTGATCTCCTCGCCGCAGGCGACTCCCACGAGTGCCTCATAACGGCCTTTTTGCAGAATCTGATGGATACATGACCCGCCCGGCAGAACATAAACATCGTACCCTTTCTGCTCCCCAGCCAGTGTCGCCTGGTTTACCAAGCAGTCGGGTGAACAGTGAGAGCAGCGGTATGATGGAATGTTGGAATCGAAGACGGCTTTACAGCGGTTGTCCATATATTTCCTTGAGCAGTGAGGTAGGAGCAGCACTCGCCTGGAAGTTCTTACGAATCTTTCCCGGTTGTTGAAATTCTTAGTCTGGATATCTATCAAGTCCTCAAGGAGCATTAGAGCTTGAGCAAAATCCAACCCTGTGATCTCCTGAACTCTGAATCGTTCAAGGAGACGCAGAGCTGCCTCGCCAATTCGTCTGTGCAGCCTTCTCTTCTGGGCAGCCACCGCAATTCCTGTGAAGAACGATTGAGATAGCCGTGTCAGGTCGAACTTGAATTGGTAAGGCATGAGTCCCGTATTGCCGCCAAGAGCAATAAGCTCACAGGACGAGTCCTGGTTTTGGTACCTTATCAGAAGTGCGTGTTTGATAATGCCGTGGACTTCCGGGTCTATACAAAATAGAATCTATGAAGAATTAACGTATATTGATTCACCGTGTTCCTAGCCAAACGATGAGCGATGGCTTTGGATCCCATAACCGCAGTCAACTTCGTCCTAAGTATTATCATATTCGTCTTGGGCGTTGCGTTGTATGGTAGGAAGAAGAACGTCATGACTCTCTACATCGGCATAGCTTTCGGCCTTTTCGCTATCTCTCACTTGGCAACCTTGCTTGGCCTTGCTGCCACTCTGACAGTTCCGCTCATAGCAGACCGGGCAATTGCGTACATTGTAGTCATCCTTGCGCTGCTCACGCTTTGGAAGAAGTGAAACTGGAAGAACTCTGGCTTTAGTGGTTTGCACACACAGAGAAAGTAACTCCGAAAAACGTTTACAGGCCCAACGATGGTACTTCATTGAAGACCTGTGTACCTCTCCGGCAACATCCTTGAATCAATCGGCAACACGCCCCTCGTAGAACTTCGCAAAGTCGTACCTTCTAATTGCGCCCGGATCGCAGTCAAACTTGAGTGGGCCAATCCTACTGGAAGCATGAAGGATCGAATGGCAAAGGCTATCATAGAACATGCTGAGGCAGACGGTCGCCTGCCACCCGGCGGGACGGTTGTCGAATACACCTCAGGAACAACGGGAGTATCGCTAGCCCTCGCCTGCGCCGCGAAGGGCTACAGGTTCCACGCGGTCTCCTCCGACGCGTTCAGCGATGAAAAACGACTTACGATGCGGGCGTTCGGTGCCCAGGTCACGGACGTTCGCAGTGATGACAAGAAGATCACCGAGAAACTGATCAAGGAAATGATCGAGACATCCCGCATAATTAGCCAGGAACCCGACCATTGGTGGTCAGACCAACTCAACAACCGTGACGCTATCGCCGGCTACTATCCATTAGGTGAGGAGATATGGAATCAGCTCGATGGAAATGTTGACGCGTTCGTTCAGGTCGTAGGTACCGCGCACTCAATTCACGGAGTCACCAAGATCTCTGCAGGAACACAAACCCGACATTCACGTAACGGCCGTTGAGCCAGCCGAGTCAGCTGTCCTATCCGGGAAACCTACTGGTTCTCATAGGATCGAAGGCATCGGGATCGGTTTTATTCCACCACTCTGGGAGCCTATAAGGTGAACGAAATTCTTACCGTTACGACGGAAGAAGCAAAGGCCATGGCGCGACGTCTAGCCCGCGAGGAAGGGCTGTTCGCCGGCACTTCCTCAGGAGCCAACGTTGCCGCTGCAATCCGTGTCGCGGAAACGCTCGGAGCCAAGGCGACTGTAGTCACGATTATGGTGGACTCCGGACTCCGTTACCTAAGTACCGACCTGTACAGGCAATAATTGTGCGTGCGCACCATTAGACCCACACACACAAAACCGAAAACCACAACTGCTGGTTCTGGAGATGGATCTCCGTGTGCGTGACCCTTGAAACCAACCGATCTTGCCCGGTCGAAGAGTTTCGTTCCTCCAGCATTCTCCACGACCCAGCCGACGTTTGACACGCACAGGGTCGCTGTTCTCCCCTTCGCCAACTTTAGTCCCGACGCTAAGGACGAGTATTTCGCGGATGGCATAACCGAGGAGATCATCTCCACCGTCTCAGGGATCAGCGGTCTCAGCGTCATATCGAGAACCTCGGTGATGGGCTACAAAGGGACGACGAAGAAGGTAAAGGAGATAGGAAGAGAGCTCGACGTGGGGTCAGTTCTCGAAGGCAGTCTTAGAAAAGCAGGAAACAGGATACGAATCACCACCCAGCTAATCGACGTGGCGGGTGACAAACATCTATGGGCGCAGAACTACGACCGCGAACTCGACGACGTATTCGCTGTTCAGAGTGATATTGCAAGGCAGGTCGCAAACGCTCTTAGGATTACAATCCTACCCCGCGATCAAGCCCACATCGAGAAAACGCCCACACGAAACCCTGAGGCACACACGCTCTACCTCAAAGGAAGGTACGATTGGAACCAGAGAAGCAAGGAGAGCCTGCTGAAGGCTATTGAGGAGTATCAAGCCGCGATTAAACTCGATCCAGACTATGCCTTGGCATACTCCGGGACGGCCGACTGCTACAGTGTCCTTGGTGACCACGACCACATGCCCTACGCCGAAGCATTTTCGAAAAGCAAGGAATACGCGCTGAAGGCAGTGGAGCGTGACGACCGGTCAGCCGAGGCACACACGTCCCTAGCGACTGCCATATACCACAGCAGGCAAAGCGGTGCGGAGGGGGAATTCAAGAAAGCAATAGAACTCAACCCGAGCTACGCGACGGCACACCACTGGTATGGGATACTCTTGCTTTATACTGCTCGAAGGGAGGCCGCGCTGCAGGAGGCTTTGATGGCCCAGAAACTCGATCCCCTCTCGCCCCAGATTGCGACTTTTCTCGGCATTGTGTATGATGCTCTCGGAAAATATGACCAAGCAGAAGGACAACACTTCAGGGCTCTCGAGTTACAACCAGACTTCCTCCCAGCGATTGGAAACCTGATTGTCACCTACTGGCACGAGGGCAAGTTCGGCGATGCCGAGAGGCAGGCTGAGGCTTATCTAAGGATAGGTAAGGATGAACTGTTAACCAAGGTCGGCCTCGCCACAAATTATGCCTTGGCGGGGAAAGAGATGGAGGCGAGGAGGACGATGGCAGAAGCCGAAGCTATGCCAGATCCCGCCCACCATGGGGACGATCTCCGGATAATATACCACATCGCTCTTAGAGAACTTGAGGAAGCCATCGAACTGATTGAGGGGGAATACCGAGAGGTGCAGGTTGGCTGGGCGGAATCGCATATGACCCGTTGTACGCTGCGGTCTGCAATGACCCCCGAGTCAAATCGATTCTAAGGAAGGTAGGGGCTGCTCTCTAATCTTCCTATTTTCCTACATCATGTGCAAGAAGAAAGGAGGCTAGGTTGCCAAGTGACGACAAGATTCACAACGATACTGGGAGTCACTCTCGCACCGAAAGCTAGTTGTTGAAGAGCAAGAAAACAGATTCATGCTACTTTCTTCCCCTCGGGTTGGAATTATAAGAAAGAAGGCATGTGAAAGACTGGGTATATACCTCAGCTTCCATGGATACCGACAGCCCGCCTCTCAAGCTCTAGCCTCCCGCCTTGACCGCGAGCGCTGAGGGCGTCTGGCAGCCTACGATCGCCGGTGCCTCGTGAACGAGTTCATCATTCTCAAGGGCTGCCACCATGAAGAGGGCATAGTCCACGCGGCGGGTAATATTGCTCTCAAGGACGGGATCGCCTACATGCTTGCTCCACACAGGCAATCCCTGGCTCTCACCTTCTTCGAGGTTGCTTCCCCGCACGACCGTCCACCTAGTGTAGCTGGCAAACACTCGCCGGCACGCTTCCACCTGGTCATCGATATCCACGATGCGGGTTAGCCGCCCGAGCCAGCGGGCGAACTTCTCCTGTATCTTGAAGGACTGCGGGTACACATCCTTGCCGTCACGTGTGATATGCCAGCCGCAAGAAAAAATGAGGCGCGCCCGGGCTGCGCGTGGTCGAGCACAGCTTGGGCTGTTCCCGACGAATAGTGGTGAGCGCCCCAAGGCACCAGCACGGTGAGCACTCCGTCACAACCTGCGACCGCCTTCTGGATGACTTGGGGGTCGTTCGTCGCTCCGGGAATTACGGTGATACGCCCCCTGAACGCGTCGAGCTTGCCTACGCTGCGTTCTCGACACACGCCAACCACCTCGTAGCCCCGATCCAGCGCGTGCTGCACCATGTACTGCCCGAGCTTCCCGGAAGCCCCCACGATACAGACTTTCTTCATAGAGTTCGGTCCACCTTTTCATACCACCTTGTTTTCAGGCAAGCATGTGTACTCGCCATAGGCACCAAATCGCATCCCCTTCAAGGTATGCCCATAAACCTGGTCACCTTTTCTAGATGATTTTACATCTTTGCCTACTGCTTCAACTTCCCCGGCAAAGCACAACCCCAGTGTAGCTTTTCTTGGTTTTCTAAGACCAAGCGCTATTCGTGAAAGGACCCATAATGAGATGGGAAGTTTGAAACTTCGCATGCGACAGTCCCCTGACGCAACTGTTGTCGCGTGAATTTTTATTAGCACTTCATCGTCCTTGGGAGTAGGCTTTTTCACTTCTTTTACTTCAAGAACTTCCGGCGGTCCGTATTTTGTGCATACAATTGCTTTCATTTGTGTATCCTCCCTTGTGTTGAAGCCAGAAACGCCTTGGCATCTAGTATCAAACTAACTCATTCCATCGAGGAACCACTTCGCGAGTGAGACCACATTCGTGTTCCCGCTTTTTTCAATATGCACTATCCCTCGCTCCGAGAGGGAAGCGACCACCCTGTGGGTCTTCAACCGAGACATGCCGGCCTCGCGCCTGATGAACTTCTGTAGGTAGGTGCCCCCGTGAACCTTGAGAACGCTGACGATCATTCTTTCTTCAGGTTTCAGGGTTCTCATCACCATTGCGCTCGCGCCGTTCCCAGGATTGGATTCGAAGTAGTCCTTCATTTCTGGCAGAACTAGGTAGTAGACCACCCCGACCATGCTCGCGAGGATGGTGCTGAGGAACAACAAGGACGAGAGAGGGATGAGGAAGGAGAGGCCCGGCGGAAAGATGCCCATCATGAGCTGATAGAGTACCTCCAGCGGCGATAGTGTCGGCGCAAAAATTAGGGCGAGTAAGTACATCGAAACCGCGAGGCCGAACATCGCGACCAGAAGCAGTATCAGGAGTACCTTTAACTTCTGCAACTAGTTCGAACCCTCGCGGTCCCGTTATGTCGGACGACTCTCTACGTTGTCCGCCCCGGAATGGTTCCAGAGGCTTGCAACATCGGCGCTTTCCAGATAAGGGCCTTTACTCCGCCCGCTATCCCGAGTACAGCACCGATGATGAACCCTCCTGTCCCGAAGAGACTCAGAACGGAGAAGACCAGCATCAGCGTGGCCCAGAGAGTGCGCTGACTAGGGTTGGTCCTGAGCATCGCCCCAGAGACGAGAACGATGATTCCGGATATCAGGCCAAACAGGCCGATTCCCTGCAACACGCTGCCCACGAAGCCGGGGACATTCGCCGTATGTAGGCTTTGCGACGTATGGAACGAAGCGTCGCTGAGGCGCGGGACGATGAAAGTCCCGAGGATCAGGATGATGACCGCTGCCGCCACCATCAGGGAACCCGCGACTATCGCGAGCACCGAAGCCGTGTTTGAATACGCTGCTTTTTGTTGTGTCATTTTAGATCACAGGGACTGTATAGAAGCGATGGGACTTATGTCGGTTCAGTGAAACGATTGTGATACACGCCAATAGTCTGCTGAAACGGTTTCGATACGCTCGCTAGCACCTTGAAAAGAGTTGTTTCTATCCCAAACGCGCCCTTCACACTTCACACAGTGATAACAACTTTTCCTCGGGCGTGTCCTTCTTCAAGATACCGGAGAGCTTCAGCAACCTCACTTAACTTGTAACGTCTATCTATAACGGGTTTTACTTTGCCGGCTTCAAGAAGCTCTTTCATAAAAACCAAATCTTCTTGGTTTATTCTCATGGATAGGCTACCCATTTTCTTACTCCCGGTCATTGAAATCCATGGTCCTAGGAGCATAGCTTGGAACAGTTGAGCCATCGAACCTCCAGTCACGACATAAGTTCCCTCCGGACTTAATGCACGCTTGTAATCTGAAATCGAATGATATCCGTTAGCAGCAAGAATCAGGTCATAACGCTGTCCATTCTGAGTGAAATCTTCCCTGGTGTAATCAATGACCTGGTCTGCCCCAATCGAGCGCACCATGTCCAAATTCCTCGTGCTGCACACGCCAGTCACTTCAGCCCCGAACGATTTGGCAATCTGCACCGCAAACGTACCAACACCGCCCGATGCGCCATTAATCAAAACCTTTTGCCCTGGCTGAATCTGTCCCTTATCACGAAGACCCTGCAGGGCGGTGACTGCCGCCAATGGTACGGCCGCTGCTTCCTCGAACGATATATTTGCCGGTTTCAACGCCAATGCATTTTCATGGGCACATACATACTCGGCAAAAGCGCCCAAGCCAAACTTGGCTAAGTCCCCGAATACCTCATCACTTGGCTGAAACTGCTTTACGTTTCTACCAACTGCTTCAACCCGCCCCGCCATATCAGCTCCCGGTATCTTGTTTTTTGGTTTTATAAGCCCAAAGCCCATTAGGCGCATCAAGAACGGTTTACCTCTCACGATATGCCAGTCAGCTGCATTCACGGATGCCGCATGAATTTTTACCAGAACTTCATTGTCATTAGGGATAGGCTTCTCTACCTCTTTGAGCTCAAGAACATCTGGTGGTCCGTATTTTGTGTGTACAATTGCTTTCATTTGGGTACCCTTCGTCCGAGCTTGAGCATTGGAATGGACCTGAAGGTCGAGAGAAGAGCATTAAGCTCTTGCGGAAATGGGCTTAAGGCTCGAAAAGAAAAAGAGCAGAGAGGTTCATTCTAGGCGAGGGCTAGAGGAATTACCTTCTCGGTTGGCAGGGCCGGAGACGTCTTGTGGCGTGTGAAGAACCCTGGCATTGCTTTTGTCCAAAGAAGTTGGGCGTTGAATGCGGCTTCTTCATTCTCGGCTTCGAATATTGTTACGCCCCAAGATGGGATGCTCGGAGTTATGTACCAGGCGATGACTTTGATTCCCTTTGTGGGCCACTTGCCTGATTGGGCCAGTTGGGCGCCTATCTTCGCGATTTCCTTGATGTCTTTGTCGGGATTTAGTTCCCAATAGGTCATCATTAACATAGCTTTCACCTCCTTCAAACTTAATGTTAGGGAGTTCCACGCTAAGCTAGGCTTTCGCTTCAGCTCTCCTTGCTAGGATTTGTCTGATTTCGATTGGGAGCTGAGGCTCGTAGCTCACTTGAAGCATCCATCGTAGTAAGTCGCGTTCCGAAACGAGACCGACAAGTTTCTCTCTATCGATGACTGGGAGCCTTCGGATACCGTGCTTAGCCATGAGATAAACGGCTTTGTCTATAGAAGTACCCGGGGTTGCAGTAATAAGCGGACATGACATGACTCGTCTCACTTGGGTTATCAGAAGCTTCGGGCTCTTCGCAACTCTTCGAGAAACATCTCGTTCCGTGACAATTCCTACAGGCTTCTTACCTTCGACAACTACCACACACCCGATGTTCTTCTTGACGATCTTCTTGAGTGCGTATTGAAGAAGATCGGTCGGTTTCACGGTTTCAACGGGGCTAACCATTACCGATTCTACGGAGTCAACAGAACTTCCAGGCTCTTTCTTCCTCATCACGCGTATCCCAACTACGGCCCAACACCTTCAGGTATCCCTTCTAAGAGTTGCCGTATGTTACTTTCTCACTCGCAGCGGCGACGGAGATACGACTTCTTGGACTCCCTGGCGACTTTCTGAGATTCGATAGGTGCCGTTGTTAGAAGCCGAAGTATTCGTGGGTGGGGATAGTGAGCTTCGATTCGAATACGGTACTCTGCTCGGCGCCAGGGCCCGCTTCAACCTCCAAGTTTTTCACTTCCCGTACCGGTGAGAGGTGTCAAGATATCGGATGCCAAATGACATACAATTTTCAGCGGTAAGAGGTAGAAGGCGAGGCGGAGTCAAGAGTGCCCTATTGCGAGGCCCCAGGACGCCAAAGCGTAGGGTTTCGCTCCGTGTGCCGGCCGTGGTAATGGGGAGCATTCGAGGATTCGCCTTGCAGCTTGACATGCCCATTACAGACCTCTGCCAGGCGTTGATCCATGTTGCTGCAGTTGTGGTCTTCCTCCGTCTTCAAAGGCAGGAGGGACTCGAAGACTTCTTCTCGTCTGTTAGACTGAACCAAGGCTTCAACCTCCTCCGCAACGTCACAGGTGGCCACGCACCTCGACTCGGTGAGGCGGGTGAACCTGTTTCATTGAGGCTTCCCGCCGGGTTCCTCGCGGTCCTCGAACACTATGCTAAGTTGACGGGGAAAAGCCGGAGCGAGCTTCTGCTCACGTTCCTAGAACAAGGCATCCGAATCTACCTACTCAGTTGGCTCGCTGTAACCAAGGCGCTGACCAAGGCTACCAGCAAACAGGAAGGAACAAAGCTGGATAAGTAATAATGCACGTCTCTTAGGATACGATTTCGGGTCCAGTGGCCACCCCACGGTATGAGCAACTCAATCCAACTTTCAATCTTCCACTGTCAGGATTCTGTATCTACAACGCTCGTAGGCTCGTCGACCTTGGCCTACACGATCTTCTGATAAGTCTGTTCAAGCCGCATGGCCAAATCATCGCTAAGGGCCTAGCATCCTCTCAAGGATAAATCGCTTTGGCAGAAAGAAGACAGAAAATGTCGTGTGCGTACACCTAACGGTGTGCGCACCGCAATTTGAACCGGCATTTTTGTGTGGGTGTGCGCACCATTAGACCCATACACACAGAGAATCTGAACAGAGGCATCACGAAATGACCTATGTAATAACAAGCATTAACATCTCAGTCACGCTTCGTGTCCACTTGGGAATGGAGGTTGATGTGGTACAAGACGGGACTTGCAATTCTTGCTGTTATGTTGATTGCCTTAGTCAGTATTTCTCAGACTGTAAAGGCAGATGCACCAGTTATCGTCGGTGTTTATTCAGGGTTGAACGAACAGCCCCCCTTCGACGTCGGCCAATCGTTCACGATTGCGTTCGAGGTTACCCAACCATTTTCTGGTACGGCCACCGCCACCGTTAAGATCGACAAAAGCCAGTGTGTGACAAATGATCCAACCTGTTACATTTGGACATATGGTTCACCGATATCAGTTGAATCTGGAAAGATGTATAACGTGCATCCTCCTGCCATAAGCACACCTGGAAGTTACAAAGCATCAGTCTTGGTCATATTTCCCCCTCCCGGAGGGGCGATAGCAGGTTATGCATACTTTCAAGTGGAAGGTTCGAGTGCCACACCAGCTACCGATTGGGCAGTCCTCTCCGTCTCGCTAAGTCCTTCTGCTCCGCAGGTTGGTGACCCGGTCACATTCAAGATGGTGATGGCCGCGCTCTCTTCTCCAGCCCCATTTCCGCAGAGCTTCTCTGCACAATGCGTGATTGATGGTGCATCTTGCGGCGGTGGGTCCCTTACCTACTCTGGACCAGCGGGCACTCCTTTCACCGTAAGCGCGCAGACACCTTGGATTGCGACACTTGGTAAGCATACTTTGGCATGGGGAGTCGCGACGATCCCAGTGGGTCTCGACCCGAACAAGAGTAACAACATGAAGACCACTACCTTCACGGTGGCACAAGGATCTTCCCAGCAAACGGCGACAACCTCTTCAACCGCATCTCAGGCGCCTGACTTTCAGATCGATGTGAGTCCAGCGTCCCAAAGTGTGCTTCAAGGGGAGACAGTTTCGTACACTGTCAACGTCGCAGCTTTGAACGGTTTCAATTCGCAGGTTTCACTAATGGTTTCGGGGTTACCCTCCGGAGCCAATGGAGTCTTCAGCAATCCCTCCGGAACTCCAAACTTCGCTTCGACGCTCACTGTAATATTACCAGGGGATGCATCAACCGGTTCGTATACGTTGATCGTGACCGGGAGTGGAGGTGGATTAAGCCACCTCGCCAACCTGGTCTTGATAGTTAACGCAGCCGTGGTAACGCAAACCTCAACCCCCTCAACTCAAACAACGAGCACGCAGACATCTGGTCCGCCGGTCGGCGACCTACTGGGCCTGCTTCAACAAAACGGCTTGCTGATACTCGCAACTGTAGTCATAATAGCTCTCTTGGCTGTCGCCGCGTCGAGGCGACGAAGACCAAGTGAACCAGCACGGGCTCCCCAAGGGCAGCCGGATTTGAACCCGGACTCATCAGCTTTTCTTTAACAATGAACTTCCGGGTCGCATGTTTCCGGTCCCGGACCTCTGCCATGCGACATATGCGGCCGGGCCCGGGGAATGATCCTCGGGAGCCAGATTCCAAGAATCCGGCCGGGTGAGGGGTTGTTAAGGGACACTTCTCCTAACAACAAACACCTACACCAACCGTCGAAAAGTGTGTGTGTGGTACCAATGGTGCGAGCACCCAAATTTGAACCGTCGTCGTTCGTCGTAAAAGTGTGTGTGTGCGCACCAGCTGACTCACACACACAAAGAAACGACCGGTTCAAATTCTGGTGGTCGCACTATTAGACCCACACACACAACATTGATACCAGGCACAGATGACCCTTCCCATGATGTCCGTTCCCAATGGGCCGAGGATGAGTGGTGTAATGATGGACCACGCAGTGGTAGGCGAGAATAGTGGGAACAGAACCAATGTCGGAATTCGTCTTCTCGCGATAGCGCTAATACTGGTTTTCATTGGCGCTTTGGTTTTCTTCGGCTTGGGACCCAGTTGGCTATATCCGCGTGAGGTCTCAGTCAGACAACTGCACGAGCTTTCGTCCTCCTATGTTGGTCAGAAAGTAACTAGTGTCGGATACCTTGTCAAGCACGCCCCGCTTCATTTCGGAGACGACTACGATCTCTGCGAAGGAGACCCCAGGAACCTTTACTTCGCGCTCAATCCATGCATTACTTTAGCTGCCGCCCCATCTGCAATTGACCGATACGTTTCCTTTGTCTACAACGGGACGGTTTATGAGGTTCCTCTTTCGCCCTGTTCTTTCGCTGTGCCCTGCCGTGTCGTTGTCTCAGGTGTCTTCGTCGATCGAGGCCCAGTGACTAATGCCTCACAATACGTTATCGAGACAACGTCAATAGCGTGGCATGAATAGAATTTTCGCGGTCGTCGGGTCTCTTGTGCTTTGAACCATCGTGAGCGTAGTAGTTGTGTGTGGGTCCAGTGGTGCGCACACACACAAAATTACATGAACGACGACGGACGACGATTCAAATTGCTAGGTTCGCACCAACTCACTCAGACGGACTATACAATGCTTGAAAATGCCATATTTCTCATAGCGACTAAGTATCCTAAATGACCAAGTTTCAAAGCGACCGGACGGGCTTTACTGGCTTGTCTTCGTGATTCTCTCCAACACGGCTTTCTTGATCTCGTCTTCGTCAAGTTCCACGGCAACCTTGTCGATTTCTAATTTGGTTACTTGGGCTTCCTTCGTGTTAAGTTTCTTGAGCAGCCAATCGACGATAAGACTCGCCCCAACTCTTTCAGTGATATCTTCGGCTACGATCAACGTTATCTGAACCATTTCAGCAAGTCCGAAAGCTGTTCTAATTTTGGCGCTGTCGTACCTAACAGTCAAGTCACTTGTCAATTGCTTCCGCGTACCTAGCCTTCCCCTACTCTCTCCAAGTAAATCGTAGATCAGTTGATGGTTTAGCGTGTAGATTGTAACTGGAATCTCCAAGAAAATCAGCATCAGTCGTATAACCACTCCGCTAATATGGGCTAACCGGAAGTCGGCATCAAAACGCCTCTAAGAGGACGGTTCAATTTCAGGTACCCGCACCACTATGGGCACACACACAACTCTGGAAGAATCAAACCATCCGTCGTCCGGTTGTCACCACGCGACTCGACGCGCTTTACAAGACATTTGAGGAATACATGCATACATAACAAACTCGTTATCTATCGGATCATATGCTGCTAAATTGATTCAAGAATCTTCCAATACAGGTATAGCTGCTTGCTCTTCCGATCTAAAGTAGCTCCAAGATTTCATTTACTCCAATACGTTCAAGGATTCTGTTGGAAACTCCAACTAGATCGTTTGTGACTAGTGCGAGTTTTTCCAGCTTCTTTCTAATCACCAAAGGATTGTGCCTGTGTCGATATATCCATAATTGGTGGACGACGTTATTGCGTTCCACTCTCACGTCCTCAATTCCGCCACTCGCTATTTGATGGGACCTCCTTGAGCCTTGAAGAGGTAGCGAAAGCATGGCAGCGCGGACACTTTGTGGCGGTCGGAAGTGTTAAACCTGCAATAGCAGCATCAGGTCTACACGTGATTTCTGTGCCAAAAGCGAAGAAGAAAACAAAGAAGAAAAAGTAACCAAAGACTTGCTTTGCGGCGACGAGCGGGTCGAAGTAGGTAAGTCCCGCGAAGCTCTTCCACTGAAACCCTACTGCCCCTACCTATGTTTTTAATGCGATGAGTGCCGCATTCGCGGGTGCGGTGCCCTTCGGGCTTACCTCAAGTATTTCACGCGACGTCATCAAACTCGTCTGAAAATTGGATGTGGAGACGAAGAGACGACTCAGATCCTGGAACGCTGAACGTCGAGGCATCTGAAGTCCTTTCGCCGGTGGTCCGTGACCGACTCTGTATGATGAGCAGAGTTCAGCCCTAGCTTGAGTCGAAAGCAAATGTCGCCTATGGTGAGGCAGATTAAAATGGAGAGTGGAGCTGTCACCTTGTAGGATAGGCAGTGTGGATTGGGAAAGAGAAAGGTCCTTTCAGAAGGGGACATTAATCAACTCGTTCTTCCAGGAACGGGCCAGCTACTTGGGATTGTAACCCAAATGTTCGGGTACGATCGGATAATGGTGAAGTGTTCAGACGGAGCCGACCGAGTCTGTCGGATACGAGGTAAGATGAAAAGGCGGACCTGGATCAAGAATGGCGACGTGGTCTTGGTTGCCCCCTGGGATTTCCAAACCAGTCGCGCGGACGTGCTCTGGCGTTACACACAGAACCAGGCGCAGGTACTTCACAGCAAGGGCATCCTAACGATGTAATCTCATAGTGCAGGCCTGCATTGCGAAACGAGATGCAATTGAGCGTCTTTCACGTAATCCAGTTGATTAATTGTTGCAGGTACACAGGTGCAAGCGATCGGGTGACTGCTGTGTCATTCATTGGGGATCCTTTGAGGCGACCCACGAGGACATAGTGCGTTGGAAAAGGCAGGGACGAGAAGACATCTTGAAGCACATAGCGATTAATTCCACTGACCCTCACAATCGACACGCAGTTTTCATTACGAAGAGCTGCCCCTTTCTGAAAAGGCACGAATCAGGCCTCTACTCGTGCGCGATCCATGAGACAAAACCGTTCTACTGCAGGATCTACCCAGACGACGGGATGTGTGAACACGAGGAAAGCGTAGAAGACTAAGCCCTGGCAACGGGTCCGAATTGCGGAAGTGCGCTGCCACTCCGGTCCATAATTGTTGCCGTGCTTAGTGGAAGTGATTCACCCCACCAAGGGAACCACATGCACAAAGGCATGACGTTACGGGAATCGTGTCCGGAATGCGGTGCAAGACCTTTAGATGCAATGATGGCAGGACTTACTTACGGAAGAAGTTATTCGGTCTTGGAATCCCCAGGAACCGGTCGCAATCCGGACAGATGTAATGTTCCGAATAAGCGTCACTAGAATAGAAAATCATTTTTCCACCGCAGCCTGGACACCCAGGAACAACTCTCTCCATTCTTTCGCGCCCACCAACTACTTGCGGTTCCCCAGAGATGGACCTTTTGCTTGACTATCTCGTATGCGTCATGAGGCTCACGATGCCTAAGCCTTTGGAATACTAGACGCCGTCGTCCTACTGTGCAGAACTGCTGTGAAAAAGGAATTGGCAATGAAGTATTCGGGGCGTATAGTCCAGCAAGGAAAGAAAACGCGCGCTACTCCTTCCAACAACTAACGAGCATAGTTGAGAAAAGGAAACCAACCACACATGGATCCTTACGGCGAGGTAGCCTCTCCTTTTCTAATAGTTTTGCGGGCTTCTTTGTTGATCACTATGTAGTCTGGGGTCTTGTCGTCGTCTATGAGTTCTCGAGGTTCGAGTCCGTTCATGCTTATTTTTCTTAGCAGCTTTTCGCTTGAGGTTTCTTTCTTTGGGACGCTTAGAGTCATGATGCCGTGTGTTCTTAGCACTCGCAGCGCTTCGTGCATAGTATTACCCCAATACGTGTGAACACTTGGTAGGACAGTGAACATGAAGACGTGTCTGAATGTGCCTTCAGAAAACGGAAGGAAATCGATGTCGGCGCAGACTAGCTCTACGTTGGATATTTGACCAAGCCTGAGTTTGGCTCTCTCTAGCATCTTAGGGGATAAATCCACCCCAACCGCAAATTGTACCCTGCCCGCCACCTTCTCAAGGAAGATGCCAGTACCGCAGCCACAATCAAGGATCCGATCCGCCCCACAGAAAACTATGCGGCGGAAGGCCAACTCGTGCTTTGTTCTCTGTGCGTCGTCGTCGCGCACCATGAGACCCACACACCGAGATAGTGCACTGGTTCGTTTTCGACAAGGAACTCGCAGCCCGCTCGCCACAAGGTCAAAGATTCGGGGACAAAAATGTGAATCCAAAGGACACTTAAGTAGAGGGCAACCCCTTTCGTGGGCATACGCAGCGGATTCGAATTCTCGTCCTATCCAATGTGTAACAGAAATAGAAAGTGGTGAGCAGAACATGACAGAACAACAGAAAATTGTGCCAACCCCGCCTACCCGGCAGAACCGAGCCCCCTCCAATACCATCTTCATCGGACAGAAGCCTATCATGGCGTACGTTACAGCGATCTTGATGCAAGTCAACAGTGGCAGCAATGAGGTTTCAATCAAAGCGAGAGGGCGAGCCATATCAGCAGCCGTTGACGTCGTTGAAGTGTGCAGAAGACGATTCTTCGAAGGCAAGCTTCACGTAAAGGACATCGCCATCGGAACCGAGCAGCTGGGCGAGGAAGGACAAGTACGAAACGTGTCAACGATCGAGATCACGGTGACAAAACAAACCTAACGGCGACAGCAGGCCACCCCTGCACAACGGAGCGATCTCGTGTGAATTCCGCCTGAACGCGGCAATCACCTATTCGCGCGTCGTGGCGCATTCAAGGGGCCGCTCCGAAGACTGCCCATTCACACCCCGACCGATTTCGGTCATGTGGTTCTCGGGCTTACCAACCAAGAGAAATACTCACACGCTAAAACTTAGGACTTTTCATCCTTTCACACACACGAAAATCTTGTCTGATTTTAGTGGAGTGCCCCTAACTACTACTCTTTCACCGGTCTCACCACTAGCCAATTCTGAGACCAGTGCATCAACTCACCTCTAGTCTGGGCCGGGGCCTAATTGAGGTAGGGGAATCGATAAGGTATTAGTGTATGTTTGAATAACTGATGGCGTTGTTTAACCATGATGTCTAGGTTCGAAAAGGAAGGACAACGATTTGTGTGCGATAGGTGTGGTTTCGAAACGAACAGTTCAGAAATCTTCCCTTTACACAAGAAGAATTGTCCCAGAATTTAGCTTCCTCTGCCCGCACTATAAGACCCACGCACACGAAAACGTTTGACAAAAAACTGAGATTTCCCGTCATTACTGGTCCTAGGATGTTCGCCTAGTATCTTCGGCGCTTCTGGTAGCACTCTCTACAGTAGACCGGTTTACCCGTCGTTGGCACAAACGGTACTTGCGTATCTGCGCCGCGCGGCGGTAATGGTAACACGGTAGCAGATCTAGGATCAGGTCCTGGCTACTTCACAGCAGCGATGGCTGAAATCGTCGGACCCAAAGGAAAGGTCTATGCTGCCGACTCAGACGATAGGTCCCACCATGTCGTGGGTTCATATCCCATCGAACCCACGACTGATTGAATGCCATCTTAGAACTCAGGAGGAGAAACGACTCAAAATGGGACGTCAGGAGTCTCACTGAAGTTCTCGACTATGTTGCACGTCTCCCATTGGGTTCGCATGCGATTTCTGTTACGATAGAGAACAGGAAGCAGCTCAGGTTTTCAAATCGTACCTGCAAGGGGGACTTGGAAAAGATGAAGCGGTTCACCTGCTAGTTCCGAATCACGAAGTATACGTGGGCTTTCTGCGAAGTGCGGGTGTCGACATTGAGTCATTGGAAAAAGACAGACGCTTGGGATGCCTCCTTATCTCCGACTGCATCGTGGATAAGTGTTGAGAATTCGGACGTGATAATGAATCCTTAAGAATCTTGGATTCGCAATTATAATCATGAATCAAGATTGGACTTGGCCCCAAAACACAGGCGGGCAGCCGCAGCAGATGATGGACCATGGATGGGTCGCTATAGTCAACAGCGTGCGCTACACTCTTCCGCCTCATGAAGAGATGAGGATATCCAAGTTCGGTTACACGCAGCCTCTACAGGCCGGATTTAGAACAGATGTTGGAGAACCAAAAGGCCAGGTCGCAGACTATCGATTACAGCTTTCTGATGGCAGCGGGATTCACATAGTCGAATTTCAAGATAGCTATACGGTTCATTGGGACAAAGTGGACCCATCGACTAACGTTGTTGAACATATCAATCAAGACGCGCCGCAGTGGGGGCCTGTGCTAGGTCTCGTTGCAGTCGGGGTCATCCTCGGCGGGTTGATGTTGCTCGGCTCACAAAGCTAGTTTCTGAAACTAACCGAGTCCAGATTGTCTAATTCAGATATTCGGACTTCACAATTTGAACTTCGGGTTATCGAAAACAAAAGCCTTCAAATCCGAATAAAATGATGCAAGATTGTCTTCTGTGACTGGAGCCTCTCCAGGATGTCCGGAATTGTTGCGCATCGTGAAGCAGATTGACAGTCGATCATGTTGGTTTGCGTCGATAAATTGCCAGAACTCTAATATCCAAAGTAAATCGCTATCAAATACAGTTGCTCGTAGTTCACTCAACGAATGGACAGCGAACGACTTCTTAAATCGCTTGAATCGCCCTTCTGCAATGCTATTCACCTCTTCGGACTTCTTGTTGAAGTCATCGAATCCTAGCCTTTCAACAGTCTTGTGCATTCTATGGACAGCGGCGCACCAACCGAGCACCACGGAAGCTCTGAAGAAACCATTGCCAGCGCAGCCGAGCGCTTCTTCCAAATAGACTTTCTCTTCTTCAGTCGCATTTTCGAGGATCTTTGCTAGGTGACTCACTGATACAATCTTACCCGCTGACTTCATCACCGTAACAAAAAGGTCATCTTTCAACGTGCTGAGCAACTGGTTGATAATCTTAAGGTACGTTGCCTTCCTTGACGCCTTAACGGCCAGTTCCAAGAGCGAACTGAAGAAATCGTGATACTTCTTCTTGGTCTCCTCTGGCACTCCGAACCTAGGAAGAACTGGTTCGATTTCTTCAAACCATCTATTACATAACTGGCGAACCGCGATCTTGGTCGTCTCTCTGTAGAGGTTCTCTCCCTTAATCTGCTGCATCTCGGTCCTGAGTTTCTTGGCCGAGTCTTCAACAGACTCTAGGTTTGCGAGGACATCTTCTTTCCTCATCCGGCAACCGCCAGAATAGCCTCTGCTAGCTCGCTCTTGCCGTCGGGAGACAGTTTGACATGCTCCTTATCGTCTAAATCCTCGAAGAGTTTGGCATTGTTCTTGAAATTAGCAGCAAAATTCGTTGAATCGAATACCTTTAGGCCAATACATCGTTGCTTCACATCTTCAACTGAAAACTCAAACCGACCGCTTGGCTTCAACGCATTCTCTAGGGCGGTCAGGAGAGCAACCTGCATCTGGGCACCCGATTTCTTTGTGGTTTTGATAGTGTAAATGGGTCTTATTTCAGCCCCCGCGATTAGGAATAATTTCTGTATCTTATCCTCCGGAACTCCATATTGGGACAGTACCGCTCTTACGTCGATTGGAACGATGAATTTCTCAGGTGTTGAAGGTGATGGTCCTTCAGCTTTTTGAGGGGTTTCTTTCGATGATTGTGTGCCACGCAAATAACCGATAAGCAGGACTTCGAAAATCTTCTGTCTGTAACGTTCGTCGAACTTCTCGGCGAGCTCAATGAATTCCTTGATCTTGCCCTCTAGCTCTTCCGTGGCCACTATACCCACCAACAATAATTAGTTATGTAAAAGCCTTAAACGTTCAGATTTTGGGAATATTCTGAAGGAGAGGCCTTCAGCTCTATTCGATCAGACGAAGGATTGACTCATTTTAGGAGGCCTGCAGATGGAATGGTATTTAATACCGGCTAAGCCGAAATCAAATGCCGCTGCAAGCCTTTTCCTATGTGATAAGAACTCGCAGACGGAAGAACAAATTTCTGAAAAGTCGTTGCCTATCAAGCCATCTTCCTAGCCAGATGTGATATCAACTGCTGTCTGGAAGTATTTTTGATTCTAGAATTACAAATTGAATAGTATGTCGCCACAGGGACTGAACCATCCAAAGCGAAAAAGGAGGCACGAGTGGATCAGAAAAGGCACCAGAGACATCTTAGAAATAGTCAAGGCGCACTGACCGGTGACCCCAGCCAATAGGAGCGCTTATTTCTTGACGCCTGCGGATTTTGCTCTCAGTGAAGCTTTAAGTCTGGTTATGATATATATCATAATAAGACACTTTGTGTCTGGTTGTGATATAAATGACAATGAGTCATTTGCTACGAAAGCTCTGGATGGACAAGAAGGAGTTCGTTACATCGCCAGAACTGAGGGCTTACTGCCGGTCATTCAAAATGGACTACCCGACAGTTGCGCTATATCTTACGCGAAGAGGAAACATGGTGCGAGTCTTTAGAGGCGTATTCTACGTAAAATCGCCTGAGGAATTGAAGCTCTCCAGAAGCAGATACACTCATCTTGAACTCGTCGCAAAAGGACTCGAACTCAAGAAAGTAAGGAATTGGTATTTTGGCCTGCACACAGCGCTCAAGGTCAACAACATGGCGCATGAGACGTTTGCTGTAGAAGATGTGATAAACGACAAGCTGTTCCGCGCGAAGCCTTTCACGATTGCAGGGTACAAGTTCAAGTTCTCCAGGCTGTCTCCAGGCCTGCTCAGTTTTGGCATAAGGAAAACGGAAAAGGGAGTCAGGCATTCAGATCCTGAAAAGACGATTCTTGATTTCATCTACCTATGGAGATACAATGGCATCCCTGAAGAGAAGATTGCGGCTGATGTTAGCGGCTGGGCGAAGGGCATCTCAAAGGAGAAGCTCATGGCGTATGCGAAGAAGTATCCGAACACGGTGGCAAAGATAGCGGCGAGAGTGGTAAAGTGAGAGCGGATTTCGTAAACGAAGTCGCAAGAGAACTGAAAATCGGGAGAAGGGATCTAATAGAAAAAGACCTCATCCTTCATCAAATACTGACGGACTTGTCGCAGGATGATTTCTTCGCTCCGAACTTCATCTTCAAGGGCGGAACATGCCTAATCAAGTGCTACTTCGGCTATGTGCGGTTCTCAGAGGACATTGACTTCACATGGAAGGACCAGAGGACATTCAACAGACTGTCAGCGAAAAAAATCAGGTCTCAATTATCGAAGGTCATTGACAAGACTGGAGACGTTTTTGAAGCCATCGCCAAGAAGAGAGGCCTTTATTTCAACTGTGTAAAGAGCAACAAGGACTATGTCGAGCTAGGCGGAAGCAACAAGACATGCACGTTCAAGATGTGGTATGACTCCGAGACATTGAAGCAACGAACGTTTGTCAAAGTGCAGATCAATTTTGTCGAGGAGATGTATTTCGACTCAAAGAAGGGCCAACTAAGCGGACTGCTGACAGGCAAGCACGGGGAGCTTGATTCGCTGTTTCCTAAGGAGAGTGCCGAGTATGCCAAGAAGATACCTTTCGCTGTGTACGACATCCGCGAGGTACTCTGCGAGAAAGTGCGCACGCTTCTCACAAGAGAAGGGACAAAGGCACGGGACTTCGTGGATGTGTATCTAATTTGGAAGCAATTTCACATAAAACCAGAAGACGAGGAGAAATGCATAGTCGGCAAGATAGGTTTCTCGCTGAAGCTCTACGCAAAGTACAGGGAGCACTTGAAGCAGAAAGTGGCGCTGTTGAACTCGGGAAAGCTGTTCGGCTGGGGAGCGGAGAAGGAACTGCTGCTGTCTGAGATAGATGAAGGAGACTTCTACAAGTTCGAAAGCGGATTCGAGACATTCCTCAAGAAGATAGTTGCTGCTGTTGGATACTGAGAACGAATGCCAATGCGATGGCGGCTGCGGGGGCAATGACGATTCCTATTGCGATGGCTGATGCGATTCCGAAGATAATAGCGAGACCGATGCCGGAGCAGATAACCAAAACAATGATGACGACGAAGACCAAGACGACAATGATAATGACGACGATTACGACAACAACGGCGAGAATGACAACCACAATAATGATAACGAAGCCGACCACGATGGCGAGCGGTTGCGAACCGAACTGAATGCGTTACTTCACAAAAACAAATTACAAAGAAATTAATGTCTAGATGGTGCGGCCGCCGAGAACCAGCATTCAAACATGGTTCCCACGACTCGGCCTAGGTCACAAATCTCAGACGATCGTAGAATAGTAACCACAGCCATTTTTGCTTTGTTGTGGGCGCGAAATCTCACCCACCACTTGGTGGGGCCGAAGTGACTCTCCATCATGTGATGGTGGGGCGGTCCACGAAACGCCTCAGTTCTTGACGATTAGTCCGACCAAACTGAACTCCACTTAGAACTGATAATGCGGTGTTGATTGCTGCAATACGAGAGGCCGTTCGTTTTTACGGTGGGTCGGATTCGAACCCCCCGTAGTACCCGTGCTTGGCTGGATGAACACAGGATCTTGGTCAGCCTACGAGGTCTTATGTAATTCATTCTGAACAGAAAGATTACTTTGCTGCTTCGATGACGATTCTCTTCTTGTCGGCAAGATACACTGCGACTTCTTGTCCGATTTTCAGGTCAGCTTCTTTCACAATTTCAGGCGGGAGGTATATTGATGGCTTTCCAGCGGCTCTAGTGACCTTGCGTATAAGTTTCAGCCTCGGGCTCAGCGTCGCAATTCTCTTGCGGATCGCTTCGGCTTGTTCCAGAGTGAAGAGCTCAAACGCTACGAGGCACTAGAAAAGGAACAGATCCACGTAACCCTATCCAACCCCCTCAAAACCCGAGCCATCGCCGAAGCCCGAATCAAAACCGACAAAATAGACGCACGACTACTAGCCCACCTCCTGAGGGCGAACCTAGTGGCTGAAAGCTACGTACCGGACAAGCAGACCCGAGCCAGACGCGCCCTCTTAAGGCATCGGGCAAGCATCGTCAAAACCCGAACCCAAATCAAAAACCCCATCCACAACCTCCTCGACAAATACAACCTTAAACCCACATGCACCGACCTATTCGGCAGGAAAGGAGTAGAATGGCTCCTTAACCTGCAACTCGAACCAATCGACAAAACCATCCTAACCTCAGACCTACAAATCCTAGACGCCCTAGACACTCAGGTCCAGAACATCAACCTGGAAATCGCCTCCATCGCCGTCGGCCAAGAGAACGCAAAACTTCTAATGACATTGCCAGGAGTCGACTACTACGCAGCCATGCTCCTCATAAACGAGATCGACGACATCAACCGCTTCCCCACCGGGGACAAACTCGTATCATACGCAGGCCTCGGTCCAAGCCAAAGACAATCGGCGGACGACACATTCCATGGCCACATAACTCGGCAAGGGAACAGGTACATTCGCTGGATCCTCATCGAAGCCGCACAACATGCATCCCGCTTCCACCCCCAGCTCAAACCATTCGACGACCGCATCGCAGCATCGCAGACACGGTCGCCAACGAGCCATCGTAGCCGTAGCGCGGAAGCTTCTCATCTACATCTACCAAGTCCTTAGAAAACAGGAACCGTACAGGGCGCAAGGCATCGATCTACGATCTACTCGAAAAGAAACTTAAGCAACTACAACACAAAGCCAAATCAAGCCTACAGGCGAACTGAGAACCAACAAGCCCTCGCAAAATCAGCATCAAACGTCACAACATTTTCAATGGTGCGGGGGAGGAAACTAGTCATTCAAAGGTCGAAAAGTAGCTGTCTGCTTTTTCCAGGATCATGAGATCAAGTGGAATCATTCGTTTTCTCTTTAAGCTTGAACCAGATCACGATCCCAGTGATTGTTGCAAGAAGCATCGTGGTCATGAATGGTAGCTTCGGTGAAACGTTATCCCACATCAAACCGCCTATTAATGACGCCGTGGCTCCCACAGCTCCCGACACAAGCAACAGCAAACCCAAAGTTCGGCCAAACTTCTCCCGCCCGAAATTTTCGACTACGTAGGCATACAACGCCGGCCTCCAGAGACTAGTAACCAACCCCCAGAAGAGGGCTGAAATGTACTCGAATTCGACCCGCCAACCCAACAGCAACGGGAGGACAGCGCCGACCGCACACCATTCACTAAACGCAAGAAAGGGTCTTCGCCCGACCCTATCAAGTCTAGAACCCAACGTAAACCCGCTAAGAGCCTGAACTCCTGTCGATATTGCAATCGCAATAGCCAATTGCTCCTGCGTGGCATTCATCACCTCGAATATGTACAATCCCCAGAATTGCGTAGTTGACATCCCCCAAGAAAATGCGTCCAGCGTTACAACGACAAGAACCGAGAAAATCCGTTTGTCTGGCAGAATAAACCACTTTTCCGCTCGTGCAGCCCCAACTCGCTCTAAAGGTGGCGGTTGGTAGAAGAGCCATACGAGTAACAACGTCACAACGATGATTGCGGCCGAAGATGAGAAGACGGTCCTTCTCGAAACCCTTAGGTACGTCACGGCATATCCACCTATCAGAGGGGCAATTGTTGCTGCGGTTTGCGTTACACCCAAATCGCAGGCTGAAGATTCGACCAAGCCTATCACTCTTTTCAGCGTCCCCCAAGGAGGCGGATGTGGCCGTATTGCGAATTGCGTTATCCATTGAGACTAACACGATACCCGCGCCAAGAAGAAACCAACCATTCGCGAGTGAGTAGGACTCGAAACCCAGAAGAGTCACAAATCCTCCCAAAAGGATCAAACGCTTCCGCCCTAAGTAATCCATGAGGACCCCGCTAGGAAGGCGGAAGAAAGTGGCTCCTAAGCCTCCAATGGTCTGAGCTTGGCCAACGAAAGTCAAGGTGACTCCAAGTATGAACACAAGCGGCGCCACCGACGGGGAACTCAAACCAATCGCAAACCCGAACATGGCGTCAAACATTATAAGAAGAGTATCTGCCGTCGAGGATACTTCCGAATTGACATCGAGTTCAAAGCTGCCAGACTTCAAGCTAGTTAGTCATTACCGTAATCCTGTCCGCTAATTGTTCATCAGGGCACTAATTTCGTGATATCCTGGCCCCTATAGATTATTTTCCCTGCGGTAGGTTCGACCAAGCGCAAGATGCATCGTGCGACAGTCGTCTTGCCTGATCCTGATTCGCCAACGAGACCGTAGGTTTCGCCTTCGTTGATTTCCATGTTGACGCCATCTACTGCTTTGACGTACTCCTTAACCTGCCCGAGTAAATTAGTCGTCGCCGGAAACCATTTCTTCAAGTCTCTAATTTAATCCATCTTCTTCGACGCAGAACTCGATCCACACACGTCACCCGACTTGGACTATTGATTCAGTTTCCTTTTATGACTGACACATGTGGATAGCTAGCTCATTTTGTGCTTCTGTGCGAAACATGTAAATAATCCCCATGCCCAGCGCAACTTTTAGGTGTTGTTCATTGGGCTGCACGGTCGCCTGCCCCGAGCCTCTCGCAGCGGAGGTTGGTTTCGAGATTCTGGAGAAGGGCGGCAACACAGCTCGACGCTATGGTAGCCGCTATCTCTACACCGTCGGTCGCAACCCAGGGAGTGTGGCATCGCAGGTCACGGTGGCGGGGCTTTCCTTTACCATTCGAGAGAAGGCAGGTTTGAGGGGTACTCGTTCCCCATTCTTTCAGGGTCGAAGGCCCGAGCAGACACGTACGAAATCGTTGGGCCCGGCCTGACCGTGAAGAATCATGCGAATCTCTATGGATACAAGTCTATAGTCGTACCGAGCAGTTTCTCGGACGGTGGAAGATATCCACTCGAAGTACGGAACGCTGCCGTGGAAGGACTTGCTCCAGCCAGCGATTCTCATTGCGAGAGAAGGCTTCGGAGTGTATCCATATCTCGTACACGTAGGGTTCAACGAGGAACATCTACCGTACCTCAGCGCTACAAAGGCCTGCGCAGACATTTACACAAAGAACGGACGACCATATCGGGTCGGGGAAACGTTGGTCCAGAAGGATTACGGGAGGACGATTGAACGAATTGCCCACGAAGGTGCGGATGTGTTCTATCGAGGGGACATAGCTGAGGCAATAGCTAGCAACATCGAATCCCACGGCGGATTCGTTACCCTAGGGATGATCTCCATCGTGAAGAGCCCGAAGTCTATGAACCGTTTCGTTCCGATTACAAAGGGCTAACAATTCTGGGCGACAGGCCACCTGCAAAGGGCACATTGCAGATAGAAGCGTTCAACATTCTGGAAGGAATTGATCTAAAGAAGATGGGATGGAACGCCCCGGAATACTTTGACTACATTAGCAAGGGTAATGGTCTACGTCACAAGAGACAAGGTTCAATTCATGTTCGACCCGAATTTCGTACCTGGTGTACTCGAAGTCTCGGAACGACTGAGGAGCAAAGAGTACGCCGCAAGCATCAGGAAAGATGTGCTGGCGAAGAAGGATATATCACCTCTCATCTTTGAATCGATCTCTACTCCGTTAGCTGTCAAACACGATGGAAACACGACATATCTCGCCCTGTACGATAACCAGGGCAATGCGGTGTCGATAATTCACACCATCGATGCCGGAGCCCGGGGTCGTCACTCCCGGTCTAGGCTTCCAGTACAGCGGCCACATGGAGACATTCGATCCTAGACCAGACAGACCCAACTCCGTCGCCCCAAGGAAGAGGTCGGTCAATGGCGGCTTGCCGCCATTGGTTGCCAAGAATGGAAAACCCCACGTCATCATTGGAGGACCACGCTCAAGACATTCTTCCGAGATTCAGGTTATCCTCAACATCATAGAGTTCGGCATGCATCCCCAATTGGCACTTTCGGCTCCAAGATTGGAAATCCAGGATTCTGACGATCCATCGGGGAGCGCTCACTACACTGCAGTAGAATTTTGCGTGGAATCAAGCTTCCCGCATCCGTATCCTTTGAGAAACGTGGAAGCGTCGCTGGGGGTCAAATCGATAGTTAGAGATAAGCCTGGGATACTGTCATGCATAGTGATCGATGCGGAACCGGAAAATTGGAAGCAGGAGCCGACCCACGTGGGGGCGGGGGCCTTGCATTCCACCCCTAGGCTTCTTGCTCATGCCAGAATATTCATTACAGGTGGTTTATTGCGCATGGTTCAGGCTCAGCAAGTAATGGATGAACGAAAACTGGCGATTGAGACGCTTCGTCATCCTATATCCATGTACCTAAAGACCCGCTTCTTAGGATAAGAGGTTGGATGGGAAGCG
>CAWABQ010000016.1:0-68281 GCA_963780265.1 Candidatus Bathyarchaeota archaeon
GACCGGAAATGGCATCGACTAAACATTGGCGAGAACCTAGAAGTTACAATCGAAAAGTAACCGGCGTATACATATCTTGCAGGATAGCTTTCAATGATACTTGCAATTACTGTGTACATGCCTTGCTGGAATCTGGATAAGAGTGGGCAGACTTTGAAGCGGCAGCAACAGGTCGGATACTGGGGTTGACCAACGTACAGATTATACGGCAAGTTCCTTCAACGAAACAGGGTTCTAAAACGAAACACCGTTTTAACGACTACTTCAAAGGATTCGAGGAGGTCTCAGCGGTTCGTGAGATCTTTGGTCAAGAAACTGACGAGGTTCTGGCGGGCCTTCGAGTGGAGTTTCTCCGTTCTCGATCTGACTACATCTGGGTCAGCGACGAAGACGGACACTTGATCGCCAATGCAAATTACCTGAGGGATGGAGAAACGCGAGCAATCTACCTGGATCTGATTCACGAACTTGTTCATGTAAAGCAGTTCAGAGATGGCAGAGAGATATTATTGCGGATCGGTAAGAAGTTTGAATATGTTGATAGACCCACTGAGCTCGAAGCGTACAAGCACACGATAAAGGAAGCGCGCAGGCTTCGGATGACTGACGAGGAGATTGTTGACTACTTGAGGGTAACGTGGCTAGATGAAGAGGAAGTTGGGCGCCTGGCCAGGAATCTGGGAGTAAAGGTATCCCGCAAAAACCGTCCCGTGCGCCGAGCGCGGATTACGTAGACACCTAGTCCTAACGAAGAAGAGACTTGAAGGCACAGACTAGTTTTGTGTATGCGCACCATCTGACCCACACATACAAAACCGAAATCCACAACTTCCCGTTCGCAGCATCTTGACCATGTGAACCGACCCTGCCACGTCTCGCGTTGATTCAAGATTTGCTGTTCGAACCACTGTCTCCTCCATCCAATCTTCTAGTGGAGTACGGTGCTGCCTCCCAATGGTACAATACCTCGCTGACCATGGTAGCGGAATGGATCAAGTCAGGAGGGACAGTCTCGTACAACGCCTTGGCTCAATCACCAAGCAGCATTCGCTCAAAACTTCTACGTCTTGGACTGGATGTGGAGCAACTTGAGAAACTTGACTGGGAGGGACTGAGAATATTGGACGGGCACGCTGCAGCGCACGGAAAGAAATCAACTGAAAGACTCACTTTCGATTCCCTGAAGGTTGCTGATCTCAGCATTTCCACCAGTCAAGAAATGAAAAGCGAGGATTACGGACCGGCTCCCTCGCACCTCATCGTAATGGACGACCTTTCAAGTCTTAGCAGATTCAACGATGAAAAAGCGCTGGTTGAATATGAGCTTACACGCGATTTCCCCTATACGGTGCAGTATCAACTGACTAATCTGATCGGGGTGATAGGTGGGATTCACAGCGACTATCTCTACAAGCGTCTGGAAGCTGAAGTTGACGGCGTAATAGATTTCAAGGTCGAAGAGAGCGCTGGTGAAGTTGTCAATTTCATCCGAATCAGGGCCATGCGCAACGTCGGCTTTGATTCTCGATGGCATCGACTGAAAATCGCCGAGAACTTCGAAGTTAAACTCGAAAAGTAACAAAACGCGAGCAGCCGCTATTAGGGAATATGCGCCAACCATTAGACACACAGTGGTGATTGAACCCACGAAAGTAGTGGGGCCGGTGGGACTTAATTGGAATTCACGGTGGGGCTAGTCCTAAATCGCCCCATTTTGACCCGTTTCTGCTTCCTGAGTTCTGGCAAGATACTATGTAATCACTCGTGGAATTGGTGGGATATGACCACCAATATCGTGGATACAATCACCTTTTCTTGGCTTGCGTTGGAATCTTCCCCTCTGGCAAGCTCGAAATCATCGGCAGAGAAGGACACGAACCCTTGAGATCGAGGGCTCGAACCTCTCTTTCACAGATATGCGGGACGCACCCCCAAATGGGTTCGAAGAGTGAATTCCTACGAAAATGCCAGCGCCATCAGCAGCAAAGGCCTAGACTCCCGAAAGCCCCAGACGCTTTTCAAGAGCGCCCCATCTTGGATCCTTTCGAGCTTCGCTGAACCATGGCAATACCCTCAGGTTTAGGAGCGTACTACCATCGTCCGACGGTAAGCGACTTTTCTGCGTACGCCTTGTCCAAGTAGTCGAACGCCTCGTCGGCTCTTCTGAAAGCGAACAGGATTTGCGCTATTTTGACCTTAGAGATGTAGACTGTTCTTGAGTGTTCCTTGAGTTCTTCAAGCAACTTGTCCGCTTCGTCACGAAAGCCAGCGAACCCGAGTATGCAGGCCAGATCCGCCTTCGGTTCGGGATCCCTCCTGACATGACTAATCCTTTCCTCAATTCGCTGATAGCTTCATTGATTCTCGATTCGAGATAATATGCGAAACCCAAAACTGTGTGAATGTAGGGAAAGTCTGGGTTTGCCTCGATTGCTGTCTCGAATTGCTCGATGGCATCCCTCGTCTTGCCCGTGTAAAGCAGAAGGGCTCCTAGGTTAACTCCGACTACGCACGATAGCGGATCGAGCTCACGGGCACTCTGCAATTGATCGTAAGCTTCGTCGTACCTGCCCAGAAACATAAGGAGAAGACCATACCACATATGTGCTGTTGCATAGCTGGGTTTGAGTTCTATCGCTTGCTGTGAAAGTGAACGGTTTTCAGAAGATCGAACTCTCTAATCGCCGAAGCTTTGGCAACCCCCGCGAGGCGACCACCAATGCTGACGCAAATAGATTAGATTATCCCAAGCTCAGAGCGGGACGAACTACGAGACCAGGCAACTCCAAGATCACTTGTGCCGTCTGTAGTCCTTTTCGAGTGCCGTAGCGTACTTGTCCCAAATCCTATGGATGTCACTAAGATACTCTGCTCTTCCGGGGTAATTTCGAATCTTCCAATATTCCACAAACGTCATGTCCAGCCTAGTTCTCCTTGGACCCAGGCCTGTTAGCCGATACTCACCGATTTCATCGTCTTCATCTCCCCTCAAGTCAAGGTACCAAGCCCTCGGGGGTTTCAGAGTGACAATATTTACCGCGTTCATAGTCTTCCCACCGCTCTTGTAACGAATAGTGTAAATCACCCTCTCCTTGGTTTTCTCTAGAATCGACCTCCTGTTCTTCGAACCGATGCTTCTAGGATCATCCTCACGGTAATCCGTGCACCATTTGAACGCAAAAGAAAGGGGCGCATGGAGCACCTTGGAAACATGGTATGTTTGAACCGTTGGCTTCGCCACCATCAGACTCCACTCCACTGCCTCACGTCATGCGAATCGTCTTCATATAGGTTAGTGGCCCTCGCGAACAAGTTCTGGTCGCCTAAGCAATCACGAGGAAGAAGAACAATACGACTATGAGGATTCTGTAGATTCCAAACGGCATGAAACTGTGTTTCCTTATGAAATTCAGGAACAGCCTAATCACCACCAGGGCAACAAGGAAGGAGGTTACGAATCCGACCGCGAGTATGTTGACTTCTCCTGGTGAGAAGGCGTTGTATGAGTTTAGGAGGTCGAATCCTGAAGCTGCAATCATCGTCGGAACAGCAAGCAAGAAAGAGAAGAGCGCAATCGTCTGCCTCTTCATGCCCAAAACCAGCCCGCCAGTGATCGTTGCAGTTGACCTCGAGACACCGGGAATCACTGAAACCGTCTGAAAGAGTCCAATCAGAAGACAATGCTTGTAGGGAATCTTTGCAATCTCATCAATATGCGTCCTCTCTTTGTAACGCCATTCGAACAAGATGATGAACATTCCTCCAAAAAGCAGAGCCCACAGAACAATTTGCACGTTTCCGAACAACACGTCCTTGAAGAATCGGTAGATGAGTAAGCCCACGATCCCCGTCGGAATGAAAGCTACTGCGAGCCGTTTGAGAATCTCTATGTTCAGGAATAACCTCCAGTACAACGCGACAACCGCTAGGATTGAGCCGAACTCTAGTACCAACTCGAAACTCTTCACAAACGGCGTCTGCGCTACGTGGAGAAGTGCGGCCGTCATAATCGTGTGACCCGTCGAGGAAACTGGCAGAAATTCCGTAATCCCTTCAACAACAGCCAATATGATAGCGGTCAGGTAATCCATTCCTAGTACGCCTCAGCAAAACGAAATCGCAGATGCTCAGTGACTTCGGATTTCGCCGATTTCTCGTCTGACGATACATTAGGGTTCCGGTTAGAACGTTTATTTCACAATACCCGAGCCAAAGTTCGGACTCGACGAGAAAACTTCAAAGGAACCCTTAATTTCGACAGTCTGTCCCACAAACAGCGAACGAAAAATTGCAAATAGGAATTGACAAGCAAACCACGCTGGTCGTTGTCGACATTCAAAATGACTTTTGCCCAGGCGGAGCCTTACCGGTGAAGGATGGCGACAAGGTCGTCCCAGTCCTAAACAAGTACATAGAGAGATTCAGGAAGGCTGGGGCGCCGATGCTTTTTACCCGGGATTGGCGCCCACCTGACCACAGCTCCTTCAAGGCTCAGGGTGGGCCTTGGCCTCCGCATTGCGTCCAAAATAGCGAAGGTGCGAAATTTCACCGTAACCTGCTGATCCCGCCCGAGGGGGAAATTGTTTCGAAGGCGGACAAAAGGGATGAAGCGTACTCATTCTTCCAAGGAACCGACTTGGCTGAGAAGCTTAAGGAACGCGGAATCAAACGGTTACTAGTAGGTGGCTTAGCCACTGACTACTGCGTGAAAGAAACCGTCTTGGACGGGTTGAAGCACGGTTTCGAAGTCTTCCACCTCGACGACGCTTCAAAAGGTGTGAACGTAAACCCCTCCGACTCGCAACACGCTTTACAGGAAATGGTTGCGAAGGGAGCGCAGCGAATTAGATTTCAAGACATCGCGGTAAAACATGAAGTCACCGTTGCACGAACACCAAAGTAGGCATCACTTTACCTAGCCCGGGAAGAAGTAGGGCATGCTTTGTGCCGGGGGCGGTGCCGTCCCTTCTCTTTCCGCATGTTTGGGCCTCTCTTCTACTCTAACGATTCTGACCTTCTGGTGTTCCGCTAGGACCCTGTAATCATCGGAGAGGTGCATGTGGTGGAGTACGTGTTTGACCTGCAGCTTGAGATCTTTGACTCCGAAGCGTTTTCCGTTGATCGTTTCGGGCACGAGTAGTGTCTTACCTTTCAAGGTAACCTCGGCTTTCAGCCGCTGACCGAGCAATTCGGCGATGTCTTTTCCGACCTTCTTGAGATCGCCTAACTCGACCTCTGTCAACCCAATTAGCCCAAAGAAAACGTGGGGGTACTTTGCTAATACGCCTTACCCTGGCATGAGGCGACAACTAGAGGGGCAGGCGGACAATCCGTCCGCAGCCCTCGCACCTGAGGAACTCAAATTGGTCGTCCCTGAAAAGAAAACGACTCTTCCTCGAGTGTGTGCATAGCTTAACAACATTGAACTCTCTCAATCAAGTCACCAACCTAACCTATGCGGCTTGTTGAGAATATTCGAGAGACATGCGTGAAAGTGCTCAGCGGCAGAGTGGAAGTATCACAGTTCGTCCAACCGCTGGTGAAACGCATCTTAACTTTAGAACTGGCCAATGGCACGTTCGGAATCGATCCTACTCCTAGACTGCCGCGGCCTTGTCAATGGAGGACCGTGTAGTCGTAGGGCACGAATTCCAATCTAAAGGGTAATCTTCGTAGTGAAAGTACTAAGGAAGTACTCCTAGGGCTAAGGATCCGGTCTCAGTCCGATTCTGCCTTAACTGGATTCCGCAGGATTCCAATTCGGTCGATAGCCCCCTCAACAATGTCGCCATCTTTCAGGAAGGGTTCACCCGTGAAGGCGGCGACTCCCTGGGGCGTTCCGGTCGATATTATGTCCCCAGGCTTAATCGTAATTCCAGCTGAAACGTACTCAATTAGGGAATCAATCTTGAAGACCATGTCGCTAGTGTTGGACCGCTGCTTTCTCTTCCCATTCACCGAAAGGGAAATTTCCAGTTTGTGAGGATCCGGGATTTCGTCCTTGGTTACCAGCCAAGGGCCGAGGGGAAACGATGAGTCGAGGCCCTTCCCTTTCACCCAGTTTAGTCCCAAAGTGGTTTTGCCGTCAGGTAACTGTGTCCCGAATTGGAAATCTCTGAAGCTTACATCATTAGATATGGCGTAACCGGCGACGTGGTTCATTGCATCCTTTCTTGCGATGTATTTTCCAGCTTTCCCTATGATGACCGCGAGCTCCACCTCCCAATCTACCTTCTTCGATATTTTGGGAATGAGAATCGAGTCGCCTGGGCCGATTAGGGCGTTTCTGAACTTTGTGAACAAGTAAGGCTCGGTAGGCGGTTTCACTTTCTGCTCTTTGCTATGTGAGATATAGTTCACAGCTAAGAGGAGAATCTTCTCTGGATTGAGAATGGGGCTAAGAAGCTTCACGCTCTCGACCGGGACGCCGACGCAGGCCTTAGTTATCTTTTCTTCGACATGCTGGAGCGATTCGACACCCGCAGTCCGAGAGAAGCCTGTCTATTGTAATTGATTCGTTATGCAACGCCAACCCAAGTGTCTTGGCAGCGTCCAGAACGTCGAAAACCAAGCCACCGTTGACCAAACCAACCCTAGTTTCCCCGTTTCTGCCGTAGTGTGCAAGCTTCAACGCAACCGACCTATGCCCTTACGATTCAGAATATACGGTGAGTTCCTATTCCACGACAAATAATGTTCAGCTAGTTTTTCGCCAGTCGCAGGATTAACTGTAGTAATTTCATTTTAGAATCAACTTCAAACTCTTGGTACCTGAAGCCTAGCAATTTGGGTTGAGATACGGTCGATATAATCCTTCAATCTCGCCAGCATGGTTCTTGCAGTTATCGTCCCCAAAATCTTCCCGTCCTGGAGAACCAGGACCCTACGTATTCCCTTCTTTGCCATTAACTGTGCCACTTCATCCAAACCCTCGTCCGATTTGACGGTGACAAGGTTCACGCTCATAATCTCTTCCAGCTTCACTTTCGCAGGATCTTTCTCTGCGGCCACAAGTTTTGATAAGTAATCCCATTCTGTTACGATACCTTCAGGCTGTCCGTCGGCTGAGATCACGACGACGAAGCCGTGCCTGTTTGATTGCATTTGTTTTGCGGCTTCTAGCGCCGTGGTTCCCCGGTGCATCGATAGGAAGTCTTTCTCTACGATGTCTTTGGCAACAAGTACCATGGTAACATCCAACTACATTGGATTAATTAATTGTTTCAGGCCCGGACATGCTTGGGTCCTCTCATTGAGGATGGGATTGCAGCGGCCAAGCTCATTCCAGCCATGAGGAGAAACATCCTGTGCATCGAATCCATGAACAAGTTGACGTTGAGCTCATTAGCAGCAACCGGGAGGCCGGCGAAGACGGCTTGGAGTGTGCTGAGGGGCATACTGGTAGCCATGATTACGAAGGCAACGCCTAGGCTGAGAAGGAAGCCCGTTGTAATCATTGTAGATGCGATTCCCGCCGCGATTCCTCGACGGGCCGCAGGCGTAGCGTTCATAACGGAACTAATGTTAGGGGCCACGAACATTCCGCCACCGATACCGGCGAGGATCATAGGGAGAACTAGTATAGAGTAGGGGACGTTTGCGGGTAGAGTTGCAAACCACAGAAGCGCCGCAGCCGAAACAATTAGCCCTCCGGTACTGAAACCTCGAGCTCCGAACTTGTCAGAAAGGTAACCGCTTAGCGGCCCAACGCTTACGAAACGCGAATGAAAATGGCATCAATAAAATGCTGGCTGTAAGGGCGTCCAGGAGGAGAGCGCCTTGGAAGTAGAAGACGAGCAGAAGTAGGACGGCGCCCCTGGAGATCGACGCGAGCAGATTACTTACAATTCCCGCGGAGAAGGGCCTGATCTTGAATAGTGTCAAGTCCATCATCGGGCTTTGGACCTTCGTCTCCGCGTAGACGAAAGCCACAACCATGAGCAGCCCGAGAATCATCATGGAGTTGTCGATTACTGTGAAACCGGATATTGCCCCGAGTGTCATGCCAACAAGGAATATGGACAAGCCGGCTGCGAACAAAATGTTGCCCAGCGGATCTAGCCGATCCTGCTGTGACGCACTTAGTTCCTTCAGCTTAGCGTATGCCCATGATGTGGCGAAGATTCCAACTGGGATGTTGATCCAGAAGATCGACCTCCACCCCAAAGTTGCAGTAAGAACACCGCCAGCCACCAAGCCAATTATAGACCCACTCACGCCGAATACAAGGTTGATTCCTATGGCCCTTCCCCTTTCGGTTGCAGGAAAGGCATCAGTCAGGATAGCTGCGTTATTTGAAAAAATGAGCGCACCACCTACTCCTTGAATGAGCCGAAAGATGACGAGGCTCATACCGTTCGGAGCTATGCTGCAGAGCGCGGAGCCTATCGTGAATACGACGAAGCCCAAGTTGTACAGTCTAACTCTTCCGTAAATATCTGCGAGGCGGCCGAAGGTCAGCAACAGCGTTGCGGTGACAAGTATGTAACCCATGATTACCCAGAGCGCATCAAAAGTGGTCGTGCCCGGTAATTCACGAATTATTGTTGGGATGGAGATGAGAACAATGTTGGAGTCTAGCTGGGACATGAAAGAGCCGATGGTGGTGTTAGTTAGCACCACGTACTTGTATCTCATTGGCGTTCAGTCGGCTCGCCGAGTTTCGATAAGCGCAGCCATAAGCATTTGTTCCAATGGATGAAAAGTAACGAGGTTGGAGCGAAGGTGGCGGTTGGTTCGGCACGAGACGCGTCCGACTTGTCTGCGCCGGTTTCGCGCTGGCTATTCCTACTTGAGCGCCCACTTCACCCAGAAAACGGCGATAAGGCCGGCCGCTATCGAACCTGATGCCAAGAATACCGCGGCCTTCTGCCACAAGTTGAAACTCTCAGCATAGAACGCAAGGTAGATCAAAATGAATGCGAACCAGCACACTCCCACGAGTATCGTTCCCGCAACTCTAGTCCCCATCGAATTCATCGCCACAGGTCCCACCATTCTGCTAGGCGAGTTCTGATTTCGCAACAATAATACGACGGCTGATTGCCAAAACTGAAACGAATCACGCTGTTTTGATCATCGTGCCTTGAGAAGACTGGGGAGATGTACAGGCGGTAAAGTTTGCTCGATCTCTCGCCTCTTTGGTTCCAGCCATGATGGTAGGGTGAGACGTGTCCCTAGTTGGTGAGCCGGTTCATCGACAGTGAACCCGGGTGGGTCAGTGGCAATCTCGAAGAGCACGCCGCCGGGTTTGCGGAAGTAGATCGAATGGAAGTATGTGCGGTCGATGACAGGCGTCACGTTCAGCCCGACCTCTACTAGTTGTTGACGCCAAGCTTTTTGTTGCCCGTCATCTGGGGTACGCCAAGCGACATGGTGAACTGTCCCAACGCTCACGACTCCGCGTGGAGCATCTGGCTCTGAGAGCAGATCAACAATGGTCCCCGTCCTCCTCCCCCAACTTCATACCGAAACCGGTTTCCATCCTGAGCTCTTTGGCGAAAACCCATCGTTTCGAGGAGTGACAACGTCTGTTCGTGGCCTCTCTCTGAGAGTGCAACGCCACGAAACCCCCTGAGGGCATACTCGGGTGCGACTGGCCCCTCCTTCCATAAACTGCCCCTCTGGCCGTTTTGGGTGGCGACGAGTTCGAGCTGCAAGCCATCAGGGTCTGAGAATGCGAGTACTTGCTCATTGAAGCGTGTGGTCAGACCTTGGATTTGGGCGCCATGGCTTTTGAGCCGGTCCATCCAGAAGCTTATCGCCGTCTCAGGGATTGAGAATGAGGTGTTCGTTAGTTGACCTGTTCCTAGGCGACCTTTTGGGCCGCTTGGCCACGCAAAGAACGTTAGAATGGTGCCCGGGTGGCCTAGCTCGTCACCATAGTATAAGTGGTAAGTTGTCGGCTCATCATAGTTCACTGTCAACTTCACTAGTCGCAGGCCTAGGAGTCCGACGTAGAAGTCTATGTTCCGTTGCGGGTCGCCAGCTACGGCGGTAACATGGTGAATCCCACGAATCTCTTTATCCATTCTGACAGTCTGTCCTCGTGCAAGTGCCCTTCCTTTTGTGACACGGCAATTAAGGCTGCTCTTTCTAATTAGTGGAAATTGGCCTAGGACTCTCCCCGATACCTTTTCTCCACGCACAGTTAAGTAGGTAGCACGTGAAGATTTCACGCCCAGACAGGAAGCGGTTCAATTGGCTAGAAAGCGCAAACCAACCAAATTACGAGCCAGAGAAAGCACTCCCCCTATCGTGCCGATGACTGAAAAAGTAGCGTAAACGCTACTCCTCAGCGCAAAATGGTTTCCCTTCACAGTATCTGACGTTGGCATGAGTTTCTGACAACCATCCTCTATCGTATGAAACCGTACAACTCTATTAACGCAAACCGGCTGTCGTGTTAGGCCGAGCTGGGATGGCTGATGGAACAGACATTGATACTCGTTGACAAAAATGATAGGATCTTAGGGTATGCGCCGAGAAGCGTTTGTCACACTGGGAAGGGAAAACGCCACCGGGCTTTTGTTATCGCGATTTACAATAGCAAAGGACAGATTCTACTACAACGGAGGAAGCACGCACTCTTTACCAACCTTTGGGACCTCGCAGGAGCGAGTCATCCCTTACGACGGCGAGGCGTGAATGAGTCATACATAGAGGCTGCAGCTCGTTGTGTAAGAGATGAGTTTGGTGTAGGGAGGATTTCGCTCAGGAAGATTGGGGCTTTCAACTATTTTGCGCCCCAAGGTAGGAAATGCGAGAATGAACACTGTGCACTAATAGTTGGGAAATACGATGGAAAAGTCAAAGCGAACCTCAAAGTCGCCTATGGCTTCAAGTGGGCACCGCTTCAAGAAACTCTCGCAGAGATACGAAGGAAACCAGAATCTTTCGTGATGTGGGCTAGGCTGGGGGCAAAGATGCTTCGAAAGCATTCACTTGGAAAGCAGCTGTTGAGCTCAAAATCTGAGCGACAGAGAGCCTAGGCGCTGAAGTAGTGTGGTGCTCCGGGCGGGAGTTTCTTGGCACTTTTGAGGTGCCATTTCGAACCCGCGATTCAGTGACTGAGGGGAACGATTTCCCCGGCACCGAGCCACGAAAGGCCACTATGCTTTCGGTCCGGCTTCGTTTACCGGCTAACCGGGCTACACCACCGGAGCGCCGCAGCCAAGCAGGTACTCGTGTCTTTAAGTTCTTTCGTGTCAGTGGATTACTCGGAAGTCTCTGAATTCCTCTCTCCACTCCTCCCATTTGACATCAAAGTCTTGAACGTGAGCGCCTGGTGGGCCGTGTTGGCAGAAGGCAACCGCTTCCTCGACCTTTTCTCTTTCTCCTTCAAAGAGTGCTTCGACGCGCCCATCGGGTAAGTTCCGCACCCATCCCGCAAGGCCGAGGCGGTGAGCGAAGTTCGCGGTCTCGGCTGCGAAAGAATACGCCCTGGACTCTACCGCCGACGTAAACATGTGCTCTTGCCTTCACAGTCCACCCGTCCATGCATGTCTAAATAATCGCAGCTTGAAATGTGGGTGGTAGAAGAAAAGTGTCCCGGTGAATTAAGAGGGTTTGCGAGCAGTAATCGTGGAGCTGAAACTTCCAGCCTTTCCTCCCTTGGCGGAGGAGACGAAGACCATGGCCGAGAATATCGGTTATGAGGTCGGAGGCACGCTCATCCAGAATAGGAAGAGCGTTCACCACTCATACACGATTGGTCCGGGGAGATTAAATGACCTAAAGCACCTCGTGGAAGATACCGACGCGGACACGGTCATTTTCGCTAACACACTGAAGAGCAGCCACGTCTTCAAGCTAACCCAATACCTTGGGGGAGAGGTGCGTGTGATAGATTGCAACCTACTCATTCTCGAAGTTTTCGACAAAAGAGCCTTCACCAATGAGGCCAAGTTACAGATTCGCCTAGCCAAGCTCAAATATACTCTATCCTGGGGCCGAGAGTTCATCAAACTTCGAGGAATCATGGGCGAGCAGCTTGGTTGGATGGGGCCGGGTGATTACCCATACCAAGAATACTACCGTGCTGCTAGGAATAGAATCAGTAGGATCGAGGATGAGCTTGATGATATCTACAAGAAGAAAATGCTGAAACGGGACCGGAGGCGGGAACTTGGGTTCCCAATTGTTGCGCTCGCCGGTTACACTCAAGCTGGCAAGACAAGTTTCTTCAACTTGGTAACTCACGAAGATAAGACCGTTGGCCTGGGGCCATTCACAACTCTCGGCACGTTTGCGCGCAGAGCCTATACCGACCCTAACCCTAACTCGCCAGAGTTCATTGTCATCGACTCAATTGGGTTCATAGAAGATATGCATCCAATAATCTTGAAGGCGTTTCATGCCACACTGGGGGAATTGGCGACCGCCGACCTAGTGTTATTGTTTGTCGACGCGAGCGACTCGGCATTCCCCTTGGAACGAAAAATCCGCTCATGCAGCCAAATCCTTCGTGAGATCGACATTACATCGCCGATAATAGTATGTGCGAATAAGGTGGACCTAATTTCTTCCGATCAACTTGAAAGGTCTGTTTCGACGGTTCGGAAGTATTTCATCAACGAAGATATCGTTCCGGTTAGCATCAAGACTGGGCAGAACTTGGACAAGGTTCTAAACCTGGTTAAGTCGAAGCTGCAAGCTCAGAAGCTCACAATGAATCCAAGAAATCCTGAACCGCAGCATTGAACGAGCGATGCTTCTCAAGCATTACGCTATGTCCTGCGCCCGGTATTACGACAAGTTTTGATTTGCCTATTCTTTCATGAAGATACTGCGAATACTTGACCGGTGTCATGAGATCATCTGCTCCGACGGCGATTAGAGTTTTGCAAGCTATTTTATGCACGTCGTTCATTCGGTCGAAGTTGTCGCATGCGATGAAATCGCCGTAGGTGACCTCAGGTTTCATCTGTAGCAACTCTTTCGCGATCCTTTCCGCTATTACAGGGTCCGAGTTTGGAGATACGGACCATGAGCCGATTAGTTTGCTGGCCTCCTCGTAGTTCTCCTTGATTTTGGATAGAATGTTGGGATGAACTCTAAGGCGGGCGCCAGTTCCGACTAGAATTAGCCCCGCCAAGTCAGAGTTGCGGAGGGCCAGTGTGATTGCGATTGCCCCACCCATCGAATGCCCGACTAGAACCGGGTCCTTAACGGCCTTCTTTCCGATATACTCCTCAACCGAGGACGCATACTCCTCGATTGTGCTACATCCTGCGCCACTTGGGTGCCCAGGCAGTTCCACCGCCAGGGACCCTTTGAAATGCAGGAGCTGAAGACGCCAAACCATCGGGCTTGCGCCGGCACCGTGAATGAATAAGGGCGTCAATTCGACCCGCTCCGGTAAGCACAGTTGAGATTAGAAGCAATATAGAATAAGCGCAGATAATTCGAATACAAACCTGGGGCCATGGTCTTTGCGTACTCCATTTCTTCATTGGGCTCTCATTACCCTCGTGATCGTGGCCGCAGCTACTCCAGTCCCTGTCTTCGCCGCGAAGAAGATACTCATGCAGGCCACCCTCAACCCCACCCAGACCGACAAAGGTGTCACCGTAGCAATAACTGGCCGTGTATTCGACACCACGAACGTCTCAATCCCAAACGCCGTTGTTTCGATTCAGGTAAATAACCCGCAAGGAACGAGCGTGCACCTCGCCGTCGCCTATACCGACCCCAGCGGCTCCTTCCAAGATACGTTCCTCATCGCATCGAACTCACCAGGAGGCAATTACACCGCCTTCCTAGTCACGGACAAGCCCGGCTATGAGACGGCCCGTCTCACGTTACTGTTCGCCTACTCTTCGCCGGACTTCTCAATCCAAACCTCCACCTCATCATTATCACTCCGCCAGGGGGAGACGAGGACGGTTAGCGTGACTGTTCTCTCCCTCAGGGGCTTTCACGAGTCAGTGAACTTGACAGCGCTTGAGCTCCCGGCGGGTGTCACTCTTCAGTTCAACCCTGCCTCCATCGTGCCGGGTGGAACTGTTACTGTGAATGTAGCAGTATCTAGTTTCGCCCCGGTTGGTAACTATTCGATAACACTCCTCGGAGTTTCAGGTTCTGTAACTCACAGAGTTTCGTTACAAGTCGATGTAATCCCCGGGCCTGCCCAGGCCATCTATTTGTTTATGGCAGCCACAGTGGTTGTTCTCGTTGTTTTCTTCTTTCTACTAAGGTACCGTGGCAAGCATAAGCGCAAGGAAGCTGCTGTAGAAGAGCTGATCAAACAAGCATCGGCCGATAAGGGCTATGTCGCAACCGCACGGGCCATCGCACGCCTAGAAGAACTGCGGGCGTTGAACACAGTGGACGAGCCAACCTACCTTCGCCTGAGGAAGGAGTATGAAAAGCGGCTGGAGAAATCAAAATAACTTACATTTTCTTGAGGGTTTCAGCAATCTCGCTTACGGCTTTGGAGAAGGTGTGGTCGGGCTTCTCTATCGAGTAGATAATTTTCCCGCCGTACGCCATCAATTCGCACATGCAAGGTATCATCCCGACCAACGGAAGGCCCATATCTGATTCAATCTGCTTTCCGAACTTCTCCTTCCCGCCACCTGCAGCCATTTGTTCCACCGGAATCTTGTTCAAGATAATACCCGACTTTTTGCCAAGTGCTTGATAGACACCTTTCGAGAGTTCCTTCGTTCCCTCCAAGTCGAATTCGTCCGCCTTCATCACTAGGGAAACCAGGTCGACTCCGGCCAAGGCGTTTATGGATGAATATTGTGCGCCTGGGCTTGTGTCGAATATCAGGTAGTCGACCTTCTTCTGTTCGAGGATCTCTTTCTTGCCCGCAAGTGTTTTGGTTAGTGCTTTCACTTCCCATTTTCTATCCTTGCTCATTATGTCCGTCAAAGCTTCGAGCGATGGGTTAGCGTAACCCACCCAGAGTTTGCCTCGTAAGTTGAGCCGGTCCGACTCGTCAACAAGCGTGTCTACAATCCCGCACTTCTCCTCGAGATAGTCATTCAACCAGAACGCTGGCTTCGCCTTGAAGAGGACGTTCAGACTGGGCGCGCGAAAATCGTAATCGAGGAGGCAGACGTTGGCACCCTGCTTTCGTATAAGGCGCCTAGATTAATTACGAGGGACGTTTTTCCGGTTCCGCCCTTGTATGAGTGAAATGCTAAACTCTTACCCATTCTTAACTCCCCTCAAGTCTCCACGTAGAAGTAGACATCTCTTCCTTTACGTTTCTTCTTGACTAGGCCCATGGAAACAAGCTGATTTAGATAATCACTTTCAACCGCCCGGACCCTACCTGTCTCCTTGGAAAGGTCTGTCGCTGTAGCCTCTCCAAGTGTCGCCAAGCCCAACGCAGACTTACGTAGGTGATTGGGGAGAGAGAGAAGAGTGGTCGCATCAAGTGGCATGTCCGGGGAGAGACATCGTGGGACGTGTAATATGCCCAGCGGAAGAGCGCTGAATTTCTATGAGTTTGTCAAGCTTCTTGGAAATGGCTTCCATGTTTCTATTCATCTTCCTCATCAAGTCAACTAGGGTAGAGTCAGCGCTCTTTGAGCTCACCGGAAACCAACATGACGACCTCCGTTGTTAGGCTATATGAAGTATGTGAGCGCTACACATAGACAGTAAACTGAAGTGTAGTTGTGTAGCACGAAAAAACACTTAAATATCGAACTGGCTCGTATGGCATGTTCAAGGAGTCAAGATGTCTCTGCCAATTCGCACCAGAAGCTCGATTGCAATTTTGTTGTGCGCCATAGCCGCGTTCTCATTGGCACAAGCCAGCGGAATAAGCCCCGCCACCGTTTCAGCCGATAACACAATATCCACATGGCCGCTCCGGGCTCCCGCAAGTACTGAGCCGTCAGCCAATGGAACGGTGCAGCTTAACCACGATAATGGTCAGGTAACGGTTGAACTAAGTCAGGCTCTGCCTGGATCGAATTACACAGTCCTTTTCGTCTCCGCTTCTGCTTCTGCTTCTGCCAATGTCTCAATCGGAACAATCATGACCGACCAAGGAGGCAAAGGTAATGCTCAAGGAGTAATGAGGTCAGGCTCATATGTTGGCGTCTTCGAAGTATTGCGAATCGGTCTCGTGCAATTTACAACAGCAAATGTCTCGTTCACCATCGGGGCGACCGCGTCTGCGTCCGTGACTATTTCGACGTCTACAACCGAAATCGCGTCAACCGTAAGTCAGACGACCAAGTCTGAAAGCTCGGTATCAGTATCCAACTCCGAAAAATTCCTCTTCCAAGTAGAACCTGCATCAAGGTCGATCACTGCAGGCGGCTTTGCGAAATTCGACGTAAGGATCGCACAGGGCGCCACAGTTGAAGTTTCAGCGAACATCTTTCTAGTGGCCAGGGACGTGCCTCCTGGTAGCGTGGCAATCTTCACGCCTAACCTAGGCGTCGCCGACCCTGAATTTCACTCCACTTTGACCATTCTAACTTCTGCTAACACCCCTGCAGGCAATTACACGGTTACAGCCGTAGCTCTCGTCAATGGGCAAGAATTCACGAACCAGATTGCTCTAGAAGTATCCGCAACTACAAGCCAGAGACTGATTCCCCCTTCAGCACCCCCGAGCCTAGTCCTGACCGTCACCACAGACCAGTCTCAGTACCAGCCCAACGCAACCGTGACCATCCAAGGCCAAGTTACCGATTCCACCGGAAGCGCAATCGCACAAGCCACCGTATCAATCCAAGTTGATTCACCAACCGGGGCAGAGGTATTCTTTGGGAACAGCGTCCAAACAGACGCAGCAGGAACATTCCACGCACGGGTCACCCTCACGGCCACCGCCACGCTGGGAACATACACCGTCTTCGTAACTGCGGCCGAAACAGCTTATTCAAATGTAGCCGCACGTACAACATTTGTCGTTGGCTCCTCAACAACTCCAAGCGTCAACATCAGTGCTCTCTACGCGGGCGACATAGCTGGTAACCCAATATCCACCTTCTCAGTCGGACAAACGGTAACGATCTGGGTCGTTATACAGAACGTCGGTACAACATTCCAAGGCCTCATTTGGGTCCAAGTTTGCGATCCGAACGGCGTGCCGGTTCAAATTGGAATTCACATTGCAAACCTCCATTCTGGCGAAACTATCAAGGACGGCATAGGTTTCACGCTCTCAAACAACGCAACCCCTGGCGTCTACCGAGTTGACGCTCTCGTTTCTGACAAACTAATCTCCCAGGGCGGCAGCTTCCTAGCAAACGCTCAAACCCAGTTTGCCTTGACGGGATGAGAATGATGTCGGATCCAAAACATTACGATTTAGAGGACATCATCTCAAACCTGAACATCATCCGTGAGGAACTGGCTGAAGGGATAACGGCGACTTCAAATGGGTTGGGCCCCGTCAAAGAACACCCGAATCCCGATGAAGATCCATCTTCGCTTATCCTCGAAGAATACTTAGCCAGCAGGCTGCAGCAGATAGGTGAAGTTACCGCAGAGAGGAAAGAAATCAAAGGCTTGAAGACGGGGAATGGCTGGGATCCCAATCAAGTCATAGAACATGTCTTCAAGATTGACCCCGTATCAATTAAGCGAGCAGTTGAGATTGCAGTCTCATCGGACCGAAGGGTGAAGGAACGGCTTTCAAACTTCTTCAAGCGTTCCGATCAAGAGATGAGAATTGTTGGGACGCCGACAGTTGAGTACATCCCGATTTGGAAAGTAAAAGGCTTCCACGAATGCTACTACGTCAGAACGAATTCCTACCGCGTGAACGTCAAAGATGACGTGGTAGCCGTTGAGGTCGAAGGCCAAAGCAGAGATTTGATACTTGAACGGAAACACAGTCGACTAATCCCCACAGCCATCCTAGAACGCCTCCAGAAATTAGGCTCGTTCCTCACAAACGAGTCAAAATACTTCGTTGTAAGCGACGCCCTTGAACTGGCCTCAAAAAGATCGGAGGCCGAACTGGTTGTAACCGGGTCGGGACGGCCGCTAACGCGAGACGAAGAAACTGAGTTAACTGCTTGGAGGACCAAACGCATCTTCGACATCGCAGACTTGAAAGTTCGAGACTTGAAGGTAACCGTTCGTGAATCCATCTCAAAAGAGGCGCTCCTGAACAAGTTCCGCGAAAGCGTAGTCCGCATGCCCGAACGCTTCAAGCAAATCCTCAGTAACAAGTTGCAAATAACAGAACTAAAGCGGATTTACGTACCCATCATTAGGGTCCCAATGCAAAGGGGGCTCGTCCCACGAGAAGTGATAGTGAATGGAACGAGAGGAGAAATCGCCGACCCGAAGCTGCTCGCCCTATTAGAGTAGATCTTAACGGGCCTTGGAAGACGGTAAGCTAAATTTGTAGTTGTACATTTCAAAGACACGAAAGCACAGGTGTGTCCACTGGCATTCTCACTCAAACTGTTGCCGTTGCTTCTCGTTATCTCCGTTCTGTTGGTCGCCCCACTGGTGTTTTCACAAGGATCCCTATCGATTACGGTTTCCACGGATAAAGCGCAATACGTGCAAGGAGAAACCGTTGGAATTTCAGGGAAGGTTCTGGATTCCCAAAGCAAGCCAGTCCCAGGGGTAACTGTTTCCATACAGGTGGGCGAAGCCCCTATGATTTATTCCAGTTCGGTCTTCTCAGATGATTCCGGCTCTTATCTGGATTCGTTTGTCCTGTCCACAACTGCGGCGGGCCAGTATACGGTTTATGCAACCGCCTTCAAATCTGGGTACGCATCGGGACTACAGCAAACGCAATTCACAGTCCTGCCCCAGAGTACTTCGACAACTTCGTCGGCATCTTCGTCTTCCTCTCAATCAAACGGCCCGCCGAGCAAATGCTTCATCGCGACTGCAACCTACGGTTCAGAAGTTGCGCCAGAAGTTGCTTTACTCCGTAACTTCAGAGACGCACAAGTACTCCGAACCTCTGCGGGCGCAAGCTTCATGCAAGCCTTCAACGCTTTCTACTACAGCTTCAGCCCCCAAGTTGCTTCCTTCATATCCTCCAATGGTGTGGTAAGGGCGGCCATGAAAGTCATTCTTTACCCGCTAATCGGGATTCTTTTTCTCTCAAGTAAAATCTTCCAAATTTCATCGGTTAACGGAGAACTCGCAATTACAATCTCCGGGATCTTTGCGGCTCTCGGAATTGGGGCTGTCTATTTTGGCCCCATAGCGATTCTTTCCAGTCGAGTTGTCAAGACCAGCGGGCGCTCACGATGGTCAACTGTGAAATGGTTGATCCTAGGGAGCTGTTTAGTCTCAACCCTCGCGATTATCTTGGGAGAGGAAAGCCACTCGTCGTTGCTTCTGACGTCAGCCACAGTCGCTACTGTGCTAAGTTTCCTTTTCCTTGGCGCTTTTTCGGTTCGATCTTTCGCTTCACTGTTAGGCAAGCAAGGAGTCAGAGCTACTTCGGACGCGTAGCCTGCCGAAGGAGAGTTTAGCGCCTAGGCTTCTCTTTCTTGCCCTTCATCAGGGCATCCAGAGAAACCGAGTTAATTGCATAAACCTTGTAGCGTATACCTGGAATGTCGCCCATCGCCTTACCTTCCGCGCCTCCAATCCCTTCGATCAACACTTCATCATGCTCGTCGATGAAGTTCAGAGCTCCGTCTCCTGGAACGAAGGCTGTGATGACCTTCCCGTTCTTGATCAATTGAACGCGAACCGCTTTGCGCACAGCGCTGTTAGGCTGGCGAGATTCCACACCCACTTTCTCGAGAACGATGCCGCGGCCCTGCGGTGCTCCTTGGAGGGGGTCGGCTTTGTAGTCTAGCCCCAGCATGCGCCGCTTGTAAGGCCTATAGTGCCACCTGAAACGAGCTCGGTCCCTGGTGGTTTTTCTTGCGGCGAACAGGCCGCTGGCTCCATTAGTCATAAGACGTCATTTCTCTTGCAGTCATATTAGGAGAAGTCAACCTTCGGGTTGCTCTATATGTGCTTATCGTCGCACAAGTATCTACTTCGGACGCGCAAGCCAAATCCCACACAAGACTAATCTTCAGAGAATTTGATTCCACAGTTCAGGTGAAGGCTTTGAGCGATGAGGTTGTTACTCCCATCTATCCGCCACCCAGGAAACGCAAGCACACGAAGCGAGTTCGAACAAGGAGTGGAAGGCGGGGGGCTTCTTGAAGCTCACATTCTTGGGTTCCGGCGGTTCCTCAGTAAGTGCAAAACGTGCTTGCCCTTCGATCGTGGTGGACGAGAGAGTAGTTTTTGACCTAGGGCCCGGTTCGCTGAGAAATTTGAGAAGCTCTGGGCTTAATCCAGACAGCTTGTCGACCGTGTTCATCTCCCATTGTCACGCCGACCATATCTCAGACTTGATTCCATTTTTGTGGGCAATTCAGATAGATGGCCGCAAGAATCCCCTGCAGGTTTACGGTCCGCCAGGATTCAAGGGGATTTTTGAGAAACTGCTGGAATGTACCTGTACGCCTAAGGGGTTTTTCAAATTCCCCCTAACAGTATCCGAACTGGGCCTCGGACAAAGGGCGGAGACCGTGCAGACCTGTGGCACGGTTCATTCGATCCCTACCCTAGCTTTCAGAATCGAATCACAAGGAAAGGCCCTCTGTTACAGCGCCGACACAATCTACTGCTCATCGGTCATTGAGCTCGCCAGAAACGCAGACCTGTTGGTACACGAGGCAACCTTCCTCGAAGACCAGCTGAGCATTGCACAATTGACGAAGCATTCTACTGCTCGCATGGCAGGCCAGGTAGGGAGGGAAGCCCATGCCAAACGATTGGCCCTATTCCATATCCCCCCTCCAAACGAACATAGGGAAAGCGAATTCCACAACGAGGCCATGGGTGAGTATGGAGATGAAGTGCAAATCGGGACAGACCTAGCCACGATCGAATTCTAATTCGCATTTCAGAAACTAGAGCTTAAATTCTGAACGGTGCTATGTCCTTCAATCGCAGGTTCCTTTATTGAAAGCTGAGGAAGCGCTGAGGCAATCATTCCGAGAGAAATTCAAAGGAATACAGGTCGCCCTCACCTTCCGAGACGTGATGATTCTTCCAGGGCGCGCGGAAGTTGAACCGAGTGAAGTTGATGTACGGACGCACGTAACGAAAAATCATCGCTTGAATGTTCCTTTCGTTTCGTCGCCAATGGACACGGTGACTGAGAGTGATATGGCAATCGCTGTAGCGAGACAGGGTGGGTTGGGTGTCGTTCACCGGAACTGCGCGGTAGAGGAACAAGTTGAGATGGTCAAGCGCGTTAAGAGAGCTGAAGCACTCATCATCCGAGATGTCATAACGGTGGCGCCGGAAGACACTGTTGGCCAAGCCTTAGCTTTAATGGAGAAACACAACATTTCAGGACTTCCCGTAGTTGATAGAACAAGACTTGTTGGCATTGTGACCGGTCGAGACGTAAGGTTCGCCCAACCGAATCTCCTCGTCAAACAGGTGATGACGAAAAGTGTTGTGAAAGCTGAAGAAGGGATCAGTATTGACGAAGCTCAAAGGTTACTTCGAGATCACAAGATCGAGAAGCTCCCGATCGTGAACAAGGCCGGTGAACTATCAGGGCTCATAACATTCAAGGACATACTACTCAGGGGGAAATACCCAGACGCCGCTCGTGACGAGAACGGGCAGCTACTTTGCGCCGCCGCGGTATCGCCTTTCGACTTGGATAGAGCGAAGAAACTCGACGAATACGCGGACATCCTCGTTACCGACGTTTCACACTTTCACAACGCAAACGTCTTCACAGCCACTAAGAAACTCATGTCCGAGGTCTCCGCTGATGTAGTTGTGGGCAACATCGGAACCTATGAGGCAGCTGAAGATGCGATTACAGAATTGGAACAAGTCGGTGGTTTTAGGGTAGGAATTGGTTCGGGCTCGATTTGCACCACGATCGAGGTAACCAAGGCAGGGGCCCCCACTTTATTCGCAACCGCACAAGTGTCAGACGCAGTCACGAAATATGGTGCAAAGATACCCATAATCGCCGATGGTGGAATTCGAACACCGGGAGACGTTGCAATCGCGCTGATTGCAGGCGCCTCAGCAGTTATGGTTGGGAACCTCTTTGCGCGTTGCCAGGAATCTCCTGGGACATTAATCACGATTGGTGGGAGATACTACAAGCAATACAGGGGGATGGGAAGCCCAACTGCCCGTGCGAAACGCTACTCACTCGATCGCTACAGTATGCCATCCAAAGGTGTTCCCGAAGGCGTTGAAGGTTGGGTTCCGTACAAAGGGGAAGTGAGCATAGTTCTGGATGAGCTCGTTTCAGGGTTGAAGGCGTCGATGGGATACACTGGTGCGGCAAACATTCAGGAACTGTGGCGGAAATGAAAACTTGCCGCGCTGAGTCCTTCAGGTGTTGAGGAAGCTCGGCCACACGACATACTGTTACCGAGCGAATCACAGGAACGAGTCTGATCCGGAAAACCGGCCATAGTACGTTTATATGACGTTCGTCATATTCGGAGTAGTGGAATTTCGCAATGCCCATGATACTCCCAGAGGAGTTAGCTTCAAAATCCGTCATCCCAGCGATAAGGGCGTTAATTGTCAAGAGACTGGTTGAAGATCACGGGATGACCCAGCAAGAAGCGGCGAAACTTCTGGGGGTGACGCAGCCCGCAGTAAGCAAATACCTTCATGAGAAACGCGGGGCCGCGATTAGGCTTGGTGGCATAAAGCAGATCGATCAAGCTACGAGCGAGATAGCAGAGATGGTTACTTCACACAAAACGGAGCCGATCGAAGTCATGAGCAGAATCGAGGCGGCGTGCGACTATGTTCGAAGAAACCGGTATATGTGTGATCTTCACAAAAAGTTGGAACCAGGCATGGATGTAGATTCCTGCCACGTCTGCGAACAGTAGCCTCAACAACAGAAGGGCAAGATTCAGGGTGTTTTGAATAATGGAAATCAAAGTCAAAGCAGGAGACCAAGCTCCCGACTTCGAAGGGCCAACATCGGATGGCAGCCGACTCGGGCTCAAGGATTTTGCTGGAAAAAAGAATGTCGTCCTCTACTTTTACCCCAAAGACGATGCACCAGGTTGCACAAGGGAAGCGTGCAGCTTCAGAGACAACCTCCAGCCGATAAGGAACATGGGTGCAGAAATTGTAGGCGTCAGCCTTGACAGCATTCAATCTCACGACAGTTTCGCAAAGAAATATTCACTACCCTTCCCATTGATTAGCGATAAGGACAAGCGAGTTGCTACGGCCTACGGTGTCCTCAGAGATATTGGATTGTCCACAAACCGAGTAACCTTCATCATCGACAAGAAAGGGAAAGTGGCCAAGATTTTCCCTAAAGTTGACGTTTCAAAACACACCGAGGAAGTCGTGTCGGCCCTAAAGGAACTGGCCTGAGGACCAATTCGTGTCTGTCGTTGAAGCGACACGCCCAGCAATGACCTGACAAACTTTTTCAATGCTTAGAGGCTCCCGTCTGCATAATTATTATTCGATAGGGGCAGTGGGATAACAGGTGAGCCAAGAAACACTAATGGACTTCGCGGGGGTCTGGATTGGAAAAATGAGCGAAGTCGTGAAAACAATAATTGGTTCAAGCCCTATCAAGTACTTGATCAATTGGAGCCGAATGTATGCACTTTGGCCGGTGCACATTACCACTGCCTGTTGCAGTGCAGAGTTCGGGGCCATGATGGGCCCACGCCTCGACCCCGAAAGGTTTGGTTTACAGGCGGTTGCGGGCGGCCTCCGGCAATGCGACCTGATAATTGTGGAGGGCACAGTTACGAAGAAAATGGCCAAGCGCCTCAAGATTGTTTACGAGCAGATGGCCAAGCCACGATACGTCATTGCAATGGGGGACTGCGCTTGTTCCGGCGGGCTTTTTCATGATTCATACAGCATCGTGAATGACGTGCACAAACTATTCCCAGTAGATGTGTACGTGCCCGGATGCCCACCTAGGCCCGAAGCACTCCTCAGCGCTATCGTGAAGCTCCGGGAGAAAATACGGAGAGAAGAGGTCTTCGCCTAGTGGCCCAAGTCGCGCTTTCCAGGGAAGAAACGACAATCAACCAGTTGAAAACCCGGTTCCCAGAAGCGATTAAGGAGGCCAAGGTGGACAGGGCGCGCAGGGTAACCGTTGAGTTCGACAGCGCCCACCTTATCGAGATTGCGAAGTTCATGCGTGACGAACTCGGTTTTGATCACGTGATAGGCATTGCCGGCGTGGATTACACGACGCACAAGAAGATCGAGCTTCTATATTTCACGGCGTCCTTTTCAAAACCTGACATTCAAGACCTTATCGTCATTCTCAAGACCGAACTTCCTCGTGACAACCCAGTGATCGCCTCCTCTGTATCCATTTGGGAAAGTGCCCATTTCCATGAGCGTGAAGCCTTCGAAATGTTCGGTGTGAAGTTTGAGGGACATCCCGACCTAAGGAAATTGCTCACCTTGGACAACTGGGATGGGCCACCCCCGATGCTAAAGGATATCAAGTTCCCCGAGATGGGCCAACGATGACAACGCCGGCTGAAACGAAGCCTCCCGCCCCGTCCATTACCGTTTCAAAAACTGCAGAACCGTCAACCCTCGACGTCTCAGTGGGACCACAGCATCCCGGTTCCGGACATTTGCGCTTGCTCATCAGAGTCGACGGTGACTACATTGTGAGCGTTGACCCCGATATTGGGTACGTGCACCGGGGCTGCGAGAAAATTGCTGAGTATAGGAATTACGTTAGCAATATCCCGCACCTTGAGAGGCCATGCATCATAGATGCTATTCACCTGAACTGGGGATATGTTCTCCCAATCGAAGAACTCCAAGGCGTTGTAGTTCCACCTCGTGGCCAGTATATCTCAACCATAGCCGCCGAAATGAACCGAATAATGAGCCACCTGTATTGGCTAGCAATCAATGCAGGCGTCTTCTCCGGGCACACAACAATTTTCATGTGGGCATTCGGGGACCGAGACCTCTTCATCGAACTTGCCGAAATGCTGACGGGTGCACGTTTAACTTACTCTTTCCTTCCGCCCGGCGGGCCAAGACGCGACCTGCCGTCAGGTTTCGAGGATAAGCTCACCAAACTCCTTGACTACTTCGAGAAGAGGCTTGTCGAGTACGACCGCATTTTCTTCTCCAACCCGCTCGTCATAGCACGGGCGAAAGGAATCGGCGTCCTCAAACGGGAAGAGGCAATCAAGTTGGGCGTAGCAGGGCCGGTATTGCGGGGGTCCGGCGTGAAGTATGATGTTCGAAAAGCCGAACCATACGGCGCCTACGCGGATTTGGACTTTGAAGTTCCGGTTTACGAGGAAGGCGACTCGTACGCCCGGTTCCTGGTAAGATTTGACGAGATGAAACAGAGCATCAAGATTCTGCGGCAGGCACTTCAGAAGATCCCGAAAGGACCTATCGCACGTAAAGCTCCGCTGGTTGCCCCTGAAGGTGAAGCAACTGGTCGCGTCGAATCATCGCGTGGAGAGTACGCGGCGATGGTTATCGGCGATAACAGTGACAAACCGTACCGAGTCAAAATAATGAATGCTTCATTTCGAAACTTGATCGCGATGCCATACCTAATCCGAAATGTGCACGTGGCAGACATGCCCATCATCTATGGCAGCTTAGACTACTGGCCTGTCGAGGCAGACAGGTAAACGGAGGCCTGGTGAGAAGTATGGTATTTGCGGCCATGTATGAGGGAATCAAGCACATCTTCAAACGAACCTTCACAATGAAGTACCCTTACCAGAAAATGCTGCTTCCAAAAGGGTACAGGGGCCGACACCAACTCTACATGGAGAAGTGCACTGGCTGCGGAATTTGCGCATGGATTTGCCCAGAGAGGTGCATAAGCATGGTCCCAGTGACGGACCAAAAGGAATACCCGCAGAATCCGGAGAAAAGATTTCCACAATACTGGTACGCCCGTTGCTGCTTTTGCCATTTCTGCGTGGCCCCGGACACACTGGTCACCACCAACCCATCTGTTAAGCCGATCAATGAAATCCAGATAGGCGACCGCGTCTTAACGCACACTGGCTTGCATCGTAAGGTGCGCCAAGTCTACAAACATGACTACTCTGGAAGACTATACACAATAAGGCCTTTGGGCGCTCCCTTCCCGCTCAAGGTAACAGAAGACCACCCACTTCTTGTATCAACCAGAAACGTCGTAAAGAAGGGACGACTCGAGAAACAAGTACGAGAACCTTCTTGGAAGACACCCAAGGAGTTGAAGGCTGGAGACTACCTGACCCTCCCGATTATGAAGGAAACTCGAGACATCGACTTCGTCGAACAGCGGGTTACAGTCGGACAACCGAGCACCGGCAAACGACTGCCTCGGCAACTAAAGCTTCCAGCAAGTCCTGAGCTATTCAGGTTAGTCGGCTACTATCTCGCTGAGGGCTATGCTGTAAGAAGAACCGTTCGCTTCTCCTTCGGAGAACATGAAACCGAATACATCAACGACACGATCCGGCTGCTCAAGAAGCTGTTCAACGGTGAGCCGAAGACGCAGACCATTCACCACTCAACACATGTTCTGCTGCACTCCGTTGTGGCCCTCCAGTTCTTCGAGACATTTGGACGCAGCTTCTGATCGAAAGAAAATTCCCGACTGGATGATGTACGCTCCGGTTGAAAAGCAGAGGCAGCTCATTCGTGGAGCATGGCGAGGGGACGGATACTTCCACAAACCGACCCAAGGCAACAAGGCGACCTTCTTCGAGTATGCGACAACCTCTCAAGCTCTCGCCTTCCAATTACAGCAATTGCTCATGAGAAACGGACTAGTCGGCGAAATCGCGAGCACACATCACAAGAATCGGAAAAGAGCTTTCGTGCTCGCCGTACGCGGTCGCTTCGTCCCAGGAATGGCCAAACTCATGAGAATCAAGTTCAAGGATACTCGCAAAAAAACGTTCACGAGATTCGAGACCGACAACAATTACGTTTACGCCCCCATCCTCAAAATCTCATCAAGCCAAGTCACAGACCAACCAGTAGTCAATTTGTCAGTGGAAGGCGACGAATCCTACGTTGCCGGAAATGTGACCGCCCACAATTGTACCGATTATTGTCCGACTGGGGCGTTGGATTATACGCCTGATTATGAGTTGGCTGAGTATGATCGTGAGTTGTTGCTCTGGAGCCCGGAACGCCTCTCGAGGCCAGCGACCAACATTGGCGAATACCACTCAGTCTTCCACGGCAACAAAGGCAGCATGGGCGTTACTTACGAGCCCGTGAACAAGCAGAAATCGGAGCTGAGCCTGTGCACTAAAATTGAAATTCTAGTCCGCAGTTCTGTAGTGAGAGAACAATGGCAGACGTCACAGATGATATTCAGCGCAAGATGGAAAAGAGGACTAAGGCACGCAAGCGTACGCGCGGCCCTTACAGGAAATCGTCGCCACTTCCATTCTGACTTTTTATTACGTACGTCATACTTAATAGCGACAGCTAAGTTCTAGCCGAATTAAACAAACCACATGTGACGCATAATGCCAACTACGCTCGAAATCAAAGACCTTCACGTAAGCATCGAGGGCAAACAGATTCTGAAAGGAGTCAACCTGAAAGTCACGCAAGGTGAAATTCACGCAGTCATGGGCCCAAACGGGTCTGGTAAGAGCACACTTAGCGAACACGCTAATGGGCCACCCCAAATACAAGGTGGACAGCGGCGACATCCTCGTTAATGGGGAGAGTATCCTTGGCCTACCCCCCGATGCCCGAGCCAAGAAAGGCCTCTTCTTGGCTTTCCAGTACCCGCTTGAAATTTCAGGCGTCCCACTTGCACAATTCCTACGCTCCGCCTACAGAGCGATGAAAGGAGAGACGCAGAAAACAGCTGACGCGAAAGGGGTCGGCGGCGAGATGATCTCCGCCCTCGCCTTCAAGAAGAAACTCGAGGAGAAGTTGAAGGAGGTTGACATGGACCCCTCCTTCGCGAAACGCTACTTGAACGAAGGATTCTCCGGCGGCGAGAAGAAACGTGCTGAGGTCCTGCAGATGGCAATCCTGCAACCGGCAATCGCGATTATGGATGAAACTGATTCAGGGTTGGACATTGATGCGGTTCAGGAAGGTGGCTGAGGTTGTTGCCCGCATGGCCGGACCGGAGATGGGCGTGCTTCTAATAACGCATTACCAGCGGATTCTGGACTACATAAAACCCCAATTCGTCCATGTGATGGTGAACGGCCGCATATTCCGCTCCGGAGGACCGGAATTAGCCAAAATGCTAGAAGAAAGGGGTTACTCGTGGGTGGAGCAAGAGGCTGCAGCTACTGCTTCTTGAAAGGAACGCTTATTACGTATGTCATAAGAGAGGTTGTTGATTCGCTTTGGCAACTAAGCAGACCCTAGACATTGACTATACCAAGTACAATTTCAGAGACTCCACCGAGGATTACGAGTACAAGTTTCCGAAGGGCCTGACACGAGAGGTTGTCGAGAAAATCTCTGGCATAAAGAAGGAACCTGACTGGATGCTCCAGTTCAGGCTGCGGGCTTACGACCATTTCATAAAGAGACCGTTGCCCATGTGGGGCGGCGACCTGACCACTCTCAAATTCGACGACATGTTGTATTACGCCAGCTCAACCGAAAAGAAAAGCCGTTCATGGGAGGACGTGCCTTCGTACATTAAGGATACATTCGATAAGCTGGGCATTCCTGAAGCTGAGAGAAAATTCCTCGGCGGCGTGGGCGCCCAGTACGAATCCGAAGTCGTATACCACAGCCTTAGGGAAGACCTGAGCAAGAAGGGCATCATTTTCACAGACACCGACACCGCACTCCGAGAGTACCCGGAAATTTTCAAGAAATATTTCGGAACCGTAATCCCGCCGGAAGATAACAAGTTCGCAGCATTGAACAGCGCGGTCTGGAGCGGTGGAAGCTTCATCTACGTTCCCCCAGGCGTCAACGTCGACGTACCACTTCAGGCATACTTCAGAATTAACACGCAAAACATGGGACAATTCGAGCGAACACTCATCATAGCTGATGAGAACAGCCGAGTGCACTACATAGAAGGCTGCACGGCCCCAATCTACTCTACCGATTCACTGCACTCAGCGGTCGTCGAAATCATAGCCAGACCTGGTGCGTACGTGCGTTACACTACTATCCAGAATTGGTCGAATGACGTTTACAACCTGGTCACGAAGCGAGCGTACGCATACGCTAACGCAACTGTTGAATGGGTTGACGGAAACCTCGGCAGCAAACTCACGATGAAGTACCCGTCCATCTACCTGCTCGGCCCAGGAGCGAAGGGCGAAATTCTCTCAGTCGCTTTCGCAGGTAAAGGCCAACACCAAGACGCCGGCGGCAAAGTTGTACACCTCGCCCCAAACACGACCTCCAGAATCACTTCCAAATCCGTCTCCAAAGATGGTGGAAGAACAACTTACCGAGGCCTACTACACGTCGCCAAAGGAGCTAAGGGGGTCAAGTCAACCGTGAGATGCGACGCACTACTACTCGACGAATACTCAAGGACCGACACGTATCCCTACAACGAGATCAACGAAGACGACGCGACGACAAGCCACGAGGCAACGGTTGGCAAGATCGGAGACGACCAGCTATTCTACTTAATGTCACGCGGACTTTCAGAGCAAGAGGCTCTCAGCATGATCGTTATGGGCTTCATGGAACCATTCACCAAGGAACTGCCGATGGAATACGCAATCGAATTGAACAGGCTCATCCAAATGGAAATGGCCGGCTCCGTCGGCTAGACACTTCCTTTTTACTCACGTAACCCGTACCGACGACTCGTATCCGGAGAACGTGGCCCAACAATGTCAGAGTTGACATTAACAAAAGCAAGCGAACAAAACATCCGCACACTTATCGGAATCGAGGCAGGAACCAGAGTGGTTACGGGAATTTCGCATCAAATCACTCGACCTCTTCCGCAAACTCCCCGCAGAACTCTCAAGCTTATACACGAAGTACGTGGACCTAGCCGGAGTCGACTTCGAATCCACCAACTTGGCCCCCGCCGAACCATCGAAACAGCAAATCGACGACGCTATGGCCAAGCTCAAGTCTGACAGAGCAATCACAATATTTCAGATTGAATCGAAAACAGTCGAACCAGACATACCCGAGGCCCTCCGAAAGGAAGGCGTAGTCTTCACGGATATTGGAACTGCGATTCGAAGTGAACCAGAACTCTTCCGGCGCTACTTCCTAGAGAAAGCAATACTGCCCGAGGACGATAAGTTCGCAGCATTGAACAACGCGCTCTTCACTTCAGGATTTTACTTGCACGTCCCAAAGGGCATTGAAGTGACCGTCCCATTCAGAGTCGTAACCATACTCGATTCAGAGGGGCACGGGCGTTTTCGCCCAGAATCTTGTAATGGCCGACAATCGAAGTAAATTCACAATTCTCGAAGAATTGTATTCGACCCGGCTAGCGCCAAGTGGAAAAAATCAACTTACAGTGGGCTTTCCGAGGTATCACTTGCATGAAGGCGCAGAGGTTACGTACGGCACTATCAATGACCTGGCCCAAAGCGTTAACGTGTTCTCAAATAAGAAATCGATAGGGAGTCGGGATAGTAAGATCGTTTGGTCCTCAGGATTGCTCGGCGGCGCTTATACACGGTCCCGACTTGAAAGCGTCATGAAGGAATCAGGCGCATCCTCCGAGAATGTGGAGGTCGTCTTCGGGGCTGGCACGCAGCGGTTTGATACGGCCTCGAACATAACCCATAGCGGGCCAAATACTACCGGTCACGCCATCTCAAAAGGAGTAGTGAAGGACAAGGCAAAGGCCATCTTCAAAGGCATGATAAGAATCGACAAGAACGCCAAGAACTCACGGGCCTACCTCGCAGAACATGCCATGATACTCAGCAAGGACGCCCTCGCCGACGCCATACCAGGCCTCGAGATTGAGACCAACGAAGTGAAAGCCACACATTCAGCGTCGGTCGCGCAAATCAACGAAGAAGAAATCTTCTACCTCACGTCCCGAGGCCTATCAGAAGATGAAGCAAAGAAGCTAATCATAGTTGGATTCTTCGAACCAATCGTGGAACGAATCCCTGTACCCGAAATCGCAAAACGGATTCGACGGATCGTGGACTTGAAATGGTCAGGAATCTACGACTTCGACTCTAGCCTAACGACCCCAGCCCTCGACGACGAGTACTATGAAGAGGGACAGAAGACCCACGACATATTCGAAGGACACTACAAGTACCGTTAATGCCATTATAATTCGGCCGGATATTTGTAATTAGTCTTCTATTGTGACCTCGTAGAGAACATCTTTCGCGTTTATCTTCTCCCAAGGCCGCTTGTAGAGCATTCGAATCAGTGTTATTCCCGTCTCGCAGGGTTTGAAGGTAAAGGACTCTATTCCACTACCTCCCGTTTTTTCTGAGAGGCGTTTGTATTTTGTGGTTGAAAGTTGCAAGAGTAACTTGTCGTAGTTGGCCTCCCACCTATGCCCCGTGGTTCTATTGGACGGTAATTCGATCAAGAATTCGTTTCCAAGCTTTACGTTCAGTTTCTGTGTTGGCACTATCATTCTGGTTACGAGAGGTACGATGCTTCGACCTCGAACCTAAGCGTTTTGTAATCCTTCAAACGACGTGATTTCAGGTCACAACACGAATTGTCCAGAAGTCGCTGGCGAGATTCGTATCGAGCAGGTATGCGTATGGTAGTGTGAAGTATCCTTTCATGCCCCAGCTATTTCCCCAAGAGTTTCTTACTATGAACCAGTTTTGTGAGTCATCGTAGCCAACAGCCATTACAGCATGCCCCCCGATTGACGCCTCCTTGGGTGCTGGCATTGGAGCATGGCCGGTTTGGGCTACTTGTTGGGTTTCGAAGCTTTCGTACACAGTAAAGCCGAAGACAAATGGGTAGCCGGAAGCTAAGCATCCTTTGAGTTGATTAGACATCTGCGCAAGTCTCTGATATTGTACTGCCTTGAACTTCAGTGCTTGCTGGTAGCATTGCTGGGTAGGTTTCAGGGCGAACTTCGTGATATCGTATGGCCATAAGTCCTCGGGGCAATCTCCTTGCTTCGCAACACTCTTGATTCCGTCTCGGATTTGGGCGCCTGAATCCTCATTTACCGTTCCCTCCATCGCACGCTCGTCATAGTAGATGAAGAGTCGTGATGGCATGAAGACCTTTGCTTGTTTCTCTTTCATTTGATCGAATTCCAACGCAGCCGCAATAGCATTGGCGGTGCAACTTCCAAGTTGTTGTTGGTCGTATACGTCAGGGCACTGGGTACGTAGGTCAGCGCTCGTTGGAAGTTTGAGTAGAAATTCTGGGGGTGCAGCATAGAGATGGTCTCTTTGGTCCGGAAGATCTCGAATCCACCCGTACCGCGCTATTTTACGTGGCATCTTTCCACCATCAACAATCGCAAAGTTGCGAAGAGCGGCTAGGTTCTGTGCCTCACATCACAATATGGCTCTAGAGATAATAAAGGAGTGTTGACGTCATGATATTTGAACGAGATGAAGAGGTTGCATCTCACTCCTTACACTAATCGCGTATTAGATACAACGAAGGAATGGTTGGCATTCAGCGTGTGCTTCCTAGTAATTACGCTGGTCTTGCAGAGATAGCGAATCGTCGAAGTGACCGCAAGGTTAGAACACTCGAGTAACCGGCTTGAATGCGGGCTCTATAGTGATACGTTGCAGTTCCAGCACTTTCAGTATAATCCGAGTTATCCAAGTGTGCTTAACCCGATTTTCACAGACTCAGGCTTAACGGTGAAATAGCCGCAGATGCACAACTCAAAACACTGAAGCGTATCGCCAAACAAGATGCCAAGTGCATGCCTCGAACAGTCAATCTTCAAGCTGTGGCCGCAGCAATGATCGCAGTTCGATAGCCTCTCGCATTTGGGTTTAGTGTTCGATCCAACACTATTATTCGGTTGCGGTCGTAGCGACCATTCGCGAGTCTCCGAAGAATAATTGACTCAGCCTTGCCACGACCAATGTAGGTCCCGGCAGAGTAATGCAGACTAAACCCGATAAGGACTATGAGAGCATAATGGTAAGAAGTAGGTGCCCCTGCCCAGAGAACGTTGTAGAAGATTCCTAGCAGACTGACCAGTATGTTGAGACCGATAATCGATCCCAATACAGCGGTTAGAAGAGTTGAGTGAAACGGTCCTGAATTGATGCCGATAATCTTGAATCGCCTGAAATATGGAAGGGCGATCGAAGGGACCAGGCCCGAGATCATGGTGATCACGATCAACCCCGGTGTCAGCCGGAGCGAAAATAGAACACCGGTCGCACGCTGAGGAGTAGCCAAGAAGTTCAATGAATGCAGTACCAACCGTAGCATACCGGGCCTTGTACTTGCGGTGCTTGACGGGTCAGCACTGTAGATGTCCCATCCTATGGCAATCGACGTGAAGAACAATACTAATGGCAGGTAGACTAAGTGAGATTTCGCGATGAGGGCCTTTCCGAGGTGCAAGAGTTTTTCATCCTTAGGTCTGATCACCTGCTTCGTCTTAGTGAGCCTCGCAATCAATCCAGCTATGCTTAACGAGCACATGCCTCCGAGGAGTACGATTGATCCATAACCCAGGCCTATGACCAGAAACCCTACTATTGACGTAAAGACTGCAACTGCAAATGGATCAAGACGAACAAGTGTGAGTTGAGGGATTGAGAACGTTGAAACCGCAGCGACAATATACGCAACGAATCCTAGGATCAGTGGTGCGGCCGCATCGATGACCGGCCCAGGTTCGGTGAGTTTCCTCTTTCCACGAAGATCTCTGACCATCCTTAACCCCATACTCTTGTTGAGAAACTGAAGGTGAACTAGAAGCAGGACTATTTACGTACATACTCTGGCTTGCTATCAATTCAATCAGTTGGCAGAGATTCTATAATGAGGTGAACAACTGCTAATATTTGTTACTGGAGAAAACCCATTCGACGGTTTCTTACAGCCCTACCCGTCCGACACCAACTTTACACGGCCTCACAAGGTCAGAACGCTCGGGTAATCGGCTTGAATCTATGAGGGTCTTGGAGTATCTCCTCTATCTTCTTGGCTATGACCTCCACTTGATTACGATTCCTTTTGGCGAGCTTCTTGAAAATTCTGTCGACGTGCTCTCTTGCCTAAGGCGTACATTCATTTCAAGCCGTATTTTCTCTTGAAGTCGCGGGCGTTGCCGATCCTGATAATTGGTTCTTTGTGTATCTTGTCGAGTTTCTTCAGATACTCGTGCCTTACCTCAGACTCTAGGACGAGCACCTTGTACTGCTTGGCCATTTCGTTTATCGCCTGCTCTACTCGAATATTCTCTTAATCCCCTTGACCCTGTCGAAGCCTCTGTCATTAGAATAGAGTTCGTTCAATTTCAGGCGTTCCATCTGGGCGAGGTAGACTCTATCAAAGAATTCCAAGCGCGGGTGAGAGCGCTGAAATTCTTTAGCCCTTAACTCGTCGGCGTATGTTCTCTCTCAGACTTGTGTAGAGTTGGGTAAGAGTCAATCGCGTCTAGGAAAGTGTCAATTTCGGATTCTTTCTTGTGATATGCCACCTATTGGCCATAGCCTCGCGCGCTCTTTCTTCGGACTCCACTGTCCTCGACTCCTGCGAGCCCCCAGAGCGCCTCAGTAGGGTTCTTAATGGGAACGAGCGGCTTCAGAACTATCTCGCCCCCTCTCTGCTCGACCTCAAGCCTTGATCCTGATGTTATTCCCAGACGCGCCCCCAGCTCCTTGGGAAGAGTAATTCTGCGTTTCTCGTCGACAATTAGCTCGGCCATGTTCCCACCTTTACCGTCCCACCCGACATTTGGGACCAGGGTTAAAGCTTTCGTGACGAAAAGCGGCAACCAGGTAACATGATATCGACATCGTTTCAGTGTGTGTGCGCACCACTAGACAAATGCGCTGACTATCCTGACTGTTCCTGTCGTTCGCGAGTGAGCTGACTCGCTCAAAGAGAGAGCGAGGCCCAATCGCACGCAAAAGCAATCTACTAGTTGCTAGTGTTGTTAGCGTTCGACTCTTCTGTTTCTTTTCAAATTAGGCGGGTGCTCCACAATTGGGGCATCGGTTTAGTGTCTCTTCGAAGAGTTGTCCGCAATTTCTGCATCGTATCTTAACAACTAGTTCTCGTTGTATCGTTTCCTTCTCTTTGACCATTTCTGGAGCGTCTGGCTCAACCAGCTTCCAATTCACGGGTGTAAAGAGCGACTTTGGCTGAACCGCTAGAACATACCTCGTTGAACATAACGAACAGTCCCGGTCGGTGCGTCGTACGTGAGCGAGATTCGGAACGAGCCGCCTTCGCGAGCATCGAACTCATGCACGTAGCAGGTCATGCCGGTCGGCACCTTCCACTTAGCGACCGCGCGCGCATCAAGAAGCGCGCGATAGACAACCCGCGCGGCGCGTTCACATGGATACTAATGCTGGTCGAGTTTTTACTCATAATTCTTTTCTTAGTACCAAGAAAATTCATAAATTTATCGTAAGTTAAGGTGACGTTTACTTAACAGCCCAGTAAAGGTCGATTTGTCAATCTGAACTTATAGTCCAATGTACACCGGCCCCACCATGAAGTTCATTCCGTGCAACTGATTTCGCGAGTTATCCTTCATCGATGAGATACATGAATTCCTCAGCATGCATTCCGATGTCAGCCGCTATCTTACGCAATAGTCGACGATCTATTTCTTCTGCAGGATGCATAGGAACTGTCGTTGTGCGGCCATCTGCATGCTTCAAGAATACGTGCGCGCCTTTCGTATGTCTAGCTTCAAATCCAAGCTTAGATAATGCCTTGATTACATCTCTCGCCTTTGCAGGCCGTAGCGGCTTTCGTCCGCCACTCAAATCCGGATCTTCTTCAGAGCAACGAATTCAGGAACCGTGAGGTTTTCTCCTTCAGCTTCCAAGTAGACCGTAATGGCCTCTTTCACACGCTCATCTATGTCATTGAGTTCTCTTGCTTGCGTATGGCAGCCCGGGAGTTCCACCACGCTGGCAACGTAGTATCCATCCTCTCCTTTCTCAATAACCACATGGAACTCTTGAGCGGTAACGGTCAAACTTGCCACTTAAGACAAATGATGACTCATCGTCATATATACTGATCTAAATGAATGCCTATTCGGATCAAAGAATCCGAATTCTCAGGCATGGATATCATTGCTTGCTGGTGAACCCACGAGGTAGGGTTCGTCTCCCACCGGCCCCATTACTTGGTTGTATCGATCACGCAGAAGAGGTTGCCATCTGGATCCTCAAGAACAGCAAAGTCATCATCCGGTTCGTATTCCTGAGGATGACGCGTAGCTCCCAGCTTGAGCAGCCGCTCAACTTCAGGCTTCTGGTCGTTGGTGTAGAGGTCGAAATGTAGCCAGTTTCTGCCCGTAAGCTTTTCCGAAGGCTGAACCTGATTCAAAGAGACATTCGTGTTTCTTCCTGCAGGGTCTCGAAGAACTACCCAGCCGTCCTTGGCTGGATTTCTCGGCATGTAGTGGAGCGCTTCCTGCCAGAACGCCAACATCTTGTCGAAGTTAATGCAATCAATAACGACGGAGCCGATTTTCAATTCAGATTTTTCTTGCAATTGGGATTTCTCTTGAGACTCCATCGTTTGTGGGTATAAATCATTCCGTATTCTGTTCTTTGTTTTTGGCGAATCGCTGAATGAAACGGTAAAGTTTATGCTATGCATTGCTGCGGAGAGGTATCTCAGAAGGAAATTGAAGGTTGGCTTCGGACCAGGTCCAAGAAGACGTTATAGAGGAAACCGTGCGTGGGCTGAAGGAGATCCTGAAGGCACTGGCTAAGTACTGACGTTACACTCAATCCGAGTTTCATATTGACGTTCCCGTTTGTTCTTTAGGGAATGTCTCTCGCAACCCAACGTCCTAAGTTCATTTCTTGATCTTTAGTTTCCTTAGTTCTTCCTTGGATAGCGGGGTTGCCTTGACACTCTTTGTGGGATTGAAATCAGTTTCCGGAAGATTCACATGTCTCCGGTAGGCATTCGCGTAGTTGCGACCGAGACCGACCATCACTGCGGTGGTCTGGTCACCGTAGTTCGTTGGCTTGATTACGAGAAGCCTTTCTTTGCGGAGTTCTTCGATAGCGGCCTTCACGTATTGTTCAAGTTCTGGCGGGCAGCTTTTGGGGAGGTTGTCCGGCGAAGTGTGTTTCCCGCCCATGTATCCGAGGGTGTACATTTTGTTGATTATGAAACCCTTCGCCAGCTTCGTGCGCTCCCGAGCAGACATTGGAAATCGCTACCATGTCATTGGAAGCATTTATTAGCTTATTGTCATCATCATGATGATGGTGGAAGCGTTGAGGGCGAGTGAGAGAGACGAATACTTCGACTCAGGACCTTTCGTTAGTGTGATGGGTAAGGGAATCCCGATGGCCAGGATCTTGGACCAAAGTCTACTCCTAGGCAGCGCAGAGTTTACGGTTTCCATTTTGGCGGAAGGCACTGGGCTGACATTCAAAACCGCCAAGAACTGCCTCGGACACCTGCAAGAGCTCGGATGGGTGTCGGCAACAAGAAAACTGGGCAACGCCCAAGCCTACAAATTCGACGCAGAAAACCACATGAGCAAACTCATCAAATGGGCAACAGACTTCCAGCTCGCAGTAAACGCAACCCACAAGAAATAGCCTCCATAGAATGTTAGAAGACTCGGGTAACCGGCTGGAATTAGAAGTCTACACTGAGACAGTCACTAGTTCCAGCTTGTCTGGTTTCTGCGCTTGGGTCCGTGCTTCAAGTTCCTCGAGGACTAATTCGATAGCTTCCCTGACGTTCCGCACGGCCTCTTCTTCGGTTTCGCTTTGACTTATGGCGGCGGGTAACTCAACACACCTCACAGAGTATCCCCCCGTAACCTCCTTCTTCAGCGCAACTGTGACGTAAAAACTCTGGACATGACCTATCAACAACCTCATGCTTTCGGTGTCCTTTATGTTTCATCTCGACTCAAATAGGATAGCTTCCACGTAAGTCAACTTACACCCTTACGACGGGAGAATCAGTCGAAGTGACTACAAGGTTAGAACGATCGGGAAAAGGGTTTGAATTGGGGGACCGGCCGCGTCCTCGTCGCGAACATGGCTAATGCGATGCCCCAGACGCGGTCGTCATGTGTTCCGTCTGGGTGGTCGAATTGGATTTGGCCGGCTTTGGTGAGTTGGAATCGTTCGATGTTCAACTCGTTGGCTAACTCAAGTTGGTAGGGGATGAGGAATCGTTTCTGCTGCATCATCATCTTGAGGTAGTTCATCACATCCTGCTTGACCGGTGCGGAGAGTATGATGCCTTCTGCGTTGGGGAGCGATTTCGTCGCTTCCTCCACGACGCTCTCTCCAACGCCCGTTTGGTCGATTAGGATTCTGTGAACTGTTTGCAGCTTCTTGGTGAGGACTCGAACGAAACCGACAACGCCCGCCTCACCAGTATACTCCGTCCCCAGCGGGAAGACTTTGAGGCCCACTAGACGGAATATGTCCCCGTCTTTTCGGACGAGGGCAAGGACGCTGTAGTCCTGTTTCTTGCCGAGGTCGAGGCCGGCCCAGTAGTCAGCGCGGGAGGTCTGCTGCAAGTTCCGTCGCCCAGAAGCTTCGCAATTCTCCGCCGAACTCTCTAATTTCCAGCTCCGCGTCGGTACATTCCGTGATTAGCGAGGTGGGGAGCCAGCAATCATCATCCTCACTCCACTCCGCCTGCATCTCACGCCTCCATCGCCAGGGATCGTTCGCCAGCTGCTTCCGTATCTTCTCCAAGATGCCCTTTTTCAGGGGGCCGTTCGGTTCAAGCGCCTGTTCCCACGTGACGTGGCCGCGGCTGAAATCTTCAAACTCCTTATCCTTACAAATCCTGTAGAAAACGTGGTCGCGTGACCAGGGCGTCGAGTTGGCTATGAAGAACCCGTTCGTCGTGCCCAACGTGAAAAGAACTGCATCGTAGAGCTCCTCGTCATCCCGCACGAAGTTGAACTCGGTCGCAAGTATCCCGTGCAATGTCGGGCCCCGTATAGTGTCGGGGTTGCAGGGATAGGCTTCAATGCTTGAACCGTTAGTTAGCGTGACTTTCGTTTTGAGCGGTTTCCGGCCGACCAGGACTTCGCGGTAGGGGACACTGTTCGGTAGTTTCTGGAGGAACGCGTTGATCTTCTGAATTACTAGTTTGCTCTGGCGAAAGCTTGGGCCCACAACTGCTAGTTGGACGTCGTCGTTGTTGACTGCGTACCAGAACAGTTTGCTACAAGCCGCGTAATCTTTCCCGGACTGACGACACCATAGCTGCGCAATGAATTGGGCGGGGTCATTGAGGAACTTGGCTTGGCAGCTGGTGGGTTCAAAGCCTAAGGCTTCTTTGCAGAAGGCTACAGGGCCTTTCCCGGCGAATTCCTTGAGCCGTTGGAATGCGCCTAGGCTTCCCTCTTCAGCTTCCCGCTTGTTTCGGAGCTTCCTTTGTTCCTCTCTGGCTTGCCGCAAGTTGCTCTCTGAATTGCTCATTCGTCTCACGAACCTCGTCTAGGAGAATTTTGATGTCGCGACGGTCGTAGCCCTGCAGAAGCGCCATGTCGGTCCGGATGGTCGTGTTAGCCAAACGCATCGCCTCCATACGCGCCTTCGCATTCCTAGCCGCCTCCTCACTCTCGCAAAGCTTGACAACCGTCTTCAGAATCGCATCCACAGTGTCATGAAGATCTAGCCGACCTTGCTGTGTATCTTTGCTGGCCTTCATCGGTTGTTTCGTTGGACCTGGCGCTTCGACCGCTGGTAGCGTTAGGGCAGTGGCCTGGAGCTGTAACGTGCGGACGAGGGTGTCTAGGTGGCGGAGGAGGGCTGGGGTGCCTTCCTTTGCTTCAGCGGACTGCTTCACATACTCGACTAGCACGAACTTTGCCAACTCGTTGAGGGAAACCCCCCTCGACATGGCCCGGGCCTCTAAACCGGTGCGTATGAGGGGATCGAGGCGTAAAATGAGGCGAGGGTTACCTTCGTTTGGCACCGTTTGGCACCACCCCTCGAGGGGTGGATCCACCTCTTAATTCCGAACGGTAGAAGCAAAGCTACAGGTTAGAGCATGTAATAGGAAAACCAGTCCCGTGAGGGCGGCAGAAACAAGCACTCAACAAGGCTACGGGTATTTAATTGGCTGTGCAAGCACCTTCTCAAATTGTTGCAGGAAACACCTTCGATGTCACGGTGCTAGCTACGTTCACAGGGGCAAATGGTGTAGTTTCAGGTAACGGAATGGAAGGGATATTCATCGATCAGCTCCAACTTCATATGGACTTACAACGGTAATGAGTCCGATTCCAATCTCGGTTCCCCTGAAGTTGGCCAAGCTTGTATATGTTGACCCTGAATCAACTCTGCTGATTTGCGCAGCCCACATTGAAGCGATACGTGCTGTGCTATTCGGGTGGGACCACGCTGAAGGCCAAACCGATGTCTAGCCCACGGCGTTTATGGTAGCCTTTTGATGCGAAGTAGATGACGATCCCCACAACGTACATGACAGCTATGAGCCCGACTGACATCCCGTTTATTGGCCCACTTAGGGCTGGGCTTGTTGCTGCGAGATACGTTATGTAAGCAAAGATTGCGGCTTCAATAACTCCAAGTATCGTTATTATTGGCACTCCCGCGATTCTCTTCTTGACGATGGGCGGGGATTGGTCGAATATTGGGCGCGCTTTCTTGCTGTACGGGAAGACGGCTGCGGCGACTCCTACAAATATGAACGAGGAGACTGCGGCGAGAGTAATGTTGAACGCGACGCCTACTACGGTTGTGTAGAGTGCGAGTGCTGCCGATGCGGAGGCGATTACGGCTACGACTAGAATAGCTTTGATTGGGGCGTGGTATCTGTCGTTAATGTCAGCCATGAAAGTTGGAATTAGTCCTATCGAAACTCCACGCAAATATCGACCTAGTTGTGATGACGTAGAATGCCGGTAACAGTATTAGGCTCCACACCAAGAAACTGAATCCTAAGAAGAATATGGCCGCGGGATTGCCAGCCAATATGGCTGACAGGTACTGGATGTAGGGCCCGACTGGCAGCGGGTAGGTGGTGCACCCACAGTTACCGACGTACGCTATGGCTTTGCTAAACGTCTCCCCTACAACATTGTAAAAGAGCACGGCTGTGGCCCAAAGAATGACGCTTGAGACTGCGATAGCAACTACTGTACCGTATAGCATCGATCGCTGAGGTCTTCTCGCCTCACCGGCTGCAATGACTGGCCAGACCGTTGCAAGACTCAGAAGAATGAAAGGTAATGCGAGTAGGGTCTGCGACAAATCGAATCCCTGCGGAGCCCAACCAGAACTCTTTGCCTGACCGATTATGCCCTGGTACGAGGTCCCGTATGAAGAAGCGTACTGGTTGAAGGCCGTTTGAAAGCTCTGGTTGCTGTTGACCCCAAGCACTGCGAGCAGCAGTACTATTCCTGCCATCGCAATGACGAACATTATCAACTGAGCTTTAGCGTATGTCCTCATACCCATGACGTTAATCAGTGCGCTAACCCAGATTGCGATTAATGCGATCACCAACGCGCCGTTAACGCTGGAAGCAGCCGAAGACCAAGATAACAGCATGGCGTTGTTGTAAAAGTTGCCTAGCGTGGCGAAGAAGACCGCGAGAAAACTTCCTCCAATAGTTGCGGCGTAAAATCCTAATGCCGTAACGTTTACGAAAGTATAGATCCAGTTTGGAAGAAATCCCCAGAGTGGGTGTACGATTCTACTTCCATACACGTAGTCTCCGCCGGTCCTGGGCATTGAAATTGAGAGCAGCCAATAGACCGCGCCAAAGATCAAGGCTATTGGAATTGCGCCGAGGACGGCCAACGATATATTTGCGCCCGGATAAAGATATGCGATGTAAAGGTAGAACAAAGTCATGTTTACGCCGGGTGTAATTCCTACGATGCCCAAGATGAAAACATCAAACGGCGATAACGCTCTAACGAAACCCGTAGCTTCTCTTGCAAAAACTTTTGCGGAAAACATGGCAAACGGTTCGATTTTCGCCCTTAAAGGCGTTGCGTTAATCCGACTCACACAGCTTACGGCGCCACAGTGCTTTCAGTGGCCACGTGTCCGAGCGCGACCATACTTGTGCGTGTTAGACAGCTAGTGAAGCTGAGCCTCTATTGTGATGTCTTCGGGTCGAATGCTCACGACGCGTCCTTCCCCCCACGTAACAAGACTCGCCAACGACAGAAGGCAAAACTGAAAAGAGATTCGCTGGGCAGATCGTCACTAGTAGAGGAATAATACGATGGTGCAGGGGGTCGAAATCTATCAGTGGACCGAACAAGGTTACCGGCCGCTGGTCTTTAGCGATGGCTGGATGGTCGCTCTGCTCAATTGGGAACCAGTGATGGCCGTGGAGAAAGCAGCAGAGATTGAGCGCCACAAGGAGACCGATGAGGTGTTCATCTTGCTGAAAGGCCACGCCGTGCTGTACGTTACCACGGCAGAAGGTATGCGGGTCTTTGATATGCAGCCTGGTTTGATATACAATGTGACGAAAGGTACTTGGCACAATCTCCTTGCCACTCATGATGTTGCATTTCTGATTGTAGAGAATCGTGATACTCATCTACGTGATGTCGAGATTCGCAAGCTACGCTCTTCAGAACTGGACACGTTGAAGAACAATCTCCCGGATTGGATCAGCTAGTGGCACAGCTCAACACGGTATTCGGTTCGTGGCTTAGAACAATGGATGGGTTCGAATCCCACCCACCGTAAAAACAACGGACCCCCCCGGTAGTAGGGGGGCGGTGCAAGTGGGCGAACATCCCCTTAGTAACAAACCCCGGCCACGATGCCGAGGGCCACCCTATAACCCGTGAACTGTCTGACTTCTCCCGTGGAATCGCCTCCATGCTAGAAAAATAGGAACCACGTAGGCGCTATCAATTCTATCAGTTGGCAGAGATTCTATAATGAGGTGAACAACTGCTAATATTGGATGGCCATGCAAGCTGGTCCGCAAAGGCCGGGCATTGTGTTCTGCAGCAAATGTGGAATGGGCAATCCGACTGCGAACAAATACTGCTACCGTTGCGGTAAGTCCCTTTTTTTCCACAACGGAGACCTAATTCCAAGATTAGAATAGCTATCGGGCCTATAGGAATAGCGATGCCATATACAGACTTTTCAAGGAATTATTTCGGCACCGTTGTATTTTGGATACTCAAAGTTCTTTTGGGGAATTCTGCCGCTCTCTATTAGTGATTTAATTTCTGGGAGGACGTCACTGAGCGCTACTATCATGTTCATGACTGTGCTGCAGACTTCTTTGAATCCATCCGCTCCCCAAAGTTTCGTAACATTCGCGTAGAGGCAACGCCCCCCACAAACCGCAAAGACCTCGCATGACGTGCATGGCTCGGACACGAATACAGTATCCTTCAATCTGCTGATCGAGGCGTCGCGGATGTTGCCCAGGTAGAAGTCCTTCATGCCCGCCATGACTGGGCACGGGGTAATGTTTCCGTCAGTTTGAATGTTGAACACGCACCAACCAGAGCCACATCTCAGATGGCTTGATTCCCCGTTAAGCATCGACCGCATAACACCTACGAACGGATACAAACGCCAGACCTCTCCGGAGAGCTTCATTTGATCGACCCACGCACGGATCAGCCTCCTAAGTCGTGGGTTGTAGCTGTGTGTAGCCCACTCCGAGAATCGACGTTTCGGATAATCGTTTTGCCAGAACAATGCGTCCAACTGCCAATGGACAGACGAAATCGGCAAATCGTTTTGATCAATTAGCCCCAAAACCTGTCTGTCGATCTCAGTCTCCTCGGTAACTGTCATTCTAGCAACAATCTCACCTGTGAAACCACGCTCTCGAATTGCCTTCAGGTTACTGACCACTTTTCTGTACGTTCCTTTCCCACGGTTATGGTCGGTGGTTGTTTCGTCGCCGTCGAGTGACACGAAAATCGAGTCAAACCGATTCAGATATTCTGACTCCAACCTGTCCAATAGTAGACCATTGGTTTGAACGACGAAGTGGGCGTTTGGAACTGCATCCATGGTCTCCTTCATTCTGCCAAGCTTGATGAGAGGCTCGCCACCATAGAAAATTAGGACAGGGTCACTGTCCTGCTCGAGGAACCTCCGTAATAAGCCAATGTCGTAGTTCACGGAGGAAGGGACTGAATAGTCGATTGCTAGACCGTGGAAATCGCTTCCAAAATCTTCACAGGACTTCTCATAGCAATACTTGCACCTCTGGTTACAATTCGTGGTCAGAGTGACGTAGAAATTCATTCACCCGCATCTCCCGTAGCTGCCCACACAGATCGATCAGAATGATTAATTTTACCGACCTATAGCTCGTTTCGCGTTCAAGCCTCAACCGATAATCCAGAACGAGACCGTTTCGCAATATCTGATGAGCGTCTCTGGAAGCTACGACCAGAACAGCGTGTGGATCTATGATAACACAAGTGGAACCTGGATTCGAGCTGAGAGTTCGACGTGGCTGTTGCCTGGCCAGGCAATGTGGATTCTCATGACCGCACTTTCAACCGGTCTCGGTAATGTTCCCGAAACTTCCTAACTTTGGGCGCAACTACAATTTGGCAGTAGGGTTGCCTTGGGTTATTCTCGAAGTATTGCTGGTGGTAGTCCTCGGCCTTGTAGAAGGCCTTCACCGGTTCGACTTGAGTAACTACCGGTGCATCCCATATTCCGGCTGCGGTGATTTCCTTGATCACCTGTTCGGCGACCGCCCTCTGCTCGCTATTATGGTAGAAGATAACGGAACGGTACTGAGTGCCCACGTCAGCCCCTTGCCGGTTTAGAGTTGTAGGGTCGTGTACGGTGAAGAAGACCTCGAGGATCCCCTTGTATGAAATTACCTCAGGGTCAAAGGTAATCTGCGCTACTTCGGCGTGCCCCGTTCTGCCGGTGCAGACCTGTTCGTAGCTTGGATTTGCAACCGTCCCCCCAGAATATCCGGACTCTACCTTCACGACGCCCTTCAAGTCACTGAAAACTGCTTCCGTGCACCAGAAACAGCCGCCCCCGAGAGTAGCCACTTCCTGACTCATGTTTCCCTTTTGGGACAATCATGACGCATAAATAAATCATCTCTCCAAACCAAGGACATCCTAAATCGTGGATCGATTTGGATCGTACAGGCGCAGTAACCAAAGCCTTAGAGGAAGCAATCAAACTCTGGTTGAAGAGTTAGACGGGTTACCGCATAGGGTTCTATGACACCTAGTTTGGGTGATACAACAACGCTTGGAATATTGCGCGGCATGGTTGCAGCCCTGAGCGGACCCCTAGGTCAACTCATTTTGGGCGCTCTTCTCGCTGCGCTGGGCGGTTTCATGGCTCAAATGTACCAATCGCATTGCGAAAATCTCGCAGACAAACGGCGTCGTATCATGAAAGTTATCACATGTTGCGTCATGGGAGCGGATTCCGCAAAGAACTGGAGGGACAGAATCAAGGCGACTTCAGTAGACGCTGAGTTTGTTAGAGAAATCAAACGAAGGTCCATGGAAATTTATTATCGAACCCAAGAGGCTCTTGGTGACGCAGCTAATTTCATTAGCACTAAGCCTCCTTCTCCACAGGAGCAGTTAATGGAGTATCGTGCCCTTCTCTACCGACTATCCTACTATTATTACGGCAACGTTACTGTGGGCCCCTTATCAGACGAAGGAAGAAAGCACCTAGACGCCGACCTAGATTCACTCTATAACATGGGAAATAAGTTGCAAGGTACACTGAGTATAGAATCCAGCGCCCTCGTCCCCTTCCACCTACTGTGACAATATATCAAACCCAAGCATGGTCGTCCCCCCGATAACACCTAGCCATTCACAGAGCGGGTTTAGTTGTGCTGTTGCCTTCGCGTATCTCAACTTCTATAATTCATGATTCATCGGCGTGTCGTCGTCGTTCGTGTTAGCGTTCGTATCAGCGTTCGTATTAGCGTATTAGCGTCGTACATACCGTAACGGCGGCGGGGGCGGCGCACCAGCTGACCCACACACAAAATATCAGCAATGTCATAGAATTCTAGTTTCAGGTGAATGCAAGTGCCTTCGGCGGAAACGACTCTTCGCGCTACGTTAACCAAGTTGAAACGTTATGGGATACTCATGGAATCGCATCCCAAATTGCCTTCCGTAGCTGCAATCGTCGCTGGAGAGCCGATGCGAAGTTCCTGGTGAGGACACATTCGAGGACACGAAATATTCTATGTCGCTCAGCAAATGGCTTCGCACCCGGACGTGGTTATCACTAAGCTTGTTTCCAAGAGGGTTACCTACGTACATAGAAAACTCTGGTCGGCGATCGTGGCAGTTGGTTCTGCCCGTCAAAATTGGCAGCTGAGTGGACTCTCTCCCACAGCAAGTACTTCTACCAATGAACAGAACCTGATCGAGTACCCTCTCGCCCTTTCCCCATCTTCTTATAATCGTCTTAGGTGCGATCCATCAAATCTCACGCAGTAGTTTCTTAGATAAGTAGAATGAGCTTTGTCGCAATCTTCTATGAATAGAGCGCTTTTCTTTGTTCGATATGAGGCGAAGTCGACCCAGTTCTTTAATGATGCCAACCGACCCAGTCAAAGGCAATCCGAAAAGTGTACAGATTCTCCTACCGAATCCCTCGTCGATGACACAGCACGCGTTCTCATTGTGCAGCGCGTATGAGATGACAGTTATCTCTCCACAGCCAGCGTCAAAGCCGAAGTAAGGCAAAAGTTCGGAATCGACAACTACATCGACGGTCTCGAAGACGCTCTCAAAAACTCCAAAGTCACGTTCAAGTCTTGTGCCATTCAGGTATTCCTCCTTTACCCTTCTGGGCGCAACTAATCTATTTGTTTGGCCGAACTTCCGAAGTGCTTCGCCGAGGCCACAAGTCTCGATAAGCACCACAGTCGCAGAAGTATCGAACGCATAATTCATTCAACAATTCAGCTATCGTTTCTCTCCGAGTGAGGCCAGAAGGTCTGATTCAGATACTTCTAGCCACTTCGCCGCCATCGCGGCACTGATGACTTCTTTTCGGTACAGAGCTTCGACTAGTTCGCGACTTCTGTTCTTGAGCCGGGGCCATTCAGTGGAGTTTACCTGCGACTCGGGGATCAGCTTGTACATGAAGAATAGTAATTCATCACGGCCCAGCTGGTTCAGCTGCTGTTTCGCGAATAACAGTTTACGGCGGTCATCGGCAGTGGAAACTCCCTCGAGTTCTTTCGCGGCCAGTTGGCCTTCATCGGTCAGTTGGAAATTAGTTCCAATACTCGTCACAAGACCGCTTTCCTGAAGGGTCTGAAGATTCTCCTCCAATTCGTAGGACACTTGGCCAAGCTTGAAGTTTGAGTAATCAATCTCTCTCTTCTGTCTCAGATACTCGAAATACCTGACGATCTTTTGGAGGTGCAGAATGTCTGCCGACTTTCTTCCCTTCCTGTCTTTAACGGACAGTGCTAGGACCAGATAGGCTCGGGTGGGTGAGTCTAGGCCATAATCTGTTATAGCGGACATGATACAAACCACTTACGACGTGCTGGCTATAAGTTATGGTAGGTCGGGTCGCTGCAAAGGAACTTTTTCGGGATAAGGATTTAGGGGTCATTCGTAAGAGTATCGATTTGCCTGGCGGAGCTTCGTTTGAATCACCTTCGCGGTCCCTCTCAAGTCCTATGACTGGAGCCTCGCAGGCAATTATCAACGAACTCCCCAGAGTGGTCAACGATACTACAATAGATGCACTAGAAAGCGGGACACTACCACTCCACAAGGAGATTCAGGCTAAGTTCGTTGACGGAGCAGTCAATCTGACTATCTTTGATCTCCGACTGAGTAAGTTTCCTCCGGTCAAAGGCGTCAGAACGCTTGCTAGCTACTTGTATTCGTCCAGTCAAAGAGTGGTACTCCTTCCGAGCGTGAAGTCGGGAATGCTGAAAGACCTTTCTCCCGATGGTGACGCCAAGAAAACAGGACGGCTCTCCGCAACCAAACTTCAGCAATATTTGAAAATGCAAGCGCAGATCATCGACGAAATAGAGACGCTCCATAATAGCAAGCCATTAATCGGAATGATACCATTGCTGCCGCCCAAGTTCTCGAGGCCGATTCTCGAACTCTACTTCAACAAAGGCATTGAGTCTTTTGCGATCGACGCCTTGAACAAAGACATACTGAGTAACGAGCCCGATTTAGGAGTGATTTTGACCGAGATCAATCAACACAAACCTCTGAGTGAAGTCTTGATTTGCGCATTCAACCTGGGTTATCCTCAGTTCGAGAAGAACAGTACTCGAGCAGATGACTTTCTGAGCCTGTTCGCATATGTCGATGTTCTCGGTAGCACCTTCAGACCAAAAGGCGGACCGATGAATCAGGAAGGCACTCGGCCTGAACCAAGAGCCAAGTTATTTTCGAGACAGCAATATTCATACCAAATCTCAACGTACAATGAGGCTAGCCAAAAGCTTGGAGTCAAGGCCACACAGAAAGTACTCAAGAACTTTAACCAGCGCGCGCAACTGATCGAATCAGATGCAGTTCGAGAATTGATTGGGAAAGAACCCATCATACCTTATGTGAGCTCGAAAGCCGCCGTCGATAAACTTTCGCTTTCAAAACTCGTTTCAATCGCCAAGGGAGTTCCGGCGCGATGACTCACGTCTTTTAGGGACGTGGGAGCTCCCAACCCTCATTACAGTCTTAGAAACAGATGTTGTCAGTACTCTAGGCTCTGCACGTAGATGTCGCCGAGCATGCAGATTTTGGGGGCGTAGAATGATGCGCAGGTCCAAGATGACGGCGCGACTAGTAGGCCCGTTAATTGGCTTACGTGGGTGCCGTTTGGGGCAGTTGGCAGGAATGGGCCACCATCGCTCTTTAGGAGCCTGTAGTATTGTGGGGGAGGGTAACATTCCATTGTGCCTGTGCATTCGGTGCCGGGTGGAATGTAGAGGTAAGTGAGAAGGAATGAGGGGGCGCCGCATTGCGGGTAGCATTGCGGGCTCTCCACGACCGTGTAGATATACCCACTCGCTGTGATTGGTACGCCGCTGATGGTGGTCGATTGTTGCGTGGATCCGCTGATTACGGTTGCACTTGACGCCGTTCCCGTGCCATAACTGATGGAGAACGCGGTTGTTGGCGATGATATGGAAATCGAGAGGACATGGATTACTTGCTTACCCTGCATACAGTAGCTCGCTACGTCCTTCTCAAAGTAACCTGTCACAGAAACCCTAGCTCCGAAGCCGGGATAACTGACTGAGCCAGCTAGGAGGTACTGTGTCCCATCGTCGGCTTGAAGGATTACGCAACCAGCCTCAACTCCTGACTTCAGGCTTCCTGCGACTGTTATTTGGTTTGAACGATGGTCGATAATGGGCCCGACAAAAGACCAACCGGCCACAACGCTGGCCACGACGAGAACTGAAACCACGATGGCTAGCTTGTCCAAAGTTATCGCAACCAGATGAGGCGCGTTGCTACGATAAACCTAGAGATTAGAACAGTAGACGACGCGCCACACGTCGTTGTTGCAGGAGTTTCGAAAATGGTGCTGGGGAGGGATTCGAACCCCATTTTACCGGTACATATAAGACGGTTCAAATTTGCTTGCCCGCACCAGCTGACCCACACAAACTTTCAAACGACGACTGCCGAAGCCGGTTCAAATTCGGAAATTCGGAAACTCAGAGGGCTTTCTTCAGGGTCCGCATGTTGAATGTTGTATTGGCGCAACCATTCCTGATTAAAGGCACATTTTGACCTGGTAGCCCCGTCTTCTCTAACAGCCCTTCAGCTAGCTTGATCTCCTCGCCGCAGGCGACTCCCACAAGCGCCTCATAACGGCCTTTTTGCAGAATCTGATGGATACATGACCCACCCGGCAGAACATAAACATCGTACCCTCTCTCCTCCCCAGCCAGTGTCGCTTGGTTTACCAAACAATCGGGTGAACAGTGAGAGCAACTGTATGATGGAATGTTAGAGTCGAAGACGGCTTTACACCGATTGTCCATATACTTCCTTGAACAGTGGGGAAGCAGTAGCACTCGCCTGGAAGTTCTTACGAATCTTTCCCGGTTGTTGAAATTCTTAGTCTGGATATCTATCAGGTCCTCGAGGAGCATCAGAGCTTGAGCAAAATCCAACCCTGTGATCTCCTGAACTCTGAACCGTTCAAGCAGACGCAGAGTTGCCTCGCCAATTCTTCTGTGCAGCTTTCTCTTTTGGGCAGCCACCGCAATTCCTGTGAAGAACGATTGGGATAGCCGTGTCAGGTCGAACTTGAATTGGTAAGGCATGAGTCTCGTATTACCGCCAGGAGCAATAAGCTCAGAGGACGAGTCTTGGTTTTGGTACTTAATCAGAAGTGTGTGTTTACTTACGACGACGGACGACGGTTCAAAATTCATCAAACGAGGCGACGTCAGTTAGCATGCTGGCTGCCCGTGCTGCGGGTCACATAGGAGCAATTAATCAACCGAGCCATGGGTGGAGGCGCAATGGCACAACTGTCAGCTTCACAACCAAATCCATGTCCGGGGCTTATCTTGTGATGGAGCTGTAATCATGGCGGCCCAAGGCTGGCGTCAATCGTTCTTTGAGGCGTTGAAAGAGATGGGGCTATGATGCGTTGAAGTGCTTAACAGTGTCATCGAGAGCGCGCAGGAAAGTCTCGACTTCTTGAACAGTATTGAAGTGTACCAGACTCGCGCGAACGCCTACAGATTTCCCATAGGTTTGGAGTGCTCTAGAGTAGAAGCCTCCCCCATCTTCGGCTAGGACAGCTACCGAGTGCTTGTCCCAGAGGTATTGGGCAACATGAAAGGGGTCAGCGCCCACGATGTTGAAGGTGAAGGTTGGCACTCGCAAGTGTATCTTGGAAGGATCCTTTACACCGTAAACCTCCACGCCTCTCATGGCCCGCATTCCCCGTACTCCGTTTATTCCGTCCAGCATCGCATTTGAGAGCGTTTGCTCATATTGCTCAATCCACGAAAGAGCAGCCTTGAGGGTGCGTCTTCCTCCAGCATAATCGCCGATCTTGTCCCTGACCTGGGATTCAACTTGAGAACCTAACCAATTCAGATAATCCATGACAGCGCTGATTGAGGAAAAGAGCGCTTGGTCTCGTGTCCCCATCTCCCACCTTCCAGGTGGTTTGTCGGGTGCGGGTTTCACTTTGTATGGTTTGAGGGTTTCCAGTAACTCTCTTCGGCCGTATGCGAAACTCCCGCGCCGACTGAATAATTTGTACGCGGAGAAGACGGCGAAGTCGCAGCCAAGTTTGACGACATCGACCGGAATGTGCGGAACCGTGTGCACAGCATCCAAAACAGCGTAGGCTCCGACTTCTTTTGCAAGCTTGAAAACTGGGGCCGCGGGCGTCTTAGAACCTAGTACATTGGAAACGCCCGCGACGGAAACCACTCGTGTATTTTTGTCGAGAAGGCTTGCTAAGTGGGATACGTCCAACTGGCCGTCGTTCGGATTGAACCTTGCAAATCTTACTTCCTTAACTACGCCGCGCTGTTCGAGTTCCAGCCATGGGCTGGCATTGGCGTAATGCTCATACTCCGTGGTGACAATGTTCTCGTTTCCCGACATCTCTCTCGAAAGCGCATAGCTGAGGCTAAAGAGGATGCTAGTGGCCGACTCGCCTGAGATTATGCAGTCTTCGGAGGGTGCGTTAAGAAAATCTCTCACGGCTTTCCGGCCGTCCAGGATAATTTCCTCATTCATCTTCGACTCCCAGAATGGTCCGTCGACGTTCGCGGAGTAGTCTAGACGTGCCTTCGCCTCCGCTTCAACAGCGCGTTGTAGAACTAGGGAGCCAGCACCATTTTCGAAGAATATCCTTCGTCTCCCGCTCGCATCAGCATCAGCTCTAGGAAATTCCCTTCGGATGGCCTGGTGCATCTTAGTCGTCGTCGATTCTGATGCTTGGACTTCTTTTTGCGTCATTTTCTCTAACTTGTGCGCGCAGATTCACTATAACGGCTATATCGTTTGTGTAGTTGTCAATCGTGTAGTAAGGACTCTCAGAACCAGCTGACCCACACACACGAAAAGTGCCTGAAACGACGACGGTTCAATTTGCGCTGCCTGCACCATTAGACCGACAGATGAAGACACTTTGGTTGGGCGAAAGGCGTTAAATATATCACCGAATCGGTCTTTTTGTGATGAGATAGAATTGGCTGAGCAAAAATCTGATTCATCTCCGAAAATTATGAAACTACGCGTGGTTGTCCTAGGTGCGGGTTTCGGCGGATTGGAAGTGAGCGCGATGTTGTCGGAGGCGCTCCCCGACCGCCTCGATCTTACCCTGATCGACAAGAATGATTCCTTTTTCTTCGGCTTTTCAAAGCTTGACGTGATGTTCGGACGCAAGACACCTGAAGCCGTGCGTTTCGCTTACAGTGCCATCGACAAGCCAGGCGTGTGTTTCCGCCAGGAAACGATCACCGCTATCGACCCCCAGAGGCGAGTCGTTACCACCGACCGCGGGACTCACGAGGCCGATGTGCTCGTGGTGGCGCTGGGTGCCGACTATGACCTGGAGGCTACACCGGGGCTGAGGGAAGGCGGCAACGAATTCTACTCCTTCGCCGGGGCTGAACGCCTGCGGGAGGTACTCCCCACCTTCATCAAAGGCCGCGCCATAGTCGGGGTAACGTCAACGCCCTTCAAGTGCCCGCCCGCGCCGAGCGAAGCGGCGTTATTGCTGCACGAATACCTCAACGCACATGGGGTACGCGGCGCCTGCGAGATCAGCTTGGTCATGCCGTTTGGCGTTCCAATCCCCCCTTCGCCCGCCTCTTCCCGGGCGTTACTCAGCGCCTTCGCCGAGCGGGGCATCACCTTCATCCCCAACCGGCTTGTGCGCACCCTGGACCCGGGGCGCAGAGTTGCCATCCTCGACGACGCCAGCGAGATGCCCTACGACTTGTTCCTCGGCATCCCCAAGCACCGCGTCCCAGACGTGGTTGCGGAAAGCGGCATGACCGAGGACGGCTGGATCCCGGTGGATCCCAAGACACTCAAAACGCGCTTTCCCGGCGTGTATGCGATAGGTGACGTGACGAGTGTTGAAACGCCAAAGGCGGGCGTATTCTCCGAAGGAGCGGCGCACGTGGTGGCAGCCGCCCTGATCGCAAATGTAAAGGGCGGCGAACAGCCCCCGCCCTACTCCGGGGCAGGTTCCTGCTACGTCGAGTTTGGGGAGGGTAAAGTCGGGCGCGTGGACGTGGACTTCCTTTCAGGGCCTGCGCCCACGGGGGGCTTCGAGGGACCTTCCGCCGCTCTTGCCAATGATAGACAGTCCTTTGGATCCAGCCGCCGGAGGCGCTGGTTTGGATTGTAGGCAGGTCATTGTGTGCGTGGGTCTGGTGGTGCGCACACACAGTAAACTAGCGTTTTCTACGTTTCTGAACTGCCAGCGAAATCATCAACAAAGCACCAGCCAGCAATGGCAGAGCCGATATTGGAAACTCTGGTACGGTGTTGGAGCCGCCGATTGTAATTTGATGAGTGCTGTGATGGTAAGTGAAAGCGATAAAGTAGTGTGTGGAGTTGCTTGTGAGTGAGAGCGCCAGCACTGGAGTAAGTCCATTATCGATGAGTACGGCTGGGCTACCATTAAGTAAATTCTTAGCGATTACGACATTAGTGTAGCCAATCGTACCAGACGGGCCGCTCACCGTGAAGTTGAGTAGTAGCTTTGACGAGTCGAATTGGAAGTTGGAAATTGTGGAGTTGCTAGAGACCTGAATGAGCGTGGTCGGACTTACACCAGTCTGAGTTTGGCTCACTGAATATTGTGTGGTAGTCAAGGTAACCGTGACACTTTGGGTAAGTGTGCTAGTGACTGCTGTAGTAGATGTCGTTATCGAGAGAGTGACGGTTAGCGTTATGCCCAAGCTATGCGTTGCACTGCTGCTAATCCCTGTAATAGTCAACGCATAATTGGTCGGCGTTGTGGAATCCGTAGTCGAGATAGTCAGTGTTGAAGTAAATGGCGGAGTTCCGGTAGGAGTACTGAAACTGAGCGTAAGCCCGGACGGAGCGTTTACTGAGAGAGTGACCGGAACCTGATGGCTAGTCGTCGGAGTGATGGAGATGGAATAGGTCGCGGACCACCTTGAGAAACACTCTGCGAGGAGGATGAGGTCAGTTGAAGACTGAAATCGGCTGGAAATTGGATTTCCGCAATCCTGTTCACAGTACTGCTGCTCTCCGTTATCCAGAGATTCTCATGGGCGTCCAGGAAGAGCGAATAGGGCCCCGCACCCCACGCTTAGCAGGCTGTATTCATAGAGCCCGTTGTGGGGGCCTGTGGGGCTCCCCAGCGAGCCTGAACTCGTTGGGTTTACGGGCGTTATAGTGTTAGGGTAACCTAGCGAGCGCTGGCCGGCTCGGGCCACCGACGTGGTCGTCTGCGTGGCAACATTTGGGCAATTGGCAACTCTGGCATTAGTGGCGGGCGAAATCGTGCATTGCGCAGCGACTGGAGTGAGTCCAGGGGTGGTAATTGCAGTGGTGTCAAGATACAGAATATTATTCCCCGTATGCTCTAGCCCCCATACGGCCTTACGAGCAGGATCTGGGAAAGGCGACACAGGGCTAGCACTCGTTGTCGCCAAAGCGTATTCCTTGTAGGTAGTCCCGCCGTTGCCGAGAAGGGATAGGCTGTTTCCGGCAGAGGCGGAGTTGGTCCAGTATACATTTCCAGATGAATCAACAGTTATGTCTGTGGGTGCATGGATGCCGATGAGTGGCGAGACGCCGAGATCCCATATGGTCAAAATGTTCGTGCTTACTTGCAACCTACCAATCGCACCATAACCATTAGTGCCCCCGGTTTTCTCCGTGAACCATACGTAAGTGTCAGGCGACGAACTGGAAGTGGCGCTGGTTTGATTGACATAGATATCCCAGGGAAGGCAGTCGCATGGCAAATTTGTGCCATTTCCAAAGCCAAGCGCACTCGAAAATGCTGGAAGCGCCCATTCGCTTAGTTGCGCGGTCGTGGAGCTTGGGGCCGTGTTTATTCCGGAGAGTTCTCCGATATAACCAGGGTTTCCAGACTCGGTGAACCAAATGTCGCCTGAATTATCAACGGCAACACTCACCGGACCAGTGCCAGTGATTCTAAATTCAGTGAGGTAGTTCAGGTAGCCAGTAACGTTGTCTAAAAACGCAATCTCGTTTCTTCTATACTCGGCGAAGTAAAGTCGGTTGGAAGTACCACCAAAGGCGCCAGCTCTTCCTGTAACAATGTTACGCGAATTGGCACTAAAAGCGCTCCACTCGTAGATTTTGTTAACCACCGGATCCAGTAGACCCAGCCAGCCCGATGAGTTCTCAGTAAACCAGATTCTTCCACCACTATCTGCAATGATACCGCCAAGTTCTGCGCTTCCATGTGGGACAGGCCATTCGAGCAGTTTCAAATTCTGGGGGGCAGCGGCGGCCACAGGCGATAATGCGAAGCTGCCACTCGAAATGAGTGCAACAACCAAAATGGCTGCGACTAGGACAGTTCTCATTGGGCGCATGGCTCAGCCTTCCAATAACCTATCGTCGTTCGTCGTTAGTAAAAATGTATGTGAGCCCACTTCAGTCGTTTGAACCACGAATTTGTGTGTGTGCGCACCATTAGGCGCGGCAAAGCACGTTCATCAATCGCTAAAGTCGGATGGTACGTGGATGATCGTTGAGCCCTACTCAAATGAACATGTGGAAGAGAACCTCAATCCAGTCGGGCGAATATTCTACAATGCCTCTTCAATGATTTGCGTCCCCTCCTCTCTAGCGCAGGAAGTAGGGCTCGCAGCAGGTGCTCAAGCAGGTGATTCGAAACTGCAGGAAATAGCCTTCTGTGGAGGCTTCAAACAATTCAGGAGAGCAACCCAGACGCCCTTCAACAGAGTCTTTGAAGCACGCCCGTAGTGCATATGGGACTATTGCGGCGAACTCTGAACCGAGACATACTGCAATGGAATTCATCCTAGCTCTACTGGTCTGGATTCGACGTTTTTTTGCAAGCTTCAATGGCAAGATTCCCCAACTTGATCGAAGCTAAGTTAACCTCTTCGGCGGTTATGCTTCCTGTATCTGATCGCTAACGCCGTTGCAATCATAATGATGGAAATTGTCGCAATGACATAGTTCCCGAACGCATCGATCGGATTCGACAAAGTCTCGCGAGAGAACTCAGGCCAACCCCCCACCCAGTTCACAACAGTCATGGTATCTTTGATCATTTCAGAAAAGTCAGTCATGGCAGAGTTTGCATAGGAGAGCAAGAAGCCTCTGTCGTTAGCGTATCCTCCAAAGAACCAAGAGCCATTCGCATAGGTGATAGTGAGTATACTCGAACCGTGTGCAGCGCTCGCAATGTAAGATGGAATAAGCGAAGTGAGGTCGGTGAATCTTACACCGTTATACGATGCCGCCCATGCCGTGAGCGGTTCAGGAGTGCCTACGGGTGGGCCTCCCCCTATTTGCCACGAGACTCCATCCCAGGCGAACGCGTTCACAGTGTTGCAGCATGATGTGTAGTTCAGAGAGTGTCTGGGGTCAAGAGCCGCATTCAGCTCAGGCGTGAGGTCAGTGAAGTTCTGTCCGTCATACTTCGCTAAGAAATCTACTCCGCCAACGAGCCAGTAGTCGCCGTTCCACTCAATCGCTTGAACTGAATGAAACTGCCTACCCGTCTGCCACATTGCGGACTCCAGCTGGGATGAGAGGTCAGTGAAATTGGCTCCGTCATAGCGATAGAGCACACCTTCGTTCCCCTGCCATCCCCCACCCACGAGCCAGTAGTGCCCATTCCAAGCGTTCGCAAAGAGCACTGCATCCCACTGATTGGGTACATCGGCGGAAAGATCAGTGAAGTTGTAGCCGTCGAACATTGCCAACGCCATATGATCCCTCGGTTTGCCTGTTGATGGGGATCCCCAACCTGACGGTAACCAATCACTACCCAGACCAGAGAGCAACCATTCGCTACCATTGTAGCTGGCCGCGAATACGTCTCCTCCATGCCAAGACGCTTGCGCTGTCCACAAGTACAGAGTTCCTGCCATAATCTGCCTCTGCCCGTCGTCGAGGTAGATGTACGGGTTAGACCCATGCGCGCCGGCAGTGATCCCCCAGCCTGAGATCAGCCATTGCGAACCATTCCAACTACCAGTCCACACTACGCCAAAACTTGGAAGAGAAGCTACCGGGGTCAATGAGTGATTTGATAGGAACATTCGGTACAGTCTAGGAGCCTGACCCGGCCGAAACCAAGTTCCATTCTGGCCTCCGACGAGAATATACTGATCGTTTGATTGAACCGCAGACACCGATACTTGAGTTATTGGGATGCTGGTGGCCGGCGTCAAAGTAATGATGATAGCTATGATCATTACAAGCGCAGTCGAGTTGCGTCGTTCCATTTGCTGAAACACTGGTCCTATAGGTCTTTACGACTAACGCTTTGGCTTAGAGCCTTCTGCAAGGGTTGACTTTAATCTGCGTTTTGCGTGTGGCTTTTCGACTTGGTATACAGGCAGGTTCATTGCGAGATTTAGTTCAGGCATCAACAAGCTCTACTCGGCTTGGGACACATGACCACATGACGACTATCGCTGTGGAACACGAATTGGACTCGACACATTAGCTAACAGCGCTTGAACGCCACACAGAAGATCATCACGGAGATGCACGCATAGTCTACAGACTCTTCATGGGGCGCACCACCAAATTTTATCAAGCAAGGATTTAACTAATTTTCATTTGGCACTCGCCTCAGAGCCAGCCTTGAGTGTCAATCCAGACCATTTTCTGTTCTGAGAATCTCTTCCCGCAGCCGTCACACACCCTTCAGTGCCTTACCTCAGCAGGAAGCCTGAACCTCAAGCTGCCTTCATTATTGATGACCAAGGTAACCCGAGCAAACTCATAAATTCGCACACATCGCAGGATTTGCCTGAGGTGATGTTTTTGGACAAAGAAGAAGAGGCAAGTTTACCTTTCAAACATGTTAAACGCGACAAAACTGAGAGGTCTTTCAAGGGCAAAGTCTTGAAGAGTACCCCTGATTATAAACTGGTGAAGCCGGATCGGGCGCTATTAGTACAGCTGATCAGATTCGCTCCAGATAAAGGCCCGAAAGACTACGTTGGGTTCTACAAATATCTGGACACCGAACTCCAGAAGAAGTATGGCAAGACTCGGTGCGAAATGGATGTACATGAGATTACAACATTCCTGACCCTGGGCACATACGATATGATAGTTCTGTGGGACGCACCGGACTCTGAAACATTTCATAGAGTCGTTACAGCGCAAGTAAACCCGGGCAGTGGCTTCGGCAGCTCAGAGACTCACCCAGTGGTTTGTTCTATGACTCACTAGAAATCCTCGATGAACTAAGTTGACAGCGTGGCCTCCCCACTTGATTTTATTACGATTTCATGCCACTGGCTATCATGGGGCCGTCCCTTTAAGCCCCTGACTCGTAGCGCATTCCTTGTTCCCTCACTTTTCTCTTGAACTCTCAGGTCGATTACGCCGTCGCTAGCATTTTCCATGAGCTTGTACAATTGATCCGAGTGAATTCCTCTAACGAACCCCTGTATCGTGATGCTCTTTCGTTTCCTTTCAGCCGGGTTAACTCTGCTTTCAATCCATTCAACGAATGGCTTCTCCTCGTTGAACCGTAGGATCGAGGAGAACGATTCTACGATTACCAGCGAACCCACCGGCCAATGGTCAACGATGTCGTAAACAGGGTGCGGGGTAGATTTCGACGACTTTAGCCATTCGACGCTGAGGTCCGCGACCTTCAGAGAAAGTACGCGTAATCTTCCTTCGATCGATTCAAACAACCTGCTGCCCCTGTTGGCAGGTTCTACCCTGCCACCAGTAAGGCTGGCGGAATACCAGTCTTCAACAGCTAGAAGGCCTGCTTCTTCTGCATCGGACACGTTCACGCCCAAAGCCGAAAGATTGTCTCGAACATCTTCCGGCGACCTCGCCATGGCCAAATAACCAACATGCCGCTTTTCCTCATAGAACCGCGCAGCGATTGTTGCGGCGACCGCGAACCATTGCGAGTCGGGATCATATTCGACAACGAACATCGTGCCCGGCTTGATACCTCCCGGTATCAGCGGGGCCAGGAGAGGTATGTTCACGCCCTCTGGTGAAAACAAATTTTCCGCTTCTCAAAGACGGCTGAAGTCCGTCGCAGCAACCCTAAGCAATGAATAGCAAATTGAGGTTTTCTATCCGACGGTGCAGTCAAGTTTTTCAAGCCACAGGATTACACTAATAGCCTCCGAGGCATTCTACAAACAATACGTGGCTGTTTATGACGGAATAATCGACTTCAGAAGTGAAGAAAAGAATGGACAGGTAGAACACCTTGTCAGGGTTTTCATTTTAGCCTTGAAACTGCAGAGCATCTTATATTAAATGTGTTTTCGAGAGAGTTAAACAAAACGAAAGAATCCAAAACTAAAATTTCGTGTGTGAAAGGATGAAAAGTCCTAAGTTCTGCCACGATTTAAGAAGCGGTTGGGAGGCCGGCGAGTGTTCGGGCTAAGTCTTTCTTTCTTTCCAGGTCAGCTAGTTGTTTGACCGTCATCTGCGCGGCGGCCGGAGAGCCGCCGCCGTGCATGCATAGCGCTCCTAATCTACCCGGACCGGCAACCATGCTCTCGATAAGCCTAGCCACCCTCAACCTCTTCTCCGCCGTAACCCCATGCGACCCACGATAGTACTTTTCCACTAGCGGGCCGATTTTCGGGTTCTTCAAATCGAGTTCGGAGGGCATGCAGGATATCATTCCGCCTCCGATGTCTTCGGCGATTTTCTGGACTTCGTATGGTAGCCGGGTGACGCTGGTCTTGGTGACGTTGGCTAGGAGGGGTCGGGGAACCATGCCCCTGACGGGGTCGCCTGGCCTTCATGGGCCGCACCCAACGCTTGCGAGTACAAAGCTTCCGAAAGGTACGTCATCTCCGTAAGACGATCTGAGATTTGTCTAGACAGTCCGTTGTACTCAGCGAGCAACGCGGAAGCTCCAGTTAGCACATCCCCACACCCCGCCAGACAGCCGCCCAACACCATTCGGTGGAGTAAAACGAACTTCGTCACGACATCCACCGCGTACTCGAATTCACCGTTCATGAACACCCGTTCCTTAGGAACGAAAACATCGTCGAAAACAACAAGCGATTCTGATGAACCGAAGCTCACGTTTCCCTTATCGAACCCTTTTGCCAATTTCCTTTCTCCCCCTGGCTGCATGTCTACGACCTGCATGACTCCTTCTGTGTTCATTGGTATGGCAAAGGCAACGGCGTGCTCCTTCTCCGCCTCAACGAATCCGGTGCCTGGCAAAACTATGATCTCATGTGAACCGATGGCGCCACCAATCATGCTCTTGGCGCCACGCACCACGATCCCTTTCTTGTTCTCGTCAACTACTCTGAGGTAAACGTCCTTGTCGGGCTGGTGTTTCGGTTTCAGGGATCGATTACCTTTCGGGTCTGTAAGCGCACCTGCGCAAGTAAGATCTTTGCTCTGCACTAGAGCTACGTACCGCTTCAATCTCTTGTGGTATTCAGTTCCGAGTTTGGCGTCCATCTCGTAGGTCGTGTGCCAAAGCGCATTTAGAGCATCCCATCCGCAACATCGGCTGGCGGTGCACACACCAGTCTTTTGACAGACAAGGCGCGCCGTCCGGACACGGTTGACCAAGTCATCCTTCGACCTGTGTATCGAGCAGTATGCACTAATCCTCGCGCCGTTTTCGCCTCGCCGCGTTAGGAGGCCATTGTGAGTTGCTTGTTTAGATAGCTCGTATATCTGGCCAATTCCCTCCAACGCCAAGCGGGTAAACCGATTCTCCGTCACATCTTCGATGGGACGCCCACGCATGTACGCCTCTGCACCCAGCCGCTTGATGCTCTGGATATACTGCTGTTTTGATTTCAGAACCATATGCGCCACTCACAGAAGCTCGTTGGAAATCACGAGTCGCTGAATCTCAGATGTGCCCTCGTAAATCTCCGTAATCTTCGCGTCCCGGTAGTACCTTTCAAGCGGTAGGTCCGTCATGTAGCCGTATCCGCCGTGGATTTGTAGCGCCTTCCTTGCGGCTTCGACGGCAGTTGATGCGGCGAAGAGCTTAGCCATGCTCGCCTCCTTCGTGTGCTTTCTGCCTCGGTCCGTAAGGGTGGCAGCATGGTACGTGAGCAATCTCGCGGCCTCAATTTCAGTCGCCATGTCAGCAATCATCCACCGAATTGCTTGTTGGTCGCTGATAGGCTTCCCAAATTGGACCCTCGTCCTTGCATGCTCAATCGCAGCGTCCAGGGAGGCCTGGGCTATGCCTACGGCTTGTGCTGCAATGCTGATTCGCCCACAATCGAGCGTATCCATTGCAATCTTGAATCCCTCCCCCGGCCGGCCAAGCATGTTCCTTGCCGGAACTCGCACGTTATCGAAAATTACTTCAGAAACCATCGACGAGCGTATTCCCATCTTGTCGAATATTTTCCCAATCTTCACGCCAGGCATATTCCGATCAACGATGAAACATGATATGCCCCGGTGCGCGAGCGATTTGTCTGTCATCGCGAAGACTAGGTAGGTACTCGCCATCGGTGCGTTCACGATGAAGTATTTGCGGCCACGGATCACATAGTCATCGCCGCTCAGCGTTGCCTTCGACTCCATCGAGGCAACATCGCTTCCCGCTCCAGGTTCAGTTAAGCAGAATGATCCGAACTTCGAACCTTGGGCCAACGGTTTCAAGTAAAGCATTTTTTGCGGCTCGGTTCCGTATGATAGCAATGGTTGGCTCACAAGTGATACGTGCACAGCCAAGGTAACCCCAAGCGCAGCGGAACCACGGGAGATTTCCTCTACCGCAAGAACGTAGCTAAGTACGTCTTGGCCTCCTCCTCCATACTTTCTTGGGATCGGGAGGCCAGTCAGGCCGGCCTTAGCCATTGCACGCCAAGTTTCTGTCGGGAATTTGTTGCTCTTGTCCCAACCATCAGCCTTAGGTAAGACGAGTTTCTCCGCGAAGCCACGGGCTGTTCGCAGCACTTCTTCTTGGTGCTTGCTCAACTCGAACTCCATACGAAACCCTACCCAAGAGTAGCGTAATTACCGGGAAATAGCTGTTCAATACGAACAATACGAACAATACTTACGGTTCCGCTAACTTGTCTTCGGACAAGTCAGCTGGTGCGCACACACACGAAAACGGAACCGTTACAACTGTCTAAGAATCGATTCAGTTTAGACATTTTGTGGTTCTGCGTTTGATTAGTCCATATGCGATTACCATGAAGAGTACGATAACTGGTAATCCTATTGGATATTCTGGATATCTCAGGAGATGCCAGAAGCTGTACGCCCGGAAGGACCACTAGCTTGACGCTAGCGGCGCCCACTGAAGCTTCGGGTTCTTACTTTGGGTTGTAGGCGGGTGTGAAGATGGCGTGGGTTGGGTAGATTTCTACCTGAGGTTCGCCTTTAAACCCGAGCTGTTTCACGCCTGGCATAAGCCTGCTCTTGACGAAGTCGTTGAAGTTATCGGCGGTGTCCCAGATATCGGTGACGTGTGCCCCGTTCGCGTCGAACGCCGCTACGTGGAATCGCAGCCCTTTGGGTACGTTTCCTTCCCAGTTGATGGGTTTCCTCATGGCCTCATACTGTTCGCGGGTGAGGCCTTTCCAATTCATTATCATGACAACAGGCATAACGCATCCCGCGCTAATCAGGTTCCTTACTATATATGGTTAACACTTCTGCAGCGAGCAGTTTTCGTGTGTGTGGGACTAGAGTAGACTCCGTCGTCTTACGATCCAAATCGACCCACGATTTGGTATGTTCTTCGAAACGAGAGCCCTCAGGTTCGGGGTCGTCGCGTCTGCAAGTGAAGCGATGGTATGGGAATCCGCGATCGACGGTAATCCCTCAGTCGATGCAGATGAGTCAAGCAGACGAAGATTTGACAGCACTCTATACCGATGAATTCACCCGTTCATGCCTGGAATCTCTCTGAGAACTGTCGCCCAATGATCCTGAGCATTGCGTATATATAATACGTCGTGTAAGACACGTTGTATGACAGAGACATTGACTGTTAGGCTCTCAGAGCATGAGAAGCAGGAGCTGCAAAAACATGGAACACTCTCAGATGTGGTTAGAGAAGCAATCCGTCTTTACCTGAGAAACAAGAACTCCAAGCGAACAATATCGCGATTAAAGGAACTGCAGAAGACACCGATTGCGAGCTCGATCAACGACGACTTAAGGCTTATCAGGGCGGATCGCGAACGATGAAGGTGGCTGACAGTAGCTACCTCATTGAGGGAATTCTGAGAGACGCCAACCTGCTGGCAAATGAAACATTTGTTTCCTCAGACCTCGCTCTGTACGAGGTCATCAATGCGCTATGGAAACACGAAACCCTGATCAAGGACCTGAAAGAATCCTGGGGACGCATCAGCCTGTTCTCAGAATTAGTATCAGCCGAAACAATCCAATTGATAAGACCGGACAAGAAACTCCTCGAAAAGACATACTCGCTTTCGCGAAAACACCGGGCATCTACGTACAATATGGTGTTTGTTGCTTTAGCCTTGGAATTAGGCTTGGAGTTGAAGACGTATGATTCTAGACAGTCCACAATCATGTCCAAGGAAACGCAGCCCTGATTCTCTAAACAGGGGCTCCCCTACCGATGTACACACCGGTACTTTCTCTCTCGCGAACCATCTACTTTCGAACTGAAGCTGTTTAGCTTTTCTACCAGTAACATGTAACCAAGATGAATAGCATTTTGAATTAGGGTCGTCCACTTGTTCTTGCCTTGCACCTGAGAATTCACTTGAGCCGCTTGAGCAACTCCTCGCTTCATGGTTTGAGGTTCAAGAGCATGGGACGCTAGTTCCCTTACGCGTAGAGCATCTGTCCCGATTCCTGTGAGTCCACGGGCGTGAGCGAGCTGGATGAGGAAACCTGTGCGTGGTGTAATGGTACCGGCGGCAATTGGCAATTTGTGATAACCATGAAAAACAATGAGATTGGGACCGCGAAATGTCGTGCGTGTTATGGGTTAGGTAAGATTCTGCGTCGCCGTAGTGTAGTCTCTATGATTCTTTTCGAAATCGCTAGATTTCTAGTCCGTGACTTGAAGCCAGCTTCGTTGATACTCGTATGCCCACTTGACTATGCCGCTCATGTGATTCTCTACATTGAATTTGTAGCCTTGCGCATTCCCTAACATCCTTGTCGCAGTTACCCAATTGATGCTTTGCAAGTGTTTCAAACACGATTTGATCGTGTGGTATGTTAGACCTGTTGCCTCAGCTAAGATTGACGCAGTGAATTCCAACCTTCCTAAGAAGAGGCTCTGATCTAGAACACGGGCAATCGCGATTTTGCCTAACACTTGGCTGAATGGTCCTTCTTCATATCTGTCCTTTTTCTTTGTTCTCGTATCTTCTCTCTCCCTTTTCTGATATTAGCCGGCCTTCGGGCCGGCGCGCCCTCAAGCGTGCTTCGTCAAAGGGCTTAATAAATACTTACAAAGACATTGTAATGATTTACAATGCTCACAATCGACCGAATAAGGCTCGCAAAAGGATACATTCTGAACAAGATGTACTTCCATGGCTATGTATGCCATAGGACCGGCCATGGAAAGCATACCTCAGTTTGCGATTTGGGGACTGGTTGTCCTTCAGAACTCAGTTCGTTCGTTGATGCTGCGATACAGGAATTGAAAGCGAAACATAGACTACTGGTTACTTGGCCGACTAGCTATGGGGAACAGGCTTGCGTAATCGCCAGTCAGGCTAGATATGATCTCGCTAATGTCTACAACAAGTACGCAGCTCTACCTCTTGTCGAATATGGGAAGCCGGCGTCCACGACAAAGGTGCCTCCACTTCCAGAACGCGAGCTTCGAAAGCTCAAGCTCAAGAAGTCGAAATAGTGAGGTAAACTTACCGTAACCTTCGGCTAGTCCTTGAAAGGAACTCGGATCGTCAAAACCTGTCTGGACGTCAATTATGACTAAAGCCGCATTTTTCGGGAACGGTTGAGCTTGGGGTTTCATAAGGGCCATCGACCACTTGCCCCATTCCCCCTTTCTTATGTTTTCCAAGAATGAATGCACTTCGTTACCGCAAAGGGTAACTATTCAGGCAAAGAAAGTATCTTCGTTGTGCAGGGTCAACGAATATTGAGCGAGTACATGAAAGTCTGCGAGACCACTGACGTTCCACCCGGGACCATGCATCCCGTTGACGTAGGCGAGAATAAGCTGATGATCGTCAACGTAGATGGCTCACTATATGCAGTGAACCGAATATGCACCCATGAAGACGCAGACCTTTCCACGGGTTTTCTGAATGATTCCGTGGTAACTTGCCCGCTGCATCTCTCGAGGTTCGACGTCAAGACTGGTCGTGTGGATAATCTTCCAGCAACTGTGCCCTTGGCTACATACAACTTGAAGGTGGAAGGGACAAGTGTATACGTCCAGCTGTAGACTCAGCTGACGAAACCAATTGGAGAACATTTATCACATGACATATGTTATGATAGACAGCGTTCGCCGGTCTAAGTATTGGTCGAGAGAGTAACAACGATAAATGTTCCTGGGATACGAGAGGATTTTCCGATTCTCAAACGCCACGTTAACGGAAAACCACTCATCTACTTCGATAACGCTGCCACATCACAAAAGCCCAATGTCGTCATAGAAACGACCGACAGGTATTACCGCGAATACAATGCGAATATTCATCGCGGAATCCATAAACTAGCTGAGGAAGCAACGCTCGCGCATGAAGAAGCAAGAGAAAAAATCGCCAAATTCATCAACGCAAAGCACACCGAAGAAATAATTTTCACACGAAACGCAACTGAAGCGATAAACTTAGTCGCCTACGCCTGGGGCAGAGCGAACATTGGGAAAGGAGATAAAATTGTCTTAACGATCATGGAGCATCATAGCAACATAGTTCCGTGGCAGTTGCTTGCACAAGAAAAGGGCGCCAGCGTTGAGTACGTAAAGATCGATAATGGCGGGTTGCTCCACCTAGATGAGGTTCATGAGTTGATTGATGAGAAAACGAAGATCGTGTGTGTAACTCAGGCCTCTAACGTGCTTGGAACGATTAACCCAGTTAAGGAGATCGGCAAGATCGCCCACCGCTACGGTGCAATGTTCTTAGTTGATGCAGCCCAGTCTGTCCCGCACATGCCCGTTGACGTTAGGGATATTGACAGCGACTTCTTCGCCTTCTCAGGCCACAAGATGTTGGGTCCCACCGGAATTGGGGTCCTCCATGGGAAGAGCGAACACCTCAGCAGAATGCCACCATTCTTGGGTGGCGGAGAAATGATAAGGGAAGTTCACACTACCGGAGCCTCGTGGAAGGACATCCCATACAAGTACGAGGCTGGGACACCAAACATAGTCGGCGCCATCGGCCTCGGGGCGGCAGTGGATTATCTCAGCAAGATCGGAATGGAAAACGTGCATGAGCATGAGAGAGAAATCTCCAGGTACGCAATTGGAAGAATGAGCGAAGTAAAGGACCTCACCCTATATGGCCCCAGAGACATTGCGCAAAGAGTCGGCGTACTCTCATTCAATTTAGGTGACATCCACGCCCACGACCTGGCTTCCATCATGGATGAAGAAGGCGTCGCAATCAGGTCGGGGCACCATTGCGCCCAACCCTTGATGGAATTCCTAAACGTCCCCGCCATGTCGAGGGCAAGCTTCTACATTTATAACACGAAGGAGGAGGTTGACGTATTCATCAACGTCCTTGAGAAAGCCAGGAAGCTATTCGCGCGATGAGTTCTGAAATCTACAAAGACATAATTTTGGATTATTACCGGAACCCGCGCAACTTCGGTGACCTACCGGAGCCGGATGTCCGCCGAAGGACTCGAACCCGCTATGCGGCGACATAATAGAGATGCAGCTGAAGATCAAGGACGGTAAGGTGGACGATATACGGTTCAAGGGTAAAGGCTGCGCCATCAGCCAAGCCTCAGCTTCAATGCTCACTGAAGTAGTCAAGGGGAAGACGCTTGATCAAATCAAAGCCCTGGGTAAGCCCGATGTGCTAGAACTTCTAGGCATAGACCCAGGCCCTACTCGAATCAAATGCGCCCTACTAGGCTTGAAAGTGGTGAAACTCGGCGTCTACGGCTACCTCGGGCAAGCAATAACCGAGGAAGTAAAGCAACTAGTCTAACTGCACCCTCGCAGTTAATTCAATCGTAAGTCAGATTCCGGGAACTGACCTTCCTGCCTGTTTTGGTTGGATGAAAAGTTTATGTGAGATGCGGTTAACGTGTGGAAGCCATGCCAAACAAATATGTTCTTCCGGAATTGCCATACAAATACAACGCGCTCGAACCAGTCATTTCCCAAGAAATAATGACGCTCCACCACGACAAACACCACGCAGCCTACGTTACCGGCGCAAATGCAGCCCTAGAAAAACTCGATAAAGCCCGTAAGGGCGAAGCCCCAGTCGACATCAAAGCAGTTCTCAGAGATTACAGCTTCCACTTTGGAGGCCACATCCTCCACAGCATCTTCTGGCCTAACATGGCCTCCCCAGGGAAAGGAGGCGGAACACCAGGAGGAGCCCTAGCTGACAAGATTAACGCCGACTTCGGCGGCTTCGACAAATTCAAACAACAATTCGGCGACGCAGCCAAAACCGTTGAAGGCTCAGGCTGGGCCCTACTACTCTACGACAACGCCACCGACCAACTCGTTCTAACACAAATCGAAAAACAAAACTTCATGCACCTCGCCCAACTCCCCATACTCCTCGGCCTCGACGTATGGGAACATGCGTATTATCTCCTCTACAAAAACGACAGGGGAAAATACGTCGACGAATGGTGGAAAGTCGTTAACTGGAGCGACGTGGACTCAAGGTTCGGCAAAGCAAAACATTAGACCGAAATCGACCACTCTACGGGTCTGAATAGAATCAGGCCCACCCATTTTTCTCAACTAAGCGTCTCAACCGCCGTAAACCAACGTAAGGTTCAAAAGCACTAGATACGTAAGCTCAGAAAGCCTACTGACCACAGGGGTCAGAGGGTGTCTTCTCTTTTGGAATGCACTATTTGTAAGGGCGCAGGCGAGATAGCTTGTGGCAA
>CAWABQ010000017.1:0-39152 GCA_963780265.1 Candidatus Bathyarchaeota archaeon
GTTTTAGGCGGTATCCCGTTGGCTTGGCTTATTGTTAGAAGCCACGGACATTGGACAACAATTCTCGATAGCCTTGCTGATATTCCATTCATAGTTCCCACTGTAGCTTTGGGTTTCTCAATCTTGGAGTTCTGGAGTAGCCCGGTGGGTCTCGCACAACTATTCGGATCTACGGGCATTGTGAGTTCTGGTGTCATACTGATCATGCTCCTCCACTTCGCATTCTCATTTCCAGTTATTGTGCGTGTAATGGTGGGCGAATTTCTGAACTACCGTGAGACCTACGAGGTCGCCGCGCGAACGCTCGGCGCTTCAGCTTTCACTGCAGTGCGAACTGTGACAATGCCCATTCTTAGACCCGGTATATTGGCCGCTTTCCTGTTGGCATTAGCGCGTTCACTCTCAGAAACAGGAGCAACTATAGTTGTGGCCGGAGCATTCGAGAACGGAACGGTGTTCATTAACAACGCGCGTGAATCAGGCTTAACGTCAGCCGTTGTTATCGCGAGCTTGATTATGATAGTCTCGTCGCTCACTGTTTTCGGACTCATTAAAATCATCGCGCCGAGAATCAGAGTTGCACCGCTCAAGGTTTGGCCTAATCTTGAAAGAAAACTAAGCAGGTCACCTGTTGTAGCAACGAGGAATGCGATTGCTCTAATCGTGTTTCTGGTATTCGTCCTTCTTCCATGCCTTTTCATCGCCTTACCGGCGGTAGAGGCTGTTGCCGGCGGAACCGCGACTGAGGCCTTTGCCGGAGTCGGGCCCTGGAAAGCTTTCTGGTCGAGTATGTTCCTCTCTTATGTGATAGCTGTCTTAGCGACCATCGTTAACATCGTATCTGGTTTGCCAGTAGCTATCCTGATTGCGAGGAACAGGTTCGGGACAAGGATGGCAAGGGTTGTTGATGCTCTCGTCGACCTCCCCATAATTGTGCCTTCTCTTGCGCTTGGAGTTTCGTTGAACTTCTTTTGGCGCAACATGGGCGCTTTGCCAGAATTCTGGATAATCGTGTTAGCCCACACCACAATAACCTACAGCTACTTCGTTCGTACAATGGCGGCCTCGATTCAGGGGATAGCGCCCGAACTTGAGGACGCCGCAAGAACATTAGGCGCCCAGCCTCTCCGAGTCTTTCGAAAAATAACGCTGCCCCTCACAAAGTATTCTTTGCTATCCGGAGCCATCTTAGTCTTCACTAGGAGTGTGGACGAAACCGGCGCTACGTCCGCAGTTGCTGTAACCCTCAAAACCGCACCCATACTACTAGTTAGCTGGATTATGGGGACAGTGGCAGTGACTCCGGCGGAACGCGCGCTGGGAGTCGGTTTTCTCGTAGCAACCTCATTCCTCGCGCTGGTCATGCTTCGGCTGATCGCTACCCGCATTTCAGGCAGGAAAGTTGCATAGAGCATGCCCAGAGTGAGCTTTGTCAACGTCACGAAGAACTTCGGCAAAGTTGTGGCCTTGGACGGGGTTTCATTTGACGTCAGTGACGGCCAATACCTGTGCGTTCTCGGGCCGACGGGAAGCGGCAAAACAACACTGCTCAAGCTCTTGGGCGGCCTCCTAAAACCTGACGAAGGCACGATCTACTTTGATGGAAAACCTGTCAACAATGTAAATGCGCAGGATCGAAACGCGGTCTACGTTCCACAGCAGTACGCTCTCTTTCCCCATCTAACCGTGCTACAGAACGTAGCGTTCGGTCCATTAGCTAGAGGCAAATCTGCTTCAATCGCACTAGAGACTGCTTCTAAGGCATTGGATTTGGTGAGGCTGTCGTGGCGAGCCCAAGCGTTGCCGAACGAACTTAGCGGTGGTATGCAGCAACGGGTCGCGTTGGCAAGAGGGTTAGCATCAGGAGCACGCTTACTGCTTCTCGACGAACCGCTCGGTGCACTGGACGCGCGACTAAGATTGGACCTTCGCCACAAGCTTCGAGACCTCGTGAAACAGTCGGGTTTCACAGCAATACATGTGACCCATGACCAAGATGAGGCTATGAGCGTTGGTGACGAAATCATGGTTCTGAGAAACGGAAAAATCCAAGATTACGGGCCACAACGTAGAGTCTACAGGAGGCCTGCGAGTATTTTCGTGGCAAACATGATCGGCGGGGCAAGCTTCTTGGAAGGCATAGTAGACGCCACGGTGGGAGAGACCGCGTTGATTAGCGTAAGGGGCGGTCTCACAATCCAAGCACCTTCAACAAGCCTCACACTCACCGCGCCAGTTATCCTAGCTTTGAGAAAGGAACGTATTCGAATATCTCGTAACCGGCTTGAAATGGAAAACGTCTTCAAAGGCGAAATTCGCGGCGTCAGATTCCTTGGAAATTCCAAGGAGTACTTGATTCGCATTCCGAACGGTGACATCATTGCCTCACGCCAGTTCGCTGAAAACGAGGACGACGCATTCAAAGTAGGCGAGGAAGTGTTAGTAGGTTTCCTTGAGAGCGATGCCCTAGTCTTCGAATATCCAGCGGAGGGATTAAGGAAGGAGTTGGAGGTAGCATAACATGCCAAAGCTGGACTTAATTGGAGTATCGAAAATCTACGGAAACATTCAAGCGTTAGCCGACATCTCACTTCACGTTGAAGACAAAGAGTACATATGCATACTCGGCCCTAGCGGTTGCGGCAAAAGTACACTGATCCAGTGCATTGCAGGCATCAACAGACCAGACAGTGGCCAAATTCTCATCGACGGTGAATCCGTTGAACAAACTCCAATCGAAGATAGGCAGGTTGGTTATGTATTCCAGGATATTGCCCTCTTTCCACATATGTCCGTCAGGGAGAACATATCCTACGGGCTCGCGGTTAGACACGCAGAATCAACTGAAATGACAACCGTTACAAACGAAATGTTAGACCTCATGAACATACGAGACCGCTCGAAGGCCTATCCAAGAGAGCTGAGCGGCGGTGCGCAGCAGAAGGTAGCAGTAAGCCGAGCCATTGCAACCGGATCTCACCTTTTCCTCCTAGATGAACCACTTGGAGCCTTGGACGCTATAGTTAGGGCAGAACTACGTTATGAGCTGCGGAAGCTAGCCTCGGACCTCGGCCTGACAGTAATCCACGTGACTCACGACCAAGAGGAAGCATTGTCCATTGCGGACCGTGTGGTTGTAATGAAAAGTGGCCGAATTGTCGAGGTCGGTAAACCATCCGAAATTTACCTTTCACCGAGGAACCTGTTTACAGAGAATTTCGTTGGCGAAACCAATCTTCTAGAAGGAAAAGTGTTAGGAACGGATAGGTCGCAGTGCACAGTGGACATCAAAGGGCACAGAATCAGAGTTTTCGGAATTGGGAAAAAAATTGGCCAGAAGGTGATCGTATCGATTCGTCCTGAATTCGTCCCATTGACAACGCCAACTGAGATGGGATGGAAGGGGCTAATCAAGCAGGTCACTTTCTTGGGTAACGTGAACCGTTACGTTATCGAGGTTGAAGGGGGAATTGAAATCATTGCTGAGGTGTCCACTGCGGAATACAGTACTGGGTTCAGAGTGGGTGAGAGAGTTAGCGCATTCCTTGATGATGTGCATATGCTCTTATTCGACTATCCCGCAGAAGGATTGGAGAAAGAGATCAGCCTGGAGTAGTTCAATCCATCATGATGATTGAGGTGTTATGAGATGTCACTAGAGAGTTGGTTGTTGGCACGTCGAACCGTGAAGGCAATGAGCCTAGTCCTTGAGCACTCGAGAATGACCACAGTTACCGTTGAGTTACTTGGAAAATGTATCCAAGATGCTATCAAAGATGGGAAGGAGGAGTTAGAGAAGAACTTCCACTTGCTTGAGCAGAGGGAGCACGAAGCGGATGTCTTGCGGAGGCGGATTATAGAGGAACTGGCACGTGGAGAGTTGCCTTCCGAGGACCGTGTCAGCCTGATGCGACTGGGCAGGCAGCTTGATTGGATAACCGACTGGGCACACGAAGGAAGCCGCATACTCGTCATGTTCGACCTCTCCAAAATGCCCAAGCAAATTCAAGACGTTTTGCTGGAAATGTGCTCCACGACGACCGAAGCCACATTACACGTTACAGACACTGTGCAGAAACTCATGGACGGTAATCTTGACGCATCCCTGAAAGCGGCCGACCAAGTCGAAAGGTTGGAGGAGAAAGTTGACGGCCTACACCAGAAAGCACGAGGCATCCTCAAAGACATCGAAACAGATGGGATACATGTGGGTTCAATCATTCTGCTCAGTCAGTTCTTGGAAGCCATTGAGAATACTGCGGACCGCTGCGAAGATGCGTGCGACCAAGCTCGTGTCATGGCCGTTACATTGTCGAAAAGGAAAGAGTAGAATCAATTTCGCGCACGATGGGCCTGCATCTGTCCCTTGCTATGCAGAAAACTGCGAGTGAACTCACGCTTGTAATCCGTTAGCCCTTCTCTTCAACAAACGACTGTGCTGGCGCCGGGACTGACTTGGACAGACGCTAATGCTGGTTAGTCATCAATTTTTACGATATCAAATTTCTACCTGACCCTAGCGAAGTTCAAAATTACGAGTCCAACGAAAACCGTGGACGCCCCTACGAACCCTTCGACCGTGAACTCTCTCAGAATGAAATAGGAAAGGAATATTAGCGGTACAATTTCCGCATTCGCCAAAATGGCTACAATGGTTTCTTCAATTCTTGACTTCCCAGAAGTCATCTCAAACGATTTTAGCGTGAGGACGACACCTGCCATTACGAACAACCCGGCAATAACTGGGAAAAAGTCCGTCAGGCCTAAGAAGAGTGGTGCGCGGAAACTCAATCCAAAGAAAAGGTAAGCTGTGGCTGCGACCATTAATGAAGCTAAAGAGTAGTTGAAGACTGCGATCGGAACTTTTACCTTCAACTTCTTGATCGCAACGAAAGAAAAATACGCCCAGATGCCTGAGCCGAGAGGAATGACAGGCGCTACTATGAGAAAATACGAATTGATTGAAGAATTCGTCAAAAGATAAGAGAAGCCTCCCGCCGTCGATGTCGAAGCAAGAAATAAACCAACGACAGACACTAGAATGCCAAAAACCGCAAAGGACTCCTGCCTGCGAGATAAATCGGGTTTTTCAAAAGCCAGCATAATCAAAAAGAAGATAACGGATGCAAATGACACAAACGAAAAGACCACCAAGACTTGATTCGAGATCAACATATACAGCATCGTGAGCATTCCTACACTGGAAAAAATCCCTGACAGAAACGCTTCCCTAGAGAAGGAGACGCTTTTCTCCATTGCCAAACCAAGAATAATCCCAGAAATGGCGGCTGTACCACAAATAGTCAGGCTTGAAATAACAGGGTGGTAAAATGTAGAGAGCTTGCTAAAGAAACCGAAAAAGCAAACAAAAGAGTTGCTACGATGCCTGTAGATAACCAATTCATGAGTTTTTTCTCAATTGGAGATCTCTAGACAAGTTCTTCGAACCATCTGCTGAACATATACTAAAACGGGTTCCTATTTTGGCAACCCAAGAGAGTTGGCGCCGGGGGTGGGATTTGAACCCACGAGGCCCAGAGGACCAACAGCTATCTTGGCCCAATTCTATTTACAGATCTCGAGGTTCAACGTCCCGGTTATCCGATGACTCTGTCGCCTTACCTAGCTAGGCTACCCCGGCGCCGGCATAATTCGAGTGCAATGGATGTATTAAGCCTAAAATGAAATTCAATGCCGACACTGTTGGTTCCCTTTGGTTCCTGGTGCGTCTTGCTAGCGTTTTCCTAGGACTTCGGGGTTGACCGGATTAGGCGGCATTTCGCCCTTTAAGCCCGCAATCAAATTATCCGCTGCCATAAGTCCCATCTTTGTTCGAGTCGCTACTGAGGCACTCGCGATGTGAGGGACTACAATCACGTTATCCAAAGTAAGCAGCGGATGGTCGGCTGGTATCGGTTCCGGTTCGGTCACATCTAACGCCGCATAAGCAATTTTCCCAGAGCGAAGAGCATCATACAAGGCCATGTTGTCTACAATCGGCCCGCGCGAAGTGTTCACAAGAACAGCGGTTCTTTTCATCTTCTCAAATTGCTTCTGGTCGATCAGGTGATGGGTTTCAGGCGTTAGGTTCGTATGTATTGTTATGAAATCTGAACGTGTGAACAAGGTATCAATATCGACGTATTCGATTCCAAGCTCCTCCTCGGCCTGCTTATTTCGTACGACATCAGAGTAGAGTATTCTCATACCGAAGCCCTTTGCCCTTTTGGCCATAGCTGAGCCAATTCTTCCTAAACCAATAATGCCGAGGGTGGCACTGTGAACGTCTTGGCCGAGCAAGATCATCGGTCCCCATGTCTTCCACTTCCCCGCTCGGACAACTCTATCACCTTCAACGACTCTTCTCGCCGCTGCCATTAACAATGCAAATGCAAAATCAGCGGTCGTATCAGTCAATACGCCAGGCGTGTTGGAAACAATTATGCCCCGCTTCGTTGCTTCTTGAACATCTATGTTATCGAAGCCCACAGCACAATTGCTAATGACCCTGAGTTTCCGTGCTCGGTTCATGAGTTCAGCGTCTATCTTATCTGTTAGAAGGCTGAGCAGGCCGTCGATGTCGGTAACGTTTTCGAGGAGAATGTTTCTGGAAGGGGGCAGTTCGCCTTCCCACACCTTCGCATCGCAGAAGGAATGAATCTTATCCATCGCATCTTTCGGGAGAAGACGGGTAACGTAGACTTTCGGTTTCATTGGTAGCTGACCTCCATCTCCTTGGCTAGATGAGACTCCAAGCCTTCTTCCACGTCCTCTTACCATTGGCAATGACCGAGTCCGGCTTTTCATCTCGAACTGGCTTCAATTCAAAGCCGATTACAGGGGAAACTTCTCTAGGTTTGGAGGGAATATAGCCAATATCAAAGAGGGCGCGCAAGAACCTCACAAGTTGAGGAACATCGTTCTCGCTTCCACTGAACCCGAAACGGGGATGTTGGTCTCCGTATGCGGGAAGGCCGGGTTTCTTGACACAGTTACCGACATGAACATGAACTAAGTGGTCTTTCAATAACATCAAAGACTTCGCAGGGTCCTCTTCGAGTAGGGGGGCATGGCCCATATCGTACATCAGGCCGAAGTCAGGAAATTGCTTCTTAACAGCCTTCGAGACCATTGTCGCTTCGTCCGAAGGCCCAATGAGGCTCTTTTTCTCCACTGTCCGGTCAAATGTTTCCAATGTAACGTTAATTCCCTTTTCCTTCCCGTGTGAGCAGAGTTCTAGAAGAGACTGAATAAGCAGCTCCCTAGCCTCAGTTCGCTTTTCTTCACCCGGATCTGGGCCGCTAAGGACCGTGAAGCGTTTGGCGCCGATTTCCTTAGCTTCATCGATTTGGGGGATGAGTGTTGCTAGAGCCTCATTACGTTTCGTTCCATCGAAAGAGTTCAAGTCTAGCTTCTTGGTGAGGATGGAAGGTTGAGCGCCGAACGCAACTCGGATGTGCGAGGTAGCAATTACTTCCGCAACTTGCTTTCGTACCTCAGGGTCGTTTATGTGACCGACCTCGATCATTGAGAAGAAATCGTCGTTGACGATTCTCGATACGGTTTCGAGTATGGGCCCCGAACCAGTTAGAGTTTCGGGGAATATCATGAAATGGACAATACTCAAATCAACTAGGGATTCCCAGGACTCTTTCACTTACTATCACCACAGCACCAGATATTCTCTAAACCTCTGCAGTTTGCATATTTATGCGCCACGTGAGGGCATTCCTTCGGGTTAGCGAAAACTGAATTCTCAAATACTCAGGCATCCAAGAGTTCCGCTCCTTCCAAAGGTGAGGGATGAGCGGGTGACCTCTCTGACTGCGGATTCCAATTTCGAGCATGAAACCTTCCTTCCAGAATCCATATTCAAGATGATCACTGAAGCGAGAGTAAGCGACCCTCGTGTAATTGAGAAATCGGCGGGCCGCAGAAAGAAGAGAGACCGGCTCACGATGGATGGCAGGCTTGCAATCCTTGCCTCGGACCATCCTGCTAGGCGGGTTACGAAATCAGGAAACGACCCAACAATCATGGGCAACCGGCACAGCTACCTTGGCCGAGTTCTCAGAGTAGTTACCAGTCCAGAATTCGACGGTGTCATGGGAACCACAGACATAATCGAAGACCTCCTAATCGTTGACCAACTCATGGTCGAAGAAGGCGGTGAAAGCTTCCTTGATCGGAAAGTTCTGGTAGGGTGCATGAATCGTGGAGGATTAAGCGGCGCAGAGTTCGAAATGGACGATCGATTCACCTCTTTCACGGCCGAGTCTATAAACCGGCTTCGCCTTGACGGAGCAAAGATGATGTTCAGACTGGACCTGAAAGACCCAAGGTCCCTTGATACAATCGTAGCTTGCTCGGAGGCTATCACTGAACTAAACAGGCAGTCCATTCCAGCCTTTCTTGAGGCCTTTAGCGTAGAAAGGACAGCAGAGGGATACAAGACATTGAAAACTGCGGATGAGCTAATCAAGACAATAGGTGTGGCAACGGCGCTCGGTGACTCTTCACGTGGGATTTGGTTGAAAATTCCATACTGTGATGGCTTTAGCCGCGTCGCAAAGTCAACCAGTTGCCCAATCCTAATGCTGGGTGGAGAATCCCTCGGAAACCCAGTGGGCGTTCTTCAGGAATTCTCTGAGGGAATGGCTGCAGGACAAACCGTCAGGGGAGCCCTTGTCGGACGAAATGTGCTATACCCTGGGCAGGAAGACCCATCCGCTGTGGCTGACGCCGTTAGCAAAATAGTGCATCAAGACTTCACAGTCGAACAGGCCCTTAACCACATCAAATCTGTTCGCGGCCGGAACATGCACAAACTAACGTCCGTACTAGCGTGAAAACTTGGCCAAGCACCTGCTAATAGCCCAATCCGGCGGCCCGACAGCCGCCATAAACAATAGCGTTTGCGGTATCATCGTCGAGGCAATGCAGAGAGATAACATTGGAGGGATTTACGGGGCAATCAACGGAATTCTCGGCGTCCTCAATGAGGAACTTGTCGACCTACGCCAAGAAGACCCGACCACAATTCTGAATCTGAGGAAGACACCCTCTGCCGCCTTAGGGTCTTGCCGGTACAAGTTGAGTGAACGTGATTATACTAAACTCATGGGAGTCTTTGCAGCCCACAACATATCATACTTCCTCTATGCAGGAGGAAACGATTCGATGGACACGGCACATAAGGTCGCGCAGCTCGCGGCCGAGAGAAATTACGATCTACACGTAATGGGTGTTCCGAAGACGGTTGACAATGACCTCATGGTTACCGACCACTGTCCGGGTTACGGTAGTGTCGCTCGTTTCAACGCAATCGCTGTTCGAGATTCTGGATTGGACACGGAAGCCATCTACACGACCGATACTGTGAAAATTATTGAAACTATGGGAAGAGACACCGGTTGGATAACGGCCAGCACAGCCTTGGGAAAGGATGGCCCAGACAGCGCTCCTCACCTGATTTACCTACCCGAACGCCCTTTTGTATCAGGAAAATTCCTTGAAGATGTCAAATCCGTGTACGATAGGCTTGGCCGCGTTGTGATCTGCGTCTGCGAAGGCCTGAAGGATGAGAAGGGTGAGTTCGTGAAGGCCTCGACGAAAAAGATAGACACGGACAAGTTCGGCCACTCCCAATTGGGCGGCGTTGCAGACTATTTGGTCAACCTGATTTCGGAAAAACTGAATCTCAAAGCCCGATACGACAAGCCAGGCACAATTCAAAGGGTTTCAATGACTTGTGCATCCCAGACTGATTTGGAGGAAGCTTACCGCGTGGGACAGATTGCAATTTCGAAAGCTGTTGACGGCGAAACTGACAAAATGGTCACGCTGGTGAGGAAAGGAAGTGACCCCTACGAATGCGAAACTGGCCTCGTTGAGCTGGAAAAGATAGCTCTCAGAACCAAGAAGGTTCCGAATGAATTCATTAGTAAAGACTCCAATTTCGTTAGCAAGGAATTCCTCGAATATGCTAAACCACTAATTGGGGGGCCGCTACCGGAATATGCGCACTTGAAGAAAAAAATGATTGAGAAACGTACGTAAGTTGCGGTAGGGCTGCGTTTGATTCCACGCGTCTTTGGGGTCTGAAGTTAGGGATTACAAAGAAGCAAGTACAGGTCTCCAACGTTAGTCCCGGTTCTACCAGTGATCAGGTTGTCATTCAGTCGCCTAAAGAACCGGAAGGAATCATTTCTGGTCAGAAAGACTGGGATCTACGAGTTTTCGTTTTGCTCGTTGAGCTGTTCGGCCGTCAACCAAAGCACCGGCAGCTACACTGTTTCCATCGATCCCATCGGTGCCCAAAGCGGCAATAACCGCACCATCGAGGCCTGCGATGCCTTCGACTGCCGAAAGCGCCGTTTCCTGGCTTCGTCCCCCAAGCCCACTACCCTTGATTTCTACGGTTGTCTCCCCTCCGATGATGATTGCTCCCGTTTTATTTATCGGGTCATTGTGCAGTTTGCTCGCAGTTGCGATTGCCGCAAGCAGTTTGCCCATGCTTCTTGCTTCGGTTTCGGCGGAGGATGTTAGTATTTTTGTTGGGATTTTGTTGGTTGCTAAGAGTCGTTTTGCTGCTATGCATGCCGCTCTGTTATCTGCGATTATGATGTTGGAAACTCTCTTGAATATTGGGTCTCCTGGCTTAGGGGTCTCCGGAATCCCCCCGCGTGCACCAATCATCAAGTGACTTACCACCGACCGGGGGACTCTCCTCCAGAGGTCGTGTTCTTGTAAGACCTCCATAGCATCCTTGAAGGTAGTTGGATCTTCAACTGTAAGGCCAGACGCTATATCTGGAAGAATGTTTCCGGGCACATCGGAAATGATTAATGAGAGAATCTTTGACGCCCGAGAGAGCCGCACTAGTTGGCCGCCCTTTAGACCAGATATGTGGCGTCTGACCGTGTTTATCTCATGAATCGTCGCGCGGCTCTTGACCAGCTCGTCCGTGACTCTTTTCTTATCTTGAAGTGTGATGCCTTTAGCGGGGGCAGGTAGCATCGCTGACGCACCGCCCGAAACAAGGCATATCAACAAATCCTCCTTCTCCATCATGCCTACTGCACGTTTTGTCTCCTGAGAAGCCGCCAATCCGTCAATGTCAGGAACCGGGTGGCCGGAACGAAAAACCTCAATCGAATCGCCACACGGCGGTATGTATTGGTCCTTTGGAGCCACCAAAATCCCACTTGCTCTGAAATTTCTCAGTAGCAAAGTCATCGCGGTCATCATGGGAACGGCGGCCTTGCCTACTGCCAGAATCAGTATTCTGTTCACATTAGCGAGTGGCACCGAACACTCTCCGCATCTGATTTGGCCATTTCTAACCCTAACCTTCGCTAGCAGGCAGCCATAAGGGTCGACAGCTCTGAGCGCTCCTTCAAGCGCATCTAGGGCGAAGCGTCCGCAGACTGATTGGAATTAGTACCGCCGTTCTGAATGAGTTGTGTACGGGAGCGTATGATTGGTCGATTCTTCAAAGCTTGATCCGGCACTCACATCAGTTGACGAATCTTGGTTCAGTATAGAGCGTGAATTTGTGGTCGAATCATTCGGTCGTAGACAGCCTGAATTCTAGCCATCGTCTCCCCGTCCAGTCGAGGTAGGTTGGCTGCTTCGACGTTCTCGTCTACTTGTTGGGGCCGTTTTGCTCCGGGGATAGCGCAGGTTACTGCTTCGAACATGAGTATCCAGCGAAGGGCTAATTGTGTTAGGGTGGCGCCTGCTGGCACGAGCTGTTTGAGTTCCCCTACGGCCGCGAGGGCGACATCGAGGTCGACGCCTGAGAAGGTTTCTCCTCTATCAAAGGCTTCCCCGTAACGGTTGAAGTTCCTGTGGTCGTCTTGGGGAAAGCGTGTTTCGTTTGTGATCTTGCCGGTTAGAAGGCCGCTCGCTAGGGGCACTCGAGCTAAGATGCTGACATTGTGCTCCTTTGCGGCTGGGAAAAACTCGGTAGCAGGTTTCAGGCGGAACATGTTGAAGATTATTTGAACGCTTTGAACGTCAGGGTATTCCATTGCCTTAAGGGCTTCACTGGTCTTCTCAACGCTGACCCCATAATGCCGAATTCGTCCCTTTCGTTTCAAATCGTCGAGGGCTTTGAATACTTCAGGCCGAGAGTAAACCTCTGTAGGCGGGCAGTGTAGTTGCAAGAGGTCGAGGGCATCGACGTGCAAGTTTTTTAGGCTTCGGTCGACGAACGATTCCAAGTTTTTGGCATTGTACCCATCTGCGATGTGCGGCGAGAGCCTCCTTCCGGCTTTAGTTGCAACGAAAATCTCCTCTTTCCGCTTCTTCAGTAATCTGCCGATGAGTTTCTCGCTTCGCCCGTCCCCGTAGACGTCGGCGGTGTCGATGAAGTTGACGCCCAGGCTCACAGCCCTGTTCAAAGCCGTGTAGGATTCGTCATCGGAAACAATTCCCCAGTTTCCACCAATCGCCCAAGCGCCAAAGCTGATTGAGGAGACTTTCATATCAGTACGACCGAGTCGTCGGTATTCCATTTTACATCATACCTCTTGCCCAACTGAGAAGTCCCGTGAAATTAAAGAATTCAACGTTCATCCAAGTCGGTGCGGGAGTCTCAATAGGCCGCCTTCTTGGCGTGGTTAGGGAGATTATATGGGCCTAGGTTAAACTTCCGCAGGGAATCGGCACCTGTAAGGATGAACCTTACACAAATCGACTTGTCTCTCAACTTTTTTATTGTCAGTTAGTTAACTCAAGGGATTATTCAGCGGATTGAGAGCTATGCGATCTATTCTGGCGGCCTCATTGATTATTGCATTGCTGCTAGTTGGGAGTAGGTTGGTTGAAGCTCAATCGCCGCAGCAGTACTACGGCGAACCGGGAGGAGAGATAACCGGACATGTAATCGGAGTTGATGGGTATCCTGTTGATTGGGCCGCTGTGCATGCCAGTGACGGCCAACGCACTTACGAGGTATTTTCCGGGATGAGCGGGGTCTACCTGATGCGTATTCCCACTGGGATGTACAACGTTACGGTTGATGTACCCGGATACAGGGCTGACGGCGCAACGGTTAATGTCACAGAGAATTCATCGAAAACAGTAAACTTCCACTTAGAAGTCGCAGTCCCTGAATTCCAGTCAAACACAGCACCGTTAGCAACGGCGCTGATGCTCGCAGCGACTCACATCTGCATTTCCGAACGCCGAAAACGAAAGACGCACTCCATTGAATAGATAATCATAGCCTAGGGTAAAGGTCCGCGAGGAATCTACGCCTGTAAGGATGGACCTTACTTTTGAGAAGCTCAGTTAGAACATAGTAACTGGTTTCGAACTCATTCAAGGAGTTGTTTCTGAACTTCATTAGGGGCATGTTTGCTGGCGGCTTCTCCCACGCTTTATCCCAGGCTTCAACAACGCCTTGCATGCCGCGTTCACGGTTCCGCCCTTCCAACTCATCCTTCTCCACAATCATCAGCACGACGACCCTTATGGCGCCTGGGACTCTCGTATTGAGAAGAAAATTGCGCAGTACTGTTCTTGGGCGAGGTGGAATCCAACACAACGCTACGGCCGTTTCTGAGTGTTAAATCACGTAAGGCGGCGAGTGTATTGTAAACGAACTCCTCGTCCTTCGGGGGTTCAATGGGGCCGAAGAACATGTCACGCAAGTCATCTACGCTCAGCCGGACGAAGTTAGGGTTCTCGGAGGTTAGCCGCCGCGCAAGCACCGTCTTTCCTGAACCCGGATAACCACTGAGGACTAGGTTCCAAAGCGGCATGGCGATCCAAACTCATTTGCAAATAACCTACGGCCTCTAAGATAACCTCTAGGAACACTGCGCTTGGCCTGGCGGAAGAGCTTAATCGCACTTTAGTGCCCCTCACTTCCGAGGCTTTCTGGAATGAATGAGCGGGACCTCCTGATGATCCCTGGCCCAACAAACGTTGACCCTATCGTGCTTCGTTCTATGGCTCGGCCCACGACCTCGCATACAAGTGCAGCATTTGCCAACATCTTCAAGGAGACTATCACGGGTCTGGGTCGTATCTTCAAAACAAATGGCGTAATCCTTCCCTTGGCTGGGTCGGGAACTCTCGGCGCTGAGGTCGCCCTCGTAAACATAATCGAACCAGGTGACAGAGTCCTCGCGATTTCTGGAGGATATTTCGGCGAGAGGCTTGCGGAAGTAGCCAGCACCCTCGGCGCGAAAGTAGACAAGCTTGAAATTCCATGGGGTTCTGCCGTCCGGAAGGAAGATGTTGAGAAGAAACTATCGAGCACCGCATACAAGGCCATGCTCGCGGTCCATGTGGACACGTCGACGGGTGTCGCCAACCCTGCGAAAGAACTTGGAGCACTTGCCAAGGCGAAAAGCGTGCTCTTCGTTCTTGATACAGTCTGCTCGTTGGGCGGTATGGATGTTCAAGTCGACAATTGGGGCGTCGACGTTTGTTTCACAGGCTCTCAGAAGGCTCTTGCTATCCCGCCTGGGCTGGCGGTCATTTCTTTCAACTCGAAGGCTTTAGCGGCCAGGGAGAAACGCAAGACTCTTCCAACCTCTTACTACGGTGATATCAAGCGGTGGATGCCTGTTCTCCAAGATCCGACGAAATACTTTGCGACACCAGCCGTCAACATGTTCTATGCGCTTCATCAAAGCTGCGAGATGATACTTTCTGAAGGGTTGGAAGAAAGGTTTGCACGCCACGCGAAGTTGGCTTCGGCTTTACGCGCGGGACTGAGAGCAGTAGGTTTACGGTTGCTGTGCGAGGATGCGGCGGCTTCGAACACGCTTACTGTGGCATATTATCCTGATGGCGTGCGTGATGGTGAATTTCGCAAGGGGATGGCGGAAGAGTATGGTGTTGTGATTGCAGGAGGCTTGGGGTCGTTGAAGGATAAGGCGTTCAGGGTTGGGCATATGGGTAATGTGAGCAGAAATGACATTCTTTCCACAATCTCCGCAATTGAAGGTTCGTTTGAGAAGCAAGGTTACCGTTTTCAACCCGGCTCCGGCGTTTCAGCCGCCAACCATACACTCGTAAATCAGAACTGAGATCCCACGATCAAAAATGCAATCTGGGAACTTGAAGAAGCTTTGCGCAGTTCAATTGCCAACCGGTTCTATTGCTGTAGAAATTTAATTATCCAGACGCCTGAGCATATTGTGGGTCCCCTTGCAGGTCACCATAAGCATCCCACACGCTCTGCGCCAATATACTCAAGATACATCAGAAGTGGGCATAGATGCTTCCTCCGTTGAGGAACTTTGAAACCTTCGTAGCATGCGTCAGGAAATCTTCACGATCGATGTACCGTTCTCGTCAGCTCTTCTATTGCGCTGTCATCTTCGATCGTTGAAAAGTCCCCTAGAGGCTTGTCCATCAAGATCGACCGAATCAGCCTCCGCATTATCTTACCACTTCTCGTCTTCGGTAGTTTGCTCACGAAATGTATGTCGCTTATGATCACGATTGGGCCCATTGTCTTTCTGACAGACTCTCTCAACGCCTGCTTCAGGCCGTCCGTTGGCTCCACTCCATTTTTCAAGACAACAAATGCGCACGCTGTTTCACCTCTCAATTCGTCCGGGCGGCCGACAACTGCTGCTTCCGCGACGGTTTGGTGTTGAAGTAAAGCGCTCTCGATCTCGATGGTGCCGATTCTGTGCGCTGAGATCTTGATTACTTCATCGACCCTGCCGAGGAACCAGATGTAACCATCCTCGTCCTTCATGGCTGCGTCCCCGGTTGTGTAGACACCTGGAAACCTGTTCCAATAGTTCTCAACGTATCGCTGGTGGTCGCGCCAGAGTGTCGGCGTCAATCCCGGAAACGGTCTTCTTATGACAAAAGTACCTTCAACACCCATCGGTACAGGTTTTCCCTCTTCGTCAACAATGTCCGCGTCGACTCCAGGGAGGGGAATTGTTGCTGAACCCGGCTTGATGGGCAGCTGTGATATTCCGACCGGGTTGCCGACGATGGGCCCGCTTGTTTCAGTTTGCCACATATGGTCGATGACGGGAACCTTGTCTCGGAGGACTTTCTTTTGGAGCCATTCCCACGCAGGTGGGTTCAAAACTTCACCTGCACAGACGATAAGCCTTAGCGAACTCAGGTCGTGCTTCTTTGGGTATTCGTCACCGTATTTCATTAAGGCGCGTACTCCGGTGGGGAAATCCAAAGCTTGCTTACTTTGTTCCTCTCAAGAATCTGCCACCAGATGTCTGGAGTTGGATGGTCTGGGAGCCCTTCGTACATTATCGTGGTGCAGCCGAAGAGGAGGGGTGCATAGACCACGTAACTGTGGCCCACAATCCAACCTACGTCTGAGGTGGACCACCAGATTCTCGCTTTCGCTCATGTCATAGACCCATTTGCCCATCGCGTAAATGTAGACCTGGTAGCTCCCATGGGGTTGAACCGTGCCCTTGGGTTTGGCCATAGTTCCCGATGTGTGAAGAATGAATGCCGGTTCATCTGCGCGCATCTTTTCAACATCAGCGTTAGCTTCTTGACCTTTTTCAAGCGCTTTTTCCCAGAATAGATCTCTTCCCGGCGTCATCGGAGGGGGTTTTTCGCCGCGTTTCAACACGATGACTTTTTCTACTCTGCTCTTGTGTGTTTTGAGCGCTTCATCGACAACTTCCTTGAGGTTGACAACGTTCCCCCTCCTGTAGCTCACATCTGCAGTTACCACGAGTCGGGATTCCGCATCTTCAATCCTGTCTGCTAATGCTCCATATCCAAATCCTCCGAAAACGACGGAGTGAATCGCGCCGATTCGTGTGCATGCGAGCATTGCTATTGCGGCCTCGGGTACCATAGGCATGTAGATTGTGACTCGGCCACCGCGTTTAACGCCGAGGGATTTCAGGGCCGCAGCGAACCTTTTCACTTCGAAGAGAAGTTCGCTATAAGTGAAGGTTCGTCTTGGAAGGCCTTCTCCGTTCTCCCAGATTATTGCGAGTTTGTTGCCTTTGCCTCGCTCAATGTTCCTTTCTAGACAGTTGTAGGCTAGGTTCGTGACTCCACCGTTGAACCATGAAAAGTTTGGGTAATTCCATTCGAAGACCCTATCCCAACGTTGAAACCAATGCAGTTCGGATGCAACTTCCCCCCAGAAGCCTTCCGGGTCGTCTAAGGCTCGTGCAAGCATGCGCTTCAATTCAATTGGGTATACGACCCTAGAGCTTTCAACCACCGACATAACAAAGCCTCATAACATTGCACAAGCCGACGAATTAACTACCCATTGCTCAAGCAGACGTTCATCATTTCCGTGGAGCAATGGGCACAGACTTGATGGGGGAAAGCGCCACATACTGCGCACTGTGGACAACAGTCTCGGAAGCATTCGCGCTCGTGAAGGTCCATGGAAACCAGAGGAATTTCCTGGTGGACAAAGTAAAACCTGTGGTTTCATAGATTAGCTACGAGGACTACGAAACCCTATTGAATATAGCGAACTTCTCAGGAGGGATTGAAAGTAAATACTGCCTCCAAGATGGATGTAAGTCTTAATCTGAGGCTTCTACAAGGGATCTGTCAGCGTCAACCTTGAGCCTGTCCCCGCTCTGAAAAAGGACCAGTGGGTTTCTCTCCAGCCTGTCTACGGCGGGAATGTCAGATATGATTGCGCCAACTGCTACGATGGGTTCGCATTCCACGTTAATGATGGCCCGCGGTGCGACACCATTCTTCTTCAACCGGTACAGAGTGTAGGATCCAACGGTCGACCCCTTCCCGTGAGGGAATACCAGCACTCGGTCCTTTACTGTTTTCCCTTCAAGTTCATGCCCCTTCTCCGTAACCACCCCCGTTTCCGGGTTCACCCCTCCAAAGAATGAGATTGGTTCACGGGAGACAAGTGCAAGGCCTTCGGCTCTGCCGCCCGATATTTTCCTTCCTCGAACTAACTCCACTTTCCCGTCACCGCTGCACTAACACACTCCTCAACGCTGCCGATGCGTGTTTTGAAATCGTTCGTCCCCCGCCCATAGTAGCAAGCCTTCGCAGAGTCAGTAGCGAGAACCTTGAAACGCCCTCTCAGCGGTGCCACGGCCATGCACGTGTCGCATGCAAGTTTCGCCCCAGCCAGGCGAATTGTCTGCGCATAACCATGCTTCTCCGCTTCCTTCATCGTCTGTCTGGCCGTGCAGATCCAAAATTCCCTTGTCACCTTCTTATCCTCAAGAAGGCTCGCGATCACTTTGATCTCATCCAATGAGCAGTGCGGGCATCCGAGAGCGACGAAATCAACCTCCGCTGTCTCATCATTTAGGGCGTGAAGGGCTTCATCAATTTCGGCCCTCGTGACGGCGAAGGTTTCTGCGGGTGTCTCTGTTCGGTTCGGCGTTTTGCCGTGGATGTGGAAGAGGGCTGTTCCACCGTAGGTGGCGATTGAAGCGCATAGACTCTTGAGTTGCTCAACGTTCGCGTTACCGATTCCTTCGAACAGGGGGATTCTTGGCCCGGTCTTCTTTCCCACGGCGTAACCGAGGGCCCCAAAATCTGGGACCGTAGCCAACTTGGCTTCGACTCTCACGCGGGTTTGGGCCTTGCGGTTTTCTTCAAGGTGCATCCCGTAGCATGGCGTCCGCCCTGTCAGGGCCGCCGCAAGCGCGCTGGGCCCTCCTTCACGGTTGGTCATCGCCCCTAGGATTGAGTTGGCGTAGGTGACGGCGGAAGATTCACTCCATGCAATGTGCGCGCCGCGGTTAGGTTCGTTGCCGACTAGGTAGGGGGTGCAAGTGCAGGAGGGGGTTATGCCCATTCGCACGTAGGCTTTGATTACCTGTTCCTGTTTCCCCGCGAACTCTTCGTCGATTCCAAGTTCGCGCCAATTCTCCAAATCCATGCCGGCAGGGTTCAGCGTCGTCTTCACGCGGGCCTCTGCGCCCGTGGCGGCAAGGTTTTCAAGATATTCCAGGCCTGCTTCGCCAAGGTTATAGTAGGAGACTCCTGCCACTTGCACCGAGGAGACTGAAATCGTCTTATCGGCGCCGAATATTTCACCAAGCGCCGCAAGTATCTGCATACTCTTCTGCACCGCGTAACCCTCCTCTCCCGCAAGCATTCTCTCCTCCTCGCTTGTTAGGTGCAACGCGCTTCAGCTCCTCTAGGTGAATTTTCTCCAATCCACTTCAGGAAACTTGGCTTTCTCGAAATTCTTACCCTTCACGTGAAGCGGTTTTGTGGCGTCGAAACCTACCTTCGTAGTCCGCCTGGTTTCAGGGTCTGAGGAGGGGTCGAGTGAGGAACCCGGCTCCCCGGCGTTTACTACGAGTCCGCGGTCGCCTTGAAACCGGGTTGCAAACGCCCATTCCACTTCCGTCGAGTCATTGGGGTCAATGTCTTCATCAACAATGAGCACGTGCTTCAACGACGCGTGTCCGCGAAAAGCTGCGTCAATCGCCCTCAGCCCGTCGTCCTCCCTCTTCTTCCGTATCTTCACAATTGCATGAAGCCACGACGCGCCACCCGGCGTGATGAGTACGTCAACGCAGTCGCATACCTTGGAAACTTCGCGGTAGATTGTGGGTTCGCGTGGTATGCCCATCAACATTTTGTGCTCGAGGCCGCCTGGAACTAATGCATGGTAGATCGGCCGTTCACGGTGGTATATGCGGTCCACTTTCACTACGCGTTGGGATCGCACTAAGTCATAAGTCTCGGTTAGGTCGATGAAGGGGCCTTCCTCATGCAGTTTGCCAGTAATCCTTCCAACGAGGACGAATTCAGATTCCGCTGGGACATAGCAGTTCGCCTCAGCGCACTTAGCAACCTGTAACGGTTCGAGGCTGTTTGCGACCTCAAGTTCATCCCTTCCCAATTCAACGGAACAGGCACCGGCAAGCAAAACGTTCGGAGCGTTTCCGATGCAGATTGCAACTGGAAGTTCACTTGTAGTTTTCTCTAGAATCGTCTGCAGGTGCCGCGGCACAATCCTTATCGCCAATTCGTCTTTGCCGATTTGCATGAGGCGGTGGAAACTAACATTCTGGCCGAGTGTAGGGTGGTGTGCGATTACGACCGCTGAGCTGATGTACTTGCCCCCATCCTTCTCCGCGTGCAAGAGGAGCGGCAGCTGGTTCAAGTCCACCTGGTTTTCCGAAGCTTCGAAACAAGGCGGGCCCTCCATTTGTTTTGGTTTACTTGGGTGTTCAATCGCGGCCAGTAACTTTGTAACGATCTGGTTGGGCTGAATGTTCAGGTACTCGGCTATGAGGCCGCGGGACGCGCATACGTTCGCGGCAACAGGAATCTCAAACCCAACGACGCGAAGTAGGGCCGGTTTCGGTTCCAGGGCTTTGATGAACGCTGCGGCTTCTAGGTGGCTTGAGAGGGGTTTCTTTGCTTCGGCCAGTTTGCCGCTGGCCCTAAGCCTTTCAACCCATTTCCTGAAGCTCAATCAGCCCATCTCTTGTAGAGGTTCGACTCGATCCCGAGCACATCCAACACCTTCCCAACTACGTGATTTACTAGGTCGTCTATCGTCTTGGGTTTTTGGTAGAATCCTGGGCTGGCGGGTAGGATTACGGCGCCTAACCTCGCAAGCTTAAGCATATTCTCCAAGTGAATAGCGCTTAGCGGCATCTCCCGTACAACCAGAACCAATTTCCGCTGTTCCTTAATCGCCACATCTGCAGTCCGGCAAATCAGGTTGTACGCGTACCCGTTGGCGATGGCGGCAAGGGTCTTCATGGAGCAGGGGCAGACCACAACCGCATCCATCTTCGCTGACCCTGACGATACGTCAGCGTCGAGGTCATGTTCTGAAAGCAGTCTACCGTAGCCTTTCAATTGCTTGAGCCCTTTCCTTGTCTCCGCTGCTAGAACCTGTTTAGCCGCGTCCGACACGACGATTGTTACGTCAGTTCCAGCCTTCTCCAGTTCCGATGCAAGCCTTACTCCATAAATGGTGCCGGACGCACCAGTAACCCCAAGAACAACTCTCAACCATGAACCCCCAAACCGCGAAGAAACTCAAATCCAACCGGCTTTAAGCAGTGGGCCTGTTCTCCAAGCATGAAACCAAATAAACAAAACGAAAAGCGCAATTTTTCCTCAACGTAAATCGTCCAATCCTTATATGATGGCGAATCCTCAAAGACGAAGTTTACCGAAGGATTAGTGATCAATATGAGAAGTTTCCTGTTAGTAAAGACGAAACCGGGCATGGAGAAGGAGGTTCAGGACCGCTTCAGAGCCATGCCTGAAGTTCGCGAAATTCACCTCATAACCGGCAAATTCGACCTACTCGTCGCCCTAGAGTCCGAGGAAACCGACCTGGACCCAAGGAAGAAGGTCGTTGAACTAGTCATTGAGAAAGTAAGGAAGGCTGGAGGCATAATCGACACGAGAACAATTCTACCCATAGAATCTGAACTCCGCCCAACGAAACCCAGCGAACGCCCCACCGCCAAAGGCTTCGCCTTCATCATGAGCGAAGCAGGCAAAACACAGGAACTCATCCGTAAAATTCTTCAAGTTCCCGAAGTACCGGCGTCTACATGCTCTTTGGGAAAGCGAACCTACTCGCCGAAATCGAAGTTGAAAAGAGCATGATCAACCCACCTCCACAACGCATAGCCAACATAGTCGAAACCCGCATCGGCAAACTGCCAGATGTCCACGACACAGAAACATACGTCCCATTGGAATCAATGGTCAAATGACCGAGACAGACAACCGAATCCGCATGATTATCCAAAAGCTCACGGAAGCAATCTGGAACCTAGACCAGCTCCAACCTCTTGCCCCAGACCTGAAACAAGAATACGAACGCATCCAGACGGCTCGCGAAAACTTGATGAAGTACGTAAGGAGAAACGAATCCGAGTGATTTCTTAGCGCATCTAGTTTGATGCACTAAGTTCAAGACTTAGCTAGCTAGACATCCTGAGTTTTCGTTCGGGTGCCTATGGTTTCCGACGGACCCTCAACGCGATGATAGCTAAGAGTAGGATTATGATGATGCCAATTACGAGAAGTTCATTCTGTTGAAGCATGGCTATTATGTCGCCCCCGGCGGGGAGCGGGGTTTGTTGGGCGGATGTTTGAGTTGTTGTGGATGACGTTGTCGCTACGGGGGCTGAGTTAACTGTCAGGACTAAGTTCGCTACGTGGCTAAATCCGCCACCGTTACCTGTCACTGTTAGAGTATAGGATCCTGCTGGGGTAGTGAGAGGGATTGTGACCGTGAGCGTCGAGGCGAAGTTGGGCGCTCCTGCGGGAATGCTGAAAACGCCATTAGCGCCTGAAGGTAATCCCGACACGCTTAAGGCAACCTGCGAATTGAAAACGTTCATCGCAGCAACATTAACCGAATAGGAAGCCGTCTGCCCCTGAAGCGCACTAAGCGCCGCTGGAGATACGCTGATCGAGAAGTCGGGGCCCTGCGATATGGTCAAGGTAACGGTGGCTGAGTGCGTAACCCCTCCACCGCTCCCCGTGACGGTCAACGTAAACGTTCCAGAGGATGCTGAGGAGGTTGTCGTGACCGTTAGCGTGGAACTGCCGCTGCCGCTTGTAACTGACGTAGGGTTGAACGATGCTGATACTCCGGCGGGGGCTCCTGAAACACTGAGGAGGACACTTTGCGGTGCCCCCGACAATGAGGGGTACACCTCCACGTCATAGGTTGTGCTACCTCCTGGGACGACAGACTGCTCGGCCGGCGTAACAGCTATTTCGAAATCAGGTTGCGCTTGGGGTGCAACTGTGAATGTGGAACTCATCATATTGTTACTAGGATTCGGATCACCTGCCGTCGAAACCGACCAAGTAAGAGTGTGAGTTCCAGGTGTTGCCTGCCATGGTGTCTGCGCAGTTACCGTGAATGGAGTGCCAATTGGGCCGGGGTATGAAAGCGACCCGCTGCCGCAAGATGCGCCATCAATCAGGCATTCCGCGTCGACACTTTGCGGGAAGGATCCCGAAGACGAGACCGCCTCCATCACCATGCCAAATGTCACTGCCTGACCGACAATAGGAGCGGGAGGGTTCACGGACACAGAGAGGACCGCCCAGTCTGTGGAACCGACTCCGCTCCCGCCTCCTGTTATTGTGAAGGGTGTTTCCGTTAGAACTGCACCACCACCGGTCGCAACAAAAACACCTCCGGCAACGTAACTTCCAGGTGTACTAATGGCAGGAGCGATATCCTGGTATGCTAATCCACCCGAGATGTGAATGGGGCCGTCACTCCAAAGATTTGTGCCGCTGGAAGCAGTTCTAATGTAGAGGCTCACATCGCCGTCATGCCCTACGTCAGTGTAGTATTCAATGTATATCGGTGAGCCGGCTGGGATTGGGGACCCTGGCGTGCAACCGGGGCAAGTAACTGAGACGTGAAGTGGCGCCGTTGCCCCCACCAACGGAACAGGGAGGAAGGTGAGGACGCACACGAGAAGGATTACGACCCAAGACTTGGGGGCCAAAATTTTCATTCCAACCATTCGTTGTTGAGAGCCAAGATATATCAGGTTTTTTGTTCCCAAAAAAATTCGCGTGTCTCCAGCAGAGTTCCAGACGTAGAAGGAGGCACAGTAGTCTTCTGCGTTGACACCACAGTTGTTGTGCTTGGCACATTCGAGATACTAGTTGCCCATGTGGTCTCAGACATTTGAGCGAGACTTGCTTTCAGCGCCCTTAAGTCTATTCCTGCCCAAGCCAATGAGCAGCAGTATTTTCAGGTATCGAAAGGAAATTCCCGCGTTTGACTTTCCTGAGTGCGTGCTCGAACACGGTATCTCGACGATTCTGTATCCTAGTCTCCAAGCATTGTTCAGAACTGACAAGTTGTAGCTTCCATCTGAGACATGTTGGAGGCCCATCTGCGACTTGTCGAAGGATTGTAGAAACGCTCCTTTACTGTATCCTCTGAAACCATGAGTATAATCCTTCACCGGTAAACGCATTAATGCACTGGCGAATTTGTTTCCAAGTCTGTTGAGCACAAGCCTCAAGACCGAGGAACAGACGAATCGGGACCCTTCGATGTATCTGCTTGCGATTACCAAATCATAACCGCTGTTCAATAGCTCTCTCATCTGAGGCAAGATAGAAGCGGAGTGGTGCAGGTCGGAGTCCATAGTCACCACCTTTTCTGCTGATGCGCGCAGGACTCCTTCGTAAACCGCGGATGCAACACCCAGTTTACCCTGTCTATGAACAACTCTAACTCTCGGGTTGTTCGCTGCGATTTCATCCGCTATCAGACCAGTGCCATCAGGACTGTTGTCGTCGACGATTATCACCTCGGCGTTTGGTTCTGTATACAAAACCTGCTCACAGACCGTCCGGATTGTCCGCGAAGAGTTGTACGTCGGAATCACTACCGACATCGAGCATGTTGCCAAGTCCTAAAACAGCCTAGTTCTTTCCGCCAAAGGTGTTCAGTGTTGAGACATTTTATTGCTTTCTCGATCGTCGTGTCGGATATTTAAATCGAAAAACACATGAGAAGAGGCTGCGAAGCTTGAACAGTTCTCTAATATCGTCGAATGACGAAGCATTAAGCCGCTGCCACGAGAACTGAGACGATGACTGCCTATTCTATTCCTTGGAGCCGTCCTGATATCGGTCCTGACGAAATAGATGCTGTATTGAAAGTGATGCGTAGCGGATGGGTAACTCAGGGTGCCGTTACTCAGAAATTCGAGAACATTCTTGCAAGATATTGCGGTGTAAGGCATGCGATCGTCGTCAACAACGGATCGTCAGCTCTACTTTGCGCCTTCATGGCCCATGCCGCGAAGCCCCGTGACCATGTCCTCATCCCGGACTACACTCACATTGCTACTGCAAATGCTCCAAAGTTGCTGGGGTGCAGAGTGTCGTTCGTTGATGTTGATCAGGATACTTTCAACATTAGCTACACCAGACTTGAACGAGCGGTTAGGCGCTACAGACCCAAGTTCGTTGTCCCAGTCGACGTTGCAGGACTGCCCAACGATATGCCCCTTTTATCATCTCTCGCCAGACGATACAAATTCACACTGATTATAGACGCGGCCGAATCGCTCGGTGCCGAATGCAATGGCCAAAAGGTAGGCTCCCATGGGCATACTGCTATCCTAAGTTTCCACGCTGCAAAGCAGTTGACCATGATCGAGGGAGGAGCCATACTCACAGATGATCTAGAGATCGCAAACAGATGTCGAATGATAAGAAACTACGGAGAGAATCCGCGTTTCAAATACGTATCGAGCCTTCTCGGCATTAACTTTCGGACTACTGACCTCCAATCCGCAATTGGAATTGTTCAGCTCAAGAAACTTGAACGCAATCTCTCTACACGAGAACGACTAGTTCGCATCTACAAAGAAGAGCTGTCACGGCTGTTCACTTTTCAGAAGGTTCCATCATACGCGACGAGGCACGCCAATATGTTATTCGCTGCAGTGACTCGTTCAAGGAAAATTCGAGATAGGCTGAAGCAGCATTTGAAGAAACAAAGGATCGAAACTAGAATACCCTGGCCTCCGATCCACAAGCAATTTCCATTCACAAAATCTGACACAGGCTTCCCCATAAGCAACTCTTTATACGAAAAGGTGATCTCTCTTCCCCTATTCAATACCATGAAAGACGCTGATGCTGAGAAAGTTGTCTCGGCAGTCCTTGCATCGAGATAAGCTAGAGCCTGTAAGAGAGAGGAGCTGCTCCTTTGCACGTATCAGCTTAATCCTTCTGTCTGTATCGACGACAGGAACTAAGCACCAATTATGAATCGCTCCTACAGGCAGTTCGGATATCTACCCCTCATCTCCGTTACGTCCTTTCTGATCAGTGTTGCATAATCCCTTGGAGTTATGTACGTGTAGTCGGCAAACCACAAGGCTATCAGTTTGCGAGGTTTCACTAGGTGTTCTTTGTGGCCGAATAAGAAATTCTTGGTCAGAACGTCAGGTCCGTTGAATCCCGCCACAGCACGGACTATCTGAGCCCCAGTGAATCTCGCGTTCATTTCGAATGTGTAGATCGATTTTCCAATCTTCTTGAATTGAACGCTCAATGGGCCAATACTCTTCAACTTTTCAGCCACTCTGTCGATATGGCGGTTCTCTGCTTGGTATGATTCATCTAGGACGGTTTTGTACGACATTCCGAATTTCTTGACCGACCGAAGGCAGATGGTGCCCAGACTGTCGCCATCAGCTGCTACATGCGCCATTCCGGAGAATTCTGTGCCCCCTAGATACTCTTGCAAGATCGGATTCCACCCAGCTCTCCGTATTATGTCAAGAGCATAATTCGCGCCACGCTTGTCGTAAATCAGATATTGATGTCGTGATCCGAAGCCTTCTCTTGGTTTCACGAGTATCGGAAAGCTTAGTTCAGTAAGTGCATTGTCCACTTCTTCTGCGGCAAAAGTCCTTGGTGCTCGAAAGCCATTCATTATCAAGAATTCATATGTCTTGGGCTTATCTCTGCAGGTGTGAATGACTCTATCAGAAGCCATTAGAATCGTCGTGACTTTCTCTATTTCATCCCTACTTTCACTTATACGTGAAAGTTCGAGATCCGAGCCAGGGATCAGTACATCAATTCTTTCCCTCCTACAGATCCTGACGATTTCTTCGACGTATTTGCTCCATTGCCTACTTACCAAATATCCCCTGTCCCCTCTGTAGATGCCGACAAGCAATGGGTCAATATCAGTGACAACGATCCTGTACTGTTTCTTACGGAAATTGGCCAGCTTTAGACATCTTACTATCGATTGGCTGGCCGTACCTCCCACACCTGTGATTAGGGCATTTATCAAGTCGGGGACCTCAATCTGTTCACTATCGCGCTCAAGTTCCGCAGATTAATCAGTGGAGTTCATCCACAGTGAATTAATCTATGCGGTCACAGCATTTCACGAATAGTATGATTCGGACTAAGCAGGACATGTTGATAGGCCTAATTGCAAGTTGCACAGGCCGTGAATCGAAAATGAAAAGTGGCTTTGACTTCGATGGGGTGATGAGAAAGCTACCCTATCCATTCAAGGAATATATGAAGAGGATTTCAGCAAACGACGCCATTTCCAGAGCTGGCTTTTCATGGATAAAGAGTATCGTAAACTCAATTATCGAAAGGATGCCGAGCGTCATGGATCCCGAGGTATTTGAGATCATGACCACCATTGGGAAAGAAGGTGATGTTTACATAGTCTCTGGGAGGCGTGAGCCAAGTTGTCGAAAAATACACGATTTCTTGAAAAGATACAATATAGATGTCCAAGGCGTACGGTGTAGAAGCAACCTAATTGTGAGCGAGGCGGAGTTCAAGCTCGATTGTTGCAAAAAGCTGAACTTGAATGTCTTTTACGAAGACAGGCCAGCAGTAGCTAGTGTGCTTGCCGAAGGCAGTATGCGTGTCGTTCTATGGGGAGGTCCGTGACGGGGTCCTTTCCGATGAACAGATCCCAAGGAGCTTTCTCTTCGTTGGAAAGGCTACTCCCGGAGAAGCTCTCCGACCTGCTAAATTCCTTGAGTTCACGTGCGGTCTTCTGACTCATCGGACGCCGTAGGATTAGCACGATGGAGGAGCTATTGGAATCACCCAACGACTTCAGCGAGCTTCAGTGAACCATCTCAATTCATTACGCAGATTGCTAGCCTCGTTCCTCTTATAGCATGGACATCATGGGATGTGGAAACATCATCAACAACTGCGCTGACGTCTTTGACCATTCCGTAATCGTGCCATATGATGATGCCGCCACTCTTGACATGTGTCAAAGCATTCTCCGTGTCTCTAAGCGCATAACTGTAGTGATGGCAACCGTCAATGACTATGAAGTCAAACGGGGAACCAATTTCATTCCAATCAAGCTTTGCAGAATCTCCGTACACCTGGTCGATCTTGTTTTCATACTCTTTGTATTCTTTGTATTGTCTGCCGATAATGTTTCTGTCAGTGACGTTTTTGTAAATTTCCGGGACGCCCAATGCAAAATCACCCTTCCAATCAGGTGGCAGGTCGATTGTCGTAATCTTCGCATCTGACTGCTGTTTGCAGCAAGATTCAGAGTTGTGTTACCATCGAAGGTTCCAATTTCCAAAATGTTTCTTGAGTCGGCCAATTTCAAAATCGAACATATTATGAAAACTTCCTGCAAATCCATGCAGGCTTGTGAGGGCTTGTAGTGGTCTCTATCGAAAGCCTTCTTCATGGTTACTTCAACCGATTCAATTCCTTTGAAAACTTCAGTGATCGGGACTCTTTTCAGTTTCCCGTAGCTCCAACTGCCGATTCTGTACGCTTCGGGGTCTTTTGGAACTATGCCGAAGGGAAATAGTGTGCGCCAAGCGATGTTCATCGCGATGAATGGATTAGATATGGCCTTTCTGATTTTCTTCATTGTGACACACAAATCCCGTAATTTAGTCAGTGGAGATGGGCTCAACTTGAACACGGAAAGGATTTAGCTTGCACTATTTCTTATTGTTATCATCTTCTCAACCTTGTAAGTCAGGTGTGGAGCATGGGCGAGAAAGCGGTTGTGACTGGTGGAGCCGGTTTCATGGGATCCGCGCTCGTACGCTACTTGGTTGACCAGAGTTATGATGTGGTCGTTTATGACAATCTCGCGACCGGGACCGCTGCACATCTTAAGGGTGTCGTTCCGCATGACAAGATGATTCGCGGAGATGTTGAGAGCTGGAAGTTCATGAAGACGCTATCAGACATTAGGCCTGACATCGTCTACCATCTAGCGGCAGATCCATACATACCCGAGTCTTATGAGTATCCTGAGCGATTCATGCGCACGAACTTTCAAGGTACTATGAATGTTCTGATGACATGCAAGACTTTCGAAGTGGGACGGGTCGTACATATCTCAACCTCAGAGGTCTATGGATCAGCCAAGACTGTTCCCATGAACGAGCAACATCCGACAATGCCGCAGTCCGTGTACGCTGTGAGTAAGCTTGCGGGGGATCAACTTTGCAGGGTCCTAGCAAAAGAGCACGGTCTTCCGATTGTCATAGTTAGGCCATTCAACTGTTATGGGCCTAGGGAGACCCATCCTTACGTCATCCCAGAGATCATTTCGCAGCTTGCTAAATCGGCCGAGATCGTTCTTGGAAACTTGGAAGCTCGAAGAGATTTCACATACGTAGATGATACGGTACGCGCTGTTTTTGACCTCGCAGTCAAAGGAGGAATAGAAGGAGAAGTATTCAATGTGGGGTCTGGAAAGGACTATTCAATTAAGGAAATCGCAGAGGTTGCCGGGACTATCGTAAAGGGTGGCTTACCAACTATTAGAATCGACAAATCGCGTTTACGACCTTACGACGTTACACGTCTCGTATGCGATAGTTCCAAGATCAGAAATCTCACAGGATGGAAGCCCGAGTTAACTCTAGAGGAAGGATTGCGGAAAACATGCGAATGGTACAATAGTAATGGAGGCACTTGGGAATGGGAGCGTCGCTACTCATCGTAGATATTATCTTGACAGCTTGATTTGAACATGATATCAAGTGGGCATTGGATGCGTTGCGCTCAAACTTAATGAGTTTCATTCCAACCTTGCGTGGGCTCCGAAACGAGCTTGGGCAATCGGAAGCATACGTTGTTGTTCGACGCAACATCAAATGGCTTTTGGTCGGTCTCGCGATACGACTCATCCTCATGCCTATTGCGGCTCACGGTGATCTCATTTTTCTAGTATGGGCTAGTAGCTTCATTGCGTTTCGTTCCGCTGTTTGGAACCCATATTTCGCAGTAGCAGCCATTAACCCTGCGTGGGTGCCTAATTACACAGTCCCCTTCTTATTTCTTGAAGCTGCAGTTCTTCGGCTGGCTAGCTTCCTAATTCCCGACCTTCCAGCATTCACTGCTCAGTTGAATCTCGGAGACCCGTTAAATCCATTCCTTGCAGGTAGCCCTTACTATCTCTATCCACATATCCATGAACTTCTAATGCTGGCAAAATTACCCTACTTGATATTCGATATATCGACTGGAATCGTCCTTTCATTGGTACGAGGTGGAACGTCCAAGTCGAATTTCCTTTTCAGATTTTGGATGCTGAACCCGGTCGCCATTTTCGCGTCGTTTATCTTCGGGCAGTTTGACATAATCCCGACCTTCTTCATGGTTCTAGCTGTATACTTCATAAACAAATTGAAGTTTGACGCGGCTGCCATTTCGCTTGGTCTCGGTGCCGCATTTAAGACGTGGCCTCTTCTTCTGCTACCGATACTGGTTCTGGGATTAGCCCACTCCTCGGTTGAGCGTGTCAGATTGACGTTTTGGGGAATCGTCCCTTTTCTAATCACTTCGCTACCATTCATCACGGACAAGGCTTACGTGCAGGCCGTTCTTCTCAATGAACAATCACTTCGAATTGCGGCTGCAACGATTAATGTCGGAACTTTTGATATGTTTGCCATATTTGTTGCAGCGTATGCTGTGATCGTACTGCACTGCTTTAATTCGCCGAGAACGCCCTCTGTCATCTGGCGTTGGATGTTTGCCATCCTCCTCAGCTTTTATTCGTTATCTCTCTTTAATCCGCAATGGTTCGTTTGGGTAGCTCCGCTTGCCGGGCTCGCTTCTGCAAGCAACAGAAAAATGCTCTGGTACTACGTCTTATTGTGCGTGTGCTTTCTTGTCTATACTTTCAACTGGGGAACTGCGCTGGCTGGAAACTTGTTCGCCCCGCTCGATCCTACATTCTTTCGAAGCCTTCCGACACCAAAAGACCTGATAGCTCAGATAATGGATTCAAACCGATTCATCCTCCTCTTCCGCAGCGTATTCACCGGCACCGGTCTATGGGCTGCATATCTTGCGCTAAGTACCCCAAACGACAACGCGTCGTCTCAAGTCTAGGCTACTTTGGGGGTTAAAATTTGGTGGGAATTTGGCATAATTTGATATAAGCATTGGTTGAGCGGGGAATCGTAGATCTCGGTTGGGGTGGGTGGGGAATGGTAGGCTGGTTTAGGGGGTTAAGGTTGAGGCGGTTTTTTGCCGGCGGATTGTTCGGCGGTATTCTTGCCACGATAATACTTTACGTGGGTGCCGGGCTTCTTGGGTTTCCGTTCCCGCCCCTAGCTATTTTTCAAGTGCTGATCGCTCCGGTTCCAGGGTCAATTCAATCCTTCATGGTTGATACGTTTCGTGAGTATGCCAAGTATTCGGCCTTCGTTGCCGCTTCAGCCATGTACGCTGTAATGTACGGGTTGATCGCTGTTGGCTTAGCGTTCGTGTTCAAAGGCGACTTGGCCGGGAAAGCTAAGCAGGCGACGATTGTCGGCGTCGGGGTGCCAACCGTGATTGCTCTCGGCCTCCAATTAGAATTAGCGAATGCGTTCCCAACCATCTCATCCCTATACGGTTGGGTTCTCGCCGGGGTTCTCGCCGTGGCAGTGAACCTCATCTACGCTAAGACGCTCATCAACTACACCACAATCGCCCCGGCCACCGTAACCGCAAAACAAACGCCTATGACGGCGGTTCCGTCTGTGCGGCGAGGGTTCTTGAAGAAAGCGATTATCGGGGCGGCTGTCTTGGTGTTCGCGGCGGTTGCAGCTAAGGTTGGGCTATCAATCCTCCAAAACCAGCCAGTGGTGACAAGCGGCACTTCTATCCCAATTAATCCCAGCGCGGAACAAACAACGACCACCCAAGCAACATCCCAAACAACCACATCTACCACTGCCAGCAGTCTCCCTCCCATTTTCAGTGACGCAAGAATCAGCGACTTAGTAGCCTCGGAGGTTACAGACGACCGGATCTTCTACAGGGTGGACATTAACCCGATTCCCCCGCAACTGAACCTCGATTCATGGAGCCTGAAGCTTCACGGGATAGTGAACAACTCCCAAACTCTAGACATGAACTCGTTGCTGCAACTGCCCCCAACCGACGAGTACGCTACGCTTGAGTGCGTTAGCAACACTATCTTCCCGCCCGGCGGGCTCATCAGCAATGCTAAGTGGACCGGTGTGCCGCTCGCCACGTTACTAAACCAAGCGGGGTTACAATCCGACTCCAACTACGTTATCTTCCGCTGCGCAGACGGCTACACTGTAGGGATTCCCATCGCACGCGCCTTAGAGCCCGGCGCCCTTCTCGCGTACAAGATGAATGATGTTATGCTTCCAACTGAGCATGGGTTTCCCTTGCGCGCCATCGTTCCGGGAATTTATGGGATGATGAATGCGAAGTGGATAACGGAAATCGAAGTCACAGACCAAGTTTACTTGGGATTTTGGCAGGAACGCGGGTGGTCTAATGATGCCCGAATCAAAACAACATCCATCATCTACTACCCCAGAAGCAGCGTGCAATTCAACGCCTCCACGCCTATCGCAGGCGTGGCATTCGCCGGGGACAGGGGTATCAGTAAGGTTGAGGTGAGCGTTGATGGCGGGAACTCGTGGAACGAAGCCACCCTAAAGCCGCCGCGCTCACCCTACGCATGGGTCCTATGGGCCTACCAGTGGACCCCCACAACCGCCGGCACCGCCAGCATTATGGTAAGAGCAACCGACGCCAAAGGCCAACTACAAGACCCAACCGAAACACAACCCTTCCCCGACGGCGCCTCAGGATACTCCACCGTCCAAGTCACCGTCGCATGAGTGTCCCGTCTTCCGCTACTGCATCAACTCCGCCTCGCTAAAATTCAGCAGGAAATGAAACTCTGCCTTAACTGAAAGCAACGTACGAAAGCGATAGTTCTCCTGCTTCTCTGTCAGACACATGGCTAAGCCTTTAGGACGGTTTGTCGCAGTAGAAGTAGAGGGAGTCATGATGGGTGCGCAAACATATCATGTCGCACTGGAAGAAGAGGAAGGTTGGTATGTGGTCCAATGTGTTGAACTGCCAGGGGCCATTAGTCAAGGCAGGACCCGCGAAGAGGCCCTCGCCAATATCAAGGAAGCGATTGAACTTCTGCTTGAGCACCGAGCCAGCAAGTTCGCTGGCCAGAGAGTAGAAGAGGTTGTCGTCTCAGCCTAGGCTCCCGATTCTATCTTGGCGTGATGTGATCAAAGCACTTTCCAAAGTGGGTTTTCAACCCGTAAGACAACGCGGCAGCCACATCGTACTCGAATCAGCGAGTGGTAAGTCGCTTACTGTTCCGCGTCACAACGAAATTCGAAGAGGAACACTATTACGTATTATCGAAGAGGCCGGCCTGACGAAAGAAGAATTCCTTAAACTACTGAGCTGATTGACTAGCGCCGCGTTGTGCGTCGTTTAATGGTGAACGCTTCTACCGAGAGACCCCCAAGCAAAGACAACACTACTTGATTCTTCGGCCACATGCGCGCGCACCAGCACACCTTAACCACACTCATACTTGGGCTGGAAAGATAGCTTCGAATCATTGATTGGTTAAAGGTCGCTCTGAAAAGAGCCTTGCAGTAGTGCACGGTCGGGTCGTGTGCCCATGTAATAGGGTATCTAGACGGGATTTGGGTGGGAGGGATAGTGGGAGATAGTGGGTCGATAGGGTTTCTCAATTGGGGTGCGCACCATGTTGCCCCATTCTGTCCATGACCCATCGTAGTTCTTCACGTCTGGATAACCTAGGAGATATTTCAGCACGAACCAGGTGACTGATGCCCTCTCGCCAATTCTGCAGTAGGTCAGGACTTCCTTGTCTGGGGTCACGCCTCTGCCCTGATACAATTTGCGTAGTTCTTCTGCGGACTTGAACGTTCCATCTTCCTTGACGGCTTGCGACCAGGGTACGTTTACTGCGCCAGGAATGTGGCCTCCGCGCTGGACATGTTCATTGGGGTATTCGGGTGCTGCCGTCATCTCGCCCGTGAATTCCTCTGGGTTCCTGACATCTACGAAGACTTTCTTGGATTTATTCAGCGACCTCTTCACGTAATCAAGGTATGCTCGGATATTTTCATTCGGTGGCTTCGCCTTGAAGCTGGTTTTCGCAACGGAAGGCACTTCCTTTGTCACTTCTTTGCTTTCTGCGAGCCATTTTTTCCGGCCACCGTTCATCAAAACAACTTTCTTCTCGACCCCGTAGTATTTCAGAATCCAGAAGGCGAAGGCTGCGAACCAGTTGTCGAAATCCCCATAGAGAACTAGGAGCGTATCCTTTGTGACACCAGATTGCGACAGTAAGTCTTCTAATTGCTGTTTGGTTAGTATGTCCCGGTCTACAGGGTCGCTCATGTCCCTCTTCCAATCGAAGAGTACTGCGCCCGGTATGTGGCCGAGATTGTAGTTCGCGGTCGGGTCGTAATCGACTTCGGCGATACGAACTGTATCATCTTTCAGATGTTGGCTGACCCAGTCAGTTTCGACAAGGACTTCGGGATGGCTGTACGGTTTGCTTGGACTATTCTTTTCCATCGTTGATCAATCAAAACCTAGCAAGACGCCTTGGGCGGAATCCTTCGAAGATTATTTCGTGGGCCATATTTAAGACATGACGCTATTTGTGGTATGTGAACTCTGCTTTCTCCAATAAAACTCCACGACTGTCAGAATGCATTCTCCGTCCACAGGGGATTCCGCTCTAGTTTTCGTGTGTGTGCGCACACCATTGGCTTCGATCAGTCGGGGTAGAGTTTCATTTCCTGGTGAATTTGAGGGATGCGGAGTTGATGCAGTAGCGGAGGCCGGTTGGTGCGGGGCCGTCGTTGAAGACGTGGCCGAGGTGGGCTTCACACTGGCTGCATAGGACTTCGGTCCGTCTCATGAAGAAGCCCGTATCAGTCTCTGCCTTCACGTTGTTCTGGTCTATGGGTGCGGTGAAGCTTGGCCATCCGGTTCCAGAATCAAACTTCGTCTCGGAACTGAAGAGGGTGTTGCCGCAACAGACGCACTGGTAGACGCCGGGCTCATGGTTTTCCCAGTATGCGCCCGAGTAGGCCCGCTCGGTTCCCTTCTTCCGAGTGACATGAAACTGTTCCGGGGTCAGCTGCCGCTTCCACTCCTCATCACTCTTAACCACCTTCTGAGCCATCTTTCTCAACCATCTTCCCACAAGTTATGTTAGCGGAGGCTCATCCACAGCAGCACCGCTAACCCCGCGGTCTGCGCAACCGTAATCGCCATCACAAGCATCTCCACATCCGACGCATAGTACATGAACATCGCAACGTACGAATAGAAAGCTAACAAGTTCTGCAGCAGGAAGACCCCAGCGAAAAAGAGTAACCCCGCAGTAAACGAGGCCTTAATCTTCCTGAACCCATTAGCGTACACAGCAATCAGGCCGATTAGAAGCAGAATGTTCGCGAAAGAAAACACGGCTGCAGCCTGCAGCATCATCTCCGTCATGTCCCACCATCCCCTAATCCTATGGTTCAAAGCATTATCTACTTTGGCCCAATTTTCCCCCAAATCCAAGCCCTATACCGTTAGCCAGGACAGGAAAGAGAGTTGATGGAACCTCGGGCGAACATGCGATAAGTATCCTTTGAAGTTCGCCTATTCTTCACTTATGGGTGGGACGAGTGGATGTTTGCTGATGGTTTGGTTAGTTCGTTTGTTCAGGATTTCAGCCATTCCTCTTTAAGCATTCCAAAATACAGTTGGTCTTCAAAATGGTCGCGGAAGAAGTGGCGCTGGCGCAAATTGCCTTCATACGTGAAGCCAAGCTTGAGTAAGAGACCCTTGGAAGCCGTATTTTCAGCCAATGGGTTTGCTTCAATCCGATGCAATCCAAGCTCGGTAAACCCGTATGTCAGGATCGCTGAGATCGCTTCGGCCATAATGCCCTGTCGCCAATAAGCACCGTGGAGTTCATAACCAATTTCGGCACAATGAAAACCAGCACCGAAATTCCAGAAAGTACATGAGCCCACGACGCTGCTTTCGCCTTTGAGCGTAAGACACCAGAAGAGGGCTTCGCGCCGATAATAAGAAGCCTGGAGTCGTTGAATCCACGCATGGGTGTCGTCGATCGACTGATGAGGCTCCTGCCCATAGCACCTCGTCACCTCCAGGTCAGACTTGATCGCAAAGAATGCTTCTGCATCCGTTGGCTGAATTTGGCGTAGGTGCAATCGGTTGGTGATGAGGGAGGGGAAGTGGGTAAATGCGGCATCTATGGTCATGGAGAGCTTTCCCTTTTTTTGGAAAAAGAGATCACTCCAAAAAGGTCTTGCGGAACCCTCTCCGCAACTCGCAAAACAAAACGCTGCACCATGCAGGCATTCCCAAACGAGCTTCCACATCAACGAGCTGTTGACGATGTTCGTTGGAGCCTCGGGCGAGAATCGGGCAAGTACCCTAGTTTGCAGGTGCTAGGGTTACGGGAAGACCCAGAAAGCCTTGGGTTTAGGGTTCAACCTTAGTACTTCGCCAAGGCCATCAGAATAGGTTTGAGCTCGTTTCATTAAACTAATCCACCGGAGGCGAGTACAGGTGGCGGAGCCTCCTTCAAGCTTCTTATGGAACCGGTGTGCACGGAAGGGAAGTTGGCCTTGACCACCCCCCTCGATGCAGGCACCGCCCACCTGCGGTGTCCTAGCTGTGACACCGAATCCATGCTAGCGAGCCAGACGGAATATGAGGTGGAACATTTTGGTTCCGTCCTATTGAGCGTACTCACCTGCCAGACATGCGGCTATAGGCATACGGACATAATCACACTAGAGAACGCGAACCCATCCACCTAACCGCCAAGATTAGTTCGGTTGAGGACTTGAAAATGCGGGTCATAAAATCTGGGACGGCCACTGTAAGCGTACCAGAATTCAAGGCGACCATCACGCCTGGTCCGTATAGTGAAGGTTACATTTCAAACGTTGAAGGCATCCTAGGGAGGATTGAGGACGCGTTAACCTTCATGCTGTCAACGGCGAAGGGAAAACGTCTCGCAAAGGGCGAGAGGATGCTGAAACAAATCCGCCTAGCCAGGGACTCGAAGCCCCGGTTCAGGCTTGTGATCAAGGACCCGCTCGGAAACAGCGCAATCGTTTCACCTACCCCCCGGAAGGTGATGAAACGTAGGCTCACCAAACGGGAACTTCTAACCGTTAAGTACGGTCAGTTTGCATTAGCACAGGAAACAGGACAGCGTTGAGTTAAGAGCGAACCGTTCCTTGCGACAAGAAAGAATCGGATGGGCCAACGGAATAAGCTTTGACACCGGAACCTCCCGTTTGGTCCTTGACCCCACCTCCGGCAGGCCGTTGGGAGAAGATTGGGATGTGTTCATAACCCACGCACACTCCGACCACACCTACGGCTTCACCACGCCCGCAAAGAAACACTCCACACCTGAAACGCTTCGAATCTACGAATCACTCCAAAAACGCCAAGTCAAAAACTGCCAGACCCTGAAGGTTGGGGAGAGGATTTCGGTTGACGGTGCTGAGGTCCGGGTGCTTAATGCTGGCCACATGCTGGGCTCATGCCAATTCGAAGTTCTAACGCCCGAATACACTGCGGTATACACGGGGGACATTAACTGCGTGGATACGTTAACCACGCAGGCGGCGCAGGTTGAGCCATGCGACTACTTGATTATTGAAGCAACATACGGCCACCCGTCCTACAACTTCCCCAAAAGAAACACGATCTACGCCGACATCATAAGGTGGACTACGACTGAGCTAAAGGACGGGAAGATTCCCACCTTCCAAGTATACTCCTCAGGGAAACCCCAAGACCTAGTTCGCCTATTCAACGTGTACACAAACGTTCCAGTCATTTGCAGCCCAGGCATAGCCCGCGCCAACAACGCCCACGACGAGAACGGCCTCCCACTCAATTACTTGGACTCGTCCACCGCAGCCGGTAAAGACGAGTTGAAGGCGGGCGGTTGCATTTTCGTTACCACCGGGTCGGAGCGGACGCCCCGTAATGCCTCGCGTGCCGTGGCCACCGGTTGGGCGCTGCGAATGGCCTTCCGCCATTACGCCGCTTTCCCCCTAAGCAGCCACGCGGACTATGGGCAGTTGATGCAGTTCGTCAGCAGCGTCAACCCGAAGAGGGTTTACGTCTTCACCGGATACACCGACATACTACCAACCATAATAGAACGCAAACTGGGCATCAAAGCCAGCCCACTCCCAACCCTAGCCCAAACGAAACTGCTGGACTTTAAAGCGGTTACTTGAAAGTCAGGTACATGAAGAGGCTTACCGCGACGAGGCCGATGGAGAACATTACCACAACTTCCGGCCGAACCTTAACCCCCGGAGTCTCCTCCTCAAAGAACCGGAGCAAGCCTGCGCTCGCCGCCGGCATCGGCGCCTCACGCTTACGCCTCTTCTCACGCGCACTAGACAAACTACAAGCCTTCTAGATGCGACTGGACGCCGACGCAGACAATTAAACTTTCATTCGCAAGCTAACGCCCACACAAACCGATAGCACGGTTCAAATTCGGTTTCCCGCACCACTAGACCCACACACACTAAAACGGCGGTTCAAATTCGGCCGCCCGGACCATTAGACCCCCCCCCCAGAAAAAACTGACCGACTATTCCATCGATTCGGGCTTCCAAAAAACTCAGGCGGTGGGTTCAGAGAATTGTTTTCTTTGTCGGTTGAAACCTACAACTAATGCTAGGTACCCGTACAGCCAAAACAGCTCAATCGGATGGCCCGAGTAATACCAGCCCGCCAGGCTCCCCCAACTGAACATTATGTCCGCAAATGAGTACAAGAGTAACCCACAGAAAATCCAAGTCCAAGGCCTGCCAAGGGAAGTCCCGATGAACGCGATTAGCCGCGTCGTCACCAATGCCATCAATACCACGTCCAAGACCGGATACGCCAGATCAAACGCTTTAACAAAAACAGGCGATGATGACATGGAGAGCGGAGTTAGAAGGAAAACAGCCGTCACTCCTAAGATAAGCAGACCAACGAGCAAGGAAGCGATCTTTTTCAAAGGTGTGACGAGCTTTTGAAAGATCCGCATGAAGCCAAGAATCGAGACAAAGGCGGGAATATACCCAGCTAGGTAGAAGACGTCAGCAATTGATGGGTAGGGTATCAGAACCCCCAGAATCACCTCGTAGACTAACCATGTGACTTCGCCTATGAACCATAGGAGAATTGCAAGAAAGAAACCGAAGTGCACGGTGCGAAGCCGCAGTCTCAGATGGGTTAGAGACTGAGCCCCTTTCCTGTCTTCCCTCACAACTAGTAGGGCAAATGCTGCGGTCATTCCGGAGACTAATACGAAGAGTATGTCG